>DAOTXO010000076.1:0-116814 GCA_034435495.1 Anaerolineae bacterium
AAGCCATTCACCTAATTTATCGATTGCTGTTTCATTTAGCCCCCATTGGGCTAATCGTGAAGTTTTTTCTTTTTCATTTTCAAATTTTACTAACAATGGCTCTCATGAGTCTAATTTAACATTGTCAAACTACATTGTGACTGAATCAGGTTTGAAATATGTGGATTTGCAGGTTGGCGATGGGGATGAAGCGACGGCCGGCGCGGTCGTCTCGACTCATTACACCGGCTGGCTGGCCGATGGCAGCAAGTTCGACAGCTCCTATGACCGTGGGCAGCCGTTTCAATTGCAATTGGGGCAGGGCCTGATCATTCCAGGTTGGGAAGAAGGTCTGTTGGGGATGCGCGCCGGTGGGGTGCGACAACTTGTCATTCCCCCAGACCTGGCCTATGGAGCGGAGGGGCAACCGCCGGTTATTCCGCCCAACGCCACGCTCATCTTCGAGGTGACGGTGCTGACGGTTGCCACAGAAGCAGGCCCCTAAAAAAGGCGGGAATGGATGGGAGTCGAACCCACCGCCGCTCGCTCGGCGCGACCGGCCACCAGTTTTGAAGACTGGGGCGCCCACCGGGACACAACCACTCCCAACCCCACTATAGCGGAGGTGACGCATTACGGCAAGCCTCTTTTCACCCCGACAACTTTTGGCCGGCACACCATGTTGGTGTGGGCATTGACACAGACGGGTGCGCCGTGCTGAGCGAACTGGGGCGTAGTCTGGCGCTCATCACCCTGGCAATGATGGCCGTCCTCTACTATCGAGGGTGGCTTGGGCAACGGTCGGCCGGCCGGGGCGCGGCGCGTCCCTCTGTCACCCATCTGGTTGCGCCTCTGGTCGGGCTGCTGCTGTTGGCCCTGGTCTGGGCGTCTCCCCTCAGCGGGTCGCGTCTTTTTTCCAGCCGCGTTTTGCAACATCTGATCCTAACAGCGTTGACACCGCCGCTTCTAGCTGCCCCCAATCCCTGGCCTTTGCTGGCGGCCGGCCTTCCATTAACCCTCAAACGCTATCTCACACCCCTGAGAAGCTGGAGACTGCTCCCCTGGTTACGTCTCTGTACCGGGCCGGCCGTGGCCTGGGCCACTTTCGTCTGCACTTTTTGGGCCTGGTACGACCCTGGTCTGGGGCAAGCGGCCAACGATCACGGTTGGGTGCGTCTGTTGGAGTGGCTAACCCTGTTTGTGACAGCAATGCTCTACTGGTGGCACATCACCCAGGCGCGACCGCGCTTGCACGCTCCTATGCCACCGGTGGTACGCATCGTTTATGCTTTTGGCGGCGTCATACCGGTCAAAATGGTGGGCCTGGTTTTACTCTTCGGCCTGGAGCACATGTTGCTTTCCTCTCCACCCCCGGCCATTCCCATGGTCGTTTTCGGCCCCTTGCGCTTCTCCGATGCCGCCCTCGGCGCTCTGCTTATCTGGGTGGTGGGTGGAACTGCTTTCGCCTATGCGGCCATCTACCTGGCCGGGCGTTGGCTGCAACCAGAAATGGATAAACCCCCTTTTTCTCTTTCCATGCTGGATCAGCCTGGCCCCTGGACCATGGCCGGCCGGCGCTAACCCATGCTGGATCAGTCCATCGGCAACCTTCAGGCAGACACCTATTCCCTATCTTCCAGCCCTTCGCTGAACGCCGGCAGCGATCCAACGGTCGCTGCCAGACGAACCAACTGACGCAGCCGGGCAATATCATGTAGTTGGCTTAGCCGCAGGTGTATCTCGCCCTCTACCTGGCCAAAGCGCAAGGTTAGCAACTCCAAAATACTGTCGCGAATACCCTGTTCGAGGCCCTGCTCCAAACCTTGCTCAATGCCCTGCTCAATGCCTTGCTCAATCCACTTTTCTGCCAGAGTAGGCATAACTTGACCTCCGTCCTGCTTAAAAGCACTCTCAACCGCTGCGGCCACATCCGCTTCGCTCATGTCCGCAGCAGCGGCCACAACATAATGCAACACTGTTTCCAGCATTTCACGTACTGTGCGGGCGTCAGCCAGATCCAACAGTAGTTGCAAAATATCTGGCAAGCGTTGGGCTAAATCGGGCCTGAAGATGTGTTTCATCAACAAAAGTGCGACCCGGCCGATGATAGCCCCTTGAATTTCGCCATCACTGTAGCGCGACAAATCGAACAAGTGATAGGAAAAGGTCGGCCAGTACGGGCGCAGTGCCTCTGGCCCATCGAACAACTCTCTAAAATGGGTGGCTATCCGCCATGTTTCACGCCCATGATAAATGACGAGGGGCAAGATAGGTCGCATCTCTTTTCGCCCCAACCGCATATCACGCGCCCAAATGTTCACCAGATAACGCAAGAGCTGCAACGGGGTTCCCGTGTCAGGGTAACTCTTATGCTCCAGCAACAAATAGATATAAGCCTCCTGGCTGGTATGTGTCTCGATCTGGTACAGCAAATCTGATTGCTGGGTCTGTAGATTAGAATCGATGAAACTATCTTTCTGCGGTGTCAGAGTTGTCAGGTCAAGCGCTGCAACCACCTCGGGCGGAAGATAGCTTTCCAAAAAGTGGCGGACGACTTCGGGACGTGAGAATGTCTCCTTAAAGAAACGGTCGTGCGGGTTGCTGAGTTCGCTCATCTTCGGTGACATTATAAAGGGAATTGTGCCACCAGGTCAACCAGGTTGACCCTACAATAGTTGGTTCCGGTTCTAAAATCAGGTAGACAAACTTTTAACCTTGGGGTATGATGTGATGGGCTGGGTGATGTTTTTTTCACATTTTTATACGGCAAGCCCAAACACATTCCACTACTATTTCTTCGTTCAAAGGAGGCAAGCTTTGTTGGAGCCGACCATTCTGCACTATTTGCAAAAGAATGCTAAAAGCATTCCCGACCGGCCGGCCTATAGCTACAAACTTAACGGGGTCTGGAAAAAAGTCAGCTGGCGTGATTACAACGCCGAAGTCCGCCAGGCTGCCAGGGCGCTCATCACCCTGGGCTTCCAACCCGGAGAGAATGTATGCATCTTGGGCTTCAATCGCCCAGAGTGGGTAATCATGGATCTAGCCGGCATGTTGGCTGGCGGCGCTGCGGCTGGCATCTACACCACCAACTCGCCGGCCGAAGTCCGCTACATTGTTGATCACGCTGAAGCTCGTATCATTCTACTCGAAGACGAAGGGCAGTGGGCCAAAATTGACGCTGAGCGCCATAATCTGCCCCGTCTCAAGCATGTCATCATGATGCGCGGCCCGAAGACACCCGATGATCCCCTGGTGATGTCATGGGAAGCGTTCATGGCTAAAGCCAGCGAAACGTCCGAGAGCGAGATCGAGAACCGTCTGGCCGCCCTGCACCCCGATTCGCTGGCAACCCTGATCTACACTTCAGGCACCACCGGCCCGCCCAAGGGCGTCATGCTCTCGCACCGCAATCTGGTGTGGACGGCCAGCGCCGGCCACGACCTGGCCCAGGGCAACCCTGACGATTCGGTGCTCTCCTATTTGCCCCTCTCCCACATTGCCGAGCAGATGTTCACCATCCATGTCGCCATCATGGCCGGCTACCTCGTTTATTTTGCCGAATCGCCTCTGAAGGTACCCGACAATCTCAAAGAGGTTCAACCGACCATTATCTTTGGCGTGCCACGGGTGTGGGAGCGCTTCTACAACGGGGTCAAGGCCAACATCGAAGCCAGCACCGGCGCTAAGGCTGCCATTGCCAAATGGGCTCGCAACGTGGGAACGCGTGTGACCGATCTGCACAATGAAGGCAGAGAACCGGCCGGCCTGCTGAAACTCCAACACGACCTGGCGCATAAATTGGTCTTTTCCAAAGTGCGTGAGGCCACCGGTCTGAACCGCAACCGGGTGTGTGTTTCTGGCGCAGCGCCCATCAATCCCACTATCCTGGAGTTCTTCGGCAGCCTGGGCATCCGCATCCTGGAAGTGTATGGGCAATCAGAAGATTGCGGCCCTACTACCTTCAACCAACCGAACCGCACCCGCTTTGGCAGTGTGGGGCCGGTGTTGCCCGGCGTGGAAGTGAAGATTGCCGACGACGGCGAAATTCTGGTGCGCGGCCCCAACGTTTTCATGGGCTATTACAAAGACCAGAAAGCCACCGACGAGACCCTCAACAATGGCTGGCTCTACTCCGGCGACTTGGGGAAGTTTGACGACGATGGGTTCCTGTACATCACCGGCCGTAAGAAAGAGATTATCATCACGTCAGGCGGCAAGAACATCGCCCCCAAGAACATCGAAGCAGCCCTGACGGACATCCCCCTGGTGGGGGCCGCCATGGTGATCGGCGATCAACGTCGCTTTTTGTCCGCGCTGTTGACCTTGGAGCCAGAGGCCAGGAAACGCTTCGCGACTGAACACAACATCCCTCCGGATCAAGCGCACACCCACCCAAAAACGAGGGAAGTCATTCAAAAAGCGGTGGATGAAGTCAACACCCACTTTGCCAAAGTGGAGCATGTGCGCAAATTCACCATCCTGCCCGGTGAATTCACTATTGACGGGGGCGAATTGACACCCACGCTCAAGCTCAAACGGCGGATCGTGAGTCAGAAATACGCCAACGAAATTGAAGCGATGTACGCCGAAGGTTAACCCCTGCCTGGGGCGAACTGGCTGTCGCCTGACCTATCTAATCCTCTTCTCTGTGACGCGTCGCCAATGTATGGCTATGTTGGCGACGCGTCGGCCCGTCTGTTTATGGGAGCTTTGCGCCACTTTCTAGCCTGGGCCGGCCGGCGCCCCGCCATCTGGCTCGTGTTAACCGCAACCCTGGTCAGCGCCTGGCTCGGCTGGGGCGTCGAATCTTCCTCCCGGCCACCCCACAACCTGCATGTGCCCAGCATTGTGTATAGCACGTTTCTGGGCAGCACCTTGCAAGAAGAGGGCAATGCCATCTATGTGGATAGCGCCGGCAACATCCATGTGGCAGGCACCACTTTTTCGTTCACCTTTCCTGACCAGAACGGCCCGCAGGCTCAGAGCCATGGCGTGGATGTCTTTTACGCCCGCTTTAACCCAACCCTGTCCACTCTGGAGCAGGTGATCTGGGTCAACCCAACCTCCCTTAACGATGAAGACCACGGCTATGGGATTGGTCAAGACGCAACTGGCAACATCTATGTGACCGGCACAACGCGGTCGGCTGATTTCTGTGCCTTCCTCGGTTCTCCTCCAGGCTATGATGTCACCCACAACGGGGATATTGACGCCTTCGTCATGCGCATCACCCCGGCCGGCGAGGTTGATTATTGCACCTATGTGGGCGGCAGCGACTCCGATACCATTCGGGCTCTTACTGTGTCGCCGGATGGTCGGGTCACCATCACCGGCGGCACCTGGTCACCGGAATTCCCTCACACCAGCGGTGAGCTGGTGGGCCAACGAGATGTCTTTGTGCTGCAGCTCAACCCAGACGGCTTAAGCCTCAATTTTGGCCTCCTGCTGGGGGGGAGCTTACAAGAAGAAGGGACGGCCATCGCACAACATGGCGATGACCTGTTCGTCACCGGCTGGGTGAGCTCGAATGACTTCCCCACCACGCCGGGTAGTTTCAGTCCCACCCTCAATGGCAGCTTCGATGCCTTTGTTCTGCGTCTCGACGCGGCCGGCGCTGTGGTTTACAGCACCTATGTGGGCGGCAGCGGTGAAGATCGTGGCTACGGCATTGACGTAACCAACGCTGGTCAGGCCCTGATCACAGGCAACACCCTCTCCACCAATTTCCCCACCTCCGCCAACGCTTTTGACGCCACCTTCAACGGAGGCGGCGCGCCGGATGCTTTTATGGTTCAGCTGAGTCATGCTGGTGCCAGCCTGCTCTACGGCTCCTATTTGGGTGGCAACGGTGACGAACGAGGCAACACGATTGTGAGTGATGGGGCAGACCGTGTGTATGTGGCCGGTTACACCTGGTCAGCCAACTTCCCCACCACCCCTGACGGAGATACCACCCTGGATGGCGGGCAGGATGCGTTCGTAGCCGCCTTGACCCTGGGCCAACCCATGTTGGACTACAGCTCTTACATCGGCGGCAACGATTGGGATCTGGCTTCCGACCTGACGTTGGATGGAACGGGACAGCTCTATCTGGTGGGCGCGGCGCGCTCTCCCAATTTCCCGGTGACGGATGGGGCCTACGACACCAGCCATAGCGGCGATTACGACGCCTACGTGCTTGTTATGCAAGGATTCCCCGCCTGGAGCACGCCCACCCCATCGCCATCCCCAACCGCCACGGCGACCGCTACGCCAACAGGCACCCCATCACCAACGGGTACAGCCCCGGCCGTCACCCTCACGCCATCCCCCCCGGCCCCCACCTTCACACCGACACCCTTGCCAACAGCGACAGCCACGCCGTCGGCCACGCCCACCGAACCGAGCCTTTACCTGCCAGCTATCAGGCGTCCCTAGCACCTCGCCCAATCAAGTTGGTTATAAACTGCTTCAGGGGTGCAACGGCTAAAGCCGCTACGACGAACATCACCCTACCCCTCAGAGTCTAGAAAGCGCGCCCGGACTTCGGCCGGTGGAATAGGGCAGGTGGCATATCGTCCAAAAAGGCGATAGCGATAACGCGCCACCTGATCATACACCCAATCCCGCAGGGGACGCGGAATAATGGCGGCCACCAACCACAAACGCCACACGCCGCCCAGATAGGCTGCCACACGCAGGGCGGCATCGGAGCGCATCCAAAGTCGTTCCTGGCCGGCCACCCCCGGCTCCAACCAGACGACGGAATCTATCTGTTGTATGACTGGATGGCGCGCAGCCACAGCCTGTCCGTAAGGGCTTTGCAGCGCGGCGAATTGCACCAGACCGCGGCGATCATGGCGCAAAATCAGGCGCACTGTAGTGTTGCACAAAGCGCAAACGCCATCGTACAGCAGGACGGGTGTCACATCGAGGGGACGATCCATGCTTCCGCCCGACGTTTCACATTCAGCAAGGTCTTTCGCGCCATCACAAATGAAATAGGCTCCACCACGTAACGATACATCAGCGTGTTCAAGAAAGAGGGATTCCAGCCTACGCGCATGTGAAAAATGAGGCGGGAATGTTGGTCAGTTAACGGCTCAATCATAAAGACCTGAGCGCCACTAAAATAGGCTACCAGATCGGGATCACCCGGCCTGGCTGGCTGACCTGTTTGAGTGTTGATAGTTCCGGCCAATATCAGCCAACGTTCCGGGGCCAGGCCAGCGACAGGAAACCCAAAGCTACCATTGGGAACTGCCTTAACCACATCTCCCACCGTCAGGTGTTGGTACTCCGGCAAAATACGGTCGGCGCTGGGGACGCCGCCATTGTCCAACAAATCATAACTGTACCAACCTGCTCGTTGACAACCCAACTGCACAAACCAGGGCCAAATCGCGGCTGGGGGTGCGTCAATCGTCACACCGCAGATAAGTTCCGATTGCGGCCGGGGCACAAATTCATCACCGGGCCAGGCGCCTTGCACCTCAGCGTCCGTAGCTCCCCAGCGCCGATACCACGGGCGCAAGAGAGGGGAAGAAAGCGTCAGGCCAGCTATAGCCGCCACGCCGCCGATCCCTTCCAACCACATTTTCAGTTTGCTATCTCGCATCTAACTGTCTCCTCCACCAGACATACGATCAGAGGAGACCAGCATGATGAAGGTCAAGTCTCAAACCGCCAGATAGATTGGTTCGGCTGTCAGGCCCACTTCCATCCGACCGATCATAGCGCCCCTCAAACAAGCTGATCGGCATACGCAAACAGCGCCGGCATCCCGCCGGTATGCCAGAACAAAATCGTATGTTGGCGGGTAAAAGCTCCCCAACGTATCAAATCGATCAAACCGGCCATGGCCCGGCCGGTGTACACCGGATCGAGCAACAATCCCTCTTGCTGCGCCGTCAGGCGGATGGCTTCCCGTTCCGCCTCGCCCATGATGGCGTAGCCTTCTCCGAGATAATCGTCATTGACCTCCACTCGCTGGGCCAGCGATAGGGTTCCCATGCCCAAATGAGTCGCGGTGGCCGTCGCCAGAGCGCCCACTTGCGCCTGCAAATACTCCCGCTCGTGGTCAACACTGATGCCCAGAATGCGGCCGGGAAAGTTGTACGCTTCCGCGCCCAAAACAAGGCCGGCCTGGGTTCCGCCGCTGCTGCTGGCAAAAACGATGAAATCAACATTCAGGCGCATAGCGGCCAGTTGATCGCGCAATTCCTGCATGGCCAGAACATACGCGGTGGCGCCCAAAACATTGGAACCTCCCAAAGGGATCAGATAGGGTTTGCGCCCGATGGCCCGCAGCTCGGCCAATACCTCGGCGCTGTAGCGAACCAGCGTCTCCTCCTGGCTCCAATAGAGATGTGCTCCGCACAGTTCGTCTAGCAACAAGTTGCCATTACGGCCGGCCGGCGGGTAGCCCCGCAGAATCAAGGCGCACCCCAAACCTAAACGCCCCGCAGCAGCCGCCGTCTGGCGACAATGGTTGCTCTGCGGCGCGCCTACCGTGACCACATGGTCACACCCCTGGCTGAGCGCTTCGGCCAGCAGGAATTCCAACTTACGTACTTTGTTGCCGCCGCCAGCCAGCCCCGTCAGATCATCTCGCTTCACCCAAAGTTCCGGGCCGGCCAGATGGCGACTCAGCCGCTCCAATTTTTCCAGGGGGGTGGGCAGGTGGGACAAAGAAAGTCGTTGGGGATATTTGGGGATCATGGGCATCCGGGCCATCCATCATTGAGCAGGCATATCGGCAGGTCTGTCTGGCTACGGCATGAGCAGCAGCACCAACAGGTTAAGGAGTCATGCCAATGGGCAAATAGGCGCGCCACTGATCATCCAGCGCCACAATGTTAAACATTAAACCGACTGTCATTTCCGTGCCATCCAGGGTAAAGATGGCCCATTGCTGACGCGCCGCATCGTAACGCGCGCCCAAGGCGTGGGGAAAACGCTGACCATCCTGGCCATTATGGCTGGCCAGGATCACTGCTTCGGGATTACTATTGGCGGCCATGTGATCGATGAAGGTGCTATCGCCCACGCGATTGGCGCTTGTGACGGTGTGCAATCGGCCGGCGCTGCTGGTCGCCACATACACGGTAAAACCATTGTTGACTTCCAAAACAGCTTCGTCCTCGTTGACGACCTCCCACACCCCCTCAGCCGTATTGTAATCTAACCCCACCGGATGATCGTTGTAGCGATGGACATCCAGCTTATGGGGGGTGATGACCGCAATCGCCTGCGGCCGGCCGTTAAGCCAGAAATGATCCAGACGACTGCGGTAGGGGTGCGCCACATCCACATCGCTCACACGGTGGACAAAGGTGGTGGAACGGTTGTGGGATAAAAAGAGGTCGAAGGTCACATCGCCTGACATGGCCTCCAAATCCTGGGCTAGAATCGTCCATTTGGCATCCAGGTCATTGTACCAAAGGGCAAAATGGCGGGCCGGGGGGCGAGTATCCCCCCGGCCAGGGTTCCAACGTGGCGTCAGCAATAGCAAGGCATCCGAATCAAAGTTGATGTAAGGATGGTTCAGCGTCGTCAGGTGGGCCCAGGTTGTCAGGCCCACCTGCGATGTGTGGCTGAAGATGGCATCCCCCAAGGCCTGGGGGGTCTGGTCGGCCGGCCGCACCAGTTGCGATTCCAGGTCCTGGTCAGCTGCGGCGCGTAAGCGCGCCGTGTCACCGCCAACCAACACCAGCACAAGGCCGGCAGTGACCAGATAAGCCAACCAACGCCCAGGAAATCTCCGGCCGGGGTCAGGAATCATGCCAAGCGACTCCGCCGACGCCACACCCAAACCAGACTTAAGCAGCCGGCCGCCGCTAGAAGAACAACCGGCCAGGACACATCACTTCCCTCTCCATCTAGCGCTAACAATCCAACATCGGTAGGTTCCAGGTTCACCTGGAGCAAAAACAGCCCTTGCTCTAGATCGGAGACCGCCACCACGCCTTCACCCAACCAGGGATAGTTGCCAAAAGCGCCCATGTGATGGCCGGGGCTATCCCCAGCCGGGACGGTATCGAAATAAGCCACCTCCGGCCAGTTTAGATCGGGCACGCCGCTGACATCCAACACCCGCAGGCCAGCCTGCCAGTTAGCCATGTAAACGTAATGCCCGTCAATATAGAGGTTGTGATCGGTGGAGGCGGTGGCATGTTCATAATAGCCCAGATAAACCGGGGCATCGAGATCGTTCAAATCCAACAGATGGGTACGAGTGTTGTGGCCCAACATCTCCTCATCGTTGATGTCGCTCAACACCCAGTAGCGTTGATCCCCGGTGAAAGCACCTTGATGGGCGCGAGAAACGTTGGGATAAGTGAGCAAACTGAGCAAAACGGGGTTATCCTTGTCGGTCACGTCCCCGATGGTCACAGCGCTATCGCTGCCGGTGACACAAATTTCGCGGCCGGTGTAATCGCTGTCCGGCCCATGATAGACCACGCACTCTGTATCGGAATCGGCCCCATCCGGGTCAAAACAGCCGACAAAAACCGGGTTCAGTGGATCGGCCAGACTGACCATGTGATTGCCGGCATTGCAGGTATCGCTGCGCAAAATGTAGAGATACCCGGTCTCCTGGTTGATCCACATATTATGTCCGAAGCCGATCCCATCGTAATGGGCTGTTTCACTCAACGTGACTGGCGGCGCAACAATCGCGTCCAACTCAGTCAGATCGAAGATTTGCACCCCATGCGCCGTATAGGGGGTGTCCGCCATGATGTAAGCATAGTTTTGATATACTTGCATATCGCGGAAGGTGGAGGTTCCATCCTGAGCGGCCATGAGAGTGCCCACCAGGAAGGGCGCAGTAGGATCTGTGGCATCAATAAAGACGGCCCGGTCGTGCAGCCCGCCGATAATGTATGTGCGGCCGCTATCGGGACTGACCCAGGCCCACAGATCGTTCATCAAGTTATGCGTGTGATGGTCGCCCCCCATCTCTTCGAGAGAAAAACGGGATAGCAAGTCAACCTGATGGCAAGGCCAATCACCGGCCAGACCATCTACACAGGGCATATTGCTCTCGCCTGCTTCGGCCGGCCGCCCCAACCCCAGCGTCAAACCCAACACCAATAGCGCCAAGCACACCACCATCAACCGTTGCCGTATCATCAAGCTATCTCCTCAACACCTCAACATGTTTTGTTGGATGAAAAACTTTATGCTTAAGCTTAATCTACTTGCCAGGGTTCGGCAACTGACTCAAGCCATTTGTGCGCCACCGGCCGATTTATCCTTCCCCTATGAGGAACAACCCTCAGCGCCCGCCATGCGCCCCTTGCCCCGTTCTGGCAACCGACTGTGATGGCCCTCCCTACACCTTTTCCCCCATGCCAGATACGGTTGACCGACACCATTAACCTCACATACAGGTGAGGGTATGACTTCAATGCCATTTGAGGTAGAGCAAGGTACAATTTAGATTGTACCAAAATTCACGAATGGGTTGGCGGCCGGCCACTCCGGTCTCCATTAGGGAGCCGCACAGCGGCAAAGCCGCCTCCTCATCACCGTACTTAAGGAGTTATGATGTCACGCTTCACCTACAGCCAACTGCTCCTTCTCTGCCTCAGTCTGATCGCCTTGGTCGCTTGCGGTGGAGGGCAAGAAACCGGCTCCGAGCCAACGATTCAGATTGTCGCCCCGGCGGATGGGGCGGAATTCAGCGTCGGCCAGGATGTGCTGGTTGAAGTCGCGGTCCAAAACGCTGTCTTGGGTCAGGACGCCCACTGGCATTTAGCCGTTGATGGCGGCGAAGCCATGATGGTGGTTGGGACAATTAACACGGAGAGGTTAAGAGACCTGGCCCCTGGTGAACATATCCTTACGGTCTTCCTGTCCAACATGAACCATGAGGATATAGCTGACCCAGTTTCGATTACTATCAACGTGCGTTAACGTCTCGCCCAACGCGGTTTGTCGTAAGCGTTTCAGCGGTAAACTGGCTAAAACTCTGGCGGCGAACCCCACACATGGCGTTCGTTGAGCGACCAGAGCGCGCACCAGCCCTCTGCTCCAACTTCGCCGGCGCAACTTTCGTGTGCTCATTCCGTAAAGAAGGTGAGAGTCTGCATTTGTTGCGCCGATCAGCAGCGTCGGCGCCAGCATCATCATAAGGAGCGTTATATGTCTGCGGAGGGTAAACTATACACTGAGAGGGCGGGGCAGGTTCCGTTCATCATCCGGGTCCTATGGTTTTTCATTCTGGGCTGGGAATTAACCCTGATCTGGATTATCATGGCCTGGATCTTGAATCTGACCATCATTGGTTTGCCGCTGGGGGTTTGGATGCTCAACCGCATACCCCAGGTCTTGACCCTGAAGGGGAATGGCGGCGTCTACGTGACCAACACCAAAACCGGACAGACCATTTACCAGGCGCGTTCACAGCCTCCCTTCATCATTCGGGCCATCTATTTTCTGCTGATTGGGTGGTGGTTCAGTCTGGTGTGGGCGCTGTTGGGCTATCTGCTGTGCCTGACCATCATTGGGCTGCCATTGGGTGTGGTGGTTCTCAACTCCCTGCCCTTTATCACCACCTTGCGCAATTAGGGACGACGGGCGCGACCGCCGGCGGTCATGATCACCCACAAGGCGCGGTCGCATGGCCGCGCCTTGTCCGTTTCAAGCTTTCTCCACCCGTTGGGTGCGTTTCGCTTAAGAAAGCGCCGACCACACATCCAGACGCCGCTTCACGCGGCGGATGACATCATTGGTGAAGGCGTCGGTGTGGGTGCTGCCGCCCAAATCGGCCGTGCGCACGCCGGTGTAGACTGCCTCAAAGGTGCTTTCATAAATAGCGCGGCTGATGCGTCGCCCCTTATCCTCAGGCAGATAGGCAAACAAGCCGGCCGCTGCTAAAATCATGGCCATCGGGTTGGCAATATTGCGCCCTTCCAGAGCCGGAGCCGTGCCATGGGGAGCTTCGGCCATGACACAATCTACCTGAAAGCTGTAATCCACCGATAGCACCATGGACTCGTTGCCGGCAATCGAGCCAAACATCTGCAAGACCATATCAGACAACAAGTCCCCATCGCGGTTCAAGCTGGGAATAACCAGTGGCTCACCTGTGGTGGTCAACAACAACGCCAGGGTAGCATCGATCAGCTGCGGTTCGTAAAGTACATCTGGGTAACGCTCTGCGGCAGCGTCTAGCTCTTCTTTGAGCATCCCTTCGTAAACTGGACTGACGGTGAACTTGGGGCCGCCAAAGACTTTGGCCCCATGCCGCCGGGCGTGTTGAAAAGCATACTCCGCGACAGCAGTGCACAGCCAGCGGGAGATATTCTCGGTGCGATAGGCAATCTCATCCCGCGAGCCGGCCTCACCCTCGCGCCATTCGGTGGCGTTGTAGGCGTCGCCGCGCGCCATGCGCACCACCGTAATGGGAGAATAGACGCCCGCCAGCGGTCGCACGCCCGGAATGCGCCGGCCGGTGCGCAAGATCACCTCCGCATCGATGCCATCGCGCAAAATAGCGTTGGGGCTGCCCACATCCCCCTTGCCCGGCGGCGTGATCGTGGCGGCTTTCAAGCCATACCCTACCTGACGAATAGCTTCGGCCGCTTCATAGACTACTTTGTTCTTGGTGGCCCGCCGGTTTTCCAGACTGAGATCGTAACGTAAAAAATCAACCTCAAAGCCGGTAACCGCCGGGCTGATGACGCGTAGGGCCTCTTCCAACAACTCTTGCCCGGTCTGATCCCCTTCCAAAATCACAATTTTACGAGTCATAGACGCCTCTCCTCAATCGATTGAACCACACACCCGATCCGCTCATGTTGTGTCGGCCGGCGACATCGCGCCCGGCCGGCGGCTGCGAAGCCAGTTGATATAACGCGGCAGCAAGTTGGCATACCCCCAGTACAGTGGTTGCCAGGGGGCATAATCCCAGGCCCCAATATGCTGGGCGACCTGACCATTGAACCCCGACTTGAAACGCCACACCCCCCACAAGCGATCCGTTTCAGCAAAGACATCGGGCGCACCCCAGAAATCGTACACCTGACACCCCTGCGCCCTGGCCCAACGAATCGCTTCCCACTGCACCAGATAAGTGGGCATACGCTGGCGCTCCTGCTCATCCGACGCGCCATACATATACAACGCCACCGCCCCATATCGCACCACCATCACCCCGGCCACCAACACCCCCTCATATTCCGCCAGCAGAGGTTGGGCCATGCCGGCCACGTATAGCGTGTTCCAGACATCCAGATAATATGCCGCTGGCCGAATGGCAAAGCCGTTACGGTCGGCCGTCGTCTGGTAGAGCTGCAGCAGGGCAGGAAAATCTGCCGTGGTTCCCAAACGAACGGTGACTCCCTTGCGCGCCGCCAGACGGATATTGTAGCGCGTCTTGGGTTTCATCGCTGCCAACAGCGTTTCCTCAGGCTGTGTCAGATCGAGTGTTACGGTGTTGCGAAACTGAACCTGTTCGGCTGAAAAACGCCAGCCGCGGTGTTGCAATTCTTGGGCCAGGGCGACGCCGGCCGGGGCGACTGTCCCTTCCATTCCCCAGGCACACACCACATCGGGATCAATCTTCAAGGCGATGGCATGTTCGCGGCGCGCCAGCGTTTCTAGCTCCTGCCAGATCATCTGTCGCAACGGCGCGTCCGCGAAATCCAGCACCGGGCCTTTGGGTACATAGAGCAGCGACAGGGGTGCATAGGGCAAAGAGCGCTTCAAGATGAGAGCGGCCGCTGCCGGCCGGTCGTCAACCAGCCAGAGGGTGGGCCGCATCTGCCACCCCCAACGCGACTTGACCGCGCCCCAGGCCCAACTTTGCAACGGGTGAGGGCGGGGCAAGGGCGCCAGACAGCGATCCCATTCAGAGGCGGAATCGATCTGAATGCGCCTTAACATTCCACTTCCAGCCAAGTGTCAGATGGGAGACGCTGTCGGAGCAACGCTATCCTATCCTCAGACTGATCCGGGGAAGGGTACATTAGCCTAACCCCCGACGACGTTGGTAGAGTCGATATACCAGCCGATTGTAAACCCGATCGGCCGCCCCCACAGTGCGCTGGATGTCGCCCCCAAAACCCCGCTTGAAGCGATAGACGCCCCACAGACCATCTTCACGGGTCTCAAACTGCGTCTCCAGCGTCTCCTGGGGAGCGTCGGGAATGCCCCATAAATCGTAACTGAGGCAGCCCTGTTGGCGCGCCCAGAGCATGGCCGCCCACTGGGCTGCATAAGCAGGCATTCGGTGGCGCTCATCGTCGCTGGAAGCGCCATATAGATAAGCAGCGCGCACGCCATGTCGAAACACCATCACCCCGGCCAGAGGTCGGCCGGCATATTCCGCCAGCCACAGAGCCACCTGATCCGGGGCGAACAGCTCGTATGCAGCGCGGTAGTAATCTGGATCGTGGATGCCAAAAGCGTTGCGCCGGCCTGTTAGCAGCATCAGACGGATGAACGCATTGAGGTCAGAGGCGTCGCCTAAGCGTGTGGTGATCTCTTTCTTCTCCGCCAGGCGGATATTGTAACGTGTTTTCTGTTTCATCCGCGCCAGAATCGCTTCTGGTTCCGGGCGTAAATCCACCACCAGCGTGCGCGGCGGCTGTACGGTGTCCACATCCGGCAGGCAGCCATGTTGTTGGCACAGAGCGCGCCACCTTTCGGCTGACACATCGCTTTCCAACAGCCGGGGTTCCAGTTTAACCAGGCCGGCGCGGTAGGCATAAATCGCCTGATCGACCTGATTCAACAACACGGCCACCGCCTCTTCGTTGCCCCAATCCACCAACGGCCCATGAGGAATATACGCCAGGCGTGCCAGCCCCCAGGCGGCTGAGCGAAACAGAATTTGCGCGCCGGCCACCAGCTGCCCATGCTGCCGTAGCCACACCCGATAAGCCTGCCAGCCGAAGCGGCTTTTCAAGCGCGCCCAGTTGGTCGTTTGTAACAAACTGCCATGCGGGTGGTCGGCCACAAAAGTGTCCCACTCTGCATCCAGTTCGGTGTAACCTTTGTCAGCCAGAGTCAACCATTTTTGTAACATAACGGGAGGAATTATAACAGGAAGCCGCCAAAGGGTAATGCTTGACAGCCGGACGATCCGGCAGCCAGATTCGTGTTGCCGGGGAACTATGTTATAATCCGATAGCTATTCTGGGCGTCGTTCGAGGTTGTCAACAGGCTTCCATCGTCCCCCGGCCGGCAAAAGATTGGACATCATGAGCCAGATCGACCTGCTTTTCCAACTCCAACAATTTGATAGTGACATCCGCCAGGGCAAGCAACGCCTGGGGGAGGTCATCAACGCACAGCGAGAACCAGAAAGCCTGAAACAAGCCCGCACCCAGGCCCAGGAAGCTGAGCATACGTTGCGGCGCTGGCGCGCCACCCAACATGACCTGGAATTGGAGCTCGCCGCCCTGACCGACAAAATTCGTCAGGCGGAAAAACGTCTCTACTCCGGCCAAATCAAAAACAGCCGGGAACTGGCTGACCTCCAAAGCAGCGTCACCGCCCTTAAACGGCAGCAAGCCACATTGGAGGATAACCTCCTGGAAGCCATTTTGGAGCTGGAGGAGGCGCGTCAGAACCACGATGGCGCAACCAACATCTGGAAGGAACAGGAAACCAGATGGCAGGCCGAGCAAACCGCCCTGGCGCAGCAGCAAAATAATCTAGCCCTGCACCTGAGCAACCTGCTGGATCAGCGGCGGGCCTTAGCCGGGCGCATTGGCCCCAGTCTGGTGGCCGACTATGAAGCCATCAGCCGCAAGCGAAATGGGGTAGGCGTTGCTCCCCTGCGCCTGAACATGTGCCTGGGTTGTCAGGTCACGGTACCGGCCAATACCGTCCGGGCGGCTCAGGAAGGGCGCATCGCTTATTGCACCAACTGCGGACGCATTTTGAAACCATAATCATCTCAATGCCAGCCAGCATCTCAGTCCGGGGGGCCTTTTACACCTATGCGCAACACGCCTGATTTTGAACCAAAAGTCCGACGCCTGACCAAGCGCCGCCGGGCAACCCCAAGCTCGACGCAGGAAGTTGGGTTCCTGGCGCATTATGGCGTCGACCTGGCGCTTGTGGGTGGCTTCATCCTGGGGGTGTTGATCTTAACCAGCCCCTGGCACAATCTTTTCCCTCCAAGCACCCTCGTGATAGGCGGCTTATTGCTGGTCGCGGTCTTTGTCACCACCATGTTCCGCCTGCGCCGCCATCTGCTCCAGAGTTCCTGGTTCAACGAGCTTGCTCCCTGCCCCAACTGCGGTCATGTCGGCCTGAAACGCACCCCCCGCCACGAATGGCAACGCTTTTTAGCCCGTCTGACCGGGCTGCCGATTCGTCGCTATATCTGTCCGCAATGCACCTACAAGGTGCTACGGCTGGATAATTCTAAAAGCCAGCAGTGACCTGAACCTTACAGCGGATAGTAAGGGATGCCCAAAAAATCCAAAAGAGCCACCAGAATGGGCGCGACAAACAGGCTGGGCAACATGTTGCCGGCCCGCAGGCGCTTCAAGTCAAGCAGCCGCAAACCAATCGCCATCAGGACGACTCCCCCCGTAGCGGTGAGTTCGGCCACCATGGGTGGGGTGAAAAAGGCAGCCCCCAAACTAGCCAACAACGATAGCCCTCCCTGAAAGCCGATAATTACCAGGATGGAGGCCAACACCCCCGGCCCCAAGGTGGTAGCAAAAGCCAGCGCAGCAAAGCCATCCAACATCGCCTTGATGGCGAGTTTGGTGTAGTCCCCGGTCAAACCATCCTCAATTGCCCCCTGGATGGTAAGCGGCCCCACGCAAAAAACAAGACTGGCGGTTACAAACGCCTCCACAAAGCGGCTGTGAGCTGCCTCGCCTGACCAGCGGCTCAGACGGCGTTGCAACCAGACCCCAAACTGCTCCAGCCGGGCGTCAATTTGCAGGCTTTCGCCCACCAGAACCCCAATGACAAGGCTGGCCAGTACAATAAGCGGATTGCCAGTGGTCAGGGAGCTGCTCAACCCAATCGCCAGAGTGAACAGCCCCAGCGCGCCGAAGATGCTCTCCTGCATTCGCAGGGGAAAGCGCTGGCCCAAGATACTCCCCAACACGCCGCCAATTAGAACGGTGATCGCATTTAAGATAGTGCCCAACATGATGACCTCCGCGTCACTGCTCCGACGCCGGGCGCTATTGTAATCCTTTTGGCGTTGCACGGCAGGCTTTGAGAAAAAGTCAGGCTGAGAACAAGGTGCAAAAGGGGATGATCAGTAGCAAACACCGTACTGGAATGTGTATAATAGAAGGTGTCATCGAGAATTGACAGAATTGCTAACCATGGAGAGCAAAGCGTGATACACCGACCAACGTGGAAAATCTGCCTGGCAAGTTTACTCCTGGCTTCTATGATATGGGCCGGGGGGCGTCAGGTGGAGGCTTCAGCAACTTGTACCTTTTACTCCCATGCGACGGGTTATGTGTGCTTGAGATCGTCGGCCGCCGCGTCCCCTTTTGCCACCCCCAACCAGCCGGAAGGTAGCCTCCTGGATCACAGCTGGTATGCGCGCCTGAACGACAACATCAATGTCTACGCCGAGCCCAGCCTGAGTGCGCCTATTGTACGCAATGTCGGCGACGGTTTCCTGTTTGCCAGTTTGCAGGCTTACGTCGGGAGCGAGGGTGAGGGCTGGTATATGATCAACCCAGGCGAATACGTGCGCGAGGACGATTTGAAACTGGTGACGATGTCGGAGTTTGCCGGCGTGGAGGTGCTGAGTCAGCCAGTGCGCCCCTTTGGCTGGTTCCTGGTGGATTGGCGCCCCAGCTCCGCCCCCGGCGGCGAACCTGACCCCATTTTCCCCCGCCTACCCCGTTACACCTTCTTTGAGATATACGACGCTACGGTCGATGATGAAGGTTGGATTTGGTACAACATTGGTTGGGGACGTTGGATCAAACAAGTTTATGTCAGCATCATCGATGTCAGCCCCCGGCCGGAAGGCGTCGGCCCCGAAGACTTTTGGGTCGTGGTTGACCTCTACGAGCAGAACTTCGCTGCTTATGAGGGCAATCGCATGGTGTACGCCAGTCTTGTTTCCAGCGGCTTGAATCGCTGGCCGACCAATGAAGGCCTTTTCCAGGTGTGGGATCGCTGGGAAAAAACTCCCATGGCAGGGGCTGAAGGGCAAATCGATTATTACCTGGTGGAAGATGTCCCCCACACCATGTTCTTTGATGACGACATTGCCCTCCACGGCGCTTATTGGCACGACCGGTTTGGCTATAAACATAGCCATGGTTGCGTCAATATGCCCCCCCGGGATGCCGAATGGGTCTACTATTGGTCTCAGAACACCCCCCAGGCGCTCTGGGTCTCGGTGTATAGCTCTGATCCCCACACCTACTTTGTCAAACATGATGGCGGTGAGGTGCTGTATGGGGTTTTTCATAACATTTCCTCACGCTATTTGATCGTGCAATAACACCTCGCCGTTGGTAACTGCTTGAAAATTCGGGCGGGCTGGCCCAATGTGTTTCAGGTTGTCCCGGCCAAAAGCGCCCGCAGAAACGCCTGTCCGCCCACCTCCAGGTCCGCCCCAATAGCAAAGGTCAGGCTGCGTAGGCGCAAACCATCCCCCTGTTCATCCAGCGGTTGCGCCAAGGGGGCGGGATAAACCAAAATGGCTTCAGGGGCGCGCTGCTGGCGGGCATAATAGGCAATCTGGAAAATATCCTCATTGGCCGGCCGCGGCCCGGCCTTGTATTTGGTATCCAGCACATAGCGCACCGCGCCGCTACGCTGCTCTCGAATGACCATATCGATACGCAAACGAATAGCGCCTGAAGCGCTGGTCACGCTCTCCTGGGTTGTCAATTCCCAGCCGGCCGGAAGATGGCGTTGCAACCAGGCGGCGACGAAAAGCTCAAACAGGTGGTCGCTATCGATGAGGAAGGGCGTCATAGGTTGCGATCCTAGACTGTGGGACGGGCCGCTGTGTGCCAGAAAAAAGCGGCACAAGGTATGGATAGGGCGGTAATCATCATTCAACCGCGTATAGCGCAGCGTTCGACAGTCAGCCGCTGTCAGAGGGGTCGGCGTTACCACACCTTGCAATAGCTGGAGGGCGCGTTGCACTGTCGGCCGGCTGCGTGCTCCACACAACGGATGGCGCAAAATCGTCGTCAGCGCAGCGTACACCATCTGGTTGTGGCGGTTATCGGGCGAAAAGGCATCGAAACGACAGGGCAGATGTTCCGGCGCCGGCCGGCGCAGGGCGGCCTCAACCAGCAGCCTACCCCGCACAAAAGGTAGGTCGGCCGTCGCTGGCGTGTAGGTCCAGAAGAACCCCCGCCGGGCGCGCGTTAAGACCTGGTGCGCCAGCGCCAGAGCCAGACGCTCATAAAAATCTCCCAACGTTGTCACGGCCACCTCGCCGGCCAACCAGCGCATATTGAGGGCGTAAGCATATTCCAACATCCCCAACACATTGCTGACCGGTATTCTGGGTTGTAGGGCTGCCAGCCAGTTATCCGGCAGAGGGATAAAACCCACCCAACCCTGGGCGGTAAGTTGCCACTGCTGCTGATTTTGAAAAGAGGGGGGTTGAACCGATACTTGGGGCGCATAATCGCGCCACAAAGCCTCCGCTACGTTTTCGGGCAAGGCGGTGCGGGGTAAAAATCGGGGCGTGAACTCCGTCAGCTCCAACACAGAGGGTTGGCTCATAGACGCGAGTATATCAAAAAAAGCGGCCTGATGGAGCTCGCTCCATCAGGCCTGTCAAGGAAGGGAAGAAGAGAAAGTTAGCTCAGATATTGCCACAAATTGCCCCCCACATGGGGTGAACGTAATTTGAGCAGCGCGCTACGCTCCAACTGGCGAATGCGCTCCCGCGAAAGGCCAAAGAGTTTGCCTACTTCCTTCAAGGTGCGTGGGCGAGCGTCGTGTAACCCAAAACGCAGACGCAAAATCCATGCCTCTCGTGGGGTTAAGGTTTCCAGCAAGCGTTCCACCTCATCGCTCAGCATCTGGTTGGAAACCATCTCAAAGGGGGGCGGGCTGCTCTCATCGGCAATGAAATCGGCCAGCTCCGTATCTCGTTCATCCCCCACCTGCTCTTCCAGCGAGACGGGCAAACGGCTGGAGCGCATCAGCTCACGGATCTCCTCCGGGGCGACTTCCAACGCACGGGCGATCTCTTCCACGGAGGCCGGCCGGCCTAACTCCTGCTCCAGATCACGCCCTACCCGATACATCTTGCTCAGGCGGCTGTGCAGATGGGAAGGAATGCGAATGGTGCGCCCATAGTTGGCAATCGCCCGCGTTACCGATTGCCGAATCCACCAGGTGGCGTAGGTGCTAAAGCGATTCCCCATGTGATAGTCGTATTTTTCCACGGCGGTGATGAGGCCCATGTTGCCTTCCTGAATCAGGTCGAGAAAAGCCAGACCACGCTCCCGGTAGCGCTTGGCAATGCTAACGACCAACCGCGTATTGGCAGCGATGAGACGGGCGCGCGCAGCGTCACCCTGATCGGCCTGCCACCTCAGTTCATCATGCTCGGCCGCAACGAAATCGCCTGCACTCAGGCGGCGCACTGCTGCGCGTCCCGTTTCAATGGCAATCGCGATCGAGCGCTCCTCTTCGGCTGACAACAAAGGTTGCTGGCTCATCTCACGAAAATAGAGATCGAGGCCACTCTCATGCAGGCTGGGATCATCCCAACTGGCGACCCAATTTTCACCATCTGCGTCAGCTAAATCCATCTCAAAATCCGGCTCAAATTCGTCGCCGGTTTCATCATATTCATCTGTCTCGTCAAAGCTGTCATCAGCCTTATTTTCAACCTCAAACTCATCGTTCTCAGGCCACGCCCCATCCCGCTCATCTTCTTCATCATCTACAAAACGATCTGTCGGGTATTTCATCATGAGACCCTTATCCTCTGAAGCACGATTGCCAGATAATGAACGCCCAAATGAATTGCTGATGTGACAACCCGTTGCCATCATGCTTCCGATTACCTGACCCATGGCCGCATTCGGCCACTCATCTTTAGACAACATCGGCCTGATATTTCTTACCTGCCACCCAATATCAAGCTTTTGCACAGATTATCGCACGATTACCATATATTTTGCAATAGAATTGAGGCCCTGTATTCCTTACAATTCTCTTAAAATAGACAGACCACGTGTGCCCCATAAGCGCCACAAACCCAGTCAGGGCCTGGAGCAGGTTGAATCCCCGGCTTTGTCACAGCATCAGGCAAGCGCGCCGCGTGGTTATCCCATCGCTGGCACACGCATCTATCATATAGTCGTTCTTAGGGGCAAAAAGTCACACAATTGGTCAGCGTGTGGGAAGAAGAAGGGGCCGCACTTGCTCCCAACGGAAAGGATCGAGTCGGCCCGGCTGGTCGAAGAAATATTCCTCTAGATAAGGCTCAATCTCCAATTGCCAGATCATAGGCAAATCCTGGGCCAGGGTAGGCGTCAGGAAAAAGCTCACACCCAACTGATAGGCGGGTTCCAGGTGTTGGTTGAGGCGCTGGAGCAAGCTGATGAGCCGTTCAGCCAGCGTGGCATCCAGGCCCGGCTGCCGACGCAACAAGGCGTAGTGGGGTTGCAGGCGAATAAAGGCAAAGCGGCGCCGGAGGGCGTAATCTACCAGGGCAATCGAACGATCAGCTGTATTCATAGCCCCGATTAAACGGACGTTGGGTGGCAAATGTAACACACCACCGCCGGCCAGCGAAGCTGTTTGATCGCGATACTCTAACAGATACATCAACTCGCCCAGGACGTGGGCCAGATTGGCACGGTTGATCTCATCCACAATTAAAACGCATGGCCCTTGTCGCATGCCGGCCCGGCGGCAAAAATCTAAAAACAGGCCGGGGCGCATTTCATAATGTAGCTGGCCGGCGCGAGCCACCGGCCGTAAACCCTGGATGAAATCTTCATAGGCGTAGGCCGGGTGGAATTGGACCAACTCCACAAAACCATCACTGCGCCCCACCACATAGGCGGCCAGGCGCTGGGCCAGAAATGTTTTGCCCGTGCCGGGCGGGCCGTAAAAAATGATCTGCCCCTTGCGGTGCAGAGCCTGCGTCCATTGCTGCAACTCAGCGGCTGAACGGCCGGTCTCCGCTTCCCACTCCGCAACGTTCGTCACTGGTCGAGTTAGAGACCACCCTTCGGCCTTTTCACGCAACAACCTGGGGCCGGCCGGAGCAACTTCCTCTTCTTCCCCTTCTTCTTCCGACAAAGAGGCTGGCTGGTCGAGTTCAATCTGCCCCCTTATATCCAGCGACGCGACGCGGGAACGGCCGGCCGCATACGCCGTCCAGATGAAGCTCTGCACGTCGATCATGTCCTGGGGCCGGTAGGCAGCCAAAGCATCGCGCAACGCGTGGGCAGCAGCGCGCAAGGCCAGATAGGCTGGCGCAGAGGGGTGCGCCTGATACTGCTCCCCCTGACCAATGAACTTCAACAACCATTGCCAGGGGCGCGGCCGGATCAGGATTTCTTGCTGCGGGTGGAGTAAAAACAGAAGCCAGGTGGGGAGAGGCCAGGTATCGGGCAGGTTGTGGAGGGAGACAAAACTGTAATAGGCTGCCAGGCGTTGCTCCAATGTGTCTGCGCCGTGCAGCAATTCATACATATGGGCGCACCAACCGGCCAAAGGCAGGCCGGGCTGATAGAGCAAGGCCAGGTCGCTGCGTCGTGGCTGGGCTAACCACAACAAATGCGCGGCGCGGCCCAGGCGCTCCACCCGGCGCACGATCTCCTCATACTGGGCGGCTTCCACCAGCGCACGCAAAGGGGAAGCGCCTAGCCACGCCTGCGCCTGCTGCGCCGCCTGGCGCTTGGGCTGCGTTTCGCGCGCCACAAATGGGGCATGGGCGAAGCCATCCCAGCCTGGATACGCTTCTTGCACCAGGGCAACCAGATCGTTCAGGTGGCGCTCGGCTATCATCTTGCTTCTCAGGCGCTACTCCTCGCTCAACAACATCTGAATATACCGCTCCGTCTCAGCATACGCTCCTTCGCCAATATGTTTATAGCGCAGATTGCCATCGCGGTCGATCAGATAGCGGGTGGGCCAGTAACGTTGTTGGTAAGCGCCCCAGGTCTGGCCATCATTGTCAATAGCAACCGGATAGCGGATCCCCATTCGTTCCAGGGCCGCCTGGACGTTGGCGATCTCTTCTTCATAGCGAAACTCAGGGTAATGGACACCAATGATCTCAAACGCCTCGCCCCCATATTGTTCGTACCAGGCATTTAAATACGGGGCCACACGCTGGCAGTTGATGCAGCCAAAAGTCCAAAACTCTACCAGCACAACTTTGCCGCGCAGCTGTTCCAACGATAAGGCTTCAGGGGTGTTGAGCCACTGATCATTGTTGATGGCAGGGGCCGACCCCAAAACCGGTAGAACAGGCGCTGCGGCCGGCGACTCTGGGCCGCAAGCTACGAGCAGACCTATTGCCAATGCGCCGAGCCAATGTGACAACTTACGAGACATCGTTTGACCTCCAGGCAGAACGCCCCGGCCGGTCGCCGGAACTTTGTCGTCGTAGCCAGCATAAGCGAAAAGGCTTACACATCCGTTGCCATAGCCTTACAAACGTGTTACACGATCGCGTTGCGCTCGCCGCCCTTACACGGTTGGATCACCTAAATCGATATCCAACAGCAGACCCAATTGCGCAGCGGCCTGTTGCAGGCGCAACCACTCTCCAGGTCGCACCGCCACCGCCAGCTCCCCCAATGTCTCCCCCAAATAGGAGCTGGTCTTGGGGTTTTGGCGCAAGGTATCCAAAATGCGCCCGTCCTGCACCTGCAAAATCACGGCCGTTCGCAAACGCCCTTCGACGCCATTCGACGCCCAACGCTCCACAGCGCGCCGCAGGCCGGCCGGCAACGGTCGGTCACTGGCGCGCTGTAAAAACTCTAACACCCGCGCCGACTCAATCCCCTGTTCCTGGGCCAACTGCAGCGAGCGCGGCGTTAAGCGATAGATATAGGGTTTCAGAGGGTCAACCGGCTGCGCCTCCGCCACCCGCGAAAGCTGGAAACGATCATATCGGCTGGTGTGTCTGGAAGCCAGGATCATGCCATCCGGCTGGACAATCAGGGGCACGCGTCCCTCATCCCTGGCCCGGATGGGCTGGCGTTCCAGCCAGGTCAAAAGACGAGCGGTGGGTCGGAAGGTATTCACGCCATCATGTTCCACCAGGCCCAACCAATGCAACGGCCCCAGAATTAAAAAGCGCAACAGACGTCCCTCCACCTTATCCCAATTCTCAAACCCTTGCAGATAGCTGTTGGAGGCCGCGTCTCGAATGTACCAGCCGGTATAATCTCCGTCGGGGCGTTGGAAATCCGGGTCGCTGGCCTTGATGTGCGCCAGCAGAGCTTCCACAGCATACCAGTCGGCCTGGCGCGGCAGATGTTCCAACAACGCGGCGCGGGCCAACAAAGGATCGTTGTGCCAGCTCTGCCCTTCCCACACCAGTTCAGCCGTGTGGCGCAATTCGTTCCAGGCGGAGGCGCTCCAGGCCTCGGCCAGCGCCTGTAACTGTTGCTCTCGCCCCTTTTGCAACCACTCCACAGCGGCGCGGGTGGGGCGGATGCCTTGCTCGTTGCGGCGCAGCAAGCCCATCTCCCACGCCAACGCCACAAGCAACATCCGTCGTTTGGGGTTGGGCTCCAGCAGGTAAGGTTGCAGTTTGTCAATATTTTCTTCGTTCAGCGGGTAGCGTTGGGCAACCGCCAAAATGGTGGTCAGGTCGTCAACTGCGTTATCAGGGGCCGACGTGTGGTGCTCTGGCCCGGCCACCGGTTGCAAGGTGGCAGCTGTCGGCGCGGGTGACGATACAACTGGTGGTTGCATCACAGCCGCCAATTTTTCCCATAGCTCCTGGGGAAGATAATAAAACTCGATCAAACCTTCGGGCGTTTCGTCAAAACCCCGGTAAAGAAAGCCGCGATACCACAGACCTTCAGCGGCCGACTCTGGATCAAGCCAGGGCTCTTCGCGCTCCAGCCGCCCCGGCCCCATCTGACGTACCGCTCCATGCAGCCGGCTGAAGGTAGCCACCGGTAGCTTGCCGCCGGCCGCTGTCAGATCGCGCAACGCCGCGGCCTCCTCCTCCGGCATATAGAGCAACTCCTGGGCCATATCCACCTGGCGCAACGCTGCGGCCACCGCTTTGGCTGAAGCCTGGGCGTCGTAGCCTGTCAAATCAAGTTCCCACCACTCGCCCAAGACACGCAACAGAATCAGAGGATGCTCTGAGAGGGCCCGTTCCAGCGTCACCATAGGCCAGCCTCACACCATTAGCTGCAACGCCTGGGGCAGGCTTGTGATGGTCAATCGGCGCACATTGTTGCGCGGATAAGCAAAAATTTCACCGTCCACATGCACCGGCAAAGCTTGATCGGCGGTCAGGCTGATTTGCTGGTTGCGAAACATGCGCACCGCCGAATGGGTGACATGGGTTCCCTGCATCACCTGCGTCAACATCCGCAACATGGTCAGCCGCCCAACCGGGCCAATCAGGCAGCTATCCAACAAGCCATCATCGTGGCGCGCCTCTGGCGTCAGCCGAAAGCCGCCCCCCACCCGCGCCCCCAGTCCAATCGCCAGCAGCAACCCAGGCTGCGCCACCTTCTCCTGGTCAAAGCGGAAGCGGAAGTTGGGCGCGTAATATTGAAACAAGATAGTGCGCAAGGTTGCCAACAGGTACATAGGAAAGCCATGCACACGAGTGATCATGCTGGCTTCAATCGCTATGAGCGCGTCGAACCCCACCCCTACGGCATTGCTCACAATGACAAACCGCCCCTGATCATCTTCCAGACGCGCCAGGTCGATGCGGCGTACCTGGCCCTCAAAAGCTCGCTGCAACGCTGCCTGGGGATCAACCGGCAAACCCAAAGAACCAACAAAATCATTCCCCGAGCCGATGGGCACAACAGCCAGGCGCGTGCGGGCGTGGTTGCCCTGCACCAGACCATTCACCACTTCGTGAATGGTGCCATCTCCACCGGCCGCAATGATCAGGTCGCACCCTTCCTCCTCTGCCTGACGCGCCAGCTGACGGGCATGGCCGGGTTGTTGTGTCCTCTCTATCTTCGTCCCGCCATACGGGCGCGCCCAGCTTTCCAGTTGCGCCTGCATCTGCCCGGCCCGCCCCTTGTCGGCCGCTGGATTCAAAATAAGTATCGCCGCCATACGCTCTCCTCTGTGTGTGACGCTCTGGCCGCCTTACACCAAGACGGTTTGTTGCCCAGTTGTCAACGCCTTGCGGGCGCTCCAAGAAAATGAATCGCTGTCAAAAACAACCAAATGTGACCAGAAGTGATCGGCCGGCCGATTCCTATGTTATAATCATTTCTGTAGGCTGCACAGACCACTCCTCCGCCCTTATGGTCAGCCGGTTCACTTGAAAACCCCAGGCGATCCATGACTGGCCGATTCCTCAGATAATGGGAGCATGTTCGCTAGCATGGCGTGTATTATAACGTTATCTGGTCTTAAATACTTGCCACCGGGCCTGGCTATGTCCGACCCACCAAACTCTCCAGGATGATGGAAGACCCTATACACCCCTCTCCGCTACCAGCGACCATTCTTCTAGTCGAAGATGATCTTGCCATCCTGGATGGCGTGGCAGGTATTTTAGAATTGGACCTGGTTGATTACGTTGTCACGGTGTTGCAAGCGACCAATGGCGAAGAGGGTCTGGCTATTTTGGAACACGCCACCCCTGACCTCATTATTTCAGATATTCGGATGCCGCGCTTGAACGGCTACGATTTTCTCGAACAGGTGCGGCAGCGCGCCGGTCTGGTGCATGTGCCGTTTATTTTCCTGACCGCCTATAGCAGCCGTGACGACATCTATCGCGGCCGGCTCAGCGGGGCTGAGCTATATATCACCAAGCCGATTGAGGATTATCAACGTTTCGTGGAGCAAGTCAAAGGGCAACTGGACATCGGCATGCGCCGGCGCATGGCGCGTGAAGAAAAAACACGCGCCTTGAAACAAGACCTGCTACGTAAATTACAACATGAATTTCAAACCCCGCTGACCTTTGTCACCTCCTTCTACGAGATTCTGGCCGAGCGGTTGACGGCCCAAGATACCCCTCAGGAGCTCTACGAATTTCTACGCGGCATCCAGATTGGCAGCCAGCGCCTGACACGCCTGGTAGTGGACTTGATGATGGTGTTGGAATTGAGAACCGGAGCATTGGCGCAACAGATTCAGCGAGACTCTGGCCTGATCGAGGACTCCGCCTCGTTGGTGCGACAGGCGGTGCAGGCGTTCATCCCGGAGCTGGCTCGACGCCGGATCACGGTTCACGATAACCTGCCGGCCGATCTCCCACCTTTAACCGGACATCCGGCCAGTCTAAGCGCTATTTTTGAACACCTGATCGACAATGCTATCAAGTTCACCACCCGACAAAAAGAGACGCGGGACATTTATGTGACGGCCGCCGTTGAGGCCGATTGTCTCGCCATTCAAATTCGTGACACCGGTATTGGTTTCCCACCCGAAGCAGCCTCTCTGTTGTTTGAGCCTTTCTATCAACACAACCGCTCACACATGGAACAACAAGGCGCCGGTCTGGGGCTAACCATCGCGCAAGGGTTGGCAGCTTTGCACCACGGTTCGATTGAAGCCCACAGCGTTGAAGGTGAGGGCAGCACTTTTACTGTCCGTTTGCCGCTACGGGTCGACGAGTCCAACAACCCCTATCTCCCCCACCAGGCACCGCCCTCGGCTGTTCGTATTCTGGTGGTGGAAGATGAACCGGAGCAACGGCAAGCCCTGATAGAAATCATCACCCAGGCGACCTCCAAATATCAATACCAGTTGGAAACAGCGGCCGGCGGCGAGGCCGCGCTCAACCTATTGCCTCAATTCAAGCCAGACCTGATTCTATCGGATATTGGGATGCCAGACTTAAACGGCTACGATCTCCTGGAACAGGTGCGGCAAAATGATGCCTGGGTTGAACTGCCGTTTGTTTTTTTGACCGGTTACAACGACATCCTGGATATCCACCGTGGCAGTCAACTGGGGGTCGATGAGTACGTGACCAAACCGTACAACCCCAATGAGTTAATCCTCATTCTGGAAACCGTGCTCGATCGGTATTTCCGTCGGCAGCAGGCCACGGTGCAACGTTTTGATGACCTCAAACAACAAATTCTGTTGCTGTTAAATCAAGATGTTTTGCAACCTCTCAATCGGGTCGCCAACTCGGCCGGCGAAATGACCCAGGCGTTGATGCGGACGGATAATCTGGCCGGCCTGCAATATACCCTGGCGAACATTCAAAAGGACAGTCAGCGCCTGAGTGAGATGGTGGATGACTTCACCACCTTGCTGGAAATTCAGATTGGGGCCAGCGAAGCTGCCTTTCGACTGCACGCCGGCCCCATCCAGGAACCAGACAGGTTGCTCCTCAGCGCCTGCCAACAGGCGCGCAACGTGTCCCAACGCCCTTTGATACCCATCCATAACCACCTGCCTACGCCTCTACCCCCGATCTGGGGTGAAGTGCGCACGCTGACTCAGGCTTTCCGCCGACTGGCGCAGGTGGCGCTGGCTTATGGACGCACATCGGCTAACAGCAGCTTACACCTGAAGGCTGCTCTGCAAGAACGTGTTGTGGTGTTCGAGTTGCAATTGGAAGGCGCCGCTTTGTCGTCAGAAGCCAGCGCGTTGATTCGGGAATATCTGGCGATGCACCCACCGCCCACCCTCAACCCCACCGTGGCGCTTGTCCCCAGCCTGGCGATTGCCCGCGCCTTGATTGATATTCAACATGGATTGATCCTGTTCGAGGAGCAACCCCAGCCGGATGGCTTCCGTTTCAACATCCACCTCCCTCGCTACGATCCGACCGACCCGGCTCACAGCCAACCTTAATTTGTCATAACGCCTCTGGTTTGGTAAGATTTTCCTTTGGCAATTCCATGCTATGGAGAACGAAGTATCATGAAGGTGTTATTGAAAGAAGATGTCGAAAACCTGGGGTACGCCGGGGAAGTGCATAAAGTTGCTCCAGGTTTTGGCCGCAACTACCTGATCCCACGCGGTCTGGCCGAGGTGGCCACCCCCAAAGCTCTGGAACAGGCCCGGGCCTGGCGTGCGCGCGCCGAGGCGCGGCGCGCCCAGATCCGGTCTGAATATCAGGGTTTGGCAGAGAAAATCAGCGCTCTTAAATTGGATTTCAAAGCGCGGGCGGGCGAAACGGGCAAGCTGTATGGTTCCATCACCACCCACGACATTGCCGACAAACTCAACGCGGCTTTAGGCATCGACATTGACCGCCGCAAAATTGAAAGCCCGGCATTACGCCAATTAGGCGAACATAGCGTTGTGGTACGTCTGGATAAACTGTTCCGGCCGGAGTTGAAAGTTGTGATCCACTCGCAGGAAGAAGATGACGAGGCCGCCGGAGCGTGATGGTGGGCGTCTCGCCTGATCGCCGTGTTTTCTCCCCCTGGATGTGCAACAGGTTAGGGTGTCGGGTCACCCACCACCTGTTGAGCTTCCTTATATACCATCCGTGTGGACGAGTTAGGCGCCATTCTGCGTGAAGCGCGTGAAGCGCGGGGGTTGTCGCTGACCGACGTTCAGCAACAACTCCGCATCACGCCCCGCTTTCTAGAGGCGCTGGAGCAGGGTAACTATCATGTGTTACCCTCACCAGTGCATGTGCGGGGTTATCTGCGCAATTACGCCCGCTTTTTGCACCTCGATCCTCAGCCGTTGTTGGATCATTATGAAGCGCGGCAGGCGCACTATGTGGCCCCGGTCGGCGCGCCGGCCGCCCCCAACACCCCGGCCCAAACGTTGCCGACAGTCGCAGGCGGAGAGAGCCCCTTTTTCAATCCCGTTAACCTGGAGATGAACCCGGCCGGCGAGACGGGCCGAACAGAGTCATGGATACGCATCGTCATCATCATCGCTCTGTTAATCGCCATTGGCCTGGTAGCCAGCCGGTTTTTTGTGGCTGACAGCCGTGAATTCAACGTGGTGGGGGTGGTGCAGGAACTGCTGAACCGTGGGGACGAGGCTTCAGAAACCGGGTTGCCGGTTGTCACCCTGGAAAGCGGTCTGGCGCCTGTGCCTACACCGGCCGGGACGATTACCTCCACTAGCCGCAACATTGCCGAAGGGCTACCCACTGTCACCCCCACCCCCCCGGCCTTGCCCGACCCCCTGACCATTATTGAGCTGGAGATCACCATCACAGAACGCAATTGGATTCAAGTTCGTATTGACGGCGAAATCACCTACGAAGGTCTGGCGCGGGCGGGCGACCAATTTATCTACACGGCGCAGCAGGAAGCTTATTTGAAGACTGCCAACGCCATTGGGGCAGACATCACCATCAACGGCGTGCGCCTGGGGCGGTTGGGGGGGCGCGCCGAGGTGGTGGAGCGCACCTGGCAAACCACCCCCTGACCTTTGGATCGATTCCTCGATCCCCCCTGTGGAGCATCCATGAGCAAAGCCAGACGCAAGCGTCAATTCTATCTGCTCAGCCTGGGCTGTAGTAAAAACAGCGTCGATTCTGAAAGCATGGCGACGCTGTTGGCGCGGTCTGGTTTTGAGGCTGTCCCCGAAGCGCAAGAAGCCAGCGTTCTGATCGTCAATACCTGCGGCTTCATTGAAAGCGCCCGCCAGGAGTCGATAGCCGCCCTGCAAGCGTTGGTGGCCCACAAAGCGAAAGATCAGCTGGTGATTGCGGCCGGCTGCATGGCGCAGCGCTATGGGCAGGAGGTCACGGCCTGGGTTCCCGGCCTGGATGGGGTGATCGGAACGCGGCGCTGGATGGATATTGTGCCGTTCATCCACGAACTGCGACGGCGCAAACGCCCAGAACCGCTCTACCATTTGCCGGAAAACGCCACAGCCATGGGGCGGGATGAGCGGGGGGTGACACGGGCCGCCATTCAAGGGGCCAGCGCCTACCTGAAAATTGCCGATGGTTGTCGCCGGCCGTGCGCTTTTTGCGCTATTCCAGAAATTAAAGGGACGCTTGTCAGCCGTCCCCTTCTCCATATCGTGCAGGAAGCAGTGGCTTTACAGGCGGCCGGTGTCCAGGAATTGATCCTCATCGCGCAGGATACCACCGACTATGGGCATGATCTGGGGATGAAAAACGGCCTCACCCACCTGCTGTCTACGCTGGTCCATGCCGCCCCAGACATCCCCTGGATTCGTCTGATGTATGCTTATCCCGGCTATGTGACGGACGAGCTGATCGAGGTCATGGCGCGCCACCCGCAGATTTTGCCCTATCTGGATATTCCGCTGCAACATGGACATCGGGAGACCTTGAAGCGGATGCGCCGGCCGGCCAACATCGAGTGGGTCTACCGCACGTTGGAAAAGCTGCGCCAGGCTATGCCCGATATCGCCATCCGCACCACCTTCATTGTCGGGTATCCAGGGGAAACGGATGAGGAGTTCGACGCCCTGAAAACTTTTGTGCAGGATTTGCGCTTCGACCGCTTTGGCGTTTTCACTTACTCCTATGAAGCCTCCACCCCCTCTGCCTCTGTTGCCTGGCATGTGCCGGAAGAGGTGAAAGAGGCGCGGCGTGAGGCGTTGATGGCATTGCAGCAACCCATCTCTCTGGCCCGCAATCAGGCCCAGGTGGGGCGCACCCTGCCCGTTTTAGTCGAAGGCTATGGCGACGGTGTTTCTATTGGGCGCACCTATCGCGACGCGCCGGAAATCGATGGCCTGGTCTTCATCCCCGGCGAACTGCCGGTGGGAGAGTTGGTTCCCATTGTCGTGGACGGCGCGTTGACTTATGATCTGACGGGCCGGCCGGCGCTGGAGTCGCCCCATCTTGCCGGTCTGACGCCAGCCATGGCCCTGCCTGTGTGGGGGAATTAAAGCTATGCGTCCTGAGGTGCGGTTGATGTGGGCCTTCGTTTGGGTGGTGAGCGCCCTGCTTGGCTCAGCCTGGATCGTCTACTCACGCGAAAGCGCGCCGCTGCCGCTGGATACGAACGCCTTGCCGGCCGGCCCCCTCTCCGGCTATCTGGCTCCCGACTTCAGCCTGACCAATCTACAAGGGGAAGAGGTCAATCTGAGCGATTTACGCGGCCGGCCCATCATTCTCAACTTTTGGGCCACCTGGTGTGGCCCGTGCCGCATCGAGATGCCCGATCTGCAAAACGTTTGGCGTCAATACAACGGCTCGGTGCTGGTCATCGGCGTCAACAACAGCGAACCGGCGGATCGCGTCACTAGCTTCATCCTGGAAATGGGCGTGACTTACCCCATTCTGCTGGACGATAGCGCGGCTACGGCCAGTTTGTACCAAGTCTCGGCCCTGCCCTCCACCTTCTTCATCGATAGCCAGGGTGTGGTGCAAGATCGCATCATCGGCATTGTCAATGAAGCCGTCATGCTAGACCGGCTGGAAAAAATGCTGCCGTAATTGGGCTATGTTTCCCACTCTGTCACTTGGGCGCTTCACCTTCCCCACTGCCGGCCTGATCTATATTCTGGGCATTTACCTGGCCCTGAGTATGGTGGAACAAGCGGCGCGCCGGCGGCGGCTCAACCATGTCGCCCTTTACAACCTGGCGACCTACGCTTTGCTGGCCGGCTTCGTGGGGGCGCGCCTCACCTTTGTCTTTCTCCATTGGAACGCCTACCAGAATAATCTGCTGGGCATTATCTGGCCCTTGAACACCGGGTATAATGTCTGGGGGGGCCTGATTGTGGCTGGGCTGACGGCGCTGTTCTATGCCCGCGCCCGGCGGCTGGGCGGCTGGGAAACGCTGGATGCTCTCACCCCAGGCCTCATCCTCGGCCTGATGATCATCAGTCTGGCGGATTTTGTCGGCGGGCCTGGCCTGGGCGATTTCACCGCTGTTCCCTGGGCGCTGCCTATTCATGGCACTTTGCGCCATCCTGTCCAACTGTATGAGATGCTGGTTGGATTGGGCGCGTTGGGGGTCTGGTTGCGTTTGGCTGACCAATCCGCTTTCCCCGGCCAGTTGGCTCTGCTGACTCTGTCTGTTTATAGCGCCGGCCGCCTGATAACGGATGCTTACCGCGCCAACACCCCCCTGACGGCCGGCGGCTACCACCTTGTGCAGATCGTCTGCCTGGCGATCTTGCTGATGGCTCTCCTGCTCATAGCGCGTCTTAGCCGGCCGGTCGCGCCGACCAAACCTGGTATAGCCCCGGCCGAACCGGCCCCCCCCTCCTCCCCGGACTGAACTCCTCGGCCCAACTATTGTTTCAGCCTGGCTGAAAGCGATTTGTCAGTTGTCACAGCCCATGCTTCAAGCTAAACTATAGGCCGGTCAAGGAGCGCTTGCTGTCAGCTGGACCAGTCACTCTTTTCATTGGAGCAAAGAGGAACGTGTTCGAGGTTAATAAGACATACGCCAACCGGAAAGGGAAGTACACCGTTCTGAGTATCAACGGCCCACAGATGACCGTGCGCTATCAGGACGGCACAGAAGCGGCTTTGAATGTCAATATTCAAGAGCGCATCTGGGAAAATATTCTGGCTGAACAGGAAGCTCAGCGCCCTTCGCGCCGCCATAACAGCATTCCTGGTCGCCAGATCAATTTCATGATCAAGACGGTCAATGTCGCAGATGACAATCTCTCCATTCCAGGTCTGCAACAACGCATTGCCGCCGCGCCGCTGAATACCCAGCTGCAACCAGATGACCGGTTGGTGTACTATGCGGTGGAGGCGGCCGTCTTCTTTGCGGTCGCCACAGTCACCGGCCGGCCCAAGGAAGCCCCCGCCAAAGAGTATATGTTTGGCTCCGATGAAGAAGCGTTGATCTGGATCTACCCGATTGATCCCGACGCCCACATCACTGAAGTGAAAAGCGCTGTGCCCCTCGATTCGGTCGAGCTGGAAAGCTTGCCTAACTATCGTTCACGCCTGCGCCAGCCCAATGTTTTCCTGCCTATCAATGAAGATGACTTTGAGCTGCTCTCCGAGTTGATCGCGGAGATTCACGAAGAAGTTGATATTGAAGATGACCTGGATGAAGAGTTGCTTGAGGAAGACGAGGACGAATAAGCTTTCCGGCCGGCGCTTCCATGTGAACCCTCTCAACTATGTCTGGTGAATACATTCTCGTCTGCGTGGCCTGGCCCTACGCCAATGCTGACATCCACCAGGGCAACGTCACCGGCTCCTATCTGCCGGCCGATATTTACGCCCGCTACCACCGCCTGCAAGGCAACCATGTCCTGATGGTCTCCGGCTCCGATAGCCACGGAACCCCGGTGACCGTTAAAGCGGATGAGTTGGGTCAAACACCGCGCGCGGTGTTTGAACATTACCACGCGCGCTTCCTGGAAACCTTTCAACAGTTGGGGCTGAGCTACGACCTCTTCACCCACACCGACACCGAAAACCATCATCGCGTCTCCCAGGACATCTTTCTTAAACTGCTGGAAGGGGAGTATCTTTTTCGCAAGGTGACGCCCCAAATGTATTCGCCTACGGCCGGCAAGTTTCTCCCCGACCGCTATGTGGAGGGAACCTGCCCGGTGTGCGGCTACACGCGGGCGCGCGGCGATCAATGTGACAACTGTAACACCCTCTTCGAGAGCGCCGCTCAGCTCATTCACCCCCGCAGCAAGCGCGATGATAGTCGGCTGGAACTGCGCGACACGGAGCATTTTTTTCTCGATTTGCCCGCTCTGGCGGAGCAGGGGTTGGCGGCATGGCTGAACGACGCCAACAAAGAACATTGGCGGCCCCAGGTGATCAACTTTGCCCGCAATTTTGTGCGGGAGGGGTTGATTCCGCGCGCGGTCACGCGGGACATGGATTGGGGCATTCCTGTTCCTGTCGATTTGCCCGGCTACGAAAACAAAGTCCTGTACGTCTGGTTCGAGGCGGTCATCGGCTATCTGTCGGCGGCCATCGAATGGGCGCATAATCAGGGCACGCCCGACGCCTGGCGACAATGGTGGCAAAATCCCCAGGCGCGCACCGTTTACTTTATCGGCAAAGATAACATTCCCTTCCACACCATCTTCTGGCCGGCCGAACTGCTGGGGGTGCAAGACCTGTATAGCCACGATCCCCAGATACGCCTGAATTTACCCTACGATGTGCCGGCCAATGAGTTTATGAACATGGAAGGGCGCAAGATCAGCGGCAGCATGAACTGGGGTGTGTGGATGATCGACGCCCTGACGCGCCATGACCCTGACCCCCTGCGCTACTACCTGACCGTCACCATGCCGGAGACCCGCGACAGCGACTGGTCATGGGAAGGGTATGTGGAACGCAACAACAGCGAGCTGGTCGCCAATTGGGGCAACCTGGTCAATCGCGTCTTGAACATGATCCAGCGCTATTTCCAGGGAGTTGTGCCCGAACCCGCCCCGCTCAACGCTGAAGATGAGGAGCTGCTGAACGCCCTCGACGCCGGCTTTGAGACGGTGGCCGCTTTCTACGACGGGTGCAAATTCCGCGCCGCTGCCACCGAAGCGTTGCGCCTCTCCACCCTGGTCAACCGCTATCTGGAGCGGACCAGTCCCTGGTTGCACATCAAAGAGGAGCCGGCCGCTGCCGGTCACGCCCTCTATGTGGCGCTGCAAACGATCAGCGGCCTCAAAACCTTACTGGCCCCTATTTTGCCCTTCACTTGCCAACAACTCCACACCATGCTAGGCGAGGAAGGGGTGCTCTTCGGTCAACAAAAAGTGGAAACCTACCATGAAGTTGCCCACTCCCACGCGGCGCTCACCTACCATCCAGCTGAGGCTATAGGGCGGTGGGAATGGCGTGTCATTCCGGCCGGCCGGCGATTGCCCGCGCCCCAACCGCTGTTCAAAAAGCTGGATGAACGCCTGGCGACCGACGAATTAAGCCGTCTGGGCCACCCATCTACATGATGTTGATTTGTCGCCACCTCAACAACAGGGCGGGCATAAAGCCCGCCCTGTTTACGTTATAGCCTCCGATAGAGGTGCACTGCATGAGTCAAGTCTTGTTTGAGATCATGATCATCTTCTTGCTCCTGGTAGCTAACGGCATTCTGGCCATGTCAGAGATAGCCGTCGTTTCGGCTCGCAAAATTCGGCTTCAACAATGGGCGGAAGAAGGAGATGCCCGGGCGCAAGCGGCGTTGGATTTGACAACCAACCCCAACCAATTCCTGGCCACCATCCAGATTGGCATCACGCTAGTCGGCATTTTGGCCGGCGCCTTTGGCGGGGCCACGCTGGCGGAAAAGATTGCCGCTGGCCTGAACACCTTCCCCGTTCTGGCCCCCTACAGCGAGGCGTTGGGGGTGGGGATCGTTGTTCTGGTTATCACCTACTTCTCCCTCGTCATCGGTGAACTGGTTCCCAAGCGGCTGGGCCTTAACAACGCCGAGGGAATTGCCATGGGGGTCGCGCGCCCTATGCGCCAACTGTCCCGCCTGACCTCGCCTGTAGTGCGTCTGCTCAGCTTTTCCACCGACGCCACCCTGCGCCTGTTAGGGGTGCGTCTCAACGTGGAGGACCCGCCGGTGACGGAAGAGGAAGTCAAAATTCTCTTGCAACAAGGAACCCAAAGTGGCGTTTTTGCCGTAGCGGAACAGGAATTGATCGAAAGCGTGTTGCGTCTGGACGACCGGCGCGTCAGCTCCGTCATGACCCCACGCCCACAAATTGTCTGTCTGGATGCGGATGAGCCGGCGGCCGAGACGCGTGAGCGGTTGCTACACAGTCAGCACACGCGCTTCCCCGTCATCCGCGAGGAGCTGGATCATGTTTTAGGTCTGGTACAAGCCAAAGATTTGTTGGCCCAACAGTTGCGCGGAGAACCCTTTGATTTGCCAGGCTTGTTGCAACCGGCGTTATTTGTACCCGAAACCCTGTCCGTCCTGAAAATGTTGGAGCTTTTCAAACAGGAAGCAACCCATCTGGCCCTGGTGGTGGATGAATATGGGGGCATTCAAGGGCTGGTGACGCTCAATGACATTCTGGAAGCGATTGTGGGTGATCTGCCTGGTCCCCAAACAAGCGACGAACCTCGCGCCACCCGCCGGGGTGATGGCTCCTGGTTGGTGGATGGCGCGTTGCCCGTTGATAAACTGAAACAAATTTTCGACCTCGACGTCCTGCCAGATGAGGATTTGAACTTTTATCAAACGGTGGCCGGCTTCTTCATCTACCAGGTGCGCGCCCTTCCCACAGTGGGCCAGGTGTTCACCTGGGAAGGGCTACGCTTTGAGGTGGTGGATATGGATGGTCGGCGGGTTGACAAGGTGTTGATAACCCTGGCCGACCATCCCTACGCAGAGTCTGAGCTTTAACCATTGTCACGCCGGGGCGACGGCCGGCCGGGGCAACAACGCCAGCCTCTCCAGACAGCAGTGAAATCGCTCCAGGGTGAGGTCGATATCTTCATCCAGCCCCATTGAAAAGCGGATCATACCCTGGCTCAGCCCCATCTCGGCCTGTTCCTGGGGCGGAATTTCGGAGGATGTGCTGCTGCCGGGCAGGCTGAACAACGTTTTGTGAAAGCCCAGGCTCACCGCCAGATAGCCGACATGCGCCTCCTGGAGGGCTATCATCAGGGCCTGCGCTTGTTCCTCCTGCCCCACATCCAAGACCCAGATGCCGCCAGAGCCGTATTCCGGCCGGCCCAAAGCCTGCAAGAAGGCCTGTTGCGGGTGAGCTGGCAGGCCCGGATAATGCACTTTCAGCCCCCACTCTTGTAGCTGTTGCGCCACCGCCAGAGCGTTGGCGCTGTGGCGACGCATCCGCAAGGGAAGCGTATGCAAATTCTTCAGGATGCCGGCGGCGCGAAAACTGTCCAACGCTGGCCCCAACAACATCGAAGCCCCATGGTTGACATCGGTCAGGCGGTGAATGAACTCTGCTGAGGCACAGACCGCACCAGCCACACAATCACTGGCCCCATTGATAAATTTGGTCAGGCTGTGCACCACCACATGCGCCCCTAATTGCAGCGGCGACAGGATGAGGGGGCTAAATGTATTGTCCACGACCAGGGTCACGCCATGGGCATCCGCCAGCCGGCCTAAAGCGGGTATATCCGCCACCTCCAACATAGGGTTGCTCACCGATTCGGTGTAGATGACACGTGTGCGCGGCGTGAGGGCAGCTTCCACCACAGCCAGGTCTAGCATATTGACAAAGCGCACACGGATTCCCAAACGGGGCAGGAAATTCTTGAACAAGGCGTAGGTTCCGCCATACACCATACGGCTGGACAAGATCTCGTCTCCCGCCTGACACAGTTGCAACACGGTGGAACTGATAGCTGCCATGCCTGAAGCGGTCACCTGCGCCGCTTCACTCCCTTCCAGATGCGCCAGGGCTGTTGCCAGGGCTTTGTTGCTGGGGTTCCAGTGGCGGGAGTAGAGAAAGCACCCTTCGATCCCATGCTCGAACAACGTTTTCATGGTTGCCGGGCTGCGAAAGACGAAGGTTGCCGAATCGCTGATAGAGGGGTTGACGCCGTCGAATGCTTCGGCCGGCCGCCAATCTTCCACTTGACGCCACACCGGGTTGGACATACGCACCTCGCTTTGTTTTGCGCCGTCGCCAACCCGCCGGGGTGTATTCTCACATGGCGGTCGGGGGCAACGGCAATCGGGTTGTGGATTTAACTTCGCTCAACACCAGACTGGTGTGAATTCGGGCGACACCCGGCAGAGGGGTCAGCTGGCGCACAATGAACCGCTCCAGGTCCTGCCGATTGCGAATGACGACCTTGAGCAGGTAGTCAAACTCGCCTGTCACATGACAACATTCCAACACCTCCGGCATCCCCATGACCGCCAAACGGAATTGCTGCACATGCTCAAACTGGTGGAGTTGCAGGCTTACATGCACAAAGCACAGCATGTCATACCCCAACCGTTCCCGGTTGAGACGGGCGACGTAGTCGTCGATCAAACCAATTTCTTCCAAACGGCGCAGGCGGGCGTGGGTGGCCGGCGGTGAGAGATGAATCTGGCGCGCCAGGTCAGCGTTGCTAATGCGCCCCTGTCCCTGAATGATCTGCAAGATAGCCCGGTCGCTATCGTCCAGTGTTATCGTATGAAAAGATTGTACCATTTTCTAATCCTATGAGTCAATATTATTCTGTTTGTAAATCAAGATTCAGAACATTATTCTTCAATAGCAGTTTTTTGTCAACTTTTATTCTGACAGACCTCGTGGCGCAGGGCCGGCGGCGAAGAATCATCGGCGCGGCGGCCCCTGGTCTTGTAACGTTGTCCCATCTTGCCCCTTATCTAGCCGGCCGGCGTCCACCAAACGCCACGCTGGCGACCTGTCACCTGCGCTTAAATCAGGTAAGATCAGCCTCTATGCGGCATCATCTGGGTATTCTTCTCGTCCTAACGGTCTACCTGAGTGTGGGCGCGCTGTATGCTTTGTATACCCCCGACTGGCAGGCTCCGGATGAGCCGGCCCATTACAACTATGTGCGCCAGCTGGCGGCCGGCCGTTGGCCCGTCATGCAGGTCGGTGACTATGACCAGGTCTATCAGGCTGAGGTGATCGGTCAACGCTTCGCGGCCGGCTACCCTGTCACCCAGGCGTTTGCCTATGAGGATTACCAGCCGCCCCTTTACTATCTGGCGCTCACCCCCGTCTTTTGGCTGACCGACGGCCGGTTAGAAGCGTTGCGTCTGGTCTCTGTCCTGATGGGGGGGGGCGTCGTTCTCCTGACCTACGCTATCGGTTTGCGGCTACGCCCGGCAGCTCCCTGGCTGGCGCTCAGCGCGGCCGGCTTTGTCGCCTTCCTGCCCCAGCATATCGCCATGCTCAGCGCCGTCAACAATGACAGCCTGGCCGAGCTGTTGATTGCCGCCATCTGGTGGCAGCTGGTGTCCCTCTTCACCCCCCAGCCTGACCCGACTCGCTTCGGCCGGCGCTCGCAGTGGTTGTTGGGGGGGCTGTTGGGGGCAGCTTTTTTGACCAAAGTGACCGCCTATCTGATGGCTCCCATTGTGACGCTGGCGCTCTTCAGGCTCTATCGGGGACAACGAGCAGCCCTGTGGCCGGTGTTGGGGCGTGTGCTGGGGCTGGCCTTGTGTCTGGGTGGCCTGTGGTGGTTGCGCAACATCTGGGTTTACCCAGGCCTCGACCCATTCGGAATCGCCGCCCACGACCGGGTAGTGGTGGGGCAGCCCACGACCGCCGACTGGGTTGCTGAGCGGGGGCTGGGAAGCGTTCTAACGGCGCTGGGCCGCACCACCTTTCAGAGTTTTTGGGGCCAGTTCGGCTGGATGGCCGCCCCGCTGCCGCCCCGTTTTTACCTGGCGCTGGCGCTCTTCACGCTGCTGACGGGCGTTGGGTGGCTGCTGGCGGTGTGGCGGCGGCCGGTCGACTGGCGCTTAGAACCGCAGCGTAGCCTGGTTCTTTTATTCGGCGCTTTGGTACTGCTCAACATAACCTTGTTTTTAGGTTACAATATAACCTATGTGCAACACCAGGGGCGCTACTTTTTCCCTTCGTTAATCCCGATCAGCCTGGCGGTCGCGGTAAGTTGGGCGACGCTGTTGCGTCCCCTGGGGCGGGTGCGTCCGGCCCTCCTCTACGGGTTGCCGCTGGGATTGAGCCTGGGATTAAGCGGCCTGGCGCTGCTGGCGTTGTTCCAGACCATTGTGCCCTTCCTGGCCCCACCATAAGACGGGGCGCAAGGTGGCAAACAGCGCGGCATCCGCTACTATAGTGGATCAGAACTATCGCCCTAGGTCGTCAATTTAGGTTCGGCCGGCCGGCGATGCCATCACATAACATGAGGATTAGGATGCAAAGCAAATTTCTGGCAGGCGGCTTCCTGCTACTTTTCCTGTTCGCTCTCATCGCTACCCCGGCCGTGCGCGCCTTGAGTTCCGGGCGCATTGGCTATTCGGGCAACCCCGACCCGGCCCACGGCGGCGGGAACACCTGCTCTATCTGTCACAACGGCGGTACTGTCCCGGAAGTCTCACTGACCGGCCCCACCACCGTGGTAGCCGGCCACACCTATCTCTACTCCCTGACCATTGCCGGCGGGCAGGCGCTCAATCCCGATGCTCCCGCGCCGGCCGGCGGTTTCAACGTTTCCACCACCAGCGGCGAGATTCTCTCCCTGAGCGACGACACCTATGTGGAATCGGAAGAGATCACTCACAGCCAGCCCAAGCCGGCAGATGATAACAACGAAGTCATCTTCACTTTTGGCTGGACAGCGCCCCTCACCCCCACCGACGCTATTCTTTATGGAGCGGGCAACTCTGTGAATGGAGATTTCACCTTCTTTGGCGATGCCGCAACGACAGACGCCCTGACCCTGACTGTCGTTCCCAGCGACTCTGCCTCCATTGTTCTGACCACCACCGTCAGCGTCGAAGCCGACACCTGCGGCGCAACCAGTGACCTGATCATTCCCTTCGGCGCGACAGTTTACTTCTGCTACACTGTCGCCAACACCGGGCCGGTGACGCTTTCGCTCCACACCCTGGAAGACAGCTTGTTGGGTCTCATCTTTGAAGATGTAGCCTACGATCTGGCCCCGGGCGCAACCGTCAACAACCTGGATTTGGGTCTGACCATCAGCGACCTGCCGGAGATCACTTCCACCTACTTTGCCACCTGGACGGCCAGCGAAGCCACCGGCGCTTCGGCCGTAGCCACGGCTATGGCAACAGTCGAAGTGGAGCAGCCGACAGATGTCTCCCTGTCCTCTTTGGAGGGCAAACCGGCCGGCAGCAGTATTCTCGCTGGGGGGTTGGGGGCCCTGGCTCTGGTTGGCGTCGTCATCCTGATGTGGCGACGGTCATTGCGTCGGGCCTGAGAGCACCCCAAGTTTATGGAAGCCGTCGCCGTCCAATGCGTTTTTGCTCTGAATGGGGAAGTGCGCGTGCAGCAAATTGAGCACAACGGTCGCTGGCTCTCCGTCGGGCAGGGGCGGCAATGGGAGGACGAAGCCGGCCGGCATGTTCTGGCCCTGTTGCCGGCCGGAGAAGTGGTTGAGTTGGTGTTGCAACGCGCCAGCCTGACCTGGGCAATGCGCGCCTCAGGGGCGCGCCGCGCAATTATGTAGCCAGCAACTCGCGCAACCGCGAAACCACCATGGCCATCGCCACCTCATTCATCCCTCCTTCAGGGATGATGATGTCAGCGTAGCGCTTGCTGGGTTCCACAAATGTCAAGTGCATGGGGCGCACCGTCTCCAGGTATTGGTGCATAATGGAATCCAGCGACCGCCCTCGCTCCTCCATATCCCGCGTCAGCCGGCGCAGAACCCGTACATCGGCATCCACTTCAACATAAACGCGAATATCCATCAAGGCCCGCAAAGCTGCGTGGGTGAAAACCAAAATGCCTTCCACCAGGATCAGCGGCCGGGGTAGAATGGTCACCGTTTCCTGAGTGCGCCGATGTTGCACAAAGTCGTAGACCGGCATCTCAATCGCCTGCCCGGCCAAAAGCTGCTGGATATGGGTTACCAGTAAGTCCGTTTCCAGAGAGTCCGGGTGATCGTAGTTGATTTGCGTCCGATCTTCAAAGCTTAAATGGGGATTGTCGCGATAATAGGCATCGTGAGGCAGATAGGCAGCCTGAGTGGACTCCACCGCCCGCAGAATCTGCCACGCCACGGTGGTTTTACCTGAGCCGGTGCCGCCGGCTACACCAAACACAATCGGCTTTTGTTTCAACCCTACCATCACGCCCTGTGTTGGAAGGAGGCGGCCGGACGCCGCAACATGCGATATTTTACCCACTCATAGTAGGCCAGGTACAAACTTAAACGCACTCCGTGCCAGCCATCGCGATAGCCCTGCAAGGTGGCGAAACGCCACCAGAAATGGCGCGCCGGTTGCACCCATGGGGTATACCAGTGTGGCTGAATACCCTCTTGACGTAAGCGCGCAATCTCATGCGCCGTGTAAGCGCGTTGCTTGGCGTGAAAATGCGCCGGATCGCGGTAATTATAATGGATCAGGGGGTGTTGCAAATAACCTATCGGCCCATCCACTACAGCCACCTCGTGCACCGGCCGCTCGTAGTGGACATATCCGTGCCGGAAGAGGCGCAGCTGATAATCAGGATACCAGCCGGCCCCTTGCGTCAACCGGCCGAAAATGTAATTATGGCGTGGCACATACCAGCCCATTTCGGGCCGGCCGGCCATGACCTCCCGTACCTCCTGCCCCAAGGCCGGCGTGCCGCGTTCGTCGGCATCCACAAACAACACCCAATCCGTCGTCACCGCCTGCAAGGCAGCGTTGCGCTGTTGAGCGTAATTTTCAAAACGGGCATAAATGACTTCAGCCCCATGGGCCTGGGCCAGAGCCGCTGTCGCATCCTGGCTGTAGGAATCGACCACCACCCACCGATCAGCCCACTGCAGGCTCGATAGACAATCGGCTATGTGCGCTGCTTCATTCAGCGTCAGAACAATCGCGGTGAGTTGCATTCAGGGATTACTTCCACGCCAGCGCGGCGCGCTGATAGGCTGTTTTTAGCTCGGTTGACTCCGCCTGCGCCGCCCGGACAGCCAGCCCTGTCTTGACAATCAGGCGCGCCACACCCAGGCGCAGAGGGCCATAACGCGTGCGGTAGAAATGCGCCCGACTCTCCCATAGCTGGATAATCGACTGCGCTTTCACCTGACGGGTGCTTTCTCCCCCATAATGGATGACCTCGGCTGAGGGAACCGTTAAAACCCCCCAACCGGCGACGTGAATGCGCCACGCCCAATCAATTTCCTCACAGTACATGTGATACGTTTCATCAAAACCGCCAGTGGCCTCCGCCACATCACGCCGCACCATCATGGCGGCTCCCAGCGGATGGCCCACCGGAAACGGGCGGTTATCCATGTAATACAAGCTGCGGGCGTAGCGCCCATTGAGCGGCGTCTCGTAGAGGCGGGCCGGCATGGGCAAAAACTCAAACATCAGCTGCGCCAGGCCCGGAAAAGCAAAGGCGCTATGCTGAAACTGTCCGTTGCCATACACCAGACGCGGCCCAACCATGCCGATGTGGGAATCGCTATCCAGGCAACGCACCAATTGAGCAATCGCGCCTGGGCGCACCACCGTATCGGGGTTCAACAAAAAGTAGTAACGCGGCTCCCAGGCTGCTGCCGCCCGCATCCCCTGGTTGTTGGCCGCTCCAAACCCTCGATTGACCTGATTGGCAATCAAATGGGCCCGTGGGAAGAGGTTGGGCACAAATTCCAGGGTGCCATCCGTCGAGCCGTTGTCAACCACCCACACGTCACCTTGCAGACTGAAGCGCGCCAGGTCGACATACACCGAGCGCAAACAATCCGCCAGATAATGGCGCACATTCCAACTGACAATAATAACGGCCACGTCCAACATGGTAGAGAGTTACGGCTCCAAATAAGTCAAAAACACATCATCGCTCAATTCCAACTGCTGCTGCACAAAGCGCAACGGATCGTAGGCGGCGTCATCCATCCTGGCAACACCTTCCCAGTGGAAGGTGTCGGCCGAGCACACAGATTGGGCGCAGGCCGCGGAGGTGGTGTAGGTCTCCAAAAATGTCCCCAAGGAGCGCGCCAGAGCCAGGGGAAACTGCGCCCCATAGGCAATGGCGTCATTGGGAATAGGTTCCGACAGCGCTAGAATCACGGTGGCGGAAAAGATGAGGGGGCGAGCATCGAACACAGCCGCCCGCGCATCGCGGATGTGATAGCCGCCGCGCTCCGGGTAATCTTGCACCACGATGAAGCCGATGCCACTGCGAAAGGGGGCTGAGGCCACCCGTCGCCAGATTTCAGGATCGTCCTCGCCGTAAACCCACAAACGTTCGTTGAAGGGCAAAAGAGGGGGCTTAAAATCGGCCGTGGCAAACTGCACCTGATCATCAAAAAGGGCGATCATCGTGGCGGCGTCGGTGTCAAAGGTGGTCATGGGACCGGGTTCGATGCCCAGCGCCTTCAATTGGGCCTGAAAGAAGAGGGAGCTGGCAACATCGCGCTCGCTGGCGACGCCCCAGGTCTGACCGGCCAGGTCCTCCAAAGTGCGCAGGGAACGCCCTCCCCGCACCACAACCATGGAGGCTGACCAGGGAATGCCAAAGCGCACGCCGGCCTGCCAGGCCTGTAGGTCACACAGATCATGGGCCACCACAAAGCTGATGGCGGGCAGAAAAGCCAGGGTATCGGCCGGCGCGGCGCAGGCAGCCGTGATGGCGTCCGCGTGAGTGGGTGGAGTTTGCAACTGGAACCGCAAGCCTGTGCCTTCTTCCAACGCGGCCACCAAAGCCGCGCCCCGTTCCGCGACAGCCTCAGGGCTGGTCATGGGGGCCAGCACCAACTGGATGGGGCGTTCGGCCGTCCCCAAAGAAGGAATGGCTTCTGACACCGGAATGAACACCTCGCGTGTGACTTCGACCGCCACCTGCACCGTCGCCACGACTTCCCGCGTGACCTCAACCTCCGTTTCACGTGTCACCGGCACGGTGCGTTCCACTACCGCTGCCGACGGATTAACCGGCTGACAGGCGGCCAACCCCAGGCCAACCAGGATGAACCACCACCATTGTTTGACTTTTCGCACCCTTATTTGCTCCAACTATCCACGCCTGAGGGGGCGTTCATCCATGCAACATCGGGAAACGCCGGCCGGACAGAGTTTGGCTTTTATTGTAGACAGAGGGGGGATTTTGGGGAAGTCCTCTAGGGAGTATTTACCTTTCACTCATCCCTCGGCCGGCGCGCTTATGGGCCGGCCGGCGTAGCGGCGCGCAACGGTAGGTCGCGAGGGGTGCAGGCTTCCAGGTGGCCGGGGTCGGGCAAATCCACCAGGACTTCTTTGGGATCAACCCGGTTGTTGAATTGGGCGATTTCCACATCCTCGTGGATCAGGCCGGCCCACATCGGCTGAGGGTTGCGCACACCAAACGACCCGGTCACGCGAATGCCGCCCGTGACGACAGCGCGCTGGCCCGGCATCAGGTAATAATGGCCGTCGATCAGCTCCAGGGCGCTCTCATCCCCCAGCGCCCAACGATAGGGGTAGTTGCTGGTTTCGTTCTCGTAACCGATGGCTACCCGCCACGCCCCCGACTCGGTGGGCCAGCCCAGTGTGTTGTAGTTCCAATCGGAATCGTACACCACGCCGGGGGCCGGGCCGGTGGTGCGGATGGGCGTTTCGCCATAATTTTGCACCGTGAGGGTAAAGAACAAGGTATCGCACAGCTGCACGGCCGTGGCGTTGAACTGGACGGTATCGGAAGCGGCCGGGGAGATGATCTCGCCACGCGGCACACCCCCAAATGTAATCGTAATCGGAGCTTCCACCCGCATCTTCTGACCCTCTGCATCTTCGGCCAAAGCCACAATCTGATAGAGACCATCAGGTGGAGGGGCCACACCTTGATCCACCCCGCCTTCATAATCGAAGTAATGCCGGCCCGGCGCGCCGGGGGGCACGTTGCGATCTAATTCGCTGATGACTAACTCCGCCCCTTCAGGTGTCAGCAGAAAAACGCGGGTGGTGGCCTCTTTTTGCAAATCGAACTGCACCACCAGACGGTCGTCAATCCCGTCCCGATTGGGAGTGAAAACGCTTTTGTCCAGCTCAAAGCCCCGCATCTCCGGCAGGGTGGTATCGGCGTCCTGAATCGTCAGGACGCCCGTGGCCTGCTCCTTCACCCCGGCCTCGTCCACCGCTTCCACCACCCAGGTGTAACGTCCATCAGGCAACAGGCGGGCCAACACTTCCCCCTCCCCTATCTCATCGGGCTGGCGGAAGCCGTTAACCACGCCGCTGAAGAGGACTTCGTAGCTGTCTGCCCCGCGCGGCCGGCTATCACGGAAGTAAAAGCGTTGGCCGGCTTCATTTTCAAAATAGATGGACACCGCCGCATTGCGCGTCAACTCATACGCCAGGCGGGTTGCATCGGTGACGCCATCGGCGTTGGGCGTGATGATGGCTTCGTCCATCACCACTTGACGCAACAAACGGTTGTCGCCGCGATAGAGACGGGTGATGCCCAAAACGGCCACGGCGACCAGCGCCACGGCCAGTAAACTGACGATGACCGGGAAGCGTTTGCGTTCACTCATAGCGTGTAAGTGTACCAAAGCCCCCGGCCGGCGGCGAACGCCGCAACGCCCCACGGCGCTTCGGCCATCTTGCTCTATATCTGCGCCAATGTTAAAATCTTCGCCAGTGTACCCGCCCAGCCGCTCACCCAGCAGAGTGGGCCGGCCGACCAGGCATAACGAGGTGTGAATGAAGCCAACCTATGGGGCCGACCGCGTCTGGCCTTTTGCCGAAGGCAGCGGCATCAGTTTGCTGGTGGCGACGGCCGGCCTGGTCATGGTCGGGGTCCTCTGGCTCTGGTCAAGGCACCCCCTCGCTTTGGGCCTGCTGGGCATGACTGGGTTTCTCTGGCTGGCGGTGCTGTGGTTTTTCCGCGACCCTAATCGCCGGCCGTTGCAAGAAGCCGGGGTGGTGGTTGCGCCGGGGGATGGGCAGGTAGTGGCCATTGTCGAGGAGCAGGAAGGACGCTTTTTGCAGACGCGGGTACGGCGCATCAGCATTTTCCTGGATGTTTACAATGTGCATGTGCAACGTATTCCCCTGGGTGGGCGGGTTGTTCAAGTGGTGCACACCCCCGGCCAGTTTCGACAAGCTTTTCGGCCGGAGGCCTCGGAGGTTAACGAGCATATCTCCATGGTGGTAGATGCTGGCCCGGCCGGCCGTTACCTGGTGAAGCAAATCGCCGGCATCATGGCCCGGCGTTGTGTCAACTACCTGCAACCGGGCGCTCAGGTGCAAACCGGCCAACGCTTTGGCTTGATTCGCTTTGGATCACGCGTCGATCTTTTCCTCCCCCTGGAAGCCCACATCATCGCCCAGGTAGGGCAATCTGTCTTTGGCGGACTCACCCCCCTGGCCCGCCTTACCCCAGGAACTCCCCCCCATGCGGAACAGCCCCTATCGCTACCTGATCCCCAATAGCATCACCTTTCTTTCGCTTTCGTGTGGCGTTCTTTCCCTGCTCTCTGCTGCCACCGGTGAGTTGAGGCAGGCCGGTGCGCTCATTCTAACCAGCTATGTCCTCGATCTGTTCGATGGCTCCCTGGCACGGCGGCTCAACGCCGGCAGTTCCTTTGGGCTGCAACTTGATTCACTGGTGGATATGGTCAGTTTGGGGGCGGCCCCGGCCGTTTTGCTCTTCATGCACCTGCACCAGGCGGGGCAAGATGCCTGGTGGGTGTGGGGCATCGCCCTGGTGTCTCCTTTAGGCGGCGCGTTTCGTCTGGCGCGTTTCAACCTGTTGCCGGTCAAAAAAGGGCAACAAGACTCCCTCGGCCTGACCATCTCCACTGGCGGGGCGACTCTCGCTCTGGCCGTCCTGGCTGACCTGGCCTCAGATGGGACGTTTATCCCCGATACCTTCTTCCCTGTTTTGGTCATTATCATCAGCCTGCTGATGGTCAGCCTGATCCGTTTCCCCCCCCTGCCCTGGGTTTTCTCCAATCGCGCCTCAGCTCTGATGGCATCCGGCATCGCCCTCCTGGCGCTTTTTCAGCTCACCTTCATCCACGCCTGGTTTTTGCTCACCAGCTATTATCTGGTGGCCGGTCTGGCGCGCGCCGGCTGGCAATATCGCCCCACCCCGAAAGAGTAACCCTATGTCCGAGGATGATTACCCCGATGGCTGGCGTCCCACCTGGCGCGACCGCTTTCTAGGCCGGGCTTTGCAAGCCTGGTCCTGGTCGGTGCGGCGCACAGCCCGCTTTGAAGTGTCGGGCATGACATATTACCAGGCTCTGCAGGCGGAATCCCAGCCCATCATTTTCACCGCCTGGCACGGCATGACCATGATGCTGGCAAGTTTCTTTCAGCTCCACCACGATTTGAGCCGCCTGGCAATCATCATGCCCGATGATTGGCGAGGAGCCAATCTGGCGGTCTGGGTGCGGCGGATGGGCGCGACCCCTTTTCAGCTCAACCTGACGGGGGACACCACGATGGCTTCGGCGCGCAAACTGGCTCAGGTGGTGCGCCATCTGAAAGGGCGTTATGATTGTTACATCACCCCAGATGGCCCGGATGGCCCGGCCTATGTGGTCAAGCCAGGCACAACATACCTGGCGCGCAAAACGCAAGCGGTACTCTTGCCGCTGGGGGCCTACACACGCACCGGCTATCGCCTCAACCGCTGGGATACTTATGTCGTCCCGCGCCCCTTCAGTCGCATCAGCATCACCATCGGCCGGCCGCTCTCCGTTCCCGCCCAAACTGACCTGGCTGATTTCAACGAGCGCCTGACAGATGTGTTACATCGCTTGACAGCGCAGGCGCGGGCCAATTATTATGCGAAGCCGGCCGGCTAAGCCCGGGGCAGGCGTCGCCGTCGCCACAGCATAGCCAGCGTCACCAACAGGATCAAGCCGGCCGAAACCAGTGTGGCCGAAGGAATGTCCCACGCCCCCAGTGCGATGGTGCGGTTATCCAGACGCACCGTATCGATCAACATCCGCCCCACGCCGTATAAGATCAGGTAAATACCGGTTAACTCCCCTGGCAAGAGGCGGCCGGGCCATTGGCGCGCCAGACGGTACAAAATGATGAATACGCCCAGGTTCCACAAGCTTTCGTACAAAAAGGCGGGATGAAAACGAACGCCGGCCGGCAGCCCCGGCAACGGATGGTCAATGGCAATGCCCCAGGGCAAATCGGTTGGCCCTCCGTACAGCTCTTGATTGAGAAAGTTGCCCCATCGCCCCACAAATTGCCCCAGCGGCAACCCCACCGCCGCCAGATCGGCCCAGGGCAACCACGCCAGACGGTGACGCCGGGCGTAAAGGATCAGACCCAACAGGCCCCCGACGATGCCGCCGTAAATGCCTAAACCGCCGTTGCGAATGTTGATCATTTCCACGGGGTGCTGAAAATAATCCAGCGGTGAATGGATGCCCACGGCCGCCAGACTGGGTGATGGAGTGAGAATATGGTAGAGGCGCGCCCCAATCACGCCCAGGATCAGGCACCATACCAGACCAGCCCAAATATGCTCTGGGTTCCACTGACGCCAGGGGGCATCATCCAGCCAGGTTGATTCGACTTCCGGCCGGCCGGCCAGTTGCGCCCGCAGCAACGCCTGTCCCTCCTTGTTCAACCCCAGCAGGCCTGGGTCTAACCCCCAGGTAAAAAGCACCTCCCCCACGGTGGTCAGATGCTGGCGGGTGAGAAGGGACACCACTTCCGCCGGCAACTCCAACGTGGAAAGGGGCAACGTCGCCAGCGTGGGCGGGACAACCGTCTGGAAAACAGTCTGAGCGCGCGCCGATGCCAGGCGACTCATGACCCACGCCCCCAACACCACACCCCCCATGATGAGAACGCCATACCAGTAGATGGGCAACTCCAGGCCGGCCACCCGCAAACTCCAGGCCACCGGGTCCGGCGTCACCCCTGTGCGCACATGGCCCAGAAACACCCACCCCGCGCCCAAGGCAAACAAACCAACCACCACCCAGGGCCACGGCCGGCTTTGCCGCCAATTCAATCTCGAGCTTAATTCTTTCCCCTGCATCACAATCCACACTTTCTTGACCTTTGGGAGAGCATCTAATGCGCTTGAAAGATCGTCTCCAATTGAGAACAGAGAGGAATCATGTAACGCAAATCTGCCTCTGACAAACCGAAATGCGAAAGTGTGTTATAAAGCGTAGCATGATAAAATGTCCGTCCGTCCCGATGAGGGACAGTTGAAATGTCGGCCGCCACTATAGTCAACATAGCCAATTGGACAAGCTGGTTAGGGTCACCCGAGAACTCTAGCTTCAGTACAGTTCCACTAAATGTCGTCTGGATCAAAGCCACGATCTCATCATAAAGATGAAGAAGCATCTGACTGAGCAGAGTGATCGTTTCTATTTGTGTACTCGCACTCTCTGCCTTCAGCGTATGTAGAAGTAAGGATATCGAATAGTTCATTTTTGTTATAACCGAAAGGAGAGTTGTTGAGGTTGTTTTTCCTCCATATCGCTCCACTGCCGGTCAGGAAACCTCTTCTTAATGTAATCTTCAATAACTAATCTGGAAGGATCAAAAAGCGGTTTAGGTAGATCGTTTAAATCGTACCATGTCCACGGTGTATTTAGGAGTTCCTCACGATGTCTAACCTTTCCATCATATTCTAACGCAAGTACACCTATCGACTTAACGAGTGGCTTGCCAGGATAACGAGTTGTATTGATCGAAACCGGGCGGCTCGAACGCAAGATCAATCCAGTTTCCTGCCGCAGTTCACGAATAGCGCACTCCTCAATTGAACCATCTTCCGGCCCACACTTGCCACCCGGTAACTCATATTCTCCTGCCCCAAAACCTGCCAGCCTTTTGCTCAACAAGATCTGTTTTCTGCCTTCCCACTTACGTTCAACAATAACTTTGCAGGCCGTATAGGGCTGTTTAATATGGGCAGGCCCAAGTGATGTGATAGGTTCACTAATCCTGTTATGTAACCAGATGGGCTTGTCAAGAACAAGATTAAACTCTTGCTTTTCAGGAAACGCTTGCTTTTTAGTATTGACTTGGACATACGCTTCTGCCGGCAGTTTCAGAACGCCTACAAACAATTTGTCTGTCGGTCGTGTATGAATCCCCTCCCCAATCCTACCCTGTATGTTCTCGCTGGTCCACAAAAAAACGTAAGGGTTTCCGTCTGGCTTTTCCAACCGGAATGACTCACCAATACCTTCAGGTTGATGTTTAACCTCCTCCTCAATTCTGGCAAATGGTAATAAAAGACTCTGCTGATGTGCAGCAATGGCCATTGAAACCAGAAGTCGGCGTAAAATGATCGGAAAAACCGATTGATATTTGTGGCGGAAGTGCCGCAACATATTGTGGGTTGGTATGCGAGACGCGGTAAACTCACATAGCTCCTGTAACAGTTCGCGTTCAGCAAGTTCTTCGGCCAGATAACGTTCTTCTGTAAGAGGGTATAAATACGGCAAAGTCCAAGCTTTGAAATAGCTTATAGTCGAGATGGGATTTTTCCCATATGTTTCCTCTACGGAACGTTCACGTCTAACAAGAGACCAATCGGTAGCTTCAAATAAAGGTTTCAATTTGTCCCACTGCAAACCCTGCAAACTCGAATCTTTTTTTATAGGCGTAGACATGGCGGCTATTATCTCTGTGACCGTCTATATCCAAGGTAGATATTGAAACAGTTTGCGAGAAAACTAATCACCTGTATCACACCACCCAGGTTATCAAGGTGCGTCTGGGGAGTTCCCAGAAAAGATAAGATCGGGCGGGCGAATACAAACAATACTGCAAGCAACAAAAATGCTATCACTGAAAAAATAAAGTGGGTCAGGCTAATGCGATTGCCCAATTCGGTACGGAGACTAATTTTGTAACGCACATCATCTGCCTCAGGGGCATTTACAGGCATTTTCGCTAAATCATAAGCTTCAAAGAGAAGTTTTGAACTAAACATAATTTTCTCGCCATAAATGCTTTGTTCTTTCTCTATCTCAGAAGCTGTAAACCATCGAAATGTATTGAGATCGAATCGTGCTCTCCTTTTGTGTGTCTTCGCTTCTATCTGTTCTGCCTCTACGAGAGCCTTGAGTTCCAAACGAGAGTAAAATTTCTCCACTCGAAACAATCTATACGTGTATTCGGTCAAAGCACCACTCGTCTCTGAGATATGGCTGTATGTCTTGTCGTCAGGCTTAAAATTCCTGTCAATTTCATATTGATTCTTGGTCTGTCCCAACTGTTTTCTCATTGCCTCTTCAACTATGGTTTCGTCAGTCTCATCATCTCTTTTCTTACTCAAACCAATCAAATGATAAGCTCCCCACTGAGAATGATATGTATGGAGAAATACATCTTGTTTGCGACCAGCTCGATTCTGCCGGCTCTTAATCAAAATATTGATGATTCGTCGCTTATGAATGGGCTCTTTATTCATGTCTGGACGGATCTCTCGCATACGCTCTAAGATTTTTGTAAGTCCAGCAAAATACTCTGCTTGCTCATGATCACGAATGGGTTGGGGCAGAATAGATACACCAAATTCAAGATATTTCGCTAGGCTCGCGAGAGTAAAATAAGCTTTTCGAGATGTTGGCTTTATTTGCCCCCCCTCATCACAAATCAAACTCAATGTTGTCATTATCTTTAACGATTCATGTAAAGCATGTTCTTTACCCTCCATCTCACCAGGGAACATCGAGAGAAGACCATCAAATGTTGTCTGGGGGAGACTGTCGGGACTGCCGGTTGCTAAAAATTGCGGTAATATCGAGCCTAACACAGATTGCCTAGTAAAGCTTTGCATAAATTCGCTCCGATTTCCTGCCAAAGGTACAAGTAGCACAAACTCGGAAAGAATTTATGCAACATTGTACGTAACCGTTCACGTGTGATCTAAACATGTCAATCGGAAAGAAGAATCATAGACAGCAGCGGTAAAGTTAGGCATAGTAGGAGAATGAAAGGACAAGAGGTGCCGGAGGGCATATCGGGCAGAGAGTGGCAAGCAACACCAGAATCGGTGCGCCAGTTGGTATTGAGCTTGCTGGCAACGGTAGAACGATTGCAGCAGGAAGTAGCCCGATTGAGCGAACGGGTGAATCAAAGCTCGCAGAACTCTTCCAAACCACCCTCGAGTGACCCGCCTTCTGTCAAACGGAAACCACTGGTGAAGAAGGGAGAACGGAAGCGGGGTGGACAGCCCGGTCATCGGGGGAAGGGACGGCCATTGAAGCCGCCGGAAGAGGTCAGCCGCTTCATCATCAGCCGGCCAGCCGCCTGTGCTGGTTGTGGGACGCTGTTGTTGGGTGAAGACCCGCAGCCGAGCCGACACCAGGTAACCGAGTTGCCCCAGATGGCAGCGGAGGTGGTGGAGTATCAGGTGCACTGCTTGCGTTGCCTGGCTTGTGGGCAGGAGACCCGTGGCGCGTGGCCGGAGGAGATGCCGGCGGGCAGCTTCGGGCCGCGCTTGCAAGCCACTACCGGCTACTTGAGTGGTCGCTTTGGCATCAGTCGCCGCGACACGCAAGAGATACTGGCCGCCTTGTTTCAGGTAGAGATGGGATTGGGCAGCGTGTCGGCACAGGAACAGCGGCTCAGCAAGGCGCTGGCCGACTCGGTGTGGGAAGCGCAGGCCTTTGTGCCCCAACAGCCGGTGGTGCATGTGGATGAAACCAGTTGGCAAGAAGCCAACCAGACGTGCTGGCTGTGGGTGGGTAGCACCCCGGCGGTCACCATCTTTCAGTTGCACCACACCCGCGGCAACGAAGGGGTCAAGCAGTTGATTGGTGCCGACTATGCCGGTATTGTCGCTTCGGACCGCTGGAGCGCCTACAATTGGCTGGAGGAGCAACAACGCCAGCTCTGTTGGTCTCATCTGCAGCGCGATTTCCAGGCCCTGGTAGACCGCGGTGGGGATTCGGCACTCATGGGGCAACTGCTGCTGGCGCAAGTGGAGCAGATGTTCGCGCTCTGGCATCAGGGGCAAGCGGGCAGCTTGAGCCGCCCCGCTTTTCAGGAGGCGATGCAAGCCATTCGCCGCGAAGTGGAAGCGCTGCTGGAAATTGACATCCTGGCAGTCAAACAGACTAAAACGAAGGCCACCTGTGGCAATATCCTCAAGTTCAAGATGGCCTTGTGGACCTTTGTGGAGCGGGAGGGCGTCGCCCCCACCAACAATGCCGCCGAACGCGCCTTGCGCCGGCCGGTCATCTGGCGGCGGCGCAGCTTCGGCACGCAAAGTGAGGCTGGCAGTCGCTTTGTGGAACGGATTCAAACAGCTGTCACTTCCTTGCGGCAACAACATCGCCATGTTCTCGACTTTCTCACCCAGGCTTGTCAGGCAGCCAATTCTGGTACTGACCCGCCCTCGTTGCTGCCTGCTGTTTAGCCTGTTTCCAACCATCATTTCATACCGACTGAACGGTTACCATTGTACTTAGAATTTGGACCAAAATTTAGGGGTGGCAAAGACATTATTTTAACTCCTGTCCCTTTTATCTCCAAACCAGCTGTTCTTCGACACATGTGACCAGCACACGTCTGCGATTTCTCCAACTGTCATATTCGCATCTACAATCACCAATTGTTTGGGGAATAGTTGCCTGCATACTTTTAAGTAGAGGTCATGGTGGGCTTTCAGAAGATGTGGTTCTTCATATATACCGCGGGACTGTCGGCGGTTCTCTATTCTTCTCCAGGCTACTTCGGGCTCAACGTCGAACAAGATCAACAGATCCGGTAATAATGTAAACCGGTGATCAAACGCAGTGACAGCCATTTCGTAATCATCGCCGCCTCCTTGATAAACAAGCGTGCTGATGAAACAGCGATCAGAAATGACCACTTTGTCGGCCTCCAGAGCCGGTTCTACCTTTTCTTTCATCAACTGGTAACGATCAGCCATAAGCAAATATTTCATGATGGTTGGGTTATTCAAATCGCCATGTTTATCCTGCCAGGCATCACGATAAGCACGATAGTTATCATCAGGTTCTTTCACAACCTCAACGGGAAGCGCTAATTGTTCAAGTTTATCCTCCAATATCTTCGCCTGTGTCCCCTTGCCCGAACCACTTATCCCTTCCAAGACAATATAGAGTCCTCTTCGCATCTGCCTGGGTAGTGTAACTTCACGCCGTAATTCCTGCAAAAATAGATGAGCAAACAACATCTCCCGATGACCATAGTTCATACTCTCTGGAAACTCGACATTTTCCAACCTTTTGGGCATCCTATCCGTCAGGCGGGAAAGTAAAGTGTCAATATTACGTCCCGATTCTCCTGACCATAAAGCGATCCGTAAAATACCCCAGGCGCCAAACCCGGCCAGGAAATCAGCATCTTTCAATATCCTGCCTTCTATCGTACTCGGCGTCACATCGTGTTGGTCATGCTCCAGAATAGCTGTCAAAACAGATTCTTGTTTTGATTCTGGAAAGTGTATAGCTCGTAAGATTTTCGCTGCCTGCTCGACCGAAGCTTGCCGACTCATCTCCCCATGAGGACGTTCCTTATCTGCACGGCCTAAATCGTGCATTAGAATAGCTGCAATCAGGACCTCAATATCTCCACCATAATGTTTATTTAACTCTAGAGCAAAGGCGAGTACACGGTCGAGATGCCAATGATCATGGCTGACACTCATGTTGAAACCCGCTATCTTTTTCCATATCGCAAGTTCAAGTTGCTCTTTTTTCATCATACTCATGAAAATCCCGCTCCCCTTTGGAACCGAGATAGTTGAGGTCTCGGAAAAAAAAATATTGGTAGTTGTTCTGAGTGACCGGCGCAGTGAACGGGCAATTTAATAATAGCAGGTCCTCTGGTTTCTGGTATCTGTAGTACCGTTTCTGGTCAGGCGGCGGCGGTTGATCATAAACCTGAACCAAATCCCAGCGTGCGGGTAACGGAACTAGCGGGTAAGAAACTGAGGAAATACCCACAGCGCGAACCTGTTTAAACCCAAGCCGGCGGGCCGAGTAACAACGATGTAAACCATCGACCAGTCCTATAACATTTCCTTTTTGGATAGCCCTAGGGTGGCTCTCATGGTATCGTTCGAGCAGCGGCGGTCCAATCGTTTGCCTGTCCAGGTCATTATAGCAAAAAGTCAGGAGCCCAGCTAAATCGAACAAACTCAATCCATACGTCACCATCATAGCATCGTACAATTCTATCGTCTCGTCCAAACGCTTCTTCATCACGTAAAGGGCCATAGGTGTTATATCATCGAGAGACACGACCTGGGAGTCAACTGTTGCCGTTCGATAGGGTAATAGTTGCTTATCGTATTTCAGCTTCACTTGACGCAAAGTGGCAACTAATTCCCTCCAACCCCGGTAGGCAACTAATTGCAGGCTAACCTCCTTATCACCCAATCGCGTCTGGGCCGCTGTGTAGTGTTGAGGACTGAAAAGCTCTGGAACATATTCCACCTGGGCTTCTCGACACATGCCCTCAATCTGTTTTTCCAAACCCTCGTAAATCTTCACAGCCTCTTGTTTGCCTAAATGAGTGAAGGCATCAATTAGAACACGTCTTCCGAGGAGGCGTATATTACCGTAAATGGTCTCCATCCACTGCCAGGTTGTCGCCTGGGGGAACCTATCAAGGGGTAACATAGGGATGTTATTCTTAAGCCACTCAGCCACGACGATATTCACACTGTCCGGCTGTGCATGTGTCACAGCGTCTGCTTCGCGGAGAATATGGAGGGCCTCTATGAATGGTTGGTCCCCTTGCAAGGGTTTAATAACTGCTCCCATCCGCGTAGATGATGGATAAGAATAAGAGGTTGTATCATGTTGCTCTATAAGTGAAACGACTAGTGGAATCTTCTCGGAGTTGGTTTGAAAATATGGTGTGTTGGATAACACATGACGAGCAATTTCAACCCCCTCTACTATATGCTCTATCCCCTCAAGCGACCACGAAGACGTGCGTCTTGAAAATCCAACATCGTGAAGTAATGCTGCACTTCGTATGGCTATGTGATCAATTTTGGGGGCTTCAGACTGAATTGATCCAAAGCGTTCCCAAACGAGCATCTCAACCCTGCACGCATGCTCTAATCCATACAGGCTGTCTGTGTTAGAGAAAAGCTGACTAATCGCATCCAGGATCGGTTCTCGCCATTGCTCTTCTGGAATGTCAGCATCGTTAGCTGTCATAATACCCTCAACCTTTTCCCGGCTTCACTTATGGAGTTTGAAAAATAAATCGGTAATGATCTTTGAGCAAGCGCTGGATACGCTTAGGAATGAATTCTCAGGCTGAGTGAAGAAGTATGCTCAAGCATATTGTGACGCCCTTTGGAACGCTCGTCCCTTAACCTGACGGAGCGCCGCCATCCTGGCGGCATTCCTATACCTTCTGGAACGCCCGTCCCTTCAACGCGCTTGAGCGCGTTTCCTGGCTCAGTCGCCGAATGAATTCAGCGGCGGGCCATTGCCAATCTAATTCCTGAAAGTTCATCAGTGAACTCAACCCACTTACCAGACCAAACGCCGTAACTGAGGCGATGGATTTCACCTGCAGATGGGCTGAATCTGCTATCTTCAACGGGTCTGGGCTTTTTTCCAGACGTGGGCGGCGCGTTGGAAGACGGTCGCCCAGGCCCCAACCGCCACGATGATAATAGCCCAGTCGGGGCGGTTGAGGAGCAAACACACAAAAAGCACCAGATAGCGCTCCACCCGGCCCAATGCACCGACTTTGCAGCTGTAACCGAGCGCCTCGGCTTTGGCACGGGTGTAGCTGACCATCAGGGAGCCACCGATGGCGATGTAGGTCATTCCCACCAGCCACACCTGCCCCAGGTGGGCAAAGTAAAGCATAAAACCGCCAAATAAAATCAACTCCGAGACACGGTCGATGGTGGAGTCGAGGAATGCGCCGAAGCCCCCCTGAACCCGCCCAATTTTGCGCGCCAGCGCTCCATCCACCGCGTCGGCTGAAGCAAGAAAGAAGAGGGCCACCGCCGTCCATTGCATCTCCCCCTGAATGATGAGCCAGGCAAAGAGAAAATGGGAGACAAACCCCAGCAAGGTCAGGGCATCGGGCGAGAGTCCCAAACGTGCCAGCAGCGTCACGATCGGATCCAAAATAAAGCGCGTATGGACACGCAAAAAATCGGTGAGAGTCGGCTTATCCGCCGGATTGGAATGGGTGGTCATAGGTCGTTCCAGACGTTAACATCCGCTGGGATGCTACCGAAGATAAAGGGGGCTGTCAAGCGTTAACCCAGACGAAAGGCCAGCCAGGGGGTCTCCATCTCATCTGCGGTCAGACTGCCGTGCCCCCCGACAAAGCGATGAATGTACTCCTTATCCTGCGGGTTGAGGTAAATGGCGTGGCGGCGCATGGGCATGATGACGTCTCCCAGTCGTTCGTAGGTCGCTTCGGCGTAGGGGGTAGGGCCAAGTAAACCCAGCTCCAATGCCTGGTCGGCGGTCAGGCAAACCGCCTGTTCCGGCAACTGCGCCTGAATGTAAGCCATAACCTCCGCCACATGCCCCTGTCGCACGTAGAAATAGGGGACGCGCGGTTCGCCGGCATTGCGCATGAGCAACAAGCGACGCAGATGTTCATGCTCACCCGTCCGTACATAGGTGGCAGGCGTCCAGCGGGTTTGCCCATGGTCGGCGGCGATGACGGCCACCGTTCCCCGGCGGGCAGTCGGCGACAGGGCATCCAACACCAGGGTTTGAAACAGGTGGAGCAGGTTGTGCGCTTCGGCCGCCACAGCTGCACTATCCCACCCGGCCGCGTGACTGAGCGTATCTACCGAGGCCCAATAACCATATAGATAGAGGGGCTGGCGCGGGTGGGCTTCCAGTAACTGACGTATCTGCACCAACATATCGGCCGGCGATACGGCCCCATGACTCTTGGTTACCCCCCGGTCGTGCATCTGGCTCAGGGCTGAATGGGTGATGGCGTGCGCCTTCCAGGTGTGGGTGCGCACTCCGCCGGCCGCCAGCTGTTGCGCCAGCCCCGGTGCGGCCAGAAACTGCTGGGGCTGCAACCCGGCCTTCACCAGCGCCCCTGGAGCATCATAAAAGTCGGGCGTCATACCGAGCATTTGCCCCAAGACCCCCATATCAGGAAACAACAACGAGAGACCCACCAGGCCATGTTGAGCCGGCCCCACTCCCGTCCACAGCGACGACAAAGCGTTGACAGTGGTGGAGGGAAAAACGGAGGTCAGACGCCCCACCACGGTTGCCCGTTCCAGCCAGGGCCGCCAATGGCGGCGCTCCTTTTGCAACACATTCCAGCCCAGCCCGTCGATGAGAAAAAGCACCACCCGTCGCACCGGCCCGTCCGCCAGCGGCTGCCATAGCTCCGGCCGCAACGGGGGTAAACCCTCGAAGGGCAGTCCCAGCAGGGCCGCCACGGTAGCCGGGATATTGGCAATCGAGCCGCCGGCGTAATCCGGCAGGACAAATTCTTCCGGCCACAGCATACCTTGTTCTTCCTTGTGGGCGCAGCGGCCTCAGACGACCATCCGGCCCGGCAATCATTACCCGTGTCACCCTGGTCAAGCTATAATGACGGCTATGATCCAGGAGCGCCCCACGGGTGTGCTACTCATGTTGTGCGGCTTGCCAGGGTCGGGCAAGTCCACCCTGGCGCAGCGCATCGCGGCCAGCCTGCTACCCCATCCCGTGACGATTTTACGCAGTGATGAAATTCGCAAAGAGCTGTTTCCCACACCCCGCTACACCTCAACTGAAAACGCTCTGGTACATCGGTCTGTGCGCCAGCGCATGGTCGCACCACTGCGCCGGGGAGATCTGGTCATTTACGACGCCACCAATCTGACCGAGGCCGGCCGGCGCGCCGGTCTGACGCCGGCCCAACGTTTAGGTGCGCCAACCCTGATTGTGAACGTGATCGCTGCTGAAGCCATCATCTTCGACCGTTTGCGTCAACGTCAACACCTGTCCGACGCCTGGTCGGACGCCGATCAGCGCGTTTACCATCTCTTGAAGGCAACCCAGCAGCCCATCACTGCTCCCCATCTAACCGTGCGCACCGATGTGCCCGACGAGGCGGATTGGCTGCGCCTGCTGACCCAGCTGCGTCAGCTACTCCCTGCCGCCGGCCGGTGATAAGGGTTGGCCGGGCAGCATTCCCTCCCAGCGTCCCCGCTCCAACCATTCATACTCCATGTGCCGGGCCGTTGTCAGGGCCTTCTCGGGCCCCAACAGGCGGGCTACAATGTACAACGCCATGTCAATACCGGCCGAGATGCCGGCCGCTGTCACCACCCGCCCATTGTCAACAAAACGCTCATAGGGGCAGATATGGGCTGTGGGGGCTAAATCGCCCAACAACGCCAGAGCCTCGTGGTGCGTGGTGACATTTAACCCTTCCAGCAGGCCGGCGTTCGCCAAAATGAGCGCACCGGTGCAGACAGATAAAATCAACTCCGCCGTATCCGAGACGCGTCGTATCCAGCTCAACAAAGCATCATTCACCATCTCGCGCCGCGTGCCGCGCCCGCCAGGCACCACCACGATATCAGGCTGGGGGCAGGTCTCCAGGGTATAGGTGGGGTTGACAGAAAGACCGCCGCGCGTCGAAATGGCATTGGTCGTATGAGCCACCGTGAAAACCCGCCATACCCCATCCTGACCGTGACCACCGGCGACGGAAAAAACCTCAAACGGCCCGCAGAAGTCCAAAACCTCCACATCATCGAAAATGACAATGGCTATGTTGCGCATATTGCCCGCTCCTTAGATGGTCTGCCACCATCTTCGCTTAGCTTCATCTCCAGGCTATAATTATGCCGTCATTGCGCCTTCTCGCACACTAAAAGGCGCGCTAGATTCGCCGTCAACCGTCCTATGTGAACTCTGGTCAACCAACAACATGCCTATGACGCCCTCTTCTCCCCTCCACCACCTGCATACTGTCCTCCAGGCGCGTCTGGAACAACCGGCCCCGGCCGCCTATGCCATTCCAGGACGTTGGGTAGCCATCGACAACCGGCCGGCCGCGATTCAGGTTTCTCCCTTCCAATGGTGGTTTGATAGCGTCAGCAACATCCTGAACCGCCCCCCCACTCCTCTTTTCCACGCCGACACAACCGGCGGCGAGTGGAGCCGCTACGCCCGCATCTACAACCTCTTTGTGCGCAGTGCTACCGCTTTCGATCATGATGGGGATGGAGTCTTGGGGCGGCCCAACCGTGCCGGCTTCAACGAAGTCGGGAGCTTCATGAAAAGCCTCTGCCTCCTGCCTTACATCCAGGCGTTGGGCTGCAACACCATTCATCTGTTGCCCATCACCGCCATCGGCCAGGATGGTAACAAAGGGGACGCTGGCTCTCCCTATGCCATTCGCAACCCCTACAAACTCGACGCCAACTCGGCCGAGCCGGTGTTAGGTCTGGGAGCTGAGGCGGAATTTGCCGCCTTCGTGGCCGCTGCCCACCATTTGGGGATGCGGGTAGTGACCGAGTTTGTCTTTCGCACCGGCAGCAAAGATAGCGATTGGGTGCAGCAACACCCGGAATGGTTCTACTGGATCAAAGCTGATATTCCCGACCGCGTGGCCGGCGAGCTGGACGAAAACGCTTACGGGATGCCCATCTTCACCGCCGGGGAGATCGTTGAGATTAAACACCAGGTGGCAACCCAGGCTCTGGAGGCCACCATTCCCCCTCATCCGGTTTACCGCGCTATGTTCCTGCCCCCGCCCTTGCCCGACCAGGTGGCGTTGGTCAACGGGCAGTGGCGGGCGCACTATCCCGATGGCGTAACCGGCCGCATTCCCGGCGCGTTCGCCGATTGGCCGCCTGACGATCCGCAACCGCCGTGGGGAGATGTGACCTATCTGCGCCTTTACGACCACCCCGACTTCAACTACATCGCCTACAATACCTTGCGCATGTATGATACACGCCTGGCCCGCCCAGAGAACGCGGTGCGCCCTCTGTGGGATTACATCATCAACATCATCCCCCACTACCAAACCCATTTTGGCATCGACGGGGCCATGATCGACATGGGCCACGCTCTGCCCATGCCCCTGAAACAGGCTATGGTAGCAGCGGCGCGTCAACAAGACCCCAACTTTGCTTTTTGGGATGAAAATTTCAGTGTCACGCCCCAAAGCCGGGAAGAGGGGTACAACGCCGTCATCGGCAGCCTGCCCTTTATGCTCTACAAGCCGGCCGACATGCTGCACCTACTGCTGGAACTGGCCCAAAGCGGCAAACCCATTCCCTTTTTCGGTGCGCTGGAAAGCCACAACACACCGCGAGCCGTGGCGCGGCCGGGGGGTTCCGCCTATGTGCGCTTTGGAATGAGCCTGGTCGCCTTTTTGCCTACCATGCCTTTTGTGCACAACGGCCTGGAATTTGGCGACGCCTATCCCATCAACACTGGCCTGGATTTTTCGCCGCAGGAGATAGCCCGTCTGCCCAGCGAAAGGTTGCCTCTGTTCAGTGCACGCGCGCTGGCGTGGACGGACGGCGACCCCGACCTGACCGACTGGCAGCAGCGGACGTTGGCACTGCACGCCCAATTTGAAAATCTGCTGACCGACAGCCGGCCGGCTACTTTCAGCCTGATTCACAGCGACCATCCCCAGGTGTGGGGAATTGTGCGCCACACGCCCGACTGGGAAGACAAAATAGCTTTGCTCGTCAATTTCTCACCCGACGACGAAGCGACAGCCCGCCTCTATCTGCCGACAGCCCTGCCTGAGGTGGTGGATCAATACACCGGGCGCCGTCTGACGGTAGCACAACAACATGTCAGCCTGTCGTTACCCCCCTGGGGTTGTCACTGGTTGGTGTTATAACCCATCCCATGTAACAGGCAGAAGCCTTTGATCTTGGAGAGATAAACCATGCATTATGAGATTGTAGGGGCCAACATGCCCATCCTGGAGTTGCATCTGGAAGCCGGCGAATCTGTCTTCACCGAATCAGGCGGCCTGGCCTGGATGAGAGGGCCGGTGGAGATGAGCACCAGCACCCGTGGGGGATTACTCAAGGGGCTGGCGCGCAGCATGGCCGGCGAATCCCTCTTTTTGACCAGCTATACGGCCGGCGGTAGAGCCTGGCTAACCTTCACCCCAGAAGCCCCCGGCGCGATTCTGCCGATGGAGTTGGGGCCGGGCGAAAGCCGCATCTGCCAAAAAGATGCTTTCATGGTGGCCCAATCCTCGGTAACCCTGGAAGCGCATCTGCGCCAACGCCTGGGGGCTGGACTATTTGGCGGCGAAGGGTTTATTCTGCAAAAACTGACCGGCCCCGGCCTGGCCTGGGTGGAGATTGCCGGCGAAGTGCAGACGGTGACCCTGGGGGCAGGCGAAACCATGAAGGTTGACCCCGGCCACCTGGCAATGTACACACCGGAGGTGGACTATGACATTGAGCGTATTAAAGGGGTGTCCAACATCCTTTTTGGGGGCGAGGGTCTCTTTCTGGCAACCCTGACCGGCCCCGGCACTGTATGGCTCCAAAGTCTGCCCCTGGCCAATCTGGCGCGCAAACTGCATCAATACATGCCGGTTAGCAAACAGTAAGCCTCTGCCCCAACACAAACGGCCAGGCGTGACCGCCTGGCCGTTGACTATCCTACATTATTTGAAGCCGCCCAACTGCGCCGGCCCTAACGCAACATCGAATCCCGTAGCGCGCCCATCTGTCCGGCCACGCTGTTATCCACAATTTGGTCGCCAACGCGGACGATCAGACCACCTAAAATGCTGGGGTTGACCTTGAAATCCACCGACCGCGCGGCAACCGCCCGGCGCAGATTATCCTTTTCGTTTTCCGTCAGGGGCAAGGCGGAAGTGATTTCAGCCTTATCGCCACTCAGCTGACGCAAGCCGGCCGGCGCTTTGGCAAAGAAGTCGGCAATCAGCTCATGCTGCCGCTTCTCATCCAGGGCCTCACCCACCAGTTTGTGGGCTGCAGCGATGGAGATCGAAGCGATCTGGCTACGCATCTCCGCCAGCACCTGATTGCGTTGGCTTTCCGCCTCAGCGCGGGCATTAGCCACCACGCCGCGCGCCTCTTCATGGGCCTTGGCCATAATTTCTTTGGCCATCACTTCCGCCCCGACTGCAGCTTCCTGACGCAGTTTAGCCGCTTCACCACGCGCGGCATCCAAAATCTTCCTGGCTTCCGCTTCCGCATTATCACGCGCAATCGCGGCCTGACGTGCATCCTCCAGGCCCTTGGCAATGCGCGCCTTGCGCTCCTCCAGCAGTTTGATGATCGGGTCGTAGGCGTAGCCTCGCAACACCAACATCAAGACCGTGAAAAGGAGCACCTGCATAATAATAAAGCCTACATTGATGCCTAAGGCTTCCATATTGGTCTCTCCTTACCTGGACTACGTGACGTTGGTGGGATATTACGCCACGAAAATCAAAATCAAGGCTACCACGAGCGCGTAAATCGCAACCGCTTCGGCCAGGGCGACGCCCAAGATCATGTTGGCCTGAATGGTGCCCGCAGCATCTGGGTTGCGCGCAATGCCTTGCACCGCGCCGCCAACCACAATACCTACGCCCGCGCCGGCGCCAATCGCGCCCGTCATCGCCAGACCCGCGCCCAGAAGCTTGAGACCTTCAGCGATTGCTACAGCGGCTTCCACATCCATGTGACTTCCTCCAATTGCTTAAAGTGATAACTCACTCGTGTTAAAAATTTTAGTGATGCGCCCCGTGCGTGGCGCTGGTCATAAAGGTCAGAGTCAGCAAAGCAAAGACCGCGCCCTGGAGCAACCCGACGAAAAACTCTAGGTGCCAGAAGAGCAGGTTGCCGACAGGTAACAGCGAACCAATCACGAACAACAACACCTGACCGGCAAAGATGTTACCCAGAAGACGAAAGGCAAACGAGACAATTTTGAACACTTCGCTGACAAATTCGAGCAACCCCACCACCGGGTCTAAGATGCCCAGGGGGTTTTGAGCAATTTTATCGGCCGGCCATGTGAAGAATTTGCGCCAGTAGCCCAACCCCTGGGCGCGCATCCCGTAGTATTGGGTCATGATGACCGAGATGAGGGCCAGCGACAGGGTGAAGTTCAAATCTGTGGCCGCGGCGCGGACATAAGGAACCAGCGCCCAATCGGCTTCCTCGATCTCCGCTTCTGACGTTGCCGCCCGCGCATTGATCAAGAAGATGCCCCGGCGCAAATGCCCTTCATTGGCTTCCAGAGCCTCAGCTTCCACCTCTTCGTAAATGTGGTGCAGCTCCTCCTCAGAGAGGGTCACCCCGGCCGCTGCTGCTTCTGCTCTGGCCTCATCTTCCGCCAGATGGCCGCGATACTCGCCCATGGTTTCCCATTTGCCCACCGAGTCCACACCTGGCACCAGCTCCATCCAGTTGGCAATCACAATCCACAGGATGAAAGTCATAAAGAAGGGGAAGAAGTTCCTGGCCCATTTGCTGCCAGCCTGGTTTTCCACATAGCCATACACTCCTTCGATCATCATCTCAAAGAAGTTGTAAAAGCCAGAAGGAATCTCCCCCGCTGTGCGCGAACGCGCCCGCAAGCTCAGAACCATCACCACAAGGATCACAAACGTCAGCAAAGACGCGATCAAGGTGTTGGTGATACCCCGGATGCCCAGAATGGGTTCCGCGAACCGCGTCACCAACTCGCCGGGCAACTGAATAATGGGTTGAACGGGCGCAATAACCGCTATCACGCTCTGCAAAATCAGAACCAGCACACAGAGATAGATGATGTGACGTTTCTTCATGTCTCTTTGCTGTCCTCCAAAGGTTGGTCTGTATGGGTTGTATTCTGCTGCGCCCGCGCTACCGCCGACAGGCTGACGCGAACGGTTAAGTATAAAGCTACCGGGACGCTACCCACCATCAACAAGACGGTAAAAATCGGCCGGGTGTTCAAAAGGCGGTCAAGCAACAACCCACCTCCTAACGCCAGACCAACCAATACAATAACCAGGCATCCTACCTGACCCACCACACTGGCCAGCATCGCCAGCTGGTTAATGTTGGCCTGATTTTGCTGTTGTGGGGACGCCAATTTGACCTCGCTGGCTGTCTTGAGCTACCATCCGGCGGCTAGACGCCAGACAAGAAACAGCCGTGAACTACGTGAATTGTATCACAATCAAGTTGGGCGACAAAGGCAACTTCCCAGGTGCGGGGAGTCAGAGCGTCGCCAGGTTGTCAGCCAAGAAAACGCAAGAAGAACTCGGCGGCGGCGCGTTGCGCCAGACTCAAAGCCGGCGTAACCCAAAGCCCCAGGCCAATGACCCCCAACGTGCTGAAAACCAACCCCACCTGCGCCGCACGTGAGACGGGAATGGCTATCCCTTCGCGCTCGCTGCGGTAGAGATAGATGTATTTCAACACGGAAAGGTAATAGTAGAGCGAGACAAAAGCCGCCAGAACGCCGATGAGCGCCAGCCACCACAGGCCAGCATCCACCGCCGCCCTGAAGATCAGGAACTTGCCGATAAACCCGGCCGTGGGAGGAATACCGCCCAACGACAACAAGGCAACCAGCATCACCAGCGCCAGCAGGGGCGAGCGTCGATTCAGACCGTTGAGGTCGGTCAACTCATCCGCGCCATCAATGTTGCTGATCAGCACAATCACGCCAAAGGCGACCACATTGGTCAAGACATACATCAACAGATAAAAGATGGCGGAACTCGCCCCATCTTGGGTCATCGCCACCAGGCCCATGAGCACATAGCCCGCCTGAGCAATGCTGGAATAAGCCAACATGCGTTTGATGTTGGTCTGGAAGATGGCCAACAAGTTGCCCAGCACCATTGTGACAATGCAGATGGAAACCAACATGGCCCACCAACCACTGGCCGGCGTCATCAACGCCAGGCCATCGGTGGGCGAGCTGAGCCAGCCAAAAACCCCGGCCGCAAACAGGCGAATGAACAAGGCAAAGCCGGCCGCTTTGGAGGCTGTGGACAAAAAGCCCGTCACCGGTGAGGGCGCTCCCTCATAGACATCTGGCGTCCAAAAATGGAAGGGAACCACCGAAACCTTAAAGCCCAAGCCGGCCACGACCAGAACAGCCGCGGTCAGCACCAGGGTGTTGAAGCCCGGCGCAAACGTGTTGATTTGCGTCACCACGCTAGGGGAGGTATTGGGGTCTTGCAGAGCAACATTGATGCTGCGCGCCGTGCCGCTGATCGTGCCCACAATGTCGTAGATATGGGTGGAGCCAACCGAACCATAGAGCAGGCTCATGCCATAGAGCATGACAGCCGTGGCAAACGCCCCATAGACAAAATATTTCATGCCCGCTTCGGCCGAGCGCTTCTCATGCGTCACATAACCGGCCAGCAGATAGAGCGAGAGGCCGGCCGTCTCCAGAGCGATCATAATCATAATCAGGTCGGCCGCCATAGCCATGAAACTGAATCCCAGGGTAGCGCTGATCAACAGGGCAAAGTATTCTCCCCGCTGCAACGCCTTCACGTCCACTGAGAAAAGGGCGGTCAGCATGAGAGACAGCAAGAACATAACGCGGAAGATAATGGCTATGGGGCCGTGAACAATCATGCCGCCCCACAGCCGTTCCCCATCGGGGTAGCCGAGTGTGGCGCGAAATTCTGGAACCAGAAAAGCCAGACCAGCCACCACCAACAAGATAATCAACGCGCCCCAGGCCGTGATCAGCCCCAGCCGCCGCCGCGCCTCGCCGCGCAACACCGTGTTGTAGGCCAACACCACTACCAGCAAGATGAGCAACCCAATCTCAGGCGCAATTGTCAGATAGTTCAACCAGGCGGCTGTCATTTACATGCCTCCTAACCAATGCACAAGATGATGGACAATATCCTGGAGGCTGTCAACCACGGTGTAAAGCCCCTGGGCAGTCTGAACACGCGCCAGCACCGGCTCCACACCCGATTGGACAATCGGCGCGATCACGGCCGGGAAGATGCCCATGATCACTAGGACAGCGCAGAAGAGCGCCAGGGTTAATTTGTCAATGGGCAGAATGGGCGTCATGTCGTGCCACTTATGCGGGTCGTAGTCGCCAAAGAAGACCGCCGCCACGGCGCGCAAAATATAGGCCGCTGTGATGATGATCCCCAAGACAGAGAGCGCCGCCACCCAGGGGTAATACGTGGCCGGGTTCAGCCCCAGGAAAGTCCCTTGCAGGGCCATATCCCCGCCATCCCACACCCCCATGAAGATGGGAAACTCGGCAACGAAGCCAGAAAGCCCCGGCATACCCATGGAAACCAAACCGCCGATGATGAAGGCCACCGCCACCCAGGGCAATGGTTTCGCCATGCCGCCCAGTTCATCCAGGCTGCGTGTGTGGGCACGGTCGTAGACCATGCCGACGCAGGCGAAGAACATAGCCGTCATCACCCCATGGCTGACCATCTGAATGCCCGCCCCGGTGTAGCCCAGGAGGGTCATGGAGGCAAACCCCATGGTGACCAGCCCCATGTGGCTGACACTGGAGTATCCCACCATGTATTTCAAGTCCCGCTGGCGCATGGCAATCCAGGAGCCATACAAAACATTGATCAAGGTCAACAAAATGACCAGAGGCATCCAGTAAACCGCCCCTTCAGGCAAGAATTGCACCCCCATGCGCATGGCGGCGTAAGCGCCTAGCTTCATCAAGACCCCGGCATGAATCATGGACACAGCCGAAGGTGCTGCCACATGGCCATCGGGCGACCAGTTGTGGAAGGGATACATGCCGGCCAGAACGGCAAAACCGGTGAAAAGGGGCAGGAACCAGCGCACTTGCAAAGCGGTGTCGAAGTCCATCTCGGACCACACCCGCAAGTCAAAGGTGGGTTCGGGCATCTGGAAGTAGAGCACCAGAAAAGCGATCAACGAGATGAAGCTGCCCACCAAAATGTAGAGCGTCAGTTTCATAGAGGCGTATTCGCGGGTTTGCTTCCACCCCCAGATGACGATCAAGATGTACATGGGCAAGACGGCCAGCTCGTAAAAAAAGAAGAGCAAAAAGCCGTCGATGGCGACAAAGACCCCCTGCACCCCGGCCACCAGCAACATGAAAAAGGCGAAAAACTCGCGCGGCCGGTCGTCAATGCTCCAGGAGATAAGCACCCCGCCAAACCCTACCAGCGCCGTCAGGAAAACGAGCGTCAGGCTGAGGCCATCCACCCCCAGACGGTAACCAATGCCGGCAGTCGGAATCCACTCCACGTCCTCAACATAGCGCAGGGTCTCGGCCCAGGGGAGGCCGGGTTCAGGCAGGTTGGTCATATAATCCACGTAGATATAGCCAGACAACGCCAGACCGGTGATCATGGCTGCCAGAGCCAACATGCGTGCGTTTTCGCCCCGTTCTTTGGGCAACATAAAAATGACCACCATGGCCGCCAGAGGAGACAGGGTGATGATGGAAAGAAAAGGGAAATCCATAGGCAAACCTTTATCAGGCGTTGGGGCCGGCCGGCCGCCAACGGGATCAGCTGGCTAACTCAACCACCTGGTCACCGTATCATTGATGACCGCCAGCAACCATTGCGGCCAGATACCCAAACTGAGCATCAGCGCCATCAAGGGCCAGATGACGAGGTGTTCGCGCAACGTCATGGCGGGTAGCCCGCGCCACTCCGGCTTGACCGGCCCGTGCAGTGTTTCACCGATGCCCTTCAAAATGTACGCGCCCGTCATCAGCAAACCCACCATGGAGAGGGCCACTTGTAGGGGGAAGATGCCCCACGCACCCCGCGTGATGGCAAACTCGCCCACAAAGCCATTCAGACCCGGCAGACCCAACGAGGCCATGCTGGTGAAGATGAGAATGCCGCCATAGACGGGTAAGACTGTCCAGATGCCGCCATACTTCTTCAGGTCACGGGTGTGGGTGCGTTCATAAATGACGCCCACCAGGAAAAACATCCCGGCCGCTGACAGGCCGTGGTTGAACATCTGCAACACGGCCCCATTCGTCGCCAGAATGGCATCCGTCTGCAAGACCGGGCCGGGCAGACCGCCATACGCCTGCGGCGCGCCATAGACCCAGGCAAAGACAGCAATGCCCAGGACGACAAAGCCCATGTGGTTGATAGAGGAGTAGGCCACCAGACGTTTGAAATCCCACTGCCCAAAGGCCGCCAGCCCGCCCAGGACAATGCTCAACATGCCAAAGAGGGCCAGAATGCCGGCCGTCAAAGCCGCTTGCGCCGGGAAGAGCGGAACGACCAGACGCAAGAAACCATAGGCCCCTAATTTGAGCAAGACGCCGGCCAGAATCATCGAGCCGGCCGTCGGGGCCTGGGTGTGCGCATCGGGCAGCCAGGTGTGGAACGGCCAGACAGGAATCTTAATGGCAAAGGCAATCACAAAAGCGATGTACGCCAGATTCTTGATCAGGTTGATGGAAAGACCAGAGTTAGGCAAAACGCCGTCGGCCGGCAAAGCCACCCACACCTCCATCAGCTCCAAAATGTCAAATGTGCCGGTGGACAGGCCAATGATCTGAATCGAGAGCAACAGCCCCAAACTGCCGGCCATGGTGTAGACAAAGAACTTAAACGAGGCGTAGGCGCGATCCTTGCCGCCCCACTCCCGAATCAAGAAGTACATGGGAACCAGGCCAAACTCCCAGAAAACGAAGAAGATCATCAGGTCGAGGGCCACAAACAGCCCCAGCATCGCCCCCTGCATCACCAGGAAGAGCGTCATGAACATCTTGGGGCGATCCTCAATGTTAAAGGAAGCCAAAATGCCCAGCGGGGTGAGGATGCAGGTCAGGAGCAACATGGGCAGACTGATGCCATCTACCCCCACATGGTAACTGGAGCCGAGAGCCGGGAACCAGGGAACGATCTCCTCAAACTGGATACCTGGGTTGGCGCGGTCGTAGTTGAACCACATCACCAACACAAAGACCAGCGGAACCAGGCTAAACACCAGCGTCAGGCGGCGAATGAGATTCTTGTCATCACCCGGCAACAGGAAGATGACCAGCGCCAGCGCCAACGGAGTAAAAATGGTCAGGGAAACGAGATTGAGCGATGTCAAATCCATACCAATGTCCTCAACCGGGCCGGCCTAACCCAGAAAGCCGGTAAAAGCGCCGGCGATCACCAAAATGACCAGCGCCAGCGCACCCGCAATTAAGGTGGAAACGAGAGCATATTCCTGCACTTTGCCGGTCTGAATGGTGCGGAACTCACGTGAGAAGGCCAGGAAAGCATCTTTCAGGCCATCCACCACCACGCCGTAGACAAATTCCTCGATGCGCTTGCACCCCAGACCGATGGCGTAAAAGACGCGCGCCACCAGATGCAGCGTTCCGTCGATGATCCCCTTGTCCATCCATTCATACGTCACGGTTTCAGACAGATAGACAATCGGCCGGATGAACAGGGTCTGGTACAGCTCATCCCAGTACCACTTGTTGCGCAGGAAGGTGTGCAACGGCCCCAGGGCGGCTATCAGGGGATCGGGCTGTTCTGCCGTCAGCGGTTTGCGGCCATAGACCCAGTAGCCGGCCCCCAGACCGCCCAAGGCCACAACCAGCGAAGTCACCAGGGGAACCCAGTTGAAGGGCAGGCTCTCGATCTTGTGCGCTACCAGGTGGGCCTCGTATAGCTCGGCTACCGGTTCGTGGATGGTGGCCCCTACAAAGTGATGGAAATGGTTGGTAAAGATACCTTCTGTGCCCAGGAAGGTGTCGGGAATGCCCACCCAGCCGGCCGCCACAGCAAACACCGCCAGCACCAACAAAGGCAGGGTCATGAAGCGATTACTCTCGTGGGCATGTTCGGCCAGAGGGGTGCGCGGCCGGCCCAAAAAGGTGAGCGCAATTTGCCGCATGGTGTAAAAGGCGGTCAGAAAAGCGGCCAGCGCCAGCATGATGAACACCACCAGCGCCAGGCTATTCCCCTCGCCCGCCTGATACCAGGCATCGGCGAAAATTTCATCCTTCGACCAGAAGCCGGCCGTCACCAACGGAAAGCCAGACAACGCCAGACCGCCGATGAGAAATGCCCAAAACGTGGTGGGCATCTTCTCGCGCAACCCGCCCATGTTGATCATATCCTGGGGGTCGGTGTGGTGGTCGTGCACCTGCTCCGCCCCATGCTCCATGCCATGAATGATGGAGCCGGAACCGAGGAACAAGAGCGCCTTGAAGAAGCCGTGGGTGATGAGGTGGAAAGCGGCCGCCACATACGCCCCAATGCCCACCGCCGCCACCATGAAACCGAGTTGGGAGATAGTGGAGTAGGCCAGAACCCCTTTAACATCATCCTGGGCCACCGCAATGGTAGCCGCCATCAGAGCCGTGAAGGCCCCAATGCCGGCGATAACCAGGCCGGCGGAAGCGTTGGCCTCCACCCCCACGGCGATCAGGGGGAAGAGGCGCACAATAAGATACACCCCGGCCGAGACCATGGCGGCGGCGTGGATGACAGCGCTAACAGGCGTCGGGCCTTCCATGGCATTGGGCAACCACACATGCAACGGCCACTGCGCCGACTTACCCACCGTGCCGGCAAAAAGCAACAGCGCCATCAGGCCCAGCGCCGGCCCGCCCACTGTCTGCAACACATGCTCCAACGAAGTTGCAGCCAGCGCCTCGCTGAAGTTCAACGTGCCAAAAGCACGGTAAAAGAAGACAATGCCCAGCAACATGAGGACATCCGCCACTCGCGTGGTCATGAACGCCTTAATAGCCGCCAGACGGGGGGGTAATTTCTGCGGGTTCTTGGGGTCTGGCTCGTAGGTACGGGCGTACCAGAAGCCGATCAACAAATAGGAACACAACCCCATCACTTCCCAACCCACAAAGAGGAGCAGCAGATTATCCGCCACCACCAGCAGCAACATCGCCCCGGCAAACAGGCTCATGAAGCCAAAAAACCGCGAGAAGAGCGGCTCCTCCTGGCCGTGGTTGGGAATGCCGGGCGTCCGGCCGCGTGGCCGGCCGAAATTGTGATAGCCGACGCTGTAAACAAAAATAGCGGTGATGGTACAGGTCACCATCAACAGCATCACCGCAGTCAGGGGATCAACCGCCACGCCCATCCGGATCCAGTTGGCAAACGCGCCCACAGGCAACCAGGCCACCGCGCTGGCAATCTGCACCGGATGCTCTTCCAACAAGTGCAAATCTTGAAAGTACACACCGATGACGTTGAACGCCACCATCCAGCCCAACACCAGCGACATCCCCACCCCGGCCCAGGCCACCAACCAGCTTAACGTATGGCTGCGGCGCGTGACCAAAAAGATGAGAGCAAAAGCCAGCAAAGGGCCGACCGGAATGAGCCAGGTCAGCGTTGTCAATGTTGCTTCATTCATAGAGTAACCTCAAGGTATTACACCAGCTTCGTCAGCTTATCGCTCCGGTAACTCGACCTGTATCCTGCCATACGTCAGCACCCAACTTAAGAAGCTAGAGGGCACGGGAGGGCCAGAATGTCCACATGATCGAGATGAGATAAGCGACCATAAATCTCAGTTAATCTCCCTGTATCAAGCTGTCTGTGCCCAACTCGACTATCTCCATCTATCGGTTGAACATCGGTCATTTCAAACAACTCATAACCCATGTTACATAGTTCATCCAGGAAAACATCAGGCTCGATTCCGCTTGTAATACGAATCAAGTCGGGAGAAAACTCCGTTAGAATAACCGGTCGGTGTTGCTCGATCAACCTCCGCATACCACGTACTGCTTGCGACTCTGCACCTTCTATGTCCATTTTAACGACATCCAACCGGGGGAGAGCCGGCAGGAATTCATCTAGCGCTACAACTTCAACTACGGGCGCCTGGCCATCAGCGGGAATCGTCGTCAAAACCCGACTATTACTACTCTTTCCGCCAATGTCAAGGGCAACGCGGTGCTGCCGCTCTCCAACAGCAAAGGGGTATAGCGTAATATTACGCCTTTTGTTCACCTCGATACTGCTAAGAAGTGCATCACGGTTGCGTTCCACAGGCTCAAAGGCCAGCACCGTTCCATCCTCACCAACACATTCTGCTGCCAGCAAAGCAAAATAGCCAATATTGGCCCCGATATCTAAGAATGTCATACCCGCTCGCAGCAGACGACGCAGCTCTCGTGTAACATGCGGTTCGTAACTCTTTTCTCGTGCAATATGCGCACCTATGAAATAATCATTTAGGCGAACATACATCTTAAACTCGGGTAAGGTTACCAAAACCAGCTCATCCCGTTGCGCCTGAATCTTCTGCAATTCATTGCTGTAAAGAAAAGAATCTGTGAGAAATTCCAGCGTTATTCGGTGGTTTTGGATCATGTTCTTCCAAAACGCAAACCCTTCCGGGTCTGACTCGCGATTCAAAAACAACCGATAACAGTAATAAATATCCCGCTCGGTTGCTAGGTGAAATTCAACCGGCGGCTTTTTGCGAAATTTCTCTAACAGCCTCATTGCTTCTTGATCGTCCCTTGAGCGCAGCTTATTTCTGCGAAGCTCTAGCGCCAGCTTATAGCTTCAAGAGGTCCAACTCCTCGGCCACGACGGAATCACGGCTGCGGTAGATGGCAATCAAGAGGGCCAGACCAACGGCTGCTTCAGCGGCAGCAATCGTGAGCACGAAAACAGACCAGGAAAGACCAATGGGGGCCTGGGGGGTGAGGTAGCGCCAGAAAGCCACCAGGTTGATGTTGACAGCATTGAGCATCAACTCTACGCTCATCAAAATGGCCACGGCATTGCGTCGCGCCAACACGCCAAATAGCCCAATGGCAAATAGAGCGGCCGAAACGATCAAATACCAGCTTAGCGGGATCATGCCTCTTCCTTATCAGGATCAGGGCGCGCAATCACAATTGCGCCCACCAACGCCGCCAACAACAGGACGGAAGCCAGCTCAAATGGCAACACATACTGCTCGGCGCTGACGAAAAAGCGCCCCATCGTGGGGATGCTATTGGCTACAGCTGCGGTCGCCAGGGGGTCTGAAGGCGGCTCCGTCACCGGAATCAGGGCTGCAGTGGGCGCCCACACCTGCTGCACCACAAACAGCAACAAGCCAAACACGAAGATGGCAGCCACCAGGCCAAACACCCACTGGCTATTGAAGGGGGTCTCGGTTGTGCTCATCAGCCGGCGGGTCATCATGATGGCAAAGATGATCAAAATGGAGATGGCCCCAATGTAGACCAGCAACTGCGAAGCGGCCAGAAAACCCGCTTCTAGCAACACATAAAAGCCGGCCACCCCCAGGAAAGAGAGCATCATGGCAATGGCCGCATGGAAAAGGTTGCGATAGGTCACCACCACCACGGCCGAACCGAGGGTGATGAGACTGAGCAAGATAAAAATGATCTGTTGCGCCGTCATAAGCATCTGTCCTAACACAGAGAATCAATGGTGGGCGGCCACCTCATAAGCGTGCTCGACCGTTTCCGGTTCCAACGCTTCTTCCTCGTCGGCTTCGTAGGCCTGGCGCAGTTGCCGGCCGCGCCGACGCAAGATTTCCAGCGTCGCCAGCCCCACCACCACATTGCTGGTGAGGTGGGTGATCGCCCGTCCCCACTCAGAGGTCCCGGCCGGAATCAGCTTGTCCACTACTGCCACCGTCAACACCAACACCAGCGACAGGGGCACCAAAAATTTCCAGTTGAAGTCCAACATCTGGTCAATGCGCACACGAGGCAGCGTGGCCCGAATCCAGATGAAGACAAAGTACATCACGAACGTTTTGCTGAAGAAAACGATCACGCCGATCAGATTGCCCACCTGCCAGCCATTCACGTCCAGCCGTTCCAGGCCAAACAGACGGTAGCCGCCCAGGTAGACTGTGGAGAAAAGGGCAGACATAAACAGCGTGCCGATGAACTCCGCCAGGAAGAACATACCAAATTTCATGCCGCCATACTCGACATGGAAACCGGCCACAATCTCTGACTCCGCTTCCAACAGGTCAAAGGGGGTGCGGCCTGTTTCAGCCAGGGCCGAGATGAAAAAGATGAGGGCAGAGAGGGGAGCCAGCACCACAAAAGGAATCGTTTGGGCCTGGATGATGCTCTCGGTGGACATGGAGCGAGCCAGCAAAATGGGTATAATCAACGCCAGCACCATGGGCACTTCATAGCTCACCAGCTGCGCCACGGAACGAAACGCGCCCAACAAAGCGTACTTGTTATTGGAACCCCAGCCGGCAAACAAAATACACACCACCGAAGCGGAGCTGACGGCCAGAACATAAAAAAGGCCAATGTTGAGGTCAACACCCAGGAAACCCGGCCCAAAGGGCATGACAGCCCACATCCACAATGCTGCCATGACGATCAGGAGGGGGGCCAGGTTATAAGCCAGCCTGTCCGCCCCGGCCGGCGTAATGGTCTCCTTTGTCAGCAGCTTCAAGACATCTGCCACCGTCTGCAACAAACCGAAGCGCCCACCCACCCGGTTGGGGCCAATGCGATCTTGCATCCGGGCGATGACCTTACGCTCCAACCAGATCAAGAAGATAACAATCAGCAGGCAGAAGGTTGAAATGGTCAAAACGCCCAGGAGGTCGATGATGACCTCCACCCAGGGGGTGACGCCCCACGTTTCCCGCAAGTAGTCGCCCAGGTTTAATGCAATCAGGCTCTTTAAGAACTCCATACGCCTTGCTCCTGATACGTTGCTCTATCGGGACACAACAAGCTGGTTGACCGCGCCCACACCGGCCGGCCCAACCAGCTCGATACCGTCCCATCCAACCCGGCGCGAGTAGGGCTACTACCCCCTATCCTCGCCAGTCCTAGAACCATTCGAGTGCGCCCTTATTCCAGGCGTAGACCAACCCGTCTGCCAGCAAAATGATGAACAGCGCGGTGGAACCAATAGCAAAAGCGCCCAGTTGGTCGTAGGCCGCAGCAATTGGGAACAGAAAAACAGCCTCAATATCAAAGATCACAAACACCAGGGCATAGATGTAGTATTGCACCTTGAACTGAATCCAGGTGTCGCCGATGGTCTCGATGCCACATTCATACGTCTGCTGCTTGATGACATTCGGCTTGTAAGGGCCAAGTAAACGGTTGAGGATGATAGGTGCGGCCGGGAAAATCGGTGAAATCGCGACGAAGATCGCTATAAATTGCCAGTCGCTTAGCACAGTTCAATCCTTTATCGCTTGTGAAATTCCGTACATTTATAACACATGCCCCATAGTGGGGCAATGTACACACGCGCACCAAAATCACGCCGTGGGTGGCAACGAGAACCCAGCCAGCACTCAGCCTTGCGTCTGGGCCGCCAGCACAGCGCGGTAAGCCCGTTGCAAATGCTGCTCGATTTGTTGCCAATCCCCGGCCACGTCGTGAGAGTAACCGCCGGTGATGCGATCCACCATCTGGGCTGCCAGGGCGCGCCATTCGGCCGAGGGACGCATGGCGGCCGGCGAGGCGTTAAAAAGTGCCGCGTGCAGGTGCGCCAGGGCAACGATCATGGGTTCGATGTCTCCGGTGTGGTCGGGGGCCTGCTGTCGTTCCAGAGCCAGTTGGCGATGCACAATCCAGTAATCCAGCTCGCGCTCTGCCAGCCCAGATGCCGCCGCTTGAACCCCGGCCGAACGGCGCACCTTGTCGAAGTAATGGGTCAGATGGGCGCGCGCGGCCGGCAGGGCATTATCCAGGGGGGCAAAGGCCACGCTGGCCCGCGCCACATCCAACGCCGCCCGCGCCGCCAACAACCAGGACATCTTAAACTCAACCCGGTTGAGCTGCAACATCAACCAGAAAACCCGGCCCCAACGCCGGGCGTAATACGCTTCCCAGCCGGCCCGTTCGTAGTAAGCGACGCGATCAGGATCGAAATGCCATGGCGTAGCCATCCGTTTTATCTCCTTGTTGGTCAGCTGGTGGAGGCGACCGGCCGATAGGCAGACAATCGCCACAGCCCCAGGGCCATCACCACAGCCAGCCCCAATGTTCCCAGCAACAACCCATTAAAGGCCGCCGCGCGCGCCAGCGGGCCACCCAAAGCAGCCCCCAGGGCGTTGCCCAAACTTAACAGCACGGTGTACAGCCCCAGGACTGCCCCCCGATTGGCGCTTTGCTGCCCCACCGTGTCCGCCAAATAGGTCAGGGCGGCCGGCGTGAAGCCGCTCTGCGTCATAATCGCCACGGCGTAGACCGCCACGACGATACCCCGCTGCCAGGCCGGCCACCCCTGCGACACATTGAGCAGAAAGAAGGCCAGGATCACGCCCAACAAGCCGCCCCACGCCAGCCACATTACCCGCAGCCGCGATAGCCGCCGCAACCCCACCCCCCATAGCACCACGCCGGTCCCAAAGACGATGGTGTAGACCAACGACAGCCCTCCGACCTGGCTGGCGCTGAAACGCCCCACCAGATATTGGCCCGGATAGGGCGGCGCGTTGTCGTTGAGCAAAAAGAAGACATGAGTTAACCACAACCCGACCACCGCATTAGCTGCCAGCCAGGCCGGAGCCAGTCGCACCAAATGGGGGTTGCGCAGAGCACGCCCCAGAGCAACCCAGGGGGACAGGCGCAGGGGAACGTTCGCCGGCCGAACGTCTGATTGGGTCGCCCAATAAAATAAAACCCCAACCAGGAGATAAAGCGTCGCTATCCAGCTGAAGGCGGCTGTGTGCGCTTCATCCCACAGGACGCCCCCTACCAGGCCGCCTAAAGCAACGCCCACCAGCAGGGAAAGCTCAAAGTAGGCCATGATGGCCCCGCGCCGCGGATGGCCCTGGGTAACATTGGTCAGGTGGGTCAGGACGGCCGGGCCAACCGCAGCAGCGGAGACACCTTCCAAAGCACGGGAAAGGAAAAAGATCGCCGTCAGCCCTGTCAGCCCAAAAAGCTGGGTGGCAACAGCGCCACACACCGAGCCCCACAACAAGACACCACGCGGCGAGGTGCGATCCACCAGCCAGCCCAAAGGAAAAGCGCCCATCAATTCGCTCATATTAGCGACAAAGCCCAAAGCCCCCACCAGCCCGGCATCCACGGGCCGGCCGGTCGCTGCCAGCTGCGCCAGGTAAAACCCCACCAGCGCCCCACTCGACCAACCCGCCAACCGCAACAAACCATGGGCCACAAGCGCGGCTGTCAAACGCCAGGGACGGGGCACAAGCGGGGAAGGTGACAGGGATGGGCTCATGGCAGCTGCGCCAGGGGACATCCATCTGCAGCTTGATGCCGCTCCGGCCGAGAGAGATTGTATCCTCTTTACACAAACCTTACATACTTCTTGAGCGCCCCTTACATACCTCTGGTATGCTTACAATTAAGAACGTCATGGCACGTTCGATAACTGTTATCAAAGTGGATGCTACAGGAGCAATGTATAATGACCCTGGCTGAACTGGATACCCAAACCACCACGTTTACCGCGGCCGAACTGTATCAGGCCCTATTGGACGGGCGCGACATGGTTGTGTTGGATGTGCGCAACGAGACAGATTTTCAGCGCTGGCGGGTGGAAGGGCGCGCCGACCTGCCGGTGATCAACATTCCCTACTACGCTTTTCTGGAAGACGAGGAAGCGTCGGTGGCGCAAACGCCCCTCGACCGCCCGATTTATGTCGTTTGCGCCAAAGAGGGTTCAGCCCAATTCGTCGCTGACGTACTCCACACTCACGGCCGGCAAGTCGCTTACCTGGCCGGCGGCATCGTCAGCTGGGGCCGTTTCTACGATTTCCGCGATGTGATCAACGAGCCTTTTGGGCGGATTGTGCAAATTGCCCGACCGGCGCGCGGCGACCTAAGCTTTCTCATTATCAGCCAGGGACAGGCGGCGGTGATTGATCCTCTGCGCCACATTGAACATTATCTGGATGTGTTGCAAATGGCTGGAGCGCACCTGACCCATATCCTGGATACGCACGGTCATGCCGACCACATCAGCGGTGGAACGGCCCTGGCCCAGGCCACCGGCGCGCCTTACTTCTTACACCCCTACGACGCCATTCACCCCATCGACATGCTGCCCGCCCGTCTCGCTTTCCACTACCTGGCGGATGGGCAAACGTTCCAGGTGGGTGCTTTCAGCGTCAAGGTAATCTGGTTTCCGGGGCACACCCTGGGTCAGGTTAACTTTCTCTTCACCGCTCCTTCGGGCGAGAGCTATCTTTTCACCGGCGATGGATTGTTCTTGCGCTCCTTCGGCCGGCCGGATCTCGGCGGTCAGGGTGAAGCCTGGACGCCCATTCTCTACCACAGCTTATTTGAGCGCCTGCCCCGGGAGATTCAACCTCAGACGCTCATTCTACCAGCTCACTTCAGTACCCTGGACGAAGAAGGGCTGGCCCCTGGTGTTTTTGCCCAAACCTACGGGGAGATTCAAACCCACAATGACGCCCTGCATCCGCGCAGCCTGGAAGCTTTCACGGCCTACGTTTTGGGCAATCTTCCCGTCTTTCCACCCGAATATGTGGTCATCAAGCGGGTCAACGCCGGGTTGGTCACTCCCGACGAAGAGCAAGCTAGCGAATTGGAACTGGGCAAAAACATCTGTGCCCTGGAAAACTAACCTATCTGCGCTACAATGATGGGTCATGCACCTACCGAATGGAGGATCACGAATGAGCGTTCAGTTTCAACAAACCCTCGATGTCAAAGGGGCCAAATGCCCCATGCCGCTTGTTAAAAGTCGCAAAGCGTTACTCGACCTACCTGTCGGCCAGGTGTTACGTGTCATTGCCACCGACCGCGGTTCCCTGGCTGATTTCCAGGGTTGGGCCAAAACAGCCAAAAACATGGAAATCCTAGCTCAGGAAGAAGAACGTGACAACGGTCAGGTAATCTATATTCACTACGTGCGTCGCACTCAGTGAACTCCAGGAGTCATCAAACCATGTTGGATCTCATGTCCCCTCCGACACAAGAGCACTTGGGCGACCTCGACCTCCAGGCACGCCTGGAAGCGCTGGAAGCCCGCCTGGCCGCACTGGAAAACCACCCGGCGCAAGGTATTGAGGATCGGGTAGCCATGGTGGTTTTTTCCGGCGAACTGGATCGCGCTATTGCCGCCTTTATTATTGCCACCGGTGCAGCTGCCATGGGCCTGGAGGTGTCGATGTTTTTCACCTTCTGGGGCATCAACATCGTCAAGCGGCAAAAGCAATTTGCCCATAAAAATATCCTGGAGAAAGGCTTTGCCGCCATGTTGCCGGGTAACTCCCAGGCTTTGCCCCTCTCCCAGATGAACTACTTCGGCGCGGGCGCTCGTCTCATCCGCAAGATCATGCAGGATCACGAAGTGGCCTCGCTGGAAGATCTGATTGGCATGGCGCGGGAGTTGGGCGTGCGGCTGGTGGTGTGTGATATGTCGAAGGAGCTGCTCGGCATCCACGATACAGAGCTGCTGCCTGACATGGATCACGGTGGTGTGGCAACCTTCATGGGAGATGCTGCCCGCTCCAAGGTTACGCTGTTTATCTAAATCCGACCGGTTGACTCCGACGCTGGTTGGGGTGATTGCCAAATAAAAAACCTGGCTCGCCGGGTCACAGCCCGACCCCAGCTGACGCCTGGTGATTTCCTGACGACATCACCTCGGTGGGGCGGGGAGCCAAACCGCCCAGCTGAGATTAACACGCCTTCTATCCAACCAACCAGGCTGCGTATGCGGAGATTATCGTGCGCCGGCTGCCCAGCCTGTATCCGGCGCATTTGATCGCAACAGGTGAAAGAGTTTATGCTACGTCAAATCTTATCCCGGCCGGCCGCAACCGCCGACCAACCTCGCATCCAACAATGGGACGCCATGACGTTGAAAAAGCGTCTCGACGCCGATGAGCCAATCTGGCTGATCGATGTGCGCACTCCGGCCGAATACGCCGCCGGCCACCTTGAACATGCCCGGCTTCTGCCCCTTTTTCAACTGCCCCTGCGGGCTTTGACGGAATTACCCCAGGATCGGCCGCTGGTACTCATCTGTCGGTCTGGCGCGCGCAGCCAGGCCGCCGCCGAACAGTTGGCGCGACTGGGTTTTCAGCATCTCATCAACCTGCGGGGAGGCGTTAACGACTGGCAAGCGCTGGGCTACCCGTTGGTACGTCATTAACAACCTCATGTCAACTTCCTCTGCTTCATTCCGTCGTTGCGAAGAATATGTCATCACGCCGGGTTTGACGCTGGCCGGGCAACCCCAACCCCCCGATTGGGCTTCCCTGCGCGCCGAAGGGTACACGCGGGTCATCAACATGCGCAGCGACCCGGCGCGATCGCAGCTGGAAGAAACCAACGCCACGGCGGCCGGACTCGACTACCTCTTTTTGCCCTTGCCGGCCTATGCCCTGGAACCGGAGCACATGGCCGACTTCCACCAGGCACTCGCCCCCACCCGGCCCGATGAGCGCGTCTACCTGCACTGCCGCACCGCCACGCGAGTGGCCTTGCTGTGGTTGTTGCACCGCCAGCTATACGACGGTTGGGATCGCCAGGCAGTTATGGCGGAACTTCAGGCGGCTGGCTACGATGCGGAGTCGCTGGAGGTGTTCGACTTTTGCGCCAACGACTACTTTGAACGCGCTGCCTGGCTGACCCCGCAGGCATAAAGCGCCACTCCCCTTCTATGACCATCCCTGGCCTTGCTTCTTCCCGCTCCAGACCGACCTGGCGCGTCCACCTGTCTTTCCTGAGCTGGCTGCCGGGTTACACCCGCCACGATTTGTTGGGCGACCTCATGGCCGGGGCGGTTGTGGCGGTCATGCTCGTGCCCCAATCCATGGCCTACGCCCTGTTGGCCGGTCTGCCGCCCCAAACTGGGTTATACGCCAGCCTGTTGCCTCTGGCGCTGTATGGCCTGTTGGGCAGCAGCCGCACCCTGGCGGTGGGGCCGGTGGCTATCGTCTCGCTGATGGTGGCGGCCGGGGCCGGCGCGCTGGCTGAACCGGGCAGCCCAGCCTACAGCCAGACCGCCCTCACCCTGGCTTTGCTCGTGGGGGTGACCCAAAGCGTGATGGGGTTACTGCGCCTGGGGTTTCTGGTCAATTTTCTCAGCCATCCCGTGTTGGCCGGTTTCACCAACGCTGCTGCCATTGTGATTGGCTTCAGTCAGGTCAAACATCTGCTGGGCTACAGCGTGCCGCGCAGCGATGCCTTCTGGCAGGAAGTGGTGTGGACGGCAGCCCGCGTGGGGGAGACCAATCTGATAACCCTGGCGATTGGCGTGGCAGGCATCGCGCTCCTGTGGCGCTTGCCCCCCTACGCTGCCGGCCGCCTTCAGCGTTGGGGCCTCACACCCCAGACCGCCCTGGCCATCAGCAAGGGTACGCCGCTGCTGGCAGTAGCGCTTGCCAGTCTGGTGGTGTGGACTTTCCAACTGGATGTCACGGCCGGCGTGCGCATTGTGGGAACAACCCCGGCTGGCCTCCCCCCGCTAACCCTTGCGCCATTTGATGGCGCGGTGTGGCGCGCTTTGCTACCCACCGCTCTGGCCATCAGTTTTGTTGGCTACATGGAGAGCATCTCTGTGGCCCAATCGCTGGCCAGCAAACGGCGGGAAAAGATCAACGCCAACCAGGAACTCATCGCCCTGGGATTAGCCAACCTGGGGGCCAGCTTCACCGGCGGTTACCCCGTCACGGGAGGATTCAGCCGCTCGCTCGTCAACGATGCGGCCGGGGCACGCAGCGGCCTGGCTTCCATTCTGACCGCTCTGTTGATTGGCCTGACGCTGGTCGCCTTCACGCCCCTGTTCTACTACCTGCCCCAGGCCATTCTGGCGGCCATCATTCTGGTAGCCGTCGCGAACCTTTTCGACCTGCAATCCGCCCGGCGCGCCTGGCGCTACAGCCGACGGGATGGGCTGGCGTGGCTGGCAACCTTCACCGCCGTTCTGGGGCTGGGGATTGAGGTGGGCATCTTGATCGGGGCAGGGCTGAGCCTGGCGCTCCATCTCTGGCGCACCAGCACCCCCCATGTAGCCATTGTGGGCCGACTGGGTCAGAGCGAAATCTATCGCAACGTGCTGCGCCACCCGGTTCAAACCTGGCCGGCCGTTGTGGCGGTGCGGGTGGATGAGAGTCTCTACTTTGCCAACACCCAGTTTCTGGAAGAAACGGTGTTGGGGCTGGTGGCCGACCGCCCAGAGGTCAAACACCTGGTGTTGATTGGGGCGGCCATCAATGAGATTGATTTCAGCGCCCTGGAGGTGTTGGAAAAGCTGGCTGGCGAGTTGGCCTCGGCCGGGGTGGAGCTGCATCTGGCGGCCATTAAAGGGCCGGTGATGGATCGCCTGCACGCCATCGGGTTTGTCGACCACCTGGGCGCACACCGTTTCCACCTGACCACCCACGACGCCATGCGTGCCCTGGGCTATATCTAACCCCCACGCAGCGCCGATTTCCTATCAAAGCGCGGTTGGGAAACTGCGGCTACGTGAGGAGCGCTGGCTTCTGGTTTCCTCATCAAGGCGCGGTTGGGAAACCGCGGTTACGTAAGCGCTGGCTTCCGGCCGGCACCGAATAGCTGCCAGGATGGCGGCGCTCGGTCCGATCTTCTATAATCCCCCCATGATCTACATCGATGTCTCTGCTGCCGTTCACAGCCGGGCCGGTCTGGGGCGCTACAGCGCCTGCCTGGCGCGCGCTGTTTACGAGCAAGCGCCGGGGCGCGTCGCTCTCTTCCACAACCTGGGCCCGGACGGCCGGCTGCCTGCCGCTCTGGCACACCTGCCGCGCCGCCAGGTGCGCCTGGGGTACAAGCCGTGGCGTCTTCTGGTCTGGCTGGCCCATCTCAGCCACCTCTCCTTGCAGCGCCTCGTTCCCGATGTCCATCTTTTCCATAGCACCGAGCATTTGCTTTTTCCCTTGCCCCACACCCCCACCGTCCTGACGGTACACGACCTCATCTTCAAGCTCTTTCCCGCCTATCACAAAAAGCTCAACTATTACTACCTCAACTGGGCCATGCCTCTTTTCTGTCGGCGGGCCACCGCCCTGATTGCCATCTCTCAGGCCAGTAAAGAAGATGTCGTTCGACATTACGGTTTGCCCCCGGCCAAAGTTCATGTCATTTACGAAGCGGCCGCGGCGCACTTTCAACCGCCACCGGCCGGCCACATCACCCAGGCGCGTCAACATTATCAGCTACCCGCTCACTTCCTACTCCATTTAGGAACCATCGAGCCACGCAAAAACCTCAACCGGCTGCTAGATGCTCTGCTCAGCCTGCGTCGCGACTTCCCCGACCTGCATTTGGTGTTGGTGGGGGCGCATGGCTGGCTCAACGAGGCCTTCCTGGCCCGCCTGGCTGCACCTGACCTAGCGGGCTGGGTGCATACCCTGGGTTGGGTTCCCGATGAGGATTTGCCGGCCATCATCGCCGCCGCCGATCTGGTGGTGCAACCCAGTCTGTACGAAGGGTTCGGCCTGCCGGTGCTGGAAGCGCTGGCGTGTGGGCAGGTGGTGGCTGCCAGCCACGCCAGCAGCCTACCTGAGGTGGGAGGGGAAGCAGCTGCTTACTTCGATCCCACCCATGTGGAGGAGATGGCCCTCGTTGTGGGGCGACTGCTGCGCGACCGCGCTGAGTACCATCACCGCCAGACCTTGGGACTGGCGCAGGCGCGTCAATTTAGCTGGGAACGCGCCGGCCGCGAAACCTGGGCCTTGTATGAGCAACTTCTGGCCGCGTCTTAGCCGGCTGCGTCGGCCGGGTTGGGAGCTGGGGGGCGGCGCGCTGGCGCTCCTGGGGCTGCTCTACCTGCTCACGCTGGCACGCACGCCTGTTTTAGGCGACCCCACCGAATATACCTTTGTCGCCCACGTCCTGGGAGTGGCCCATCCCCCCGGCTATGCCTTTTTAACGCTCCTGGGCTGGCTATTTCAAAACGGCCTGCCGGGCGGCGACCCGGCCGGCCGAATGCACCTTGTGGCAGCTGTGGCCGGCGTGGCAGCCGCCGGCAGCGTCTTAGGCGGTGTTCTGACCATCGGCCAGGGTCTGATGGGGGCCGGGGCAGAGGAGCGGCGCTGGGCCTGGGCGGCCGCTGCCTGGGCCGCTCTGACGGCCGGGCTGGCCGCCAATGTGTGGCAGCACGCCATCCATGCCAACCCCCACATCGTGACGGCGGCCTTCATCACTTTCGACTTACTGGCGCTGACACGCTGGTATATCACCGGCCGGCGGCGCTGGCTTTATGCCTTCGCTGTGGCGGCCGGCCTGGGCGTGACTCATCATCCCCTAACCGTTTTCATTTTGCCTGCCTGCGCCCTCTTCCTGCTGATCGCCCGCCCCCGTTTGCTGCTGGAGGGTAGCACCCTGGGAGCTGTTGTAGCGTTTGGCCTGCTGGGGTTAACTCCCTGGCTCTACTTTCCCCTGCGCAGCCCGGCCCTGATAGGAACCCAATTCCCCAGCCAGCTCGATACTCTGGATGGCTTTCTCAACCTGGTGCTGGCGCGTGGCTTGCGGGTCAATCTCTTTCACTTTGGCTGGGAAGATCAACTCGACCGCCTGACTGTTTTCTGGTCATTGCTGCGCTTGCAATACAGCCTGCCCCTGCTCTTTCTGGCGTTGGTCGGTTTGTTGTGGCTGGCGCAGCGCCGGCCGGCTCGGCCCCAGTTGTGGATGGGTGGACGACTGCGCTCCCATCCCTGGCGGCCGCTGCTGGGGCTCTACGGCGGCGCGGGGGTGTTGCTCTACAGCTTCGTCATCAACAGCGTGCAGGATGTCATGGCCTATCTGCTCGGTCCGTTTCTCCTGGTGGGGTGGCTGGCCGGGGTGGGGCTGGCCGGCTTGCTGGCAGAGCTGCCCCGCCGCTGGCCGGCGTGGCCTCTCAACACCGGCCTCCTGGCCTTGGTCATCCTGTTGGGGCCGGGTTGGCAGCTGGCGCGACACAGCGCTACCATCTCGCTGCGCCATTACGACGAGGGGCGCGCTTATATCGAAGCGGTGTGGACGTTTTTTGACGGCCGGGAGGAGGGGGCGGCTCTGCTGAATGATTGGGAACGCATGACACCCCTCTGGTATGCGCAACTGGTGGAAAAGCGCTGGCCCGACCCGGCCGATGTGCGCCCCATGTATGTCTCATCGGCGCGCCCCTGGTTGGAGCATGTCTTTGAACAGCTGCCGGCCGGCCCCGTCTATCTGAGCAGCTTTCGGCGTGAAATCTTCGACGCCGGCTTTCGCCTGCGTCCACGCGGCCCCTTCTATCAGGTGGTGGAGCCGGGGGAGAGTAGCCTGCCGCCTGAATTGACCCCCATCACGGCCCCGGCCGGCCCGCTGGAAGTGTTGGGTTACAGTTTCCCCACCCTCGCCACGGCCGGGGACCGGCTGACGCTCGTCCTGGCGCTACGCGCTCCCCAGGGTACGCCTGATGTTTACGCCCCGGTCTTGCAGGTGGGGGGGCTGACCTTTGCCTTCACCACCGATAGCCATCTGCTCTCCAACGCCTGGTTACCTGGTGAAGTGATTGTGGAAGCCTTCGATCTGGCCCTGGCGACCGACTTGCCGGCCGGCCCTTACGCGCTGACCCTACGCCTGCACAACCTGAGCACCAACCAGGATGCCGGGCTGGCCCTGTCGTTGGGTACACTCCATGTGGCTGCCCAACCTTTTGCCCGGCCTACCGACCATCTACTGGTCAACTTTCAGCAGCGCGTGGGGTTGGTCAGCGCGGTTGCCCGACTGGACGGCCGGCGCGCCGCTCCCTGGAGCGAACCCATCCCAGCTCAGGTGGGCGACACCCTGCACCTAACCCTCGATTGGGAAAGCCTGGCCCCGGCCGAACAGAGCTACACCGTCTTTGTCCACCTCATCGATTACAGCAATCGCCCCCTGGTGGACAACCTCGATTACACCCCTCTGGGAGGAGCCGCCCCCACCCATCTGTGGATTGCCAAATGGCTGCCCGGCCAGCGCTACCGCGACCCTTACCGGATGTCGCTGGCCGGCATCCCCCCCGGCGACTACCTGGTCGAAGTCGGCCTCTACGAAATGACCAGCCGTCGCCGGCTTCTCATCGCCAACGCCCAGGGGAACATGGCCGCCGACCGCTACATCCTTGGTCCCGTCACCATCACTCCCTGACACCACACTCATGCCATCACGGCATCAATTGTTGTCATCAAGCTCATAGCCCGGCGCGTCGCCTCGCACATAGGCAGCTGCTTTCTGCAACGCCACTTGCCACAAAATCTCTGAGGCGTAGGGCTTGAAACCCAAAGCCTCGTTGATATTCAGCATGGGTCTATTCGAGTTGGCGTTTTGAGTACGTACAAAACGCACCTGGGGGCGTTCCTGGAGCAGCTTGTCTAACATGGCCGCCTTCAACCAGCGCCCCAAGCCCAGGCGGCGATATTCTGGAAAAACGCCCGTCATCCCCTGCAACGCAACTTCTGGCTTGTTGGGATGCCACATGAGCTCGGTGTAACCAGCCAGCTGACCCGTCTCCCTGGCATAAGCATACAACGTCCAGCGCTGCGTTCCACGGGTGAACATCGACTCTTCAATCTGGCGGAGTTGCTCCGGCCCATAGCGGATGTCCTCAATGTCCAAATCGCCCATCGGTTGCTGGTTCAACAGGTCCCACAGCCGGGCAATGGCTTCTATTTCCTCTTCCGGGTAAGCGCCTTCCCACAGGCCCAGGGCAAAATCGGCGGCCCGCTCTTGGGCCTGCGCCTGCCATGTCTGCAACAGGCTGCGATCTAGCTCCGCGATGCACAGCTGGTTGACGCGCCCAATCCAACCCTGTTGCGCCCCCAGGCGCTGCATGAACGCTTCCCCGGCCGGAATGCGGTCGCTGGTGCTGGTGATCAACAACCGACGTTGTTCTTGTTCCGCCATGGCTACAATCTGGCCTAAAAGCTGACGCCCCACCCCCTGACGCCGATAGGCAGGCAACACTCGAATGTTGAACTGCACCATGTGTTGATTTTCGGGAGTGCGCATCATCAGCGCATCTGCTGCCGCTGCCATCTGGCCGTTTTGCCGGTCCCACCCGGCCCAAAACCGAACCTGGATGAAGGGTGGAATATGTTGCAGGCGTTGGATGTGTTCTTCCAGGGGCGTGGGGGGATCGTCGGGCAAGAGTTCCTGCTGGATACTGTTTTGCAACGCGCTCCACTGGCTTATCATCTCCTGATCCGCCGTCTGGTGGTCAAAAGGCTGGATATCCATATCGGGCATCTTCAAAGGTGTCTCCTGATAAAGGTTAAGGGTAGGGAGTAATGGGCTGTCAAAGCAAATCTTTGACGCCGGCCGGGAAGGATGATATAGTTGACCTATCTTAACGTCAAGGAGGCGATTACAACATGCAAGTCAAAAATGTCATCGCATTGAGCGCTGTTGTTGTGCGTTGTGTCGCCGTGTCTTGCCGTTAGGGTGATGGTCTCTTCTACATAAAATCCCCCGGCCACAGGCACACCTGTGGCTTTTTTGTTGCCTGGCCAAGACTCCTTCCCCACAACGCCCCGTTGGACGACCGGCCCTGTGCGCCGGCCGCCTCCGCGCCACACCCTTTGTCCTAATGTCGGCCGGCCGGCCATCACGCCCGCCCAGGTCACAACCCAGGAGTCTCAACCGTGGTTCCTACTCATCACGACGAAGATGTGGAACGCTTTGCGTCCTACGAAGAACAGATCGAGCAGCGCTGGCAAAGCCGTCAGGCGCGCCGTCGCCGCAAAGCCAAACCCAAACACACCCCCAAAGTCAGCGAGACGCGCATTCTGTCCAGCGTGACCAACGAAACGGCCGGCCTGGAAGGGGGCTTCGCTCCCACCTACACCCCGTCGCGCCACGAGGAAGGTTGGATTTTAGACGCCCTGCGCACCTTCTATACCGACGGTTTGATCACCGACGTGCTGGCCATGATCAAAGGGGGTAAAGAAGCCAATGTTTATCGTTGCCTGGCATCTGTGGGTCAGGCAGCCTCCTACGCAGCGGCCAAAGTTTATCGGCCGCGAACGCTGCGCAATTTGCGCAACGATCATATCTACCGCGCCGGCCGCATCACCCTGACAGAAGATGGCCGGCCGGTACACAAGAACGAAGACCGCACCTTGCGCGCCATGCACAAAAAGACCGCTTATGGTCAGCAAGTCGCCCACCAATCCTGGCTGCTCTACGAGTACAACGCTCTCCAAATCTTGTACGAGGCGGGAGCGGCTGTGCCAGAGCCGCTGGGGGTGGGACCCAACGCCATCCTGATGGGGTATGTGGGGGATGGGCACAGCGCCGCCCCCACCCTGCACAGTGTGGCGCTGGCCCGGCCGGCCGCCCGCCGCCTTTTTCAACAGGTGGTGGAAAACATCGATCTCATGCTGCGTTGCCGACTGATCCATGGCGATCTTTCCGCCTTCAACATCCTCTACTGGGAAGGCACGATCACGCTTATTGACTTCCCCCAGGTGGTGCTGGCCGACCGCAACCCGGCTGCCCATGCCATTCTGGCGCGCGATATAGCTCGCATCTGTGACTACTTCACGCGCCAGGGCGTGACAACGGACGCCGACCAGCTGACTGACGCGCTGTGGGCGCGCCACCTGGCCCCCGACCCTGAAGACCTGGCGGCAGATCTCTCCCGACTGCTCGACCAGGTGGAGGCATAGGTTCAGGGGACGCCATGCGCACCCGCTTTCGTTATCAACGCACGCTTCCCGCTGACATCTTCCGGCCGGCCGCCCCGCCGGCCGGAAGACGCCACCCCACCCCGGCCGACCACGCCGCCCTGGCGCAGCTCATGCTCGATGCTTACCGGGGCACGCCAGATGACGATGGTGAAACTCTGGCTGACGCGGAGCACGCCATCACCCACTACTGGGACGAGCTCAACCCCCTGCTCGACTGCTCTTGGGTCATACCTGGGCCAGGCGGCCGGTTGCAGGCCGCCTGTCTCATTGGCTGGTATCCCCCCTGGCGCGCCCCCATCATCGCCTACATCATGACCCATCCTGACGCCAAACGTCAGGGGTTGGCGGCCAATCTCGTTCGCGCTTCCCTCGTCGCGCTGGCAGACCGGGACTATAGCCAGGTCTACGCCGTCATCACGGCCGGCAACACCCCCTCCGAGCAACTTTTCCACCAGCTGGGCTTTACCCTTGCCCCCTGACCACAAGAATCACAGAACAAAGCGGGCAACCACGGGGCAACACTCAGCTAAAACAAGCTATGCCAGGCCATCAAGTCCCAGGCTGAGTCAGCGCATATTGCCAGTTTATTTTCTGAAACGCTATCATTCGGCGGCCGGCGGCGACAGGTCATGCGGGCCATGGCTGATCCAATTGTGAAACCTCATTTTCCTGGCAACGTTGCCGTAAGCACCATGTAAGCCAACGACAAGCCCCGCGTAAGCCGGCCGTAAGCGCAACGCAAGCTGCCTGACCTATCCTGATAGGCACGTGCGCCTGATCGGGCGCACATCCAACCCCTATCAAGGAAGGTCTATTATGCTTCGTTTGCGTTCCCGTCTTAGTCAAAGCGCCCTGAGCGCCCTGTTGATCCTGGTGGTCGTTCTGACCGCTGGGGCGGCTGCGCCGGCCGGCCAATCGGCGCTATACCTGCTGACCCTGGAAACGGCCGGGCTGGAAGATCTCGGCCCCGGCTGGGCCTACGAAGGCTGGCTGATCGTGGATGGCGCGCCGATAAGCACTGGCATCTTCACCGTAGATAGCGCCGGCGTCCCCAGCCAGACCCACTTCCCGGTGACGGTTGACCGTTCCCTGACTACAACCTTCGTCCTGACTATCGAGCCCAGCCCCGACCCCGACCCGGCCCCCAGCGCGACCCATCTACTGGCCGGCGACTTTGCCGGGGAGGCGGCTTCTCTCTCCGCCGCTCATCCCGCTGCTCTAGGCAATGATTTTCTCAGCGCCGCCGGCAGCTTCATTCTGGCCGCTCCCTCCGAACCCACCGCCCCCTATACCCAGGGCATCTGGTGGCTCGATCCGCTTCAAGGAACGCCATCCTTACACTTGCCTACGTTGCCGGCCGGTTGGCGCTATGAAGGCTGGGTGGTGAGCCTGGACGGCCCCCTCTCGACGGGTGTGTTCACCAACCCGGCCGCCGCCGATAGCGACGCGGGCGGGCCCTACGCCGGCCCCAACCTCACCCCACCCTTCCCCGGCCAGGATTTCGTCAACCCGCCGCTCGACCTGGTGGGTCTGACCGCCGTCATCTCGGTAGAACCCGACCCCGACAACAGCCCGGCCCCCTTTGCTCTCAAACCCCTGGTGGATGCCGTGATTGAAGACCCTGGCGCGCCTGGTCTTTCACAGAGCATGACCAACAACGCCGCTGCCTTCCCCACCGGTTCTGCCTGGCTGGTGCGCGCCAGCCAATATGAAGTGGTCATCGAAGACCTGACCGGCGGCCAACCTCTGACGCCGCCTCTGGTGGCGGTGCACGACCGTCAGACCCATCTCTTCAGCCTGGGTGAGAGCGCCAGCCTGGGCCTACAAGAGATTGCTGAAAATGGGAATCTAGGGCCTATGCTGGATGACCTGATGGCCAACCCCAATGTTGCCGCAATGGTGACAGCCACGCAACCCCTGGCTCCAGAGGGAACCCCCGGCGGGGCCATGTTCGACGATAGCGTCACGCTCACAATCATCGCTCCGGTCAGCGTGCGCCGTCTCTCCTTCGTCTCTATGCTCATCTGCACCAACGACGGCTTCACCGGGGTGGACGGGCTGCGCCTGCCGTGGCGGTTCAACCACCCGGTGGTAATGGAAACGGCCGGCTACGACGCCGGTACAGAGATCAACACCGAAGATTTCGCCGACATCGTGCCGCCGTGCCAGGAGTTGATCGGCGTGACCTCCGATGACCCCGGCACGGGTGTTACGAACCCGGCCCTGGCGGAAGGGGGCGTCGTGGCCCATCATGCCGGCATTCAGGGCGGCGTTGACCTCCTGCCCGACGTGCACGGCTGGAGCGATCCGGTGGCGCGTATCACCGTCACCCGCGTTACACCCTGATCATCTATCCTCTCCCTATTTGATCTGGATGGGCGGTGCGTAGCACGACTACGCGCCGCTTTTTTCGTGTCTCCTAGGCGTCAGGCGTCCACCATGCCCGGTCAGACCGCAACATCTCCCTGGCTCGCAAACGTCACAAGTGGGGTTCAGGTGTATAATGGACATAATACCAGCAACCCGGCCGGGTGTGGCGCGGCCGGGTGGGGACCACGATGAAGATCAACACCGCTGTGTTGCACACGTTGGTTGAAGAGGTCAATGATTTCCGGCCGGCTTTTCCGGCCGGCTACATGGCGCGCACCCTGCGCCAGGAGGGCCTCTACCAGGAAGCGGGCCTGACCATCACGCCCCAGGATTTACCTCTCGGTCAGCTTTACGCCGGCCTGGCTGTGCTGGCCCGCGACATGCACGATTATCTGGCCCACAACCCCCGGCCCGACGCCGACCTATTTGAGCAGGCTGTGGCCCAGGTCAGCCGCTCCGATAGCCGTTACGGCGACGAGGCCTTTCCTCACTATGGAGGCCGCCTTCAACCCCTGGCCGACACCCTGCCCCGCCAGCTGGCGGCGGCCGCTGCTCTGGGCCATCCGCGCCTCCAGGCATTGGGAGATGGCGCCATCGTCCACGAATGGACTTTCAAGCCGGGCAGAAAGCTTTTTGGCGCTTGTTTGGATATCTGGGGGCCGACCATTCGTCAGGCATTATGCGACGACCGCACCCTCCACCACAAGCCGGCCGGTCCTTCGGCCACACGGGTTCAGCTTGTCCACCGGACTGCCGCCCACATCCTGACCACTCTCAACCTGGAGGATCTCTTCTGGTATCCTCTGGTGGTCTATCTCAGTTTCTTGCTTGTCGAAAAAGGGATCGCCGCCTGGTGCGCTGGCGACACCCTGTAAGCCCCGCCTGCCAACAAAAAAGGAGAGGCTATCATAGCCTCTCCTACAAACTATCAGATAATGAGAATGGGGTTGCGGCCGGCCGCTACGCCGGGACCCGCTCGTTCTCTTCTTGAACCTTGCGCAACTGATCCACCTTGCGGCTCAGCGTGTTAATCTTCTTGGTCAGGGCCTCAATATCATTGCGCGTCGGCACATTCATGCGCCCTAACACCTCATCGATCCCCTTATCCAGGGCAGACTCGGCGCGGTGGGCCAAATCTTGGGCCGCTTCCCGCGCTTTGGTAGAGCGCTTCTCCACCAGCTCATCAATCAGCTTGCGCCCATCTTGCTCGGCAATCGCGCCGCGGTCGATCAGCTTTTGAATAAAGGCTTCCGTATCCTCAATCAACCGGTTGATAAAGTTTTCCGTATCGCCCATGAAGTTACCCAGCTCCTCTTGGGCAATCACCAAAGCGCCCAGACTCGCCAGAAACACTTTACGGGCCGCTTCTAGCAACGCATTCGCCTCAGCGTCCAGTTGGGTTTCATCCTTGATTTCAACCATCTCACTCATACGATTCCTCCGTATCACCAAACCTGATACAGGTCACGTGCTAACGTGGTGTTATGTCTGATAACGCAGCGCGTTATAATCCCCACTATAACACAGCGCGTCACGAAAGTCAATTCCTCAACTGCGCCAGTCGGCCGGCGTCCATTGGCCGTTTCTAATGTTTCACCAATTGAAGACCGCCCCACTTCCTGCTAGACTATACCTATGTCAGAGAGCATCACCTACCAAAAAGCCCTGGTTTTGCTGCAACGCGCCTATCGCCATCAGATGCGGGGCGAGTTGGCGCTGGCCATGGCGCTATATGAGCAATCCATTGCCGCCTTTCCCACACCTGAGGCCTACACCTATCTGGGTTGGACTTACGGGATGTTGGGGCGGCACGAGGAAGCGATTGAAGCGTGTCAGCAGGCGATTGCCCTGGACCCCGCCTTTGGCAATCCCTACAACGATATTGGCTCCTATCTAATGGAATTGGGGCATTGGGAAGAGGCCATCGAATGGCTGGAAAAAGCCACCCTGGCAACCCGCTATGACACTCCCCATTACCCCCTGATCAACCTGGGGCGTGTCTACGAAAACCTGGGACGCTACCGCACCGCCCTCGACTACTACACCCGCGCCCTGACATTGGAACCCGCCTACCGGCCGGCGCTCTTCGCCAAATACAACCTCTTAAGCCGCGTCAATTAGCGCTCTCGCTGCCCCGGCCGGCCGCCCCCACCCCCACCGCCAATAACCACCACCACATCACCCCCGGCCGTGCGCCGAGAGCGATGGCGTCGGTCAGGCCGAAAACGAAGCTGGCCACCAGACAGGCCGCCAGACCGGCTATCAGCCATCTATCGGCTGATGTGCGGGCCTGGGCATAGGCCTGAGCCGTCATCAGACCAGCCCCCCACCACAACGCCATGAAAACCACCACCCCCGGCAACCCCAAATCTACCCCAGCCTGCAACCATTGGTTGTGAGCATGGGCCAGGTCGATCTCGTTGCTAAGGCGAAAGTAGGGGTAGAAAACAGGCCCCAGGCGACGAAACATATTCATCCCCAGGCCGGTCAGGGGAAAATCTTCCAGGGCATAGAGGGCGCGGGCCCAGATTTCCGGCCGGCTGCTCAACCAATCGAGGGGCGCGAGTTCCCCGCCCACCGCTTCCGCCCAGGGAGCGCCGGCTACCAGCCCACTGACCACTCCCCCCACCAGCGCCGCCGCCAACAACCCCAACCCCAGCAGTCGCCAGCGCCAGTGACGCGGCCCCAGCCACGCCAGCGCCATTAGCCCCACGGCGTAGCCCACCAACCCACTGCGGGACTGGGTGACGAGCAAAATGCCGGCCGTCGCCAGACCACCCCCAAGCGTCGCCGCCAGGGCGACCCGCCAGCGCCAACGCCCCCAACCGGCCGGCCCCCTGTGCCACACAGCCGCCATAACCGCCAGCCACAGCGGGGCTACCCACAACACCACCCCGGCCACCTCATTCGGGTTCACCCCGGCGTCGACCCCGGTCAGCTGCACCAGCTGTATTGGCCCATGCGCCGTCAGCCAGGCCCCGACCGGCCATTTAGAGACGGCGGGGCGGCCGGCCAGCAACCCCACCACCGCCAGGCCACTCGTCAAGAGCAATAGGCCGGCCAGCGCCCACCCCAGGCGCTCTTTCCGCTCCCCTATCCAGTCCGTCAATTGGTAGAACAGCGTCACCCCCAGCCACACCCCGGCCACCTTGACCAGAGTGAATGGGACATCGGGGGTGACCCACAAACTGAGACCGGCCAGCAACGCCAGGCCCGCTGTCGCCCCATCCAACGGCGTAGGCCGGGCCGGCCGGCCGGCCGCTAACCAGCGTACCCCCCACACCAGGGGCAAAACGAGCAACCACCCCACCCGCGCCGGCGTGATGAACCACACCCCAGGGGCGCTGACCAGCACGAGCAGCCAGGTGTAGGGTTGTAGGCGTTGCGCGACGGCGCGCCAGCGGTTCATGCTGACCTCCGGCCGGCGACCAGTTGACTCAGCAAAGACCCCGGCCGGTCGATCAGGAGCGCCAGCAAGGCCCGCCGCTGCCACCAGGTCGGGGGGCGTGGTTCCAGGGTCGGCGTCGCCGGGGCGAGGCGCTGCAACAAAACTCGCCGCCCGGCCCCCGGCCGGCAGATTGCCAAAACTGTTTCCACCCCCGGCGCGCCCCACGTCGCCTCCAGGCGGGCGCACACCAGCCACAGCGCTGTGCCCACCCCCCAGGTGCGCGCCCGCGTTGCCAGGGTTGTCCAATCAAAACCGGCCGCGCGTGTAGCCAGGGCCACATCCAGCAAACCCCGCCACAAAGCCAGGTGCATCTGGTTGCTGATCGCCAGGTGCAAGGCGGCGTGCAACACCCCATCTTCCGCCCCCAACTCCCACAGCGGCCCGGCCAGACCAGGGAGTGGCCGGCGGCGTTGCCACAGCCCGGCCTCGTCGATGTTGGCGGCGTGTTCCAACCACCAGCCGGGCATGGGGTGACGATGTAGCTCCACCCCACCCGTCGCCCAATCGGGCAGGTTGAATTTCACCTTGCCGCTAAGCGTCAGGCGTGGGGGCGTCTGGCGCAAATATTTGTCGTAATGACGGAAACCGAGAGCTTGCAGGTGGGCCATCGCCTCCTCCAGCCGGCCGGGGGGTGTCCACACATCCAGGTCCGACATGGTGCGCAACTCCGGGCGGGGGTAGACGGTCAGCGCCAGCGCCCCGCCTTTGAGCAACACCAACGGCAACTGGATGGCCTCGCAGCCTGTCGTCAGCCGGTCTAGCGTGCGGCGATAGAGATCGTGTTCGGCCAGGGCGGTCAAATAATCATGGTGGAAGGGAGCAGCCAGAGCCGGGTAGCGTCGGCGAAAGGCGTGGTAGATCACCGGGCCCAGTCCCTGGTCGATCAGCCACGGCCCCCAGGCGGCATAGCCGGGGTCAGACGCCAGGCGTGCCAGTTCGGGGTGCTCCTCTCCCAACACCCCGCGCCAGAAAGCCATCCCCAACGTCGTCGCCATGGATTGTGTTCTCCTTCTAGTCTAGCCGGCCGCCCGCGTCAAGACGTGCGCCAGGCGGTCTAGCTGGGTGTCCCAGGCAAAACAACGCTGCACCCGCGCCCGGCCGGCCGCTCCCAACGTGCGCCGCCACAGCGTGGACTGAATCAGACGGCTCAACGCTTCCGCCAGGGCGGCCACATCCTGGGGCGGAACGAGCAGCCCCGTCTCCTCATGCACCACCAGTTCGGGTACACCCCCCACCTGCGACGCCACCACCGCGCGGCCGGCGGCCATAGCCTCCAAAATAGCCGCCGGTAGCCCCTCCCAATCGGACGCTAACACCTTAAGGTCAGCGTCGGCCAGGATGGCGGGAATATCCAGTCGGCGACCACAAAAATGCACCCGCGCCTCCAGTCCCAAGCTGTGCGCCAACGTGGTCAGATCAGCCTGCAACACCCCTTCGCCAACCAGCGCCAGATGAAAGGGAGCGCCCAGATCATCTACCAGACGCATGGCGTGCAACAGGCGGACGTGGTTCTTGACCGGTCGTAAATTGGCAAGGCACACCACCAGGGGCGTCTCTGCCGCCAGCCCTAACTCTGCCCGCAGCTGCCCCGATTGAGCGGCCACGAAGGGGGCGCTATCGATTCCACTGTGGACGGTGGTCGTTTTGTGGGGGGGAATACCCACCTGGGTGTGCAACCAGCGCTCCACTGCATAGCTATTGGCCAGGTAGAGCTGCACCCAGCGCCCCGTCCAGCGATCCAGCGCCTGATGCCAGGGGCGACGCCAGCCATCCACGCTACGCTGACCGGTGATCAGGCGCGCGTGGGTGTAGCGCCGGCCGGCCAGCCGGCCGATGAGATTGGCGCGCAGTCCGAACATATACACCAGGTCCAGCGGTTGGGCCTGTAACAGGCGGCGCAGATCGCCCCACACCTGGCGTGCCGGCCGGCGGCGGGAATTGAGATGCCGCGGCACATAGCCGGCCGCGGCATACATGGCGCTGACCGCGCCCGCCTCATCTAGAAAGGCTACCTCTACCTGCCACCCCCGCGCCCGCAACCCACGCCAGAGGTCAAAGTTCAGGCGCTCCGTTCCGCCCAGGTGGCCTGAGGATTGCAACAGCAAAAGGCGCACTGTTACCCCCCGGCCGAGCGGCAGCCTTGCGCTTGCAACAGGCGCTGGTACAGTTGATCGAGCGCTGCCGTCATCTGCCCGGCGCTGAAGTCGGCGTAGGCGCGCGCTCGGCCGGCCAGACCATAACGCGCCGCTAGCGCCGGCCGTTCCAACAACCAGGCCGCTTGCTCCGCCAGATCGGCAGCGTCGCCGGTGCGGGCGTGCAGACCCGTCACCTGATGGGCAATGAGTTCTGGCACGCCGTTGACAGGAAAGGCTACAACGGGGCGGCCGGCCGCCGCCGCCTCGGTGATGGCCCGCCCTAAACCGCCCCACAAGTTGGAGGAGATAAAAACATCCATAGCTGCCAACAAAGCGGGCACATCCGGCCGGTAGCCCAGACAATGCAGCCGCGGCGCGTTGCCCACGGCGTCCGCCACTGCCCAGCGCAACTCGCCATCCCCTACCAGCAGGATGTGCAGGTCGGGGTAGCGGGCCAGCAACCGGTGCGCCGCGGCCACAAACAGAAGGGGAGCGGTGGCAGCGCTCAGACGGCCCACGAAGCCCACCACCGGCGCAGTGGGGGGCAGGCCGAGGCATTGGCGGGCAGCGTCTTTATCGGGCAACTGGTCAAACCGCTGCAAATCGATGCCGCTGTAGATGACGGAGGAAGCATCCGGCCGGCCGATTCCCCGCGCCAGCGCCTCTTGCCGGAGAGTGGCTGCCACCAGCACCAGATGGTCGCACAGCCGCGCCCCAATGCGTTCCAACCACAGATACATGCCCTGCCGGTAGGGGGAGAAGGTTTGATCGTTGAAGGCGAAGCCATGCACGGTGTGAATAACCACCGGCGTGCCAGCCAGGCGAGCCGCGACGCGCCCCAGAAAGCCCGCCTTGGAGCTGTGGGTGTGTACGATGTCATACTTTTCCCGTCGCAGCAGGCGCACCAGATCGCGGATCGTCAGGCTGTCAGCACCCAGCGCCATCTCCCGTTTCATTCGCGGCAGCAGATGCAGCCGGTCGGCCGCCTGACCCGCACGCGCCTGCCATTCTCCGCCGGGGGAGCTGGCCAGGTCGACGCGGTAGCGTGCCCGATCGAGCCCCTGCACCGTCAGCAAGGTGTTGTCCTGCGCGCCGCCCACAGATAGGCGGGTGATGATATGGAGCAGAGCAATGGGGCGCGACATGATAGCTCAGGCTGGCAGCCGGATCAGCGCCCGTGCAAACCCAACACCACCTGAACCGTTTTGAATAGAATCAGGGTGTCCAGGTAAAAACCTTGATGGCGGGTGTAGTAGAGATCGTACTGGAGCTTGACCAGGGCATCCTCCACCGACGCGCCATAGCGATATTTGACCTGCGCCCAACCGGTGAGGCCGGGTTTGGCGGCGTGGCGCAAGCGGTAGAAAGGAATCTGTTGGGTCAGTTGGGCGACAAACTCCGGCCGTTCCGGGCGCGGGCCGATCAAACTCATCTCCCCTTTCAGAATGTTCCAGCATTGGGGCAATTCGTCCAACCGGGTGCGGCGCAACCAATGCCCCAACGGCGTGACCCGCGGATCATGTTGCCTGGCCCATACTGCGCCGGTGTTTTTTTCAGCATCCATCACCATGGTGCGAAATTTGACTATCTGGAACAGTTGCCCCCCCTGGCCTACCCGTATCTGACGAAAGAAGGTATCGCCGGGGGCGGTCAGACGGTTGATGAGCCAGAACCCAGGCAGCAGGGCCGCTACCAGGGCGCAACCCAGCAACGCCGCCAGCAGGTCGAAGAGCCGCCGCACCACCAGATAGAGCCGATGGCCGGCCGGCTGATTGAGGGGCAAGACCACATACAAACTGTGGCCGGCGTGTTCCACCGGCACGCGCCCGGTGATGGCCTCGTAGAGATGGGTCATGGGCGTCACCTGAATGCCCAGCTCAAGACAATCAAGAATGGCCTGGAACAACTCCGAGTGCACCGGTTTGGAGGGGCTGATGGCGATGATTATCTCATCCGGCTGGAGCTGCTGCGCCAACGTCACTAGCCGAAAACGGTTGCCCAAAACCGGCACACCCTCGATTTGCTGGCCCAATTTAGCGGGATCATCATCAACGAAACCCATGATGTGATAGCCAAAGGCGTGGGAGACCTCGTCTGGGGCGAGTGAGGATTCGGTGATGGCCTGTACGATGGTGCGGCCGGCCCAACCTGCCCCCACGATCAAGACGCGGCGACGAAAGACGGGCTGCACCAACACCAGCGCATATACCACGCGCCAGGTAGCGGTCAGCGCCACCGCCAGACCGATGAAGAGCAAAGCGTAGAGGCGTCGTTCGGGCAGCCCCGGCGTCACCAAAGGGATAAAAAAGTAGATCAGCGTCGCCACAAAGGCTGCTCCGCCACTGCGCCAGGCGGATTGCACCGGCATAGCCGCCAGCGCCAGATCGTAGACATCGAAGAAGAAGCTAACCCCCAACCAAAGCAACGTCAACAGGAAAAACCAGGGCAGGGTTTGCCATACCTCTGCCAGGGAGTATTCTAAAATAGGCCGGTTCAACAACGAGATGAGCAAGGCCAAATTGACAGCGACAATATCGACTGCGCCCAACAGGAGCCGCCGCTCGGAAAAACGCAACGCCGCCTGGGTTAGTCGGGCGCGACGACTGACCGGGTAGTTGAGAGGGGAAGGGGACGTTGTTTCCTCCGCCATAGATACTCCTGTTGTCGCTGACGTTACCCGCCGGCCGGCCGCTCGGCCGCCAGGTTCAGGATAACCGCCACAATCCGCTCCGCAGCCCGGCCATCCCCATAGGGAGAGGCAGCCTGGGCCATGCTGGCATAGGCGTGGGGGTCGTGTAGCAGCCGTTCCGCCTCCATCACGATCTGATCCGCCCAGGGGCCAACCAGGCGAGCCGTACCAGCGGCCACGCCTTCGGGGCGCTCCGTCTCGGTGCGCAACACCAAAACGGGTTTGCCCAGGGCCGGCGCTTCCTCCTGTATCCCGCCTGAATCGGTCAACACCAGGTAAGCAGCGTCCAGCAGATGGGCCATAACATCGTAGGTCAGGGGGTCAACCAGCGCCACCCGCTCACACCCCCCCAGCAGGCGGTAAACCGGCTCCTGCACCTGGGGGTTGAGATGCACCGGGTAGACCACGACCACATCCTGGTTGCGCGCCGCCAAGGTTGCCACCCCGGCGCAAATACTCTCCAGGCGGGGGCCGAAATTCTCGCGGCGGTGGGCGGTCACCAGCACCAGCCGGCGCGCCTGTCCATTCAACAGGCCGGCCTGGTGCAAAATCGCCTGCGCCTGGGGGGGGCGCGGCCGGCGGCGAATCAGCTGCAAGGCGTCGATAACCGGGTTGCCCGTGACAAAAATATGCTGGTCGGGCGTCCCTTCGCGCAAGAGCGCCTGACGCGCCGTCGCAGTGGGGGCAAAGTGGTAGGTGCTCAACACCCCGGCCAGGCGACGGTTGATCTCCTCAGGAAAAGGGGAGTAGCGGTCGTGCGACCGCAGACCAGCCTCGACGTGCCCAACCGGTATCTGCTGGTAAAAAGCGGCCAGGGAGGTCGCCATGACGCTGGTGGTATCCCCTTGCACCAGCACCAGATCGGGACGCAGCTTTGCCAGCGCCTCGGAGACACGCACCACCACGCGGGCCGTCAGCTCTGGCAAACGCTGCCCCGGCTCCATCACTTCCAGGTCTATATCGGGTTGGATGTCGAACAGACCCAAGGCCTGGTCTAACATGCGCCGATGCTGGCCGGTGACGCACACCAGCGACTCCACCACCCCGGCCTGGCGGCGCAGCGCCAGGATGATGGGGGCCAGTTTGATGGCTTCCGGGCGTGTACCCAAAATGGTTACGACGCGAAATGTCATCTTGTCTCACTTTCCCTCGCGGCCGGCCACCAACGGAGCGCGACTATGTTGGCGGCTACGGCCGTTACGACGAACAGACATGAGCAGGGTTGGGAAACTCCCTTTGGCTCGTAGTTCCCGCTTTAGCGGGTGCTGTTTACGACCTTATGGGCCTGAGCGCGGTTGGAAAACCGCAGCTACAGTCGTTACGCTGAACAGTCATCGACCGGTCATCTGCCGCACGGCCGATGACACCCCCGGCCCAAACCGGGCCGAGGCCTCAATGGCCTCCCAATGGTCGCGGAACCAGGTCACCGTCTGGCGCAATCCTTCGCTGAACGGGGTCTGGGGATGATACCCCAACAGTGCGCCGGCGCGCTCAATGCTGGCCTGCAAACGAGATTTGGTGTCCCACTGCCGCCGGGGCACAAAGCGGATGCCGGCCGGATTGCCCGTCGTCTCGTTGATCATCTGCGCCAGGTCGACAATGCGCGTCTCCTGACCGGAGGCCAGATTGAACTCCTGCCCAATAGCGGCTTCCATAACGCCAGCGCGCAACAACCCATCTACGATATCCCCAACGTAGGTGAAATCACGTGTCTCCTCACCTGTGCCGGTGATAGGCAGGGCCAGTCCCTTGAGCGCCCAGTAAATAAAGTTGGGGATGACGTTGCGATATTGCCCTGGCGCTTCCCCCGGCCCATAGGAGTTGAAAAAACGCGCCTTGACCACCTGCAAACCAAAATGGTTGTAGAAGAAGTTGCTGTACAACTCCCCCAGCATCTTGGTGATTTGATAGGGGGTGCTGAGGTGCATCGACATGAACTCTTCGCGCAGCGGCAGGGGGGCGTGGCTGCCATAAATAGAACAGCCCGATGAGGCATAGACAAAGCGCCCCACGCCGGCCAGGGTGGCATATTGCAACAGGCGCAGCGTGCCCAGGCCATTGACTTCCAGGTCGGTTTCAGGGTGGTCGACACTGTTTTGGTTGGCAAAGAAGGCGGCCAGATGGTAGACCACGGCCGGCCGTTCAAAGAAAACACGCTTGAGTTTCACTTCGTCCCGAATGTCCCCCTCCACAAACAAGATGTTGGACAGCGAAGGAACATTCCAGCGCTCAGACGAGCTGAGGTTGTCCAAAATGATGACCTGGGCCCCGGCCTGTGCCAGCGCCCGTGACAGGTTACTGCCAATCGCCCCCGCGCCACCGGTGACTAAAACTTTCTGGCCGGCGTAAGTCGTGGTGTCATCTTCGTTATCCATCCACCTATCTCCTCAAGATCGATCCCTGTATTCACTCAGCACCTGGCGGAACAGGGCCAGATATTGGCACGCCACCGCTTGCGGCGTGCAATGTGCCTGGACGTAGGCGTAGCCATTGCGCCCCAACTGCTCTCCCAGGGTCGGGTCGCGGTAGAGCTGCAACAGCCTGGCCGCCAGCGCCGGCGCATCCTCCGGCGGCAGACAAAAACCAGCCTGTGCTTCGGCCAGCAAGCGGGGCGCATCCCCTTGCAGATCGAGCGCTGCCACCACCGGCCGGCCGGCGGCCATGATGCTGATAATCTTGGACGGCACAACCGGCGTCCTGACATCGGCGTGCAGGGTCGCCAGCCCCACATCAGAAGCGTGCAAAATGGCGGGATAGCGCTCACGCGGCTGCATAGGCAACCAGGTCACATTGTGCAAGCCCAGGGCGGCGCTGTGGCGCATCAGGCGCGCCTTTTCCACGCCATCCCCCACCAGCAAGAAATGGATGGCCGGCTCATCCGCCACAAGTTGAGCCGCCGCCAATACCACATCTAAATCCTGTGAGTAGCCCATGACACCAGCAAAGGAGACGATGAAGCGGTCGTGTAGCTGAAGTTCGGCGCGTAGGCGGTTGTGTTTGGGGCCAGGCTGAAGGTGCTGCGTATCAACGACATTGGGCATCACCTGCACCCGGCCCGGCCGGCCGCCCCGGCTTGCTACATGCGCCTGATTGCCCGACGAATGCACCGTCACGCCGTCTGCCTGGCGATAGAGGAAGCGCTCCAGACTCTCCAGGAGATGGATCAGGCGGCGGCCCCGCAACACACCCAGATCAACGGCGCTTTGAGGGAAGAGGTCTTGCACATTCAGTACAAAGGGAGTGCCTTGCCGCCAGCGCCACACCAGCGCACTCAGGCCCAACGGCAAAGGTGGGGAGTAGACCAACGTCACATCCGGGCGCAGCCGGCCGAAGCCGGCGGTCGCCAGACCAAGGGCGCTGTTGAATTGCCACACCCCACGTCCCATCGGCGTGTGCCGGCCCGGCTGGGGAATCCGCACCCGGTAGACCTGCATCCCGGCCAGCGTCTCGCGCAAGCGCCACCCTCGCGCATAGGCTGTCAGGTCTCCCTGGGCGTGGTAGCTGGGGAAGCCGGTCACCACACTCACGTCGCAACCCTGTTCCACAAAGGCGCGTCCCAGATCGTAGAAAAGATGAGCCGCCGACCCAACGTCGGGCGGGAAATAAGCTGTCAGCAGGGCTACATGCATCCTGGTACACCATGATCCAAAGCATGGCTAAAGGCGCGGTCGGGAAACCGCAGCTACGACGACGAACGGAAGCCGGTGCTGCGTTATGATCGCTGCCTCTATCATACCATCCCCCCAGCCTCTTGGCCCCATCATTCCGGCCGTCGCGGCGTTAAAGTTGGGTTAATCGCCGCCGGCCGGTCGTAACACCTGACGATAGACCTCATCCAGCCGGCCGGCCACATGCGACCAGCGATAACGCTCCTCCACCACGGCCTGGGCGGCCCGGGCCTGCGCCTGTGCTGTGGTGGGCTCGCTCAAAACAGCCAGCATCGCCTCGGCCCAGGCGGCCGGGGTGGCGGCCGGCGTCAGGTAGCCATAGCGCCCATCCGCCAGCAACTCGCGGTTGGCGGGAATGTCAGAAGCCAGCACCGGCGTCCCCACGCTCATCGCCTCCAATAACACTTTGGACAACCCCTCGGAAACGGATGGCAGGCACACACCGGCCGCCTGTCGGTAAAGCGTCGCCAGTTGAGCATGATCGAGCCAATCGATGAACGTTACGCTCTCCTCCAGCCCCAAGGCCGTAACAAGATCGCGCAGATCGGTCGCCTGCTCTCCTTTTCCCACCACTATCAAGCGGGCAGTGGGGCAGGTCTGACGCACCTGGGGCCAGGCCAGCACCAACAGATGGACTCGCTTGAACCAGTCGAGCCGCCCCACGTACATCATCACGCCCTCGCCACCCATGGCCGGGACGGGCTTGAAGCCGGCCGCGCCGGCAGCTGTCGGCTCAAAGATGCTGCCATTGTAAATGGGTGTCCACCGATCCCCTTCCACGCCGTAATGAGCCATTATTTGCGGGCCTAAATAGGCAGCCACCAGGGCCAGATGATCGGCGCGCCGACAGATAATCCGTTCCCACAACCACTCCCGCTGCACCCTCCACGACCAGGGGGCATAATTGGGCGGCGGCTGACGTACCGGCCGGCCAAGCGCTCCCTCCACCAACCGTTGCGTCTCCGCCAGCTGACGGAAGAGGCTGAACTGATAGCGACGCACCGTGTGCAGGGTGACCACAATGGGCGCGCGCGTTGGCCATCTGCCTCGGTGCAACAACAGGGGCACAATCGCCGGCCCATGCCCATGAATCACATCGGGCGCGATGGGCAACCGGCGTATCACAGCCTGCGCCTGCCAGCCTAAATGAAGCAACGAGGCGGCCGGCAAGCGGATAACGCGGTAGGGCAGAGTTTGATCCACCTGCTCGCTGTTGGGCGCGGCGCGGGTGATGACCGTCAGCTGATGGCCGTGCGCCTGTTGGGCATTGGCCAGCGCCACCATGCCCGGCGCCAGACCGCCCGGAGCGGGTGGGAATTGCTCGCACACCCGCACAATATGCCAGCTTTTCATGGCCTCACCAGCTGCTTTCGCCCCCATGGCGACCATCACACCCCCGGCCCGGTGAAAAGGGTTGTCTCGCGCAGACCAAAAGGAAAGCGCCGCGTCGGCCAGTCGGCCAACATTTCCCCGGCCGAAACGTCAGCGGCCGGTGATAGCAAGAGACAGTTGGCCTCCAGTTGGCGAGCGCACAACATGGCGGTTATCACCTCATGCCAGCCGGGATCATGTTCCACTGCCGTCACCAGCCGCGCCCGTGCGGCATACCACACGGTGCTGGCCCCACTGCCCCACTCAAAGACCGCCCACCCCGATTGACGGGGGTTGGTACCAGCGGCGCGGTTCATGCCTCGGGCCAGCGCCCGAATGGCCCCCGGCGTGTAAAGTGGGACGGGGGCGTTGAACCAGCGGTACAGGCGATAGACGCCCCCTGACAGAAAACGACGATAGAGATGGGCCAGATGCACGACTACCCGCCTCCCTTCGCCTGTTGGCGGACATGCGCCAGCATCATCTCCGCCACACTGGCCCAACTGGCACGATGCGCCCGGTGTTGGGCTGCCTGGGCCAGCTGCGCCCGCTGCGCCGGGTCACGCCTCATGTCCGCCACAACCTGAGCCAGAGCAGCCGGCTGCCCGACAGGAACCAGCCAGCCATCCACCCCTGATGTGATCATCTCTGCGGCCGCCCCTACTGGCGTGCTCACCGGCAGCAAACCGCAGGCCATAGCTTCCAACAGCGCCAGGCCAAAGATTTCATAACGCGAGGGGAAAATGAAGAGGTCGCCGGCCCAATATAGCTGGCGCAGCTGCGGCCAGGGCAACAACCCGACAAAGCGCGTCTCCGTTGCCACCCCTTCAGCCTCAGCCAGCGCCCGCAGGCGCGCCTCCTCTGGCCCCTGACCGGCCAGCAGCAGACAAGCCGCTACACCCTGCCACTTGAGAAGGCCCAGGGCATGAATGGCCGCAGCAACATCGCGCCGGGGTAATAAATTGCCGGCGTAAACCAACACGTAGTCGGCCGGCCCCAATCCCCACAGGGCGCGGCTCTGGGCGCGCTCGGCCGGCGTCGGGGGATAAAAGCGCCGCTCGTCGTAGCCGCAGGGAATAACCTGCACCGCTTTGAAGCCGCGTGCTCGCGCAAAATCGGCCGCGGCCGTGGTTTTAGCGATCACGCCCTGAGCGCGTCGACGGCTCCAGCGCGCACACGTCAGCTCCAGCAACCCCAACACCCCCCGGCTCAGGCGCGACGCCCCGGTGCTGCTCTGTCCTTGGTAAATATACACCCGCTCCGTCGCCACACAGGCCAGGGCGGTGGAAGGTTGGTAATGTTCGCTGCTCAAGACCCAGGTGTAAGCCCCGGCGCGCAAGGCGCGGCCGAACCCAACCATCAGCGGCAGCCCCCCGACCACGCCGCCCCGGCCCCAACATAGACGCACGCCGGCCGGCCGGGTGTACTTTTCCAACCCCTGACCGGGCAAAGTGTACACATCCACCTCATGCCCGGCCTGCGCCCAGCGCTCCGCCAGATTGAGCTGCTGGCTGCTGTAAGTTTCCGGCGTCATGCCCAAACCAAGAATGATGGGGGAAACGATGGCTATGCGCATTTGCGCCCTTCCCACTTGGGTCGCTCCCGCCCAGTCCTACAGCGGCTCACGAAAGCCTTCCTCCCGGTAGCGCTCCCCATATTTTGCCTGCATCGCCTGGCGCAGGGGGTTGCCCTTGATCGCGTAAAGGAGACGATGCAACCAACCACTGACGATGGAGTCGTAGCCCAATTTCCCCACCCAGCGGTTGTTGAATCCAGCCAGAGCCACATAATTTTGCAGGGTGCGCTTGAGGGTGAAGCGAAACGGGCGATGTGTCAACCAATCTGGGTTCAGCGTCACCTCTGGCAGCGAACGAGGCGCCACGCCCACCTGCATCGCGGCACGAATATGGGTAATGCGGTGGGGCTTGAACCCCATCAGGGTGCTCAGGGCTACATCGAATGCCCCGGGATCGTTGGAGACAGCCAGCAAATTGCCCGGACGAGGAACACCAAACATAGGGCCGTTTTCATCCAACACCATGCGCCCATCCGCCACCACCAATGGATTGGGCAGAAGAGCATTCAGACCGGCCAGAATATCGGGCAAAGCGGAGTGGAAGAGAAAGCGTTTCTTGGCCGGAATCAGCCCCCATTGATTCTTGAGCGCCAGGGTGACGGTGGTCATGCTGTGGACTTTGATCATGGGCAGGGAGACAAAGACATCCGTTTCATCCAGTAAGGTGGTGACAGGAATCCCCTGGCCGGCCGGCTTGCGACCAAAATTCATCAGGCGCGTTGGATAGGCGTGTAAGTCGGCCACCTGCACGCCATATTGGGCGGCCAGGTCTAGGATGCCATGCTCCCGAAAAGCATTGTGCCCGGAATAAACATCCAGGCTTGGCCCCCCTTCACATATGGTCACCACCGCCCCATGATCCAACAGCAGCTCCACCATGGCCCGAATCATATCAGGCGGGGTGGTCACGCCGGGGGTGTGAAAGGGAAAGGTCAGATTGGGTTTCACCAGGACGCGCGCGCCAGGGCGGATTGTCTCCCAGCGCCCCACCCAGGCAATCGCCTGGTAGAGCGTCTCTTTGTTCACCTCTGTCCAGCGGGTGACGTAGACACGTCGGGGTGGGGTCATGCGTCTGCTCCTGAGGCTTGCCGACTGGTAGTCGGCGCTGCACCAGGGATAGGGATGTAGGCCTGGCCGGATGCGGTCATGGAGCCTGCTCCTGGGTGTAGAGATCGAAGTAGTGGCTGGTCATGCTCTCCATCGCAAAACGCGTCTCATAGGTACGGCGGGCGGCCACGCTCAGGCGGGCGCGCAGCCGGGGTGCAACCAACAAGCGGTGTAAGGCAGCCGCCAGCGCTCCAGCGTCATCGGGCGGTATCAACAATCCATTGTAATCATCCTGGATAGCTTCCGCCACCCCGCCCACGTTGGTCGCCACAATCGCCTTGCCGGCGCTCATCGCCTCCAGCAGCGCCAGAGGCAAACACTCATCTAACGAGGGTAGGACAAAAATATCCACCTGACTGAGAAAAGCGGCCGGGTCGCGTTGCAACCCCACCAGCCGGAAGGTGTGGCTCAGACCGGCCGCCTCGATCTGCTGGGACAACGTCTGGCTCAGCTCCCCCTCGCCGGCCACACGATACAGGGGGGGCGGCTCATAATCGCGCAGCAGGTGGGCAGCCTCGATCAGCCGGTGCAGCCCTTTGCGATAGGTCAGGCGGGCCAAAGTCCCCACCACCAACGCATCGTTGGTTGGGGTGGCGTCGGTCGGCGGCCGGTTGTAATCAGGCACGCCGTTGTGAATGACCTGGGCGCGGCGCGCCAGCCAGCCCCAGGGGCGCAGAGTGCGATAGGCGTCCCGCGTCTGGTGGGACACCATCACCACCTGATGGGCCAGGGGCAGGGTTGCCAGTTGCAACCCCAGCGCCACCGCGCCACGCACCCGTCCCAAGGCCAACGCATACATCCCCGGCCCGTCGTGCAAGGTGCTGATGATGGTGGTTGCAGGCGTCAGCCGGCCGGCCAGTCGGCCGGCTACATCTGCCCGCAACCCGTGGGTGTGCAACCAGACGGGGCCGCCCTGGGCCTGCACCAGTTCGTGCACGGCGCGCCAGGCCGGCCGGTCGGCAGGTAGATGCACCACCGTGATCGCCATCTCTTCCAGTTCCGCTTGTAGTCCAGGGTCGGGGGCATCCAGGGTCGCCACCGTCACCTTCAGGCCACGCCGGCGCAGGTTGGTCGCCAGCCGGAAGACCACCATGCCGGGGCCGTGGCGCAACAAAGCATTGACCAGCAACACCAGGCGTCCCTCCAGCGTTGCTTTCACCCTGCCCTCTCTCCACCTGCGGTCACCCCCAAGGCAGCTTCTGTCTCGGCCGCCATGCGTTCGGCGCTGAAATCCTCCTCCACGATGGCGCGTGATGCTGCACCCCAAATAGGCAAGAGGGTGGGGTGGTGGAGGCAATAGGCCAGCCGTTCGCTCAAGGCCGGGGCGTCATGGATCGGGACAAGCAAGCCGTTGATGTCGGGGCGCACCAACAACGTGCTGCCGGCCACCTGGGTGCTGATGACCGGCAGACCAGCCTGCATCGCTTCCAACAACGCCAGCGACAATCCCTCGTAGTGGGAGGCCACGACGTAGACATCGCTGGCGGCCAGCAGGGCCGGTACGTCATGGCGCAAGCCCAACAAGTGTACGACATCGGTCAGACCCAGACGCGCTATCTGCGCCTCCAATGGCGGGCGTTGTGAGCCTTCCCCTACCAGGGCAAACAATGCCCGGCGGCGCAGGTCGTCGGGCAATTGACTGATGGCCTCCAGCAAAACAGCGTGCCCTTTTTTGGGCAACAACGCCCCCACGGTGATAAACACCAGACGGTCGGCCGGCCAGCCGTAGGCGGCGCGCCAGGCCGTTCGCTCCTCTGGTGAGGCTGGCGGGGCCAGGGCAATGCCATTGCGCACCATGACGATTTGCTCCGGCATCGCCATCCCATGCGTGATCGTCCAATCACGCACCTCTTCCGAAATGGCGATCAGCCGGGTGAAACGGCGATACATCCAGCGCGTCCATGTCTTTTGGCGGCGTTGGCGCGCCGTCTGGGGCTGAAAGAAGGGATAGGTGTTGTGGAGGGTGAAAACAAGACGTGAGACGCCGGCCAGCCGACACGCCAGCCACACCTCCAGCAGGTTGCCGTGCATGTGTGGATTAACCACAGCGGGCTGAAAAGTGCGCACCACCGACCACATCTGCCACACACTGCGTCCATAGGCCCACAGCCAGGCGACCGGCCGGCGCCAGGAGCGCCGGTTGTCGAGTACCACCAGAGGAATGCCATCCGCCCGAAAAGGATCCGCCAGCGCCCCGCCGCCAAAGGTTGCTACTACCAGCACGTTATGTCGGTGTGCCAATGTTCGCGCCAAGAGTCGCACGATTTGCTGGGCACCGCCCATTTTTAATCCAGGCACAACAAAGAGAATACGGGCCATCTTGTGACCTATAAGCGTGGTAAGGAAACCGCAGCTACGACGAGCTTTGGTTCGTAGTAACGGCTTTAGCCGTTGGCCGACTCTATGGAGTACGGCGCGGTTGGGAAACCGCGGCTACTATTTTGGGCCGGTAGTGATAGCCACCATGGCTGAGTTGGATAGGGGGAATCGTGACGGTACATATCCAACCCAAACAGCGGCAACAGGGCCATAACCCGTTGCGCGGTGGCCTTGTCGACCTGTTGTTGCCACTTTTCCACCAGATACGGCCGGCTCGCGGCCGGCCCTGCCAGAACCGCCTGGGTGGTGGCATCCGATTGCGCGCTCACGGCCGAAGGGCGCGTCAGCCCGGCTAACAGGCGATCTGGAGCCGGCAGCTGCCAACGCGCCGCCAGCCACGCCAGAGCTGGCTCCGGGTCCACCACCAGCTGCTCATACGTCACCACCACACCCCGCTCGCGCACCCCGGCCAGACGCACCATATTTTGCAAACACCACGACAGGACACGCTGCTCCAGACGATCCCCATGTTCCAGAATATATCGACTGTGGCTTAGCTGCGCAGCTGAAAAGTGGCGGTTGTAATCCCCCTGGAGCATGGTCGTCAGGCGCGGCGTCTGCCGGCGTGACAGGGCCACGGGGATAGGGTGGCGCAACAACACCGCCACTTCCCCCCCGAACTGCTGCTGTAGCCAGGGGATGCGATCCTCCAGGGCGTGAATCTTCCAGACATTGCGCTGAGTGTGGGCGTGGTAATAAGGGCGCAGTGGGCTGGGATTCAGAAAGCCCAGACTTCCTTTTTGCAAGCGTTCCACATAACGTTGCAAGGTTGTTGTGCTATCCGGCCGGTACAGCATCTCCCAATCCTGAAGGCCCGAATACCAACGTACCAGAGGATTGCGCACATTGCACGGCTCATCAATCAGACGAAAGCCGGGTTGGGCGGCCACCAGCTCCGCCAGCCAGGTGGAGCCGCTGCGCGGGGTGGCAAAGACAAAAACATCGGGCAACGCCCCTGGACGATGGCGATTCGCCCAGGTCTTCAAGGTTCCTTTGAAACGTTGGGCCAGCATGGCTCACGGTTTAAGGTCGTAGGCCGGTACGAGATCGGGTTGCGGCAGCGCCGCTGGCGCGTCGGGGACTGTCGCATACAGACTGGCAAAAGCCTGCACCAATGCCACCGCCAGGAAGAAGTCGCGAGCGTACAACTGATTTAAGAAGAAAATGGAGAGCAGGTAACCTGAGAACATGGCGGCGACGGCCGGTAACCAGATCGACTGCGGGCCGGTAGGGGCGCGCCACACGCGGTAGAGCTGACGGAAGCTTTGGAAAAGCACCCCGGCCAGGGCCAACAAGCCCGGCGCTCCCAATTCAGCAAAAGCTTGTAGATAGGTGTTGTGGGGCGCAAGAGCGATCAGGCCAAACTCATTCACGCGGTAATCTACAATCTCCTCACCAAAGCGGCCGGGACCGGCCCCAAACCAGACATTCTCCATCCCCAAGCGTGCGCCCACCCGCCAGGTGTTGAGGCGCGCTTCGGCCGAGCTCCAGGCCGAGATGTCGGCCCGGCTGAAGCGACGTAGCAAACTATCCACATTGGTAGTAATCAAGGGTGCCCATTGCCAGGCCAGCAACGCTCCCAGGATGACCAGCAGCTCCAACCGACGAATGGTGCGACGAAACCAGAAGAGCGAGAGCAAGGAGAAGAGCGCCACCAGAAAACCGGCGCGTGACAAGGTCAACAAAATGCCTGCCAGGAGGATCGGCAACGCCAGCCGCGCCAGCCAGCGCCAACCCCAAGGGCGCGTCGCCGCCACTATCACAAAAGGGAGCATCAGGTTCAGGTACAAAGCGGTTACGTTGGGATCGGCCAGTGCGCCTTGCGCCAGCGCGCCGGGACGCAAAACCCCTGTCAGGCTCTGACGGATGACCAGGGCGCTGCCCACCACGCCGATCAGGATCAGGTTGAGGAGCAGCAGCTCAAAGTCCAGCCGGGTTTGGGTCAGGTTCAGGATGAGCAGATAGAGAATCAAGCCGGTGCCAATCAGCAAAAGCTGCTGCGTGCCCACCTGCCCATTCGCCAGGCCAGAGAGCAGCGCCAGAATAAGGAGGGCGATCAGCCAGGGCCCGGCCGCTCCCAGATGAATGACGCGCCGTCCTCGAACCAGCTCGCCAACCATCCACCCTACCATCACCACCCCGCCCAGGAATTTACCCGCGCCGACGGGGAGCAGAGTGGTGAAAAGCACCCAAAGCAGAAGGTAGAGGCCCCACTGAGGACGCAACAGGGAGACGAGCAACGCCGCCAGACCACCCAGGAAACTGAGGCCCCAGTCGATGCGCTCCAAACCGACGAGCAGGCCGATCAGGATGCACCCGCCGGCGCCCATCACAAGCAAAAACCCTTTTTGCAGCGTCTGGGGCTGCCGCCATTGTGTCATCATCGCATAGCCCTATCAGATCATAGACCAGTCTATTGGGGGTGAGGTTCGTAGTAACAACTTCAGCCATCCAACGCTCAAGCGGTTATGACAAACTTGAGACGAGCTGCCAGAGTGTAGGCTGCTACTCATCCGCGCTTTGAGCGCTGCCGGCTGTGCGCGCCGCTTCCAGCCGTGTTTGCGCATAGCTGTTCTCCGGTTGTAAAGCAATCGTTTGGGCATAGGCGTCGGCCGCCGCCGCCCAGGCCTCTTGCAACCAGCGCACATCACCCAACGCCTGCCACAGCCAGGGGGCTGTGGGACAGACGGCCGCTCCTCGCTCCAAGAGCTGCGCGGCCTCATCCCAGTCGCCGCGCTGCGTCTGGATGATGCCCAGCCGCCCCAGCGCCTGACAGTTGTCCGGGTTAAGCTCCAGAACAGCGCGGTAACGTCCTTCGGCCGCCGCCAGATCGCCCTCCATCTCATACGCCCAACCAGAAGCGAAATAGGGCCATTCCTGAGCGCCGGTGCGCCTCACCGCTTCATCATACCAGATTTGCGCCGAGGCATATAGTCCCTGGGCGCGGTCGATGTTGCCCAACCCGACATAGAAGCCATAATTGTTGGGCGCATGAGCCAGGCCGGTGCGGTAAACCACTTCCGCCTCGGCGTAACGCTCTAGCTTGACCAGGGCATCCCCCCAGCGCAACCAGGTGACCGGCTGCGGCCACACCGCGGCGCTGGCGGCGTAAGCTGCTGCCTGCTGCGGCAGCTGCACCCCATCGCCTAAGGCATCCCCTAATTGCAACAGCGCCAGACCCGCCCCCACCGACCGATACAACTCGATGGCAACGGCGTAGTTTCCCTGAGCAGCTTTCGATTCCGCCAGCCAATAGGCGGTGAAGGGGCGCGTCGCCATGGGCAACGCTGCCTGCAACTGCGCTGCCCGGCTGAGGTCGGTCGCCGGCCGGCGACTCGCCAGCCAGGACGCCCACTGCTCCGCCCCGGCAACAGGGGCCGACATCCCCGCCTGCGCCCCAGTGTTGGCCTGTTGCAACAGCGCCTGGTTGAAGGGCAGGTGGTTCAAAGCGTTGCGCACGGCCGGCCGGCCACACCACAGCACAAGCAGCGCTGTCAGCAACACAGCGACCAGGCTCCAACGGAGCGCCGGCGCGACCGGGTGGGGCGTCAACCGACGGGAAAGCATGATGGATTATCCCTCCTCCTGGCCCAGGTAGTCAATTCATCACCTCAATCAACATAACCCAAAGCCCGTAAACGCGCCTCCATCTCCGCCGCGCCAGGCGAATCTCCCTGGCCCGTTTGCATCGGCAGCATCAGCCGGCGGTAGGCCCGAAGTTGCGCCAGCAGCTCAGCCCGCAAGGCGCGCCCCTCGGCCGGCCGCTGCGGCAAGAGGTTTGTTTTTTCCTGGGGATCAGCCATCAAATTGTACAAGGCCGCCCGGGGGCGCTGCCAGCGTAAACGCACCCAGCGCGCCCAGCCCTGTCGCAGGCCAACAAATGGCAACAGGGCATGATCGTTGTGGGTGATGTATTTCCATTGTCCGCGGCGTATATAGGCTGACCAGCCGTTGTAATCGACCAGCGTCGTTTCCCCGGCCATGGCCCCGGTTTGCAGGAGCGGCAACAACGAGCGCCCCTGAATGCCGGCCGGCGGCCGGCCGCCGGCCCCGTCCAC
>DAOTXO010000077.1:0-13135 GCA_034435495.1 Anaerolineae bacterium
CCCCCCCCCCCCCCCCCCCCCCCCCCCCCCCCCCCCCCCCACTCCCGGCCCTAAACTGACGCTGGTGATAGCAGTCAACTCACTCATAAGTGAGAATCCCGCTAACCATCTTTCTAACCCCTAAAACCGACACTTTTAAGCATACCAACCCTTAAGAGCGGCGTCCACAGCCATCGTGTGCGCTTCTCTTTACCAAATATGCGCCTCCCTGCAGATGTGTGCGATTTCATGCAATCCTATTGAAAGAAGAGGGACGGTGTGTTAAGTTACTCCTCAGAGTTGTTGTGGTGTGGGGGCGTCCCATGCCATCGTTATGCTAGAGGGGCAACTACCTGGGCGCTGAGTGTGTGCTTGCTCCCTAACCTGACTTATGTGTGACCCGACTGAGCTACCCATCCCTCTGACCTACAAGCAACTCCTGGCCGCTTTGAAAGCGTGGCACGATCCCACCCCCAACGCCCTCCTCGATCAGCTTCTCCTGGTGCAGGAAGCGCGCGAAGAAGCGCCCACTGATGGCAGCCTGCCCACCCAGCGCCTGGCGACCAACCAGGTTCTTCTGGGCGCGCTTGATTGGTTGCAACAAGATGACCCGCCCGCCCACACCATTTTGCGCCAACATTACCTCGACCGTGTGTTGATGAAGCACATAGCCCACGAACGTAATATCGATATCGACACCGCCAATCGCCACCAACGGGAAGCGATTAAGAGGCTTCTAGCCATTGTGCTGCGCCGCGAGGAACAACTGCGGCGCGATAGAGTGCGGGCCCAAGAGGCCAGCCTGCCTCAAGCCACGCCTGAAGATCTGTTTGGCGTGGCGGCTGTGCGGGCGGCCGTTCGAGATGCGCTTTTGCGGCCGGCCGCCCCTTGGCTTGTAGCTATTTGCGGTTTGGGCGGCATTGGTAAGACCGTTCTGGCAGATGTTGTCGTCCGTGATGTGATGTGCGCTTTTCATTTCCGGCGCGTCTTGTGGGTAGAGGTGCAAGCTGCCTCCATGAGCGGCGCGGCCCCCTCTGGCGAGAGCGTGATGGAGCAGATTGTGGGCGACCTGTGCCGCCAACTGATGGATGACCCCTACGCCGCTGCCCACCCGGCTCAGCTGCGCTACGTCCACCAGCGGTTGCGCCAACAGCCCAGCCTGGTTGTCATCGACAATCTGGAAGAACCGCACCAGGTAGATTATCTGGTGCACCACCTCACCCCCCTGACCAATCCCAGCCGCTTCCTACTCACCAGTCGCTACCCACCCGCTGGGGCCAGGGGAGTGGATGTGTTTACCCTGGACGAGTTGGACGAGTCCAGCAGTTTAGATCTCATCCGCCATGTCGCCCGACAGACCAAACTTCACTCACTTGTAGAGGCTACCCCGGCCGACCTCCGCCCCATTTTTCAGGCCACCGGCGGCAATCCATTGGCCCTGCGCCTTGTGGTAGGCTTAACCGCTACCATGCCCTTGACGGCCGCGCTGGCCGACCTGCCCCAGGCCAGAACAGGGCCAATAGAAGCGCTTTACCAACGCATCTACTGGCGCGCCTGGGAAATGCTCACACCTGATGCGCGCCGCTTACTCAAATCCATGCCGATGGCCAGCGCCTCCGGCGCTACCATCGAAGAGATAGAAGAGGCCACCGGCCTGAGCGGTTCCAGTTTGTGGGGAGCCATTCATGACCTGGTGGCCCGCTCCCTCCTCTTGGTCAGAGGTGACGCCTGGCGCAAGCGCTATGCCATTCACCGGCTTACTGAATCCTTTCTGTTGACCGAGATCGCCCAATGGCCCCCGTCGACCCTGAGTTCATTGAGCTAATTGCCGCCCGCATCAGCTATTGGCGCAGACGGACGGCCAATCTCCAGGATGAAAACCTGGAGACGGTGGATGCCGACCGCAATGGCTTATGGCGCACCGTCGATTTTGGCCTGGCCTTGCCGACCCTGGCTGTGGCAACTGCCACGCTCGTGTGCCAAAGTTTCCCTCTGATCGAGCGACGCGGCTATTGGGCCGATTGGTTGCCCTGCGTCTTGCGCGCCAGCGCTGTTCCCGTCCCGCCTGACCTGCACATCCGCCTCCTTAATCAGGCCGGCGTCTTCTATCGGGAGATGGAGCGGCCGGCCGAAGCCATCAACGCTCATCATCAAGCCCTGGCCCTTATTCACCCCTGGCAGGATAGTCGGCTCGAAGCGGAAACATATTTCCACCTGGGCAATGCCCACCGCGCTAACCACCAACCAGACCTCGCTCGCAGTGACGGTTTAAAGGCCTTAGAGCTGTTACACCGGTTTCCTACTCCCTCTTTGCGTCTGTCAGGTTCCACCCATAATCTGCTCGGTCTGGCCTGCTTCGATCTGGGTGACTTAGCGCCGGCCGAGCAACATTTCCAAACAGCCATTCAATGCTGGTGTCAACTCCAGGATGCCACCTATCTGGGTAGTTCTCTGGTCAACCTGGCCCTGGTCTATCAAACCTGGGATAAAGTGGAGCTGGCGCTTGATCACTATGATCAGGCGTTCCAGATATTAGAACTTACTCACAGCGAGAAGCCCAAAGTCTATGTCCGGCTCAACCAGAGTGCTTTGTATAACCAGTTGCAGCAGTTCGAGGCCTCAGAAAGGGTCTTGCGCCATGCTCAGCAACAACCTGGGTATCGCCCTGGCCGGCCAGGCTCGCCACGAAGAAGCCCTCCTTGCCCTGGATGCCGCCCTTAAGGATTGGGAAGCGCTGGGAGATGAGCCCAATCAAGGTAATACGTTGGGGGAAAAGGGCAAAGTGTTTGTCGCATCCGGGCAGCTGGAAGCCGGCCGGAGCCTGCTCCAACGTGGCATTGACCTCCTGCAACATCATCAGACCAACGTATGGGCGCGTGACACCCTGAACGAACTCCAGGCTTTCCACGCGACCCTGCCACCACCTACGCCAGGTCAGGCGACGCCTGATACACCTGAGCCTTAGCTGGGATGCCGGCGGTAGAGAATGGGGCTTCCCTACCACCGGCATAGGTCAAGTGCAGTCGCAAAACCTTTAATCAGGCGGGCAATTGGTGGGGACGCCGCCGGTGCACGATCCTAAGGGCCCCGGTGGCGTCTCCCCGCCAGTCGGGCAGTTCGTCGGGACGCCGCCCACGCACGAGTTATCCGGTTCGGGCGCTGTCGCGCCGACGGCCGGGCCAAACAACAGCCCAAGCACCAGAACCGCTACACACAAACCACGTACCAATCGGTTGTTAAATTCCTTCGCCTCTCTCTGTGATGGTGTCATCTCCGTACTCACTTTGAGCCGTTGATAACCCTTACTTGAGAGCTCCGGTCAGGGGATACGGCGTACCCTTCTGACCGCCCGGGGTCGGCAAGGGAGGTTCCTCTTATGACACTCTATACCATCTTGCTGCCGAAAATCGATACAACTTAATCGGATTTGTTGTCAGAAAGAGCCAACATCTTGGCGCGCCCGGCCGGGCGTCGTTAAGCGCCCATTCAGCAGGTGTGCGCGACTCACCGCGGAGCCGGGTTGGATGCCGGGTATCTCTTCCAGACAGACTATCGACGTGTACCGGCTACAGATACGCATTACTGGATACTGTATTTATACCATGCTTTTTGGGGGGGAGGGGCATTTTTTATGGGCAGAAGAAACAGACCGGAGGAAGCCCACAGATTGGGTTAAGAATGACAGGCTGAGCCCTTGCCCCAGACTGGAGCCATAGTCAGTTTATAGAAGTGGAGTCCTGATTCGTTGCGAAAGATGAAGAGGGGCGGCAAACGAGGAAGATTGAACCGCGAAGGCGCAAAGGACGCCAAGAAAGAGAAAACCTTAGCGCTCTTTGCGTCTTGGCGGTGAGAATAAGAGGGATGACCACCAGCGATGTCACCTGTCAACCAGGGTCATCGCTGATGGTCATGGGGGCGTTACGAATGGAGCGCCGGTTACCGGCCGGTATCAGATTGGCAACCAGGGGCGTCGCTGAGCGCCGTCTGGGTAAGGAAATGAGCTACAGGTTGATCTGGTAACGCTCATATTGTGGGCGTTGCAGCTTCTTGAACTGGGTTTTCCCATCCTGGATAACCTGTGACTCGGCGATCAGGTCGATGAAATATCGATTGAGCCAGGAGATAGGAGCTGGTAGTGGTCGGACGAAATCCATAAACAGAACCACCCGTTCTCCGTCGGTGGCGTTCCACACATGGTGGATGTGGGAATCATCGAAGAACATCGACTTACCCTCTTCCCAATGGGCGCGATCTGGCCCCACAAAAATCTGGCAATGTTCACGCGGCTCTGGCACCTTCAGCCCCAAATGATAGCGTAGCACGCCATTGTAAGGGCCGCGATGTTTGGGAATAAACTTAAAAGGCGCCAAAATGGAGAAAAAGGCAGTTGTCATACCCGGCACACGATGAATCAGGCGAGCTGTTTCCGGGCACTCCTGCAAATTTTTCTCCACTGCATGGCCGTAAACGTAGAAGAGATAGGTCTTCCAACGCTTGTCATTGGAAATAAGGTTATTCTCCGGCGTAATTTCATGGGGGCTGGGAATATCATCCTTATGTTCTAAAACCCGGTCCAGTTCAGCGCGTATCGTTTGCCAGTTGACTTCCAGCTCGCGCGCCCAGGGGAATAAGCCGGCGTCAAAAAAAGTGCCCATACCCACTTTGGAATAGCGATTATTGAGCTTTTCCAGCTGATCGCGGACTTTATAAAACCAACGCCGCTTGGTCACACTCCAACCATCGGCCGTTGTTACAGGAATGGTGCTTTTCGCTTCAATCATCGTAGACTCTCCTCTAAACTGTCTAAACCTGCATGAGACCAATGACTCTCAGGGTTACACGTCTACGCCGTCTGGCGCCGAGCCAGATCGGCGAACAAGCCTGGTTGTTTGACGAGCTCCGCGTATTTTCCGCTTTGTACAATCCGCCCATTTTCCATGACAAAAATTTTGTCGGCGTGCTCAATTGTGCTCAGCCGATGGGCGACGACCAGACGGGTCGCCTGTAAATTTTCCAGGCTTTCGCTAACCATCGCCTGGGTGCGGTTGTCCAGAGCGCTTGTAGCTTCATCGAAGTAGAGGATGCGGGGGCGATTTACAATAGCACGCGCAATCAATAAACGTTGTCGCTGGCCGCCTGATAGAGTACTGCCGCCATCCGTGATGATGGTGTGCATGCCCATTGGCATTTGCTTGATATCCTCCGCCAGCCCGGCCATTTCAGCTGCATTCCAGGCCTCTTTCAAGGTCAAACCCAAGGCCCCCACGATATTGATGAAGATACTCCCGCCGATCAATTTCCCGTTTTGAAGCACCACCCCTATCTGACGGCGGGTCGCCCGCAAGTCAAGACGAGTCAGGTCCTGGCCGTCGTAGTAGATGGCGCCAGAAGTTGGGGTTTCAAACCCCAGCAATAGACGTAGCAACGTCGATTTGCCAGAACCAGAAGGCCCAACCAGAGCGACAAATTCACCGGGTTCGATCTCTAACGATACATCTTGCAAAACTGGAGGGCCACTTTCACTATAACGAAAGGTAATACGACTCACCTGGATGCGGCCGGTCAATTCCCCCGGCGATTCCTTTTGATTATCCACCTCAGGGACGTTGCGCAGGATGGGTTGTGCTCGTTCATAAGCTGGCAGAACGCTAAGCGTATTCACTGCCACACTGCCCAACATCAAAACGGCGCTCAGAAATTGAGCGAATGCGACATTAAAGGCGAGAAAGGCCCCAGTGGAGAGTTGGGCCTGGCTTGACCAGGCCACCATTCCGAATAAGGCCATGCTGGCAACGACGTTATAGCCGGCGTGAAAAACTACCAGGCGATTGCTCAGATTACGAGAGCCATAGGCTAGACGTTTGAGGGCGCCGAACTCCTCTGCCCAGGCGGCAAAAGCGCGCCCTTCTGCACCGGCCGCCCGAAATTTCGGCAAACCGGCCAGAATCTGCAACACCAGCCCTGATATACGTCCCTGGGCTTCCGCCATCTGGCGTGTGTACGGTATCTGGGCGTAGCCGGTGAGTATCGTGGCTGCTACGGCAACTGCTACCAGCCCAGCCCCCACCCAGGCCAGTGACGGGCTGTAAGCATAGAGTAAAAAGAAGCTGAAAATGGAAAAGACGCCTGATAGCGAAGCGCTTATAACAGACCCCGATAAGGTTTGTTGAATGGCGCTAACCCCCATCGCCCGACCACCTAAATCCCCGGCGGTATATTGACGGAAGAAAGCGACGGGCAGCCCCATCAAACGATCCCACACTGCTGCCTGAATATCGCTACCTAGACGCCCCTGCAGGCGAAGCGTCGCTATGTTTTGCGCCACACGTAACACACCCACGGCTACAGCAGCGACCGTTAGACCCAGACACATCATCCAGAGCGTGGCGCGGTCGGTGACTGGAAGCACCTGGTCAAAAATATAACCAGTGGCGACTGGAATAAGTAACCCCAAGAGAGTGATACCCACACCGCTCAGGATGAGCAGACGCAAGTCCCCCCAGCCGAACTTTAGACCAAATCGTAAAAGGTCGAGAAGGGTGATCGCGCGCGTGGGAAAGGAACGATAAAACATGTAGGCCATAGGTTCCAACGTCGCGGCGATAGTGGGTGTTACAGGAGAAACGATGCCAGCGCCGGGGTCGTGCAAAGCATAAGCGGTTGGTGAAGTTGGCAATAACGCCACCGGCCGGCCATCTTCAGCCACAAAAGCCAGTAAAGGGCCGTTATCAGCTTGATACCATGTCCCCCGCAAGCGCACGCCCCGTTTTTGAAGGTGAGAGGCGCGGCTGATGGCATCCAGTTGATTTTGGCTACTCCCCTCCTGTTTCTGATGTTGTGGTTTGACAATGGTGAGGCCCAGGTAATCGCCTATCAATTGACAGGCACTCAAAAGAGGAACCTCAGAACGACGTACCCTGACCGCCCCTGCAGCTGGGTCAGTCAGGGGAGAAGCCAGATGGGTCAGAGCTTGTTGCACGACTGTTTGGTCATTTGCCAGTTTCTGACGCAATTGCTCGACCGCGGCGACTTCTCTCTTTTCCAGTTGTTGCCCTATCCTGGACAGAATTGCCTGATTAAATAGCGCCATGGAGTGCCAGGCCGGATTACTTTGAATAAAATTGTCTGTTGTAATGGCCTGAAGCTGGCTATTGGTCAACGTTTGCACCCAAATTCTGTGGGACACGGGCCAACGGGCGATGCCGTTCAGCGTTGGCATCGTCACATCCCCCATAAAGGAAGATTTCCCCTCCAGGTGCTGTACCCACAAAATCCCCCGGCGTGCACTCACACTGCCCGATTCAGGCACTTGCAGCGGTGTTTCCGGTTCTAATTTCAGTGATTCTTTAGGGGGTACAGATTGGGCAAGCGCACTCGACAGGCCATGCACCCAATGATCGATCATGGCTGCCAGCGGTGAACGGAATTCAGCCTCTTGCGCCAGCGCTTGCAGGCGTTGTGTCCTGACTTGCAAAACACGTGTTTGGTTGCCGCCCACAGCCAGGAGTGCTACAGAGGAGGAAGTTAGTTGTTGGCTAACGCCAAAGACTGCCTGACCGGCCGATACACGGAAAAGGTGGGTTCGTACCCCACTTACCTGGCCCTGGTGGTGGCGCACAGCGAAAACATCAAGGTGGCCAGTGTAAACGACCCAGCTGACTTCGGGGTCGGTTAGCAAAATGGGATGGTTTCCTCCAGCTTCCACCAGGTTGGCTTCTTTGTAGCGCAGATGCAGCAGGAATAGCTCCTCAACAGGCAATGGCCCTTCTGGCAAAGTTTGTAAGGGGACTTCAGCCGATATGTGTTTCATGCTATTAACGACTCCAGCAGCGAATCAACCAGGAACGCCGACTTAGATGAGCCAGAACGGAGGAGTCGGGCATATACACCTCCCTCACGCCATAGCTGTTCGTGTGTCCCGCGTTGCACGATACGCCCTTTGTCCATCACAATGATCTCGTCGCAATCGCGGATGGTGCTCAGCCGGTGGGCAACAATAACGCAGGTGCAACCCCGCCGACGCAAGTTGTCATCGATGATTTGCTCTGTTACGGCGTCCAGGGCGCTGGTGGCTTCATCCAGGATCAGAATAGAAGGATTGGGAATCAAGGCGCGCGCGATTTCCAGCCTTTGACGTTGTCCACCGCTAAAATTAACGCCGCCTTCAAGGATGTGAGAGTCGTAGCCGCCAGAACGGGCCATGATTTCATGATGGATGTGGGCATCTTGAGCTGCGCGCACCAGATTTTCTTCTGGGACTTGTGAATCCCACAATGTCAGGTTGTCGCGTACACTACCGGCTACCAAATAGATTTCTTGGTCGACCATACTCAAGGAGTGGTTGATGACGGCTCGTGGAATAGCACCCCGCGGTTGACCATCGAACAGAATATCGCCACCCCAGGGTTGGTACAGACCGGCTATCAGGCGCGCCACGGTTGATTTGCCGCTACCGCTCCCCCCAACCAGAGCGACACGCGCCCCTGGTTTGACTTTCAAGTTGAAATCCTGAATCAACGGTTTACCCAAAGGGCTGTAGCCAAAGGTCACACTCCGCAGCTCAACTTCCCCCGACAACCTGGCGAAACCTTCACGGCTGACTCTTTCAACCAGTTGAATGTTATCCTGAACAGGATAGTTGAAGACATCATTCAGGCGGTTAAAGATACTCTTGATCTCCTGGAGTCGCCCGCCTGTGTCTACCAACTGATTGACAGGGTTTAAGAAGCTGGCCATCAGGCTTTGAAATGCAACCAGCATTCCGATAGTCATATCTCCCGCCATGACGCTTAAACCGCCGAGCAGGAGGGTGGTGATGGTGGCTAACATGGATAGAAAGGGGGGAATGGCCGCCAACGCCTGTGTCAAGACCCCCAACTCCTGGTTGGTGGTATGGGCCCGGGTTTGATAACCAGCCCAGCGAGAGAAAAAGTCCGCTTCTGCCCCAGTCGCTTTGATTGTTTCAATGTTCTGCAAACCGCTGTAAGAAGCAGCTAAGGCTTTGGCCTGGTCTTGCACCAGTTTGTGGCTGGCATCCGTTCGGCGACGTGACACGTACCACAAGACACCTACATTGAGCAGAGCAACCAAGACCGTTACAAGGGTCAGGGCCATGTTGTAGCGCAACATGAGGGCTGCGTAAAAAACAATCAGCAGCGTGTTCAAAATGCTGGTCGCCAATTCGCCCGATAACAAGTGGGCAACGCGGTCATTCAACCCAACTCGCGAGCTGATATCACCGGCGCTACGCTGAGTGAAAAAGGCAATCGGCAGACGTAAAAGATGCCATAAGACCTGGGTGGCGCTGGTCACACCGAGTTTGGTTTCCAGCCGCAGCAGATATTTTTGTTGTAGCCAGGCCAGCAACATGCGTACACCGGCCGTCAGCCCCATCCCCACCAACAGAGGCCCCACCCAGCTTTCTAAACCTTGCACCAGATAATAATCGACAAAGATGCGGGTGAAGGCTGGCAGGAGCAAGCCGGGTATGACCAAAGCCAGACTTGCCAGGATAATGTAGGCTAGAGCTATTTCGGAGTGGCGCAAGCGCCGGCTTAGTTCGGCCATCAGGCCGGGCAATTGCCCACCCGGCTGAAACTGCCCGGTTGTTTCAAAGGTGGCTGCAATGCCGGTGAAAGATTTATCGAATTCTTCGGCGCTAACTTTGCGTGGGCCGGTAGCTGGGTCGTTAAGGTAAACCGATTGACCACGAAACCCCTCCACAACCAGGAAGTGATTAAAGTTCCAGTGAATGATCAGGGGGGGATTCAAGTGGCGTAAGGCCACGGGTTCCGTCGCAAACACTTGTACCTTCAGCCCATATTGGCGGGCGGCGCTGACAATATTAGAGGCTTTGCTGCCATCGCGGGAGACGCCACATGCGATACGTAGCTCTTCAAGAGGGACATAGCGTCCAAAGTACCCCAGGATAATTCCCAATGCAGCGGCTCCACACTCCACAGCTTCCATTTGTAATACCGTGGGAGTCACCACCCGGCGGGGGTATTTTGGACGGGTCCGCCATGCTTGCCAGCGGGTTTTCCATGTTATCCCGCTTTCTGGGGGGGGTGTTTTCTCTGGGTCGCCCGACGATGGACTGTTATTCATAGCTCGCCTCGTGGTAGTGCTGTTAACGTACCGGAATCACCATCTCCAACGGTTTCTGATAACTGGTCACGATGGTCGCGGTTCCCAAAATGCCGCTTGAGAGGGGGTTTTCACTACCCTGCGCCGACCAGCGATAACCGCTGGGCGTGGTGGAGTCTGCAACCAGCGCTACTCTTACTTCCACCATGGCCGGCTCCGTCACCAGAGCTGCTGCCAGATCGGAGTTGCCCAAGGTGTGCAACAAACTGGCCTGGGTGACAGGATAAGAGCCAACTGTTGCCACCTGGCCGAGGAGGAACCCGGTTTCTGCTGTCTTGACAGTGGTGGGAGCAATGCGCACAGTCATGCCAGGAGCAAGACGAGCACTATCGCGCTGGGGAATGTACAAGACACCTTCCAGCCGGCCGTGTTCATCGATAGCTTCCAGAGCTGCCACTCGTTGCCCCTGTTCCACATAGGCTCCGATACCGGAAGCCACTTCGATGATCCGCCCGGCCACAGGTGCGGCAATGGATTGCAACGAATCTCCTTCGGCCGTTTGCAAAGTGGCTATGATTTGACCCGCCTCAACCTGGTCACCCACTTCAGCGCTTAACCCCTGGACGATGCCGGCTTGAGTCGCGATGATGCTCTTCACCCCTCCTTCCGGCAGCAGAATGATATGGCCGGTGACGGTTAAAGGGATCCGGCCGGCTACCAACCACACCACTGCCAGGGTCAGAAGGGCCGCGGTTGCCACCAACACCAACCAACTGCGTGGATGGGTCACCTCCAAAAGCTCATCCAACCGATCAGGTGATGAGACATGTTCCAGGGCCACTTTGCGGAAAATTTGTCGATTCATCGTTCTTGCACCTCGTTAGAATGTGGGCCAGGTGAAGTTGTTCAGCCGCAGCTACGCGCCTATGCCGGTCTCAGCCCACGCCAGGGCCTGAGCCAAACGGGCGGCTCCGTCTGGCGCGCCCAGTTGGACCAGGGTCAGTTGGGTCAAAGCGAAGAACGCCAGCCGGGAATCCGAGTATGCCCGCAGGCGATCCGCCCACTGCGTATCGAACTGAGCCAGATTACGCCCGGCTTGTACCACCAAATCCATCAGGCTGGCATAAAGCTCCGGTGAACTGGCCCACTCGCCGGCGTAATTTTCAAAACGCCCGCCGACCCGGTAAGTGGGGTGGTGCTCCAGCCCCAGGGCATACACAAACCAATCTAGTTGAAACGACCCGCCGGCCGCCACGATACCCATGTAATCAGCCACTATTTCATCTAGCAGATGGCGACGTGAACAACCGAAGAAGCGGCGCGTTGCATAATGGGTATATTCATGTTGCCGCCGAATGCACATAGAGTAATCGTGCCATACGGCCTCACTCAGCTTCAGGTTATGGGCCGGGACATCACTGTAGGGCCCTGGACTGAGGATAACGAAGGTGTCTCGCTGGCCTTCCATAGCCTCTGTCCAACGGTCCCAGTTGTAATAACCTGCGATCAGGCAGGCTCCCATCGAGCGGGGGATGGAAACAGGTTCACTTTTGAAGAAGAAGGCCCGCACCAGATTCTCGAAATCATAGCGCGTACCCGTCTCAATCACGGGTAGAGCGCCCGCAAAGCCTTCCTGTAGACTCAGACGTAGAGCCTGGGGCTGCTCAAGCGCCAGACCCCCTTTCACCAGAGGGGTGGGGTAGCCGGCGCGAATAGCCAGACGATACACCTCTGATCGGCTCACGCCGGCCTCAATTGGAAAGCGGAGTTGAGGTAATCGTTCGCGCAACACCTCAAACACCTGCTCCCCGTTCATGCTGGCAGCAACATAGCTCCGCCAGGTTGTGGCGTGCGCTTCGTCCTCAAGCGCCGTAACCCCAGGTAATGCCAGGTCTCCCCCTGACCTGAAGCCGGCCGTGATCATGGCCCGCCAGGTGGACGTGTCCGAGATAGGATGTTGTGTGGGAGTTGGGTTGCTAACCAACATGGCCGTCCTGCTATTAAACATCCTTGTCGTCAAGCACGATGGTTAGCCTGGTTAGACACGCCATGCTACCCATCACATTGTCAAGCTACGCCACCTTCATTATGCGAGGATGGGCAGACCCTTTCATGAACTGGCAGTCATGACTTCAATGGGAAAAAGTTGCTATCCAACCATGCCTAAAGTCATACAGCGAAATAGGTCTGATATGTCAAGACAGCAATATGGGGCTTGCGTAACATACAACCAGAGTTTGACCGATAGCAGAGCAAACATGATGCAGGCAGGTATCGTTTACACCGTTGGCAAAGGACGCATTTACCGGGCTTTGATCGCCCTTTATGGCACCGGCTATAAAGTGGGGCGACATGATGATTACGCGGGTGGATGTGTTTTTAGCAGCCTGACAGACGCCTATCGCTACATTGATGAACATATCAACGGCGATCCAGATTTTGTCCCCTTCGGCTTGCGCGCCCAATGGGGAGTGGACACTGAGCCTTCTGAAGAGGGCTGGTGGCACTATCTACTCTACAACCGCGAGTTTTTTGCTCTGGAAGGCATTTCGGAAGCTGACCGCCGGCGGCGCCCTTCTCTCCAGGCCTCCGATCTGGCGCGAGGTGTGGAACGTTTGGAGACGATTGTGCGTCGGGAGCAAGAAGCCTCCCAATCGGACGCAGTTCATGACGTGGATAGAGACCAACCCCATCTCTATCCCACCCCTTCATAAGTTTACAAGCTGTCTGGCACTCAGATAGTTGGTAAAGAGAGACCCAAACTTCACCATCCATCATTACTTTAAGGAGCAAAACCATGTCGACGAAATTGACCCGTGAAGAACTTATCCGCGCCTGGAAAGACCCCGAGTATCGCGCAACCCTGAGCGAGGAGCAGGTGGCCCAACTGCGTGAGATTCCGGCTGCCCTGGCTGAATTGAGCGACGAAGAGTTGGAGATGATCGCCGGTGGTGAGGACAAGTGCAACGGCACCTGTACGAACACCTGCGGTGGCGTCAAGACCGGAGGTTCCGCCCAGTCATAATCAGTGTGCTCATGCTGTGGAAGAGGTCTGGGCAAAGCCCAGACC
>DAOTXO010000078.1:0-16356 GCA_034435495.1 Anaerolineae bacterium
TCTAAGCCATTCACCTAATTTATCGATTGCTGTTTCATTTAGCCCCCATTGGGCTAATCGTGAAGTTTTTTCTTTTTCATTTTCAAATTTTACTAACAATGGCTCTCATGAGTCTAATTTAACATTGTCAAAATTACATAAGCGTGAAGATACCATGCAAATTGAGGCCCATGTGGTAGATGAAGTAACAACGCCGGAGGCGTTACTTGAAGAGTTGGAACAGTTAAGAAGCCAGGTTCAGGCGCTCCAATCGATTGTGGCTGAGCAGAAAGCGCTATCCAAGAAATTAGCCCGGCTGGCTTCTTTCCCCGAACAAAACCCTAACCTAGTCATTGAGGCCGAAGCCATTGGCAAAATTACCTATGTCAATCCGGTGGCCCACAAATATTTCCCTGAACTGGCAGCGGCCGGGCTGGATCACCCCCTACTGGAGGGCATCAGCGCCCTGGTGCCCATCTTTCACACCCAGGGTCTGGAGTACGTCTCGCGGGAGCTGGATTTGGGCCACGCCGTCTTTGAGCAAAAAATCTGCTACCTGGAAGATGGTTTGTTGCGTATCTTCGCCCACGACATCACCGCCCGCAAACGGGCGGAAGAAGCGGTCAAAGAGTTGGCGCAACAAAGCCGCCGGCTGGCGCACCAGGTCGTGCGCGCTCAGGAAGAAGAGCGTCGACGACTGTCGCGCGAGCTACACGACGAAGCCGGCCAGGCCCTGACCGCGCTGCGCATTAGCCTGGAGTTGTTGCAATCTGAACTGCCTTCCCAGAACAACCACTTGCGCAAGAGCCTGGAAGAAGCAGTTACCCTGACAGATATGACCCGCAAACAGATTCGCCTGACTGCCCAGGGGTTGCGCCCCCCGGCGCTGGATACGATGGGGCTAAATCTGACGTTGGAAGAGTTGTGTCGCAACTTTGCCAAGCGCACCCTGCTCCAGGTAGATTACGAAGGGCAACCCCTGCCCACCCTGCCGGGTGAAATTGACATCTCATTGTATCGGTTTGTGCAAGAAGCGTTAACCAATGTAGCCAACCATGCCGCAGCCACCCGCGTCAAAGTGAAACTCAACTACAATGATATTTCTGGCATCTGCCTCATCGTATCCGATAACGGGCGCGGCTTCATCCCCCCCCCTTCAGAACCCGTTAGATGGCGCGCCAATAGCGGCCTGGGGCTGGCCAGTATGCAAGAGCGGTTGGAACTGTTAGGGGGGTGGCTGGAGATCGCTTCAACACTTGGACAGGGAACGAGTCTGACAGCTTGCATCCCTGTGGAGGAACTGCGATGATTCGTGTGGTAGTAGCGGAAGATCACCATCTGGTACGGGAAGGAATTCGGGCTCTCATTGAAAAAGCGGCTGATATGCAAGTCATTGGGGAAGCCATCGACGGCAACGAGGCCGTGGAGCTGGTATCCACCCTCACCCCCGATGTCCTGGTTCTAGACGTGGCGATGCCCCATCTGAATGGTATTCAAACCATTGAGAAGCTACGTCCCCTGTCTCTGAGCACCCAGGTGGTGATCCTTTCCATGTACTCCGATTCCATCCTGGTGCAACAAGCGCTGCAAATGGGGGCCAAAGGTTACCTGCTCAAAGATTCGGTCACGGAGGAGTTGTTGCTGGCGATTCGGGCCGCCAGCCGGGGCGCGACATATCTCAGCCCGGCTATTTCCAATAAGCTCGTAGCGGATGTGTTGGTTACCCAGACTGAACCCGAAATTGTCGATCCCTACACGCTCCTGACCCAACGGGAGCGCGAAGTGTTGCAGCTGATTGCCGAAGGCCACACCAACAACACCATTGCCAAGATCATGAACATCAGCGTCAAGACGGTGGAACGCCATCGTACCAACCTGATGTCGAAGCTGGACGTCCACAATTTGGTGGAATTGATCCGTTTTGCCATTAAACACAAGCTGATCCTGCTAGACGAATAACCCCAAATCTCACCTCCAGGTGACGGGATCACCCCAAGTTTAGTCGCCCAACGGCCGCTGGTTTGTCAGTTCTAGCGCGCCAAAAGCCTGCCAAAATCAGGATTACCTCTTTTAACCCCATCTGCTCAGCTCGTTTTACGGTGCTGCCAGACCAAATGCACGCCAAGACTGAGGTGATACCCTTATTACAAAATGGCGGTGAAACCTTATTGCGACCATCCCACCAGATCACGATAATTCTGAGAGCTTAGGCATTGTCAACAGCCTGGTTATAGAGCTTGGCTTCATGAATATTAAGGAGATTTGAGGAAGATGATTGCAAAAGAGCGCGTCGTTAGCCAGTCTAGAAATTCTTTACTGGCTACCTTGAATGGGGAGTGGCACAAGAAAGCGTTGTGGATCTATGGCATCATTGTGGTGATCCACTCTTTGGAGCATGTTCTTCAAGCCTATCAGGTCTATGTTTTGAAAATGGTTCCAGCTGAGGCGTTGGGCCTGCTGGGTTTTGTTTTTCCGGCCCTTGTCAAGGCGGAAGTCCTTCATTTCACCTATGCGGTGTTCCAATTGGGTGGGTTGCTGTTGCTGGCCCCGGCTTTTGTGGGACGCGGGCGCACCTGGTGGATGATCGCCATCGTCTTACAAACCTGGCACTTTATTGAACATTCGCTCTTACAGGGTCAGGCCATCTTCGGCGTTTACCTGTTTGGGCAATCGGTTCCCACCAGCATTGGCCAGTTGCTGATCCGCCGCGTTGATCTGCATCTCATTTACAACACTGTGGTTGTGATTCCAACTATCATTGGCCTCTACTACCACCTGTACCCTCCGCAAAGTGACACCCAGGCGGCAACCTGCGCTTGCAATCGTCACGCAGAGGCTTCGTGATTCACTGGGAAAAATTTCACCCCCGGCTGGCCAGACTGACTGGCAATGATTAGATGATTAACATCGGTTGCAGGAAGGCCCTAAAGATTTAGGGCCTTTTCTTTGCCTTGAACCAACAATTCCTTCTATTCATCCAAGAACACGGGGAGCCGCCTCCAAGTGGCCTGAAGCAAGGATAAGATATAACCAACAGCTGGTGAAGTGTTGGCACCAGGCGACTCAGAGCATCCTGGTTAAAAGAACAAGGAATTATCGTCATGCAGACCATTCAGCGCATTATCCAAACCATCATCAGCCTGCTGCTTCTCAGCTGGCTATTTGTTCTGGCCGAGCCGGCTCTGGCGCATAGCGGGCATGGCAATGTGCGCCTACCGCAGGTCACAGACCAGAGCGTCGGCCCGTTTAAGCTGTCGGTGTGGTCGGCCCCGGGCACCCTTTATCCCGGCCCGATACACCTGGTGAATAAAGTTACCGATCCCACTGACCAACCGGTTCAAGAGTGTGAGGTCTACTATCAGGTGGCGACCGATAGCGGGGCGCTTGTCGCCGTGACGGATCCGGCGATAAGCTTTGACACCGAAAACCCCAACGAATATGAAGCAGAAGTGACATTGGATACACCGGGCATTTACCAGGTGACGGCCATCGTTACCAATCAGGGTGCGGTTGTTGGGGAAGTGGCGTTCGATCTGGAAGTCATCCCCGAAATCATCTGGCAAAAGTACTTCGTGTTTGCCTCACTGCTGTTAATCATCCTATTCGCGGTGTGGTGGATTATGGAAGCTTTCCATGTATGGGAAAAGCGCCGACCGGTGAATTTGATGCGTTTGGAATAATACCGGCTGCTTGTTACAATACTTTCCCTGCAGGCCAATTCAGGCAACTTTCAACATACCTATGAGTGAGGAGCGTTCTATGAGCAGTAGTGCAACCAAAGTTGTCAAATCAGCCGACTATTCGGCGCAAATATGGCGAGTGATCTTCTACAGCCTTTTGGCTGGCGCTATCTTAACGACCATCTGGCCGGCCGCCAACATGCGCGACGCCCAATTCGGTGTGGATGTCGCCAGTAGTGTTTTGGGTGAAGATGCCGCCGCTGCCCCCATTGGCGGCGCGCTGAGCGGGGCTCTGTTCGCTGTCCTGACCGGTCTGGCCGGAACCTTCACCGCGTGTAATATCTGCGCTTTCAGCGCCATTGCTCCTCTGGCAGCGGAAAAGGAACGCACCGTGGGGCAGCTGTTGCGCCCTATGTTGTACATGAGCGGCGGCATCATCCTAGTGGCCGGGCTGTACGGCTTCTTTGGCACCCTGATTGGCCCGGCGCTACCCCAGCTATCGGGGGATATGGCGCTGGTCATGCTGCAATCCTCCGTTGTTTTTGTCGCCATTGGGATCATCTTTGTCTTGTGGGGCCTGACAACGTTGGAGGTCATTCCCAATCCCTTTAGCAGCATCAGTCTCCGCTTTCCCAACGCGCACCTCGTTTTCATGGGGGGCTTGATTGGGGCCTTTTTGATCGGGCGTCCCTTTCCCCTCTTCATCAAGTTGTTTCAGGATGCTGTGACGTCTAACAACCCGATCTATGGTGCGCTGATCTTCATCCTGCAGTCGCTGGGCAACATTGTTATCATGCTACTCTTGTTGCTCTTCCTGACCTACGGGACAGGCGGCCGCTTTGAGCGCTGGCTGACGGCCAAACCGGGACGTGTCCATACCGTGACAGCGGTGGCTTTGTTGGTAGGTGGTGGCTTTCTGGTCTTCTTCTGGGCTTTCCGTATGGGCCTGGGTTTCTGGCCCGGCCTTTGGTAAGCTCATCTCCCATCCTCAACTAGAAAAAGCGCTGGCATCCACCAGCGCTTTTTTGTTCTCTCCCCACTATATTGAACAGACCGTGCATTGGGAAACCACAACCGAGGACAGAAGTTTTCCCGCCGGTCAGCTCACCTGATAGGCTTCCCCCTTTCACAATGAGGTAAATACCCCATTCAATATGACGGCAATACCCTATTGATCGCCCGAAAAGGGAGGGCTAATCTACGCCGTGCAGGCTACAACACCTCACGCACTCGTGTGAGGCATGGACAGAGCCGGGAGCTACCCTCACATCTATTTTCATAACCGGAGAGGAGCGCCGCCTATAGGTGTATTAAAAGACACCTCATCGGTCAGCAACCAATAAGACCCGGCTTAATCCAAGTGTGCAACAGCCATGCAACCTGGGTCGGGCAGTCTGAGCAGGCCAGGGAGATTCGCTTGACAGGCTCAAGGAGAATAAGGAAATGACCAAACGTGTGGTAGGTAAACGTTATAGGCAAGTGGTTGATCGGAGTTGGTGGGTTTGGCTTGGAGGCCTGCTCCTTGTCCTGGCCGGCTGTGCGCCCAAAGTGGAATTGGCCCCGGCCGTTGTCACCACACCAACTACCAACCTGGAAGCGGAACTGAGCGCTCTCCTACAACAGGCCGGCGTGACGGCCCTCGTTCCGCCGACAGAGAGAAACACTGCCCAGATAGCTCTGGGGCGCGCCCTTTTCTTTGATCCCGAATTGAGCGGCAACCGGGATATAGCCTGCGCCACCTGTCACCACCCGGCCCTCAACTCAGGCGACAATTTATCTTTATCCCTGGGGACAGGCGCCACCGGCCTTGGAACCGACCGCGAATTGGGCTACGGCCGTAACATCATTCCACGTAATGCGCCTGAGCTCTTCAATCGCGGCGGCGCAGAATGGCACTCCTTCTTCTGGGATGGACGGGTGGCCGGGTCGCCCGAAGAGGGCTTCACCACCCCGGCCGGCGACCAGTTGCCAGCCGGTCTGACGAGCGCCCTGGCTGCTCAGGCTATGTTCCCTGTTACCTCACGAGACGAAATGCGCGGCGCACAAGGCGATCTGGACATCAACGGCCAGCCCAATGAGCTGGCTGAGATGGCTGATGACGACCTGGTAAGCATTTGGAACGGCATTATGACGCGCCTGCTGACCATTCCTGAATACGTTGAGCTTTTCCAGGCAGCTTATCCTGACATATCGGTCGAGGAGCTAGGCTTCCAACACGCCGCCAACGCTATGGCTGCCTTTGAAGTGGACGCCTTCACCCTGCTGGATAGTCCGTGGGACCGCTATCTGGCCGGGGACGAAGACGCTCTGTCAGGCGCAGCTATGCGCGGGGCCATCTTGTTTTATGGCCAGGCGGGGTGTTCTCGTTGTCATGCGGGTAGCCTTATGACGGATCAACAGTTTCACAACATTGGAGTGCCGCAGTTGGGGCCGGGCAAAGTGGATAAGGAGATTGATACCGGGCGCTTCCTGGAAACAGGCGCAGATCACGACAAATTTGCCTTTCGTACACCCCCGCTGCGCAATGTAGCGCTAACTGGGCCGTGGATGCACAATGGAGCTTATATCAATCTGGTGGATGTCATCCATCACCACATGTCCCCCACGGAATCCCTGTTGAACTACGACCCCTCACCGCTCAACGCCCTGATCCCTAATGCCAGGACGGACGACGTGGCCACAAAGATGGAGGTGTTGAGCACGCTTGACCCGCTCATGCAAACCCGGCTGGAACTGACAGATGGACAGGTTGAGGATCTGCTGGCGTTTTTGAACGCCCTGACCTCCCCTACCGCTTTGAACTTACGCAACAGTGTACCGCCAACAGTGCCCAGCGGTTTGCGGGTAGATGGTTAACAGTCCCAAGTTGTTGGCAACGTATCACAGGTGTGGCGATCAAACAGGGCGCTCCATGGAGCGCCCTGTGACATAAACGACCGCTGGGCTTCAGGCTTTTGCCCCTGACGCCCAGGGTATGAAATCAAGCGGGATTAGGGCTGAATAGCCCCGGTCCAGTACTGCTCAGCCAACTCGAAGGCCTGCCCTCCTAATTGCGTACCGGCGCGCCGCGCAAAGAGGTCGCCATCCTGGAAGTGGATGCCGCCGTAACGCCGGGAGATGCCCGCCTCATCGGCCGCTTCCTGGAAGGTCTCCCATTGCAAAACCACAACTGAAGTCGGGCTTTGCTCGAACATATTCGCGCCGGCCAGCGCAATATGTTGACCGATCATGTCAGGGATACCATCCCGATTGAAATCTTCGTTGTAAAGCACCGTCTCACCATCGTAGAACACATTGGAGCCGGTGAAGCGCGTTAACACTTCCGCGGCCGCAGCGCTGAAGGTGCTGTGGCCGGAGGTGTATTCAGCAAAAGGCGGCGTGACGAAAGTCAAAGATTGATATGGTTGCCAGGTTTCGCCGGGTATGGTTTGCGTCCCCATGTTCGGCCCACCCCAGGCTTCCACCATCTGCCCCTGGTAAAGAAATTGGATGGCGTTAACCGGGCGCACGTAGTCGTAGGCTCTTTTGGCCTCCCAGGCGCTAATGCTGGCGTCAAAGATAGCCCCGTTTAAGGCCAGGAACATTTTGGCGTCATCATCAATGGTATGCTTCCCGCGGAAGGAGACCCCATGCGCCAGGGCATTCCAGTGACCGGGTGGCGTTTCGGAACGCGGCCCATCCGCCCAATATTCAGCAACGACTTTCTGCTCATCCGTCAAGGAACCGCTGATTTCCAGTAGTTCCGCCACCTGTTGCCTGAAAGCTTCATCATTGGTCATGGTATTACCCAAAGCATCGGTGTAGGGCTCATCAGAGCCATACATAGGCGGGGCCTGGGGGCGGAACTGATCACCTGATTGCAGTGCAAAGGGGCACACCATACCCCAGTGAGGCGTCAGGAACACCTGATCGCTGTAAGAAGCAGGGTTATCATTATCTACAATGGCGTTACCGTTTTCGTCAACTACCGCACCGGTCGGGACACGCAGGGGTGCCCAGTGATTGAGGTCAAAATCGGGCCCGGTGAAATGATTCGGCGCGTTAGGGTCGGCGCTGTTGACGGGCTGATAACCGGAGTTATCGGCGTAGTTGTTGGCTTCGTTGGAACCATCATCGGCGCGGTCAGCTATGATCGCCTGAGCGGCCTGGTAGCCAAGGCCGGCCGCGGTGGCGTTATCGGCGGCCATCACCGGTTCAAACCCCAGATTCTTGAGCAAATTGCTGAAGGCGGCCGTTTTGGCCTCATACTCTGGGAAAAAGTGCAGCAACATGTGGTAAGCCGCCTGGCTAACAGCGGCGGCCTTATTGGAATAGGTATGCTCCTCGGCCGGCCGGCGCAGGCTGGCATCCAGTACCGTGGGGGTGGCAACCTCATCGTACATGGCCCAGGCGTCGTACATGGCGGCTGAGGTCATGTACAGCTGACGGGCAACGACCGTGGGACGGGGGCGACCAGTGCGAATGGCGGCTAGCATCACTTCATTCCATTGCACCACAACCGTCACCTGAGGTTGTTCAACCTCTGTTTCAGGGACCATCGTTGGTTCCGTCGGTTCAGTTGTGGGGGTAGGCGCCGGCTGCTGCTGGCAGGCAACCACCACCAGCAATACGACCAACAAGGTCAGATAGCGCCATACAGAATATCGATCTTTGCTCTTGTTCATGTAACTCCCTGCTTCTCCTCAAGACAATAGATTAACAATAGCTATAAGCTTAAACCTAGTAGACATCAAAAGCCTATTCTCTTCAGTTTGAAGTCGCCGTCAATTGGGAGTTGTCTTCATTCTTCTCTGCACCCCTACCCTCACTTATTCTGCTAGCTTCAGGCCAACTGGCGCTGGGGAATGATGTCTTAACGTCAGTTGGAATCAGGTGAATACGTCATCGACCGGCCAAATAGCCCCGTTTGCCTTTCTTTTCTTGGGTGAGTGCGTTCCTGTTATAATAAAGAGTGTTTGCTGGCGGCGGCGCAAAACACAAACGGTGTGAGACCACCAGGGCGCTCGTCGGCAGGCTATATCTCCCGCCCGGTGGAACGTTCCAAAGACTCAAGGAGAGTATGTGAGGGTTGTCATAGCCAGCACCTTTACGGCCGAACCGGCCGCCACACCTTTGCGTTTCTGGTTGGAAACGCTGGGGCTGCCGGCCGATATAATGTTTGCGCCTTACAACCAGATCTTCCAGCAGTTGCTAGACCCGACCAGTGCTATGCGCCAAAACAGGGACGGTCTGAATGTCCTGCTGGTGCGCTGGGAAGATTGGGCTTCCCCGCCGACCGATCCCGAAAGCGTCGCCCGTGAGCTGGCAGAGGCGCTACAAGAGGCGACCACTGCAATCACAACGCCCTATCTCGTCATCACCTGCCCCACTTCACCCGCCCTGCTGGCTGACGCCGACCGACGGGCAGAACAAGAGGCGCGGGAGCACACCTTCCGGGTCAGCCTGCCCCACCGGCCCGGTCTCAGCCTGTTGACAGCCGCCGACCTGGAGCGCTTATACCCCGCGCCAGCTGTGCACACCGCCCCTGGCGAAGGAGCAGCCAGCGTCCCCTACACCCCCTTGTGGTATACAGCTGTCAGCGCCGTTATTGTTCGTCGCCTGGCGGCCGGCCGACGCCCGCCCTACAAGGTTCTGGTAGTCGATTGCGATGGAACCCTGTGGGATGGCGTGTGCGGGGAAGATGGGCCGTTGGGCGTCGCCATGACCCCGGCGCATCAGGCCTGGCAGCAGTTCCTGACGACACAACAGGCGGCCGGGTTATTGCTCTGTCTATGCAGCAAAAACAACCTGGCCGACGTGGAAGCTGTCTTTGCCGCCCGGCCGGAGATGCCGTTGACCTGGGGCCACCTGACTGCCTGGCAGGTGAACTGGCAACCCAAATCAGACAATTTGCGCGCCCTGGCGGCCGAATTGCAATTGGGGTTGGATAGTTTCATCTTCTTCGATGACTCCCCCCTGGAGTGCGCCGAAGTCCGGGCCAATTGCCCCGAGGTTCTAACTCTGCAACTCCCTTTCCAGACCGAGACCTGGCCCGCCTTTCTGCAACATCTGTGGGCGCTGGACGCCCGGCCTCTGACTGAGGAAGATCGCCAGCGCACGCTCTACTACCAGCACCAGGCTGCTCGCCAGCGCTTTGAAGCCCACACCCCAGATATAGCGGCCTTTGTGGCTGGTCTGCAGTTAGCCGTGACCATCCAGCCACTGACGCCGGCCGATGTACCTCGCGTCGCCCAACTGACCCAACGTACCAATCAGTTCAACCTGACCACTATTCGACGCACGGAGGGGGAGGTGCTGGCGGCGCAGACCGCCGTGCTGGAGGGATGGGTGGTGCGGGTGCAGGATCGCTTTGGAGATTATGGACTGGTCGGGGTGATCTTCCTGCACACGACGGCCGACACGCTGAGCGTGGATAGCTTTTTGCTCAGCTGTCGCGCCCTGGGCCGGGGCGTGGAGCATCAGATGTTGGCCCACCTCGGCCGGCTGGCCCAGGGACGGGGAGCAGCGTACATCGAGCTGGTGTATCGGCCGACGGCCAAAAATGTCCCGGCGCGCGCCTGGTTGACAGAGGTCAGCGCCCAATGTCGGCCGCAGGAAACCCTGACCCCCGACGGAACCTGGCATCTCTTGCTGACCGCCCCGGCCGCCGCCGCCATAACCTTCAGCCCCTCATCCACCCCCACCACGACACCCCATCCAGCACCCGAACCCGACGTAGTCGCGGCCGCGCCGCTGCCACCCGCCCCCTCGGCGCTGATGCAACAGCTGGCGACAGAATGGCGCGATATCACCACCGTGCAAGCGGCCCTGGAGCGCTGGCGACGCCGGCCGCGGCCTGAACTGCCCCAACCGTATCACCCACCGGCTACCCCCCTCGAAAACTGGCTGGCCCAAGTCTGGGCCGAAACGTTGGGCCTGGAACAGGTGGGACGCGAGGATAACTTCTTTGCTCTGGGCGGCGATTCGTTGCAAGGCGTCCTGGCGCTGAATCAGATTCAGGCCAGGCTGGATAGTTACCTCTATCTCACCGCTCTGTTCGACGCCCCCACGGTGGCAGAACTGGCGACCTATCTGCGCCAGCGCTACCCTGCGGCGGCGCGTTGGGACGAGCCGGCCGGCGTATCCCAAGCCACAGAACAGCGGTCGCCGGCCGGCGACCAGGAGCGTTGGGCCTGCTTGCGCCAGCGCCTACCCCATATTGCGCCGCGCACCGCGCCGCCGGCCGAACTCAATCCGTCGGCCATCTTCATTCTCTCCCCCCCCCGCTCTGGCTCCACCCTGCTGCGCGCCATGCTGGCCGGCCATCCTGACCTGTTCGCCCCACCCGAACTGGATCTGCTCGGCTTCAACTCTCTGGGCGAGCGGCGCGCTCACCTGACCGGAGCGGAAAGCTTCCGACTCAATGGCCCGCTGCGCGCCATCATGCACCTCCATGCCTGCGACATGGAAACAGCCCGGCAGCTGATGGCCTCTTACGAAGAGCAAGACCTGCCGACCCCCGCTTTTTACAGCCTGTTGCAACAATGGGCCGCACCTCGCCTCCTGGTGGATAAATCCGTTTACTACGCCCTCGACAAAGAGACCTTGCGGCGCGCTGAAACTGACTTTACCGGGGCGCGTTACATTCATCTGACACGCGATCCTTTGGGGGTTGTGCATTCCTTTGCTGCTTTGCGGATGGATCAGCTGTTTTATCGCCACCTGGCTGGCTTCACCCCCTACGAATTGGGGGAGTACACCTGGCTGACTGCCCATCACAACATTCTGGCTTTTCTGGAGACCATACCGGCCGAACGTCAGCTCAAGGTGCTGTTCCACGACCTGGTCACCCAGCCGGCCGCCACCCTGACAACCGTTTGTCGCTTTCTGGGCGTGAAAATGCACCCCGCTGTCCTGACGCCCTACGCCGACCCCGATGCCCGTATGTTGGACGATGGTCAGGGCGGCCGGCTGCGGGGCGATCCACGCTTTCACACCCACCAGGCGATTGATCCGACCGTTGTGACCAATTGGCGGGAGCAGATAGCGGTGGATTTTCTGAGCGAGGAGACCTGGGCGTTGGCGCAGCAGTTGGGTCACCCACGCCCCACTGATGTGCCGCGCCGGCCGCTCAGCCCTGAGATAACGGCTGGCTCCAATGGGCGGCCAACCCTACCTTCTCCCCCGCACCTTGAGCAGTCAGAGCATGGGGTGCTGCCTGCGTTAACCGCGCCCCCTCTGGCGTCAGACTCCCCGGCCCCGCTATCCCTGGCGCAACAACGGCTGTGGCTCCTGCACCAGTTGGAGCCGGACAACCCGGCCTACAATGAGCGGCTGGCTTTGCGTCTGACAGGCGCATTCGACCCGGCGCGGCTGACCGCTGCTGTTCAACAGATCGCTCACCGTCATGCCATTTTGCGCACCACCTTTCATCTGCTCGATGGCCGGCCGTACCAGCAGATCCACCCTACCCCCCAGGTCAGTCTCCGTTATGTTGATCTGCGCGCTGATCCATCTCCTGAAGAAACCTGGCAAGCAGCGGCGCCAGGCGAGGTGCGCCAGCTGTTCGATCTGGCGGCCGATCCTCCCTGGCGGCTCACCCTTTTCCAACTGGCTGATGAGACACATATCCTGTTGTTGGTGATGCACCACATCATCTGTGACCGCTGGTCGCTAGGGCTGTTCCTGGAAGAGCTCCTGGCTTTGTATACGGCCGGGGTTAAGGCTGCTTTACCGCCGCTGCCGCTCCAGTACGCCGACTATGCGCGCTGGCAACGCCAGGCGCTCAGCGAGACCTGGCTGGCTCCTCAGGCTGCTTACTGGCAAACACACCTGGCGGATGCCCCGCCGCTGCTGACCTTGCCGACCGACCGCCCCCGGCCGCCCATCCAACATTACCGCGGCGCGCTGATTGGGGCTATTATCCCCCCGGCCTTAACCGCCCACCTGCAAGCCCTAAGTCGGGCGGCCGGCGTCACCCCCTTCATCACCACCCTGGCCGCTCTGGCCGTCTTGCTGCACCGCTACACCGGCCAGACAGATCTGGTGCTGGGCACACCGGTCGCCGGCCGGCATCGTCCAGAAATTGAGCGCCTGATGGGTTTCTTCGTCAACACCCTGCCTCTGCGTCTGAATGTACAGGGGAATCCCACCTTCAACCAGCTATTACAACATGTGCGCGCCGTCACTGCCGCGGCTTACGCCCACCAGGAATTGCCGTTTGAACGGCTGGTGGAGCTGCTGCAACCAGCCCGCAGCTTAAGCTACACTCCTATTTTTCAAATCCTGTTTGCCTGGCAGAACACACCCTTGCCAGCGCTGAATACACCGACGCTCAGCCTGACCCCCGTGGAGGTGGATAGCGGCACAGCCAAGTTTGACCTCAGTTTTTACGTCTGGGAGGTGGGGGACGCCCTGCGCTTGCGGGTGGAGTACAACAGCGACCTCTTCACAACCGACGCCATTCAGCGCTGCCTCGACCGCTGGCTCATCCTGTTGGAGAGCGTGACCAACGCTCCTGACCAGCCCTTATCCCAGCAAGCCTGGCTGGCCCCGGCCGAATACAACCGCCTGGCACACCTAGGCCGGCCGGCACCGACACCGTATCCCCGTGATGCCAGCCTGGTCGATCTGTGGCGCGAGCAAGTCCGGCGCACACCTCAACACCCGGCTGTCATCATGGATGACCAGGTGTTCAGCTATGCCACACACAATGCCCAGGCCAATCAGGGGGCTAACTTTCTGCGCCGCCTGGGGGTGGGGGCCGGGGCGCGGGTGGGGGTGTGTCTGACACGCCGGGTGGAGCTGGTGGTGGCTCTGCTCGGCGTTCTGAAAACTGGCGCGGCCTATGTCCCGTTAGACCCCACCTATCCGCCCGCCCGACTCCATTTTATGGCCCAGGATGCCCAACTCGCCGTTTTGCTTAGCCAGACGACCCTGGCCGGGTTGTGGTCGGCTGCGCCTATGCCGATGATCGCCCTGGACGACACCTCGGCCGCCTGGCGTCAGGCCAGCACCGACGAACCCTCCATCACCATCACCCCTGATCAACCCGCCTATATCATCTACACCTCTGGCTCCACCGGCACACCTAAAGGGGTGGTGGGACTGCATCGTGGGGCGGTCAACCGGTGTAGCTGGATGTGGCAGACCTACCCTTTCACCACCAACGAGGTAGGCTGTCATAAAACAGCCCTGAGCTTCGTGGATGCGGTGTGGGAGATTTTTGGTCCCCTGCTGGCCGGGACGCCCCTGGTGCTCATTCCTGAGGCAGTCGTACAGGAACCGGCGCAGTTGGTGGCGGCCCTGGCGCAGCATCAGGTGACGCGCCTGGTGCTGGTTCCCTCGTTGCTACACGCCCTTTTGGAACATGCACCCGACCTGGGGCAGCAACTGCCCCAGCTGCGCTACTGGGTGAGCAGCGGGGAAGCTTTGTCGCCAGAAACAGTCGCCCGCTTCCAGGCGGCCGCCCCGGCGGCGCACCTGCTGAATCTCTACGGCTCCTCAGAAGTGGCTGCCGACGCCACCTATGCCGAAGTGACCGGGGCGCTGACACCGACCGACCTCGTTTCCATCGGCCGGCCGATCGCCAATATGCAAGCCTATGTTCTGGATGCTTACTATCAACCCCTGCCAGAAAGTGTCCCTGGTGAGTTGTATATCGGGGGGGATGGGTTAGCGCAAGGCTATTGGGGCCGCCCGGATTGGACGGCAGAGCGTTTCATCCCCCACCCCTTGTCAGATGAACCGGGCACACGGCTATACCGCACCGGTGATATAGCGCGTTGGCGCGCTGATGGGACGTTGGACTACTTGGGCCGACGCGACCATCAGGTCAAAGTGCGTGGTTTCCGCATCGAATTGGGGGAGATCGAGCAAGGGCTGGCTGCCCACCCGGCCGTGGCCCACAGTGTGGCTACCCTCTATCCGGGGCCGGCCGGCCCTCAACTTGTGGCTTACGTCGCCCTCCACCCCAACCAGATGGTGACCGCCGATGACCTGCGCCGTTTTCTGCGCGACCGGCTGCCCGCTTACATGCTGCCGGGGGCGGTGATCACATTGCCCGCCCTACCCTTGACGCCCAATGGCAAGGTGGATCGCCGCGCTCTGCCGCCGCCGGGCGAGCAGGTCACAACTTCCCCGCCCGCCCCCCACGATGAGCTGGAAAGGCAACTCTCACGCCTGTGGGCCGAGGGCCTGGGTGTGGCTGAGGTGGGTGTCGAAGACGACTTTTTTGCTTTGGGTGGACACTCTTTGCTGGCGGTGCAACTTTTCGACCGCATCGAAACCCGCCTGGGGTATCGACTGCCGCTGGCAACCCTCTTCCAGGCGAGCACAGTGGCCGGCCTGGCGCGGGTGATTCGCGGCGAAGGCTGGAAGCCAGAATGGTCAGCCCTTGTACCCATTCAACCCATCGGCCGGCGTCCGCCCCTCTTCTGTGTCCACCCGGCCGGCGGGCATGTGCTGATCTTCGTCGACCTGGCCCGTCATCTGGGGCCGGAGCAACCCGTCTATGGCTTCAAACCTTTGGGCCTGGAAGAGGATGAAGCGCCGCATGGCCGGGTGGAAAGCATGGCAGCCCATTACATTCACGAAATGCGCACGGTTCAACCCCATGGCCCCTATCATTTGGGAGGACGCTGTTTTGGGGCGCTGGTGGTGTATGAAATGGCGCAACAACTGCGGGCGGCCGGCGAAGAGGTACACCTGGTGGCCCTCTTCGAGCCGGTACCCTTGCTGCCGCATGGCTGGCGCAGTAGTGTGCGCTACTACCTCAACCGCTTGTGGGATCATCTGCAACGTGGTTTGGTCATGCGCAGTCTGCGTCGGCGCCTGCGCCTGACGCCGGTAGGCTCGGCCCTGAGCGCGCCCCATGAGCGACGACGACGGCAGGTGGCGCGCGCGCACTTCGCAGCCCGCAAAGCCTATCGCCCACGTCCCTACCCGGGGAAGGTGTTGGTCTTCACCAGCAGCGAACACCCACCCACCCAGCGCCGACGCTGGCTGTCGCGGCGGGCCGAGATTTACCCCTGGGAGGAGATGGCCTTGGGCGGGTGTGAACAACGCCTGGTGGCGGGCAGCAGCCATCGCAACATTTTGCAAGAACCTTTTGTCCAACAGGTGGCATCGGATCTGACGGCCGCCCTGAAGGCGACATCGGCCACCCACCCGGCGGCCACATCGGAGCAACGCCATGCCTGATCAACCTGTCTCCCCGCCTCATACAGAGTTGGAACGTGCCTTAGCGGAACTGTGGGGCAACGTCTTGGGCGCGCCACCCACAAGTACGCAGGAGAGTTTTTTCAACCTGGGGGGTAACTCCCTGCTGGCGGTGCGATTGCTGACAGAGATTGAGCAACGCTTCCAGCGTACCCTGCCGCTGGAGCCTTTTTTGCAAGCCCCTACCCTGGAGCAGCTGGCGCGGCTGTTGCACGAACCGGCCGGCGATTGGCCGTCCCTGGTTCCCATTCAACCCCATGGTAGCCGCCCTCCGTTCTTTTGCGTGCATGGCGGGGGGGGGCGGGTGCTGCATTTTTACGACATCGTCCCTTATCTGTCACCCGACCAACCCTTCTGGGGGTTGCAAGCGCCGCGCCTGAGGCCCGGCGCACCGCGCCCGCCCGTCGTCAGCCTGGCACCCCATTATGTGGGCGAGCTGCCGCCGCGCCCGCCTCAGGGCCCTTATTACCTGGGTGGAGTGGGCTTTGGCGGCCACGTG
>DAOTXO010000079.1:0-76886 GCA_034435495.1 Anaerolineae bacterium
CCCCCCCCCCCCCCCCCCCCCACGCCCCCGTCACTCCCGTGGAAACGGGAGCCCAACCTACGCCCTGGCTGGCTCTGGGGGCCGGTCTGGCGACGCTGGCTGCTCTGGGCGGCGCTTACTATCTGCGCTACCGTCGCGCCTGAAAGAAGAAGGACGATGTTACCCTCTACCTGGCTGTTCCCATTAGACGCGGCCGACCCGGCCGTGGTTGATCTGGCGCTGGCCGGGGGCAAAGGAGTCAATCTGGCGCAGCTGCAGCGCGCTCAGCTGCCCGTCCCGGCCGGTTGGGTGCTGACCACCGACGCCTACACCCATTTTGTCCACACCCACCACCTGGACAACGTTATCCAGGCCGCTCTGGCTCCGGCCGCCACGCTGGAGCCAGCCGCTCTGACCGCCGCCTCCGAGGCCATCCGCCGCGCCTTTGCTGCCTGCCCCTTGCCGGCTGAACTCGCCCAGGCCCTGGAACAGCTGTGGCAGACGACCGGCCGGCCCCTGGCGGTGCGCTCCTCCGCCACGGCCGAAGATTTGCCCGATCTCTCCTTCGCCGGTCAGCAGGACACCTTCCTCAACGTCATCGGCCCGGCCGCCCTGCAACAGGCAGTGATCGGTTGTTGGAGTAGCCTGTGGACAGCCCGCGCCATCGGTTATCGCGCCCGCAACCACATTCCCCATGCCGCTGTGCGGCTGGCAGTGGTCATCCAGACCATGCTGCCGGCCGTCGCCTCCGGTGTGCTCTTCACCGCCGACCCCCTCACCGGCCGGCGCCACCACATGGCGGTGGATGCCACCCTGGGCCTGGGCGAAGCCCTGGTGGCCGGCCAGGTGGAGCCCGATCACTATGTGCTGGATGGCCTCACCGGTCAGGTGTTGGAGGAACGGCTGGGGGCTAAAGCGACGGTGACGCGGCCGGCGGCCGGCGGTGGGGTGGTGGTGGAGCAGGGGGAGCATCGCGCCCAGGCGGCCGTTTCCCCGGCCATCGTGCGCCAGCTGGCCGGGCTGGGCCGACAGGTGGCCGCTTTATTTGGCGCGCCGCAAGATGTGGAGTGGGTGTGGGATGGTAGCCAGCTGTGGTTGGTGCAATCCCGCCCCATCACCTCCCTATACCCCTTGCCGGTCGGTCTGAACGCCGGCGACGCCCTGCATGTGCTGGTCTCCTTTGGAGCCGTGCAGGGGATGCTCGATCCCATCACCCCTTTGGGGCGGGATGCCCTGACCCTCCTGCTCAACGGTGGGGCGAGCATCTTTGGTTATCGCCTGACGCTGGAGAACCAACATTTGCTCTACACGGCCGGTGAGCGCCTGTTTATCCATATCACGTCGGTGGTGCGCCATCCTGTCGGCCGGCGGCTCATTCGCTACGTCTTGACCCAGGTGGAGCCTTCGGTGGCGCAGGCCATCACCGGCTTGTGGGACGACCCCCGCCTGACGCCGGCCGGCTCCTGGTTTCGTTGGCGCACGGTGGGGCGCATCCTGCGCGGCCTGGGGCCGATCCTCCCCCGCCTGGCGGCAACCTGGGCGCGCCCTGACGCCGGCCGGCGGCGTATTCTCGCCTGGCAGGAAGCTACCCTGGCGGTTTACGCTGACCAGATGGCCCAGGCCACCACCCTGGCGGCGCGCTGGCGTTTCAGCCAGACCTTGTTGGGCCAGGCGATACCCATCATCTTGCCCCGGTTGCTTCCCGGCATTGCCGGCGGCCTCGCTTCCTTGAACGCCCTCTACTGGTTGGCGCGTCGCGTTCCCCAGGCGCGGGAGCGGGTGCTGTTGCTGACGCGGGGCCTGCCCCACAATGTGACCACCGAGATGGATTTGAGCCTGTGGCAGCTGGCGCAACACATCCGCGGCAGTTTCCCACCCACCCCGCCGACACCGGAGCGTCGGCTATCGGCCGGCCGAACATCCCTGGATAGCACCATGCTGCACACCCCACCAGCTGAGCTGGCCCAGGCCTATCAGGTCGGCGCGTTGCCCCAGCCGATGCAACAGGCCATTGCTGCCTTTCTAGCCCGTTATGGAATGCGGGGACTAGGGGAGATCGATCTCGGCCGGCCACGCTGGCGCGAAGACCCAACACCGGTGATGCAGCTGTTGCACAGCTACCTCCAGATTGAGCGGCCGGAGCAGGCCCCAGACGTCATCTTTCAACGCAGCGCGGCCGCGGCCGAAAGGGCCCTGGAGGAGCTGATCGGCGACATCCGCCGCACCCACTGGGGCCGGCTCAAAGCCCCCCTGGCCCGTCTAGCCGCCCACCGGATGCGCGCCCTGGCCGGCCTGCGCGAAAGCCCTAAATTCCTCATCATCCGCCTGATGGGCCTTGTGCGCCAGGCGTTGCTGGCCAGTGGGCAAGAGCTGACGGCTCAGGGGGTGTTGGACGCTCCCGACGATATTTTCTACCTGCACGCCCACGAGGTGGAGCAACTGGGACGAGGGGAAGAGCAGGCCTGGCGGGAACGGGTGCAGGCGCGGCGGGCCGCGGCCGGCCGGGAAGCGCGCCGTCGCCAGATTCCCCGTTTGTTGTTGAGTGATGGCTACACTGTTTACGAAGGGGTGCGGCGTGAGGGGGTTGAGGAAAGCCCCAACACCCTGACCGGTGCGCCGGTGTCGCCGGGTGTGGCGGAAGGGATGGTGCGAGTGGTCTTGGACCCGACCGGCGCCCACCTCAACCCCGGCGATATTTTGGTTTGCCCTGGCACCGACCCAGCCTGGACACCCCTTTTTCTGGTCGCCTCGGCTCTGGTTATGGAGGTGGGGGGCCTGATGACCCACGGCTCTGTTGTCGCTCGTGAGTATGGCATCCCGGCCGTGGTGGGTGTCCACCAGGCCACCACGCGCTTGCAAACCGGGCAGCGTATTCGCGTGGATGGTTCGGCCGGCCTCATCACCCGGCTGTCGCCCCCTGATCCCTGACGGCCGCCCCCCTGAGGTGGATACGCCAGGGAATGAATTCCCTTTTCTTTGCGTTCTTCGCGCCCTTGCGGTTCCATCACTTTGTTCTCACCGCGAAGGCGCAAAGGGCGCGAAGGGTTTCCCCCTTTCTTTCTTGGCGTTCTTCGCGCCTTCGCGGTTCGCCCCTACACGTGAAAACGGGAGCATTGGGCCGATCTAATTTCTGAAAGTTCATAAGCCGCTACGACGTGCGGCGAGGGTGCGAATAGCTCAACGCCAGGGCACCGGGGCGCGAAGGAGTTCCAACCCCTTCGCGCCGGCGCCCCTGGCGTCGGCCGGCCCTTTGACTGCTGCGTTGGAGACTACCGCCGCTGCCGCAGTAAAACCACTCCCAGGGCAATCATCCAGCCTATGCCTACCGGTACAATGAGAAAACCCAACTGACCCAGGCCGGGTAGGTAAAGCACTACCAACGAGAACAGCCCTACCCCACCGGCCACATAGCCCCACCGTACCAGCCAGGTTGGCATCCACTCCCCCCTGGCGGCTAGAGTGAGGCAAAACGGGGCCAGGCCAATAATCAGAGCGGTGGCCAGGTCGTCGGCCCGCGCCCCAACCCAGCCCACGACCTGGGCGATAGCTACGGACATGCTCGAACTATCCGGCGCAACCTGCACCGCCAGGGATAGCATGAGGATAAAAGAGGCTATAGCCAGAGGCACGGCCGTTGCTACCCCTGTGTTGGCTACCTGCGCCAGCATTGGCCGCTGCTCACATAAATGAACCACAGCATTAACGGCCGTTCCCATTAGCAAAACCCCCACAATCCAAAAGCTGAAGCCAGCCACAAGCTGGGCCTTCGCCCCGCCAATAGCGGTTAGATAGGCCGCCATATCGCCCCCATCCAGGGTTGCCCACAGATCTGTCCCTGATGAAAAGTAGAGCGCCGCGCCAATGAGCATAATGATGGCCCCGCTGAGGGCGGCCCAGCCACCGAGCCGGACATAGGCTGGACGTAAGGCTGTCGCCGTTTCATGTTGCCTGACAGTTGGGTTAAGCGTGATTGTCATGTCATACCTCACTTGTGTGTGTGTGTGTTGTCCATTTTGGGGTGTCCTGGTTATGAATTTGCCTCGGGCGCGCTGTGAATCTGCCCGGCCAGAGGCGGCCCCACCACTTCAATGCCATAGTGCGCGGCGATGGCCAGAACGGCCGGCATCTGCGGCTCGGCCTGCGTCACCAGTGGTTCCACTTCAGCGAAGAAACGTTCCAGCCCGCCGGGCGTCAGCATCACCAGGGCGCGAGCCGGTTCCGGCCCCAGATTGGTGAAGGTGTGTGGAACCCCTCTGGGCAAGAAGGCGGTGCAGCCGGCCGGGGCAGTGAACTGCTTCCCATTCACCTGGATGATCAGCTCACCTTCCAGGATGTAGAAAGTCTCATCTTCATGATGGTGGATGTGCAAGGGCGGCCCGCCATTGGGGGGTACTTCGTCGATAAACACAGCCAACACGCCGCCTGTCTCCTGCGCGGACAAGAGAACGTGGATTTTCTCGCCCTGAAGCTGGTCATAAATCGTCGCTTCACCCGGCAACACCAGGCGGGGAGATAAAAGTTGGTCGATCATAGTCACTCCTTTCTCGTTGGATGGGTTCTCTATCACCCGACAATTTAACTGCCAGAAAGGATAACGGATCGAGGGGCAAGGCACATTGTCCAATGGTACACAATCGGACGCAGGGAGGTACATAATCAACGGCTTGTGCAGCAGGCTTCCGGCCGGCCGATAGGAGTCATAATGCCGAGGTGGAGCACTGCGTTTGTAGGTGCAGTAGCCTTACCGCGCCAGACTTCCGGCCGGCCGCGAAAGCTGTTATAACGAACGACGAACCTGGTAGAGAGTTAAATGAGGCCCAACTGACGGGCTTTGCCAACCGCTTCGGTGCGGGTGGCTGCGTCCAGCTTGGCTAGAATGCGCGTGACGTGGGCTTTCACCGTACGCTCGGTGATAGAGAGTTCAGCGGCAATGGCCGGGTTGGTGGCTCCGGTAGCCAGCAGGCGCAACACCTCACCTTCACGGACGGTCAGGTAGTCATCGGAGTCGGGCAGGGGGATGGTTTGGGGCGCGCTGTCTGGCTGTAAGATGCCCAGCAGCGGTTGGAGCATCTCGCGTTCTACGCCCTGCTCAATGGCGACACGCAGTACCGGCGCGATGCTCTCCCCCTCTTGCAAGATGACGCCGGGCATTTGCCGCGCTTTGAGCTCACTCAGGACCAGGCGTAATTCATGCAGCGCCTCATGCCAGCGGTTTTGCTGGCCGTACAGGGTCGCCAGGGTCAGCCGGGGGTGGGTGAGCATGATGGTGTGGCGCACGGTTTCATGCAGGGTGATGGCCTGATGCAAATCCCGCTTGGCTACACCTGTCTCCCCTTTCGCCATGGCGATCTGGCTGGACAGCAGCAGGCGACGCAGTCGATCTTCCGTGGTATAGCCGGTTGACTCGTCCAGGTTTTGCATCTGTTCCAGTACCGCCTGGGCTTCGCTGATATGCCCCCGTAGCCAGAGAGAACGACCATGCAGATACGCCATTCCCGGCTGGTAAAAGGCGGCCGTATCCTGCGTCTGCCAGCGGGGCGTCTGGGCGGTTAGAAAGTCGTCAAAGCGGTGGTAAGCGCGACGGGCCTGCAGAGCAATGACCCAGCAGACGTGATGATCTACCCAGGCTAGGCCGCCGATCTCCTCCAGCAGGCGGTGGGCATGTCCACTGGCCTGCTCCGCTTCGTCCAGACGACCCTGAAAGAAACGGATCGCGCCTAGCAATCCCTGGGTGCAGAGGTGAAAGATCAAATCTTCCCGGTTGGCTAAAGGTAGGGCGCGACTGATAAACGTCTCGACCACCGCCATGCCGCCGTGCCCGAACAGCATGTGGGGGCCAATAGACAGGCTGGTCATGGACAAAGCGCCGGGATCGCCGCTGTGGAGAGCACCTTGAATGTTGGCTTGTGTATGCCGGTCTATGGTGGGCCAATCATAGTGGACGATGGCGTGCCACTGTTCCCCGCCATGATAAATGGCCCAATGATCGGGACGCATCAAGTGGCTGGCGATGGCTACTTTTTGGCGAAAAGCCTGCATAAGCGGTTCTGTATCCAGGATGTCCACCATGGCGCTGATCACCAGCAGCTCGATTTCGCCCAGTTCATCACCTGTGGCATGGAAGCGAGCGGCGGCCTGAGCGCGCCAGGGAGCGGCCGCTTCCAACTGGCCTCGAAAGGCGTAGTACTGGGCGACAAAGTAGAGCAGCCAGGGATGGGCCAGACGCACCGCTTCAGGCAAGGCCTGGATGCCACTGACGACGCTGCTACGGGTAAAACGGCGCTCGGTGTCCAATTGGGCCATGCTTTCCAGCAGGTGAGCGGCTGAACGCCATTGTTCGGCGCTGAGGAGATGGTGAAGTTTTTGCTCGTCGCTGCCGGCTGCCTGCGCGGCGCGGCGGTGCAGTTCAACCCACTGTTGGGGCTGTTCCTGTTGGAGCTGCTGTTGCAGGAATTCCCGAAACAGGTCATGGTAACAATAGGGGCCACTGTGGGCGTCGGGGGTCAGGGCGCGCAGGAAGAGGTTGCGCTGGTAAACGGTCGTCAGCAGGTGCGGCGCGTCGGGATTGTCGGTGACGGCGCGGCAATTGGCCGGGGTGAGTTCTGGCAAAATGGACGTTTGCCGCAAGAAAGCCTGGATATCTGGCGGTTGGCGGGCCAGCACCTCGGTCGCCAGCAGGTCGAAAATAGATCGATGGGGCGGGGTGAGATCGTGGATGTAGCGAGCGCGTTCACTGTCGTCCGGCAAGGTTGCCAGCACGGTCGCCAACAGTTGCAGCCCGGCGGCCCAACCTTCTGTTTGCTGTTGCAAGGCGGCGATGTCGCTCTGGGTCAGCCTCAGCTGGTGGTGTTGATTGAGGAAGGCAGCCGTATCTCGGCTAACTGCCCCCGCGCTCGCAGACGTGGCAGAGGCAAAGGGGGATCATGGCGTGTGGCGATGACAAGGCGCAGTGAGTCGGGTAGATAGTCGAGCAGCTGTGCCAGCCAGCGGTGGATGGCTGGATCGGTGATGACGTGGTAATCGTCCAGGATCAGAGCCAGCGGCTCGTGGGCCAACGGGCGCAGACTGTTGATCAGGCGCGCTGCCAGGGGAGCCGGTTTGTCTGATACATGGGGAATGTTTTGCAGGAAGGTGAAAAGAGCCAGGCCGTCATCGATTAGCCAGGGGCGCAGAGCGGTTGTCAACAGTGCGGCAAAAAGGGTTAGATCATTATCCGCCGCGTCCAGTGAGACCCAGGCGGTAGGCGCGTCGCCCTGGGTCAGGGTCGCGCTGAGAATGGTTTTGCCTGAGCCGGCCGGGGCGGCGATGAGGGTGAGCCGGTGGCCCTGCGCAGCATCGGCCAGGGCTTGTTGCAAGCGGTCGCGGGGGATGGTGTGGCGGCCGGGTTGCGGTGGCTGTAACTTGGTGTAAGGGAACCAGATTTCAGGCCCTGGCGGCCGTGACGCGGTCTCGTTGGCCATGGATATTCCGAGTGGTGAGATACATGAGCCATTATACCCTAACGACGAGCGGTAAGCGTGGTTAAGAAACCGCGGCTACAGGATGATAACAAAATGGAACCGCTAAGACGCCAGGAAGTGTAGGGGCGAACCTGCGTGTTCGCCCCTTCGCGCCCTTTGCGCCTTCGGGGTGAGAATAAAGCGGTTAAACCGCAAAGGCGCGAAGAACGCCAAGGAAAGAGCAAAACCTTTGCGCCCTCGCGGTGAGAATAAAGCGGTTAAACCGCAAAGGCGCGAAGAACGCCAAGGAAAGAGCAAAACCTTCGCGCCTTCGCGGTGACAACAAAAGGAAACGGCGGCTACAGGATGATAACGCACGGAAGCTGGCGCATTTGAGACCGTCGCGTTAGACCTCCAGGCTGATGTCGAACCATTCCAGCCGGCCGGCATTGAAGCGTAGCTGATCACGCGACGTGAAGAGCAACCGGCCGGCCGCGTCGCTGACCATGACATACAACTCTGGTGCGCCTTCACCGCTTTCCAGGAAGTCGCGCTCATGGTAGATGATGCGGAAGTCACCGAATTCATCTGTTATGGCCTGGCCCAGGAAATCATCCAGTTTGCGATCCTGGTCGAAGAGGCGCACCTGTAACCCGGCCAGCGGCCGGCCGGTTGTGGTGCGCACCTGACCGGCCACCACCCATTCATGATCATCCGGTTGGGGCAGGCGTTCCAGGCGCGTGGCATAGTTAGCGGTCAGCGTCTCCACCTGGTGGGCGCGGGCGATGCTCCGGTTGAGCTGATTGACCCGAGCATGGCCGGTCCCCAGATTGGGCGTCAGGCGCGTGGCGACCTGGCTGAGGCGGGTTGCCTGCGACGCCTGCACCCGGCTGACCTGGCGTAAGCTGGAGGCCTGACTCAGCGTAACAGCCTGCGACAGGTTCTGCATCTGACTCATCACCTGGGCGTGGGAGATTTGCCCGGCCACTTTCGTCGGCGGGTCCACTTTCGGCCCACCGGCCGCCGCCAGCAGCTCTTTCAACCGCTCACAGGCCGTAGGATTCAAAACCAGGTTATCGCGGTTGACCAGCAGCGTTCCAACCACGCCCAGGCAATGGGTACATTGGTTATCGCTGGTGGTGTTGGCTGCCCCCTGGGTGTAGATCGAGAGCAGAGCGGTATTCAACAACTCACTGACGCGGTTATCCGACACGCGCACCGTCATGCCCACCACGCCCAGATTGGCTAACTGCAAGCCCGCCAGCCGGGTGTGGATCTGGTTGTCCTGAGCGGCTGCATCGTCATAGGAGAGCAGCCAGACGCTGGGGTAGGCGAGATCGTCGCTGGGGGCGTCTCGTTGCTGGTTGATCTGGTTGCCATGCAGCAAAAGCTGACCCGTTGTCAACGTGCTGGCGGGGGTGACGGCCGGGGCGACAAAAAAGCCACGGGTGGCCTGGAAGTCACTGGCGGCACGGTGGGTCACAACCTTGCGTTGGGTCAACGCCAGGCCAAAAAAGCCTTCGATCCCCTCCATCAACCCCAGGTTATTCAAGGAGACGCAGCGGCCGGATTGATACAGTTCATTGAAAGGATTTTCAGGATCATCGGTCAGGGGTGGTTGTTCAAACTCGCCCCGTGCGGTGAGAATGTTATCGCTGACCAGCATCGGGCCAAGCCCCAGACCGATGAGGGCCTGGCCGGCCGGGCAGACCACGACATTGTTTTCCACCAGCAGTGCCGGCCCGCCGCGCTGGTAGGTAAACCGCTCCTCCGGGTCTTCTGAGTCTTCGTAATCGCCGCCGAGGACATAGAGGGCCACGATGCCGGCTTGAAAAGCGGGCAGGGTTTCATCGGCGGCGCCCCAACATATTTCGTGTAGCCAGGTTTCGTTTTGCGGAGGGAAGATGTCCACCCGCACAATACTCGCTCCGGTCAGCGTGACGCTCTGCAGTTCACCCTCCACCTCGATGGCATCTTGCGATCCATCTTCACTGGTAGCGACCACCGTGACCGGCCCGGCCAGGGCGGTCAGCACCAGGGTGACGCTGGTGGTGGGGGCGGGTAGGGCGATATGCGTCCCCCACAGACAGTTGAGGGCTGACCCGCCGCGAATGAAATCAATCTGCCACACCGGGCTGGGGCCGTCGAAGGTGTCGAAGGTGAAGGTGACTTCCTCCAGGATGAGAGGCGTCTCGCCCTGTTGCGGCTCCATCAGGCCAAAGTCGATACATGCCCGCGCTACGATGGCCGCCGAACCGTTTTCGCTGATGTCGTTGCCGCTGATGACGACATCTTCCCCCAGGAAAACGTAGACGCCAACGGCCGGGACGCCGCCCACCCCGTTGGCGCGGATGCGATTGCCCTGCACCTGCAGGCGTGAGACATTGCTGAGGACGATGCCCCCCACCGCCTGACCGTCATAAGTGGGGTCAGGCCCTTCGAGGGCGCACCCCTCGATGACGTTGTGGCGGATGATCACATCGGCCAGGTTGCCCAGAGTGAGGGGGTTGGTGAGGTCGCGGTCAATCGACAGGCGGCGGGCGGCGCGCGCTTTGTCGTTGCCGCGCTGGCGCTCCAGTTCCACCAGCGAGGCAATGCCGCTGCCGGTCATGCCGCTGATGTGGTTGCCCTCGATGGTTGCACCTTGAACGCCGGCCGCCTCGGCGCGCAGGTTGTCACCGTCCTGCGATCCACCCAGGGTGATGCCCGCTCCCTCGCCGTCGTGAATGTGGTTATCGACCAGGTGGATATGACTGGAGCCATCCCACACCCACAGACCGCCCGCTTCCAGGGTGTTGCCCTGGGCTGTTATGCCTTCGCCTTGCAAGGCCGCCGCCGGCAGGCCGATCAACTGGTTGTCGTGCAGGTGAATGTCCTGACACGCCAGGGCCAGCACGGCCGGCCCGTCACTGCGCCGCCGCCGGAGGCCGCGGTGTGTAAGTATGCCGGCCGGCTGGAAGTCAGCGCTGCGTGGCCCGGCCAGGAACACACTCGCCTCTTCCCGAACGAGGAAGGGAACATCCGGCCCGTCACTCCCGTGAAAACGGGAGCGGCGCTCCAGGAGATTGGTCAGCCGCTCAGGCCAGCGGACTTCCTGCCCCTGGTTGACGATGAGGCACTTTTCCAGCCGCAGGCCGGCGCATTCAAGGGCTGTTATGGCGCCCTCGGCGCTTTGGGCCTCAATATACAGTCCCTGCAAGGTGATCGGGCCGCCTTGTAAGGTCAGGGCCGGCCGGCCGGGTTCGGCAATCAGGTAGCTCTGGACGCCGCAACCGCTGATGGTGATGGGGCCACCCTCCACCAACACCGTTTGGGGCAGGCGGTAGACCCCCGGCAACAGACACACCCGGCCGTAACCGCCCAGGGAATCCACGGCTGCCTGCAGGTCGGTGAAATCCCCTTGACTGGAGATGCCATCCCCCACCGTAACCGTGCAGCAGTCACCGTGGGTTGGCAGCTCGGTCAGAGGGGGGAAGAGCTGGCGGCAATCGCTGAGCACCGTCCAGGTCTCTTCGCTCAGGTCGAGCAGGGCCAGAGGGCAATAGGCGTGGTGGATGCCGTGGCGCAGGTCAAACTGACCGTCAGGCCACAGCACATCACCGGTGGCCGTGCGGGCCGGGATGAGCCAGTAATCGCCCGTCTGAAATTGATCGGCCCCGGCCTCGGGGCTGAACTGGATTTGCACCCCATCCTCCAGCTCCAACCACACCCCGCGCACCACAGCTTCGGCCCCGGCCGATTCCCAGCGACGCAATTTAGGGTTGGGGCCAAACTGGCTGAAATCCACTCCCGTTGCGCCGGGGTCGTCGGGGTCCTGAATGCTGCCCAGGTCGATGGTGATGACCGTTTCGTCCACCAGCAGGACGCGCGCCATCACCCCCGGCCGGCCCTGTAGCTCGCGGGTGTCATCGGTCAGCTCCAGCCAGTCATCCGTCGCCAGGCCCAGGTTGCTGTCCCGAGGCGGGGCGCTGATGAGCAATTTATCGCTGCCATCCTGTCCCACCCAGGCGAAGAGAACGGAGCCATTCTCGCGGCTCCATTTGTAGCTGGGCGTGCCGCTGGCGCTGTTTTGGTGAATTTCGACGCGGTAGAGCTGGTTTTCCAGCCGGCGATACCCACCCTGAGCGGGGACCTCGCACACACTGCCCGGCGCGGCCGGCTCAGCCTGGGCGGAAAGTTGCCCGGTGCTGAGGGCGTCGGCCGGTGTCCAATCAGGCCCAAAGTCGGCGCATTCAGCCTGGCCATCCACGGCAATCAACTTGACCTGCGCCAGCAAGCGGGTACGGGTGGTGGTATCGGGGCCGCCCAGGGCAACTTCGCGAATGTCCGGATCTTCCAGGGCAGTCACGTGCCACTCCCACACATCCAGATAGGCCAGATAGGTTCCAGGTGTGGTGGGGAGTTGCAAGCCGGGTAGGTCGGGCTGGGCGGTGAGGTTGTGGTCGCTTTCGTTTTCGCACAGCTGGCCCTGAACGTAGTAGCGCCCCTGATGGATGGTGAGGGCGTCGCCGCTGCTGGTCACTTCAAAACCAGCGGCGTGGATGGGGCCGCCGCAGTGGCCGATGACATCCACCCGCGTGGTGCGATCCAGGTGGGCCAGGATGTCCAGCTCTTCGTTCCAATCAGCGTCGAGCTGCACCCGTCCCTGTTGCATTCGCACGCCGGTGTAATGCTTGTGGCGTAGGAAGGTGTTGCGCGTTAGATCCCCTTTCATAAGTGTTTCTCCTCGTCACTCCCGTGAAAACGGGAGCATTTTGTTCTCACCGCGAAGGCGCCAAGGGCGCGAAGGTTTTTTTCTTGTTGGGGCGAACTTCCATTTTCACGTGTAGGGGCGAACCTATGTGTTGGCCCTAAAAGCATCCGCTAAAGCGGGAACTACGAGCCAGAAGCGAACCTATTCCTGGCGTTCTTCCCCTCGTTTTCACGGGGGCTTTGCGGTTCGTCACTCCTGTAAAAACGGGAGCACTTTGTTCGTCACTCCCGTGAAAAATGGACTACGTAACAAAGAACAGACCAGCCTCCAGGCCGAAAGGCAGATACTCCTCAATGGCCAGCCGTAAATTGGCTTCACGTTGCGGTTGTTTCAAGTGGCTGAAGACGCCCATCTCCGAGCCATCCTCAGCGCCGGTGCGGATGCCGGGGTGACAGGCATGGGCCAGTTGTCGATAGGCGGGATCGCCATAGTCGCTGGCGGTGAAGAGGGGCCGAAGGCGCACCTGCACCGCTTCCTGTTCGGCCGGGTCATCGACGCCTTCCAGAGCCAGGTCGGGCTGGCAGCGGTAGCGGCGCGGCGTGCGCGACGAGACCGGGGCATAACTGAAGCGCAGGCAGCCTGTCTGTCGCCGCTCGACGACCACCCGGCCGGTGAAGATGCTTTCACTGGCGTAGAGAGTACGCAGAGCAGGCGGGGAGTCGGCGTCGTCCGCTCCTACCACCGTGCTGCGCTCCACCGTCACGGCTGCGCCGGGGGCCAGAATGTCCACCCCGGCCGGATTGTCCACCATACTATCGCGCATCGTCAGAGTGGGAACCGTGTCGGGCAGATTGAGGCCGCCGCAAATGGTGTGGTCAAGGATGAGGTGCAGGCGCGTGTTTTGCAAGGCCGGGTCAACCGAGGGATTGACTAGAAGGGTCTCGCTGCCCGGCCGCAGCGTGCAATGATATAGGCCAAGCTGACCCAGATTGCCCACCAACACCCGCAGCTCCCCTTCCAGCAACAGCCCATGCACCACCAGTTCACCGGGGTTTGGGCTATCGACCGGCGTCTCACCGCGCACCGAGATGTCCCCCCGCAGGTGGGGGCGGACGCCGTCGGCGATGAGGCTGAGCTGGCTGCCTTCAGGGATGACAATCACGTTGGCCCCGGTCAGGTCTTCCTGATAGGTGTGGCTGTTGGCGAAGGTGATGACCCCCACGCTGCCGGCCGCCTGCCCATTCCACTCCGCAACGGCTTGTGTCAAGGTGGGGTAGCTGAGGCCGGGGCTGGCCGGGGCGCTGTCGTCCACCATCACCTGCCAGGTGACGGGGCGGGTTTGGGTTTCGTTCAACGCCTCCCGCTGGCGATAGGGCCCGCCGCCAACATCGCTGCTGAAGCCATAGGTGGTGCTCACTTCCAGCGTCGTGACGGGGGGAGCGGCCGGCAGCAACGCCAGACGCCCCAGGGCCGGGTCCACCACCACCCAGGGCGTTCCGTCGCCGGCCGGCGGACTCCAGCCCGGCTCGTCCCAGTTGCCCAGATAACAGATGTGAATCTGCTCCGGCGTCAGGCGCGTCCCATCCAGATACACCTCCAGCGATGGATCGTGGTCGGGGTCAAGGTAGGCGTTCTTGTTGGCGATGACAGCGCGCCGCCGCAGGGGGGCCGGCACATTGCGCTCGGTCGCCAGATGGGTGATGCTGCTTTCCGTTTCCGGCCGGTTCCACACCGCCCCATCCAGCCCCAGCGGGTGGAAGCGATAACGTCCGTCGGCCGGCTCCACCACGGCGCGGGGGGTGCTGCGCGCCAGAAAGTAAGCCGACAGCCGCCACACATGCAGCCCCACCCAGGGGATGTTGTAGCGCCCGCGCCCAACCGCAACGCGCCGCACCTCGCCCGTGTGGGCGATGGTGTCAAAAGGCGTGTTGAGCAGCTCCAGGCTATCTCCCTGGCGCAAGTCAGGGGTGCGGTGGTTGTGCAGGCGGATATGGTTGCTATGTTGGGTGGTGCTCAGGAGTTGAAAATATTCCACCACCCGCGCCGGCCAGTTAGCCACGTCGCGCCCCAGCTGTTCCAGCACAGCCGCTGTTCCTTTACGCTGACGATAGCGTAAGGTGTTGGCGACGTAAGCGCGCAAACTCGTCAGGCCGGCGCTCTCCACAGCGTGCAGATGGCGCACGCCCAACTGGTCGCCAATGTAGAGCGTCAGCCACTCGGCGCAGGTTTCGATGAACCAGTTGTCATACAGCCCTTCCAGGTCGGTTTCCAGCGCTTCCAGCTCCGTCTCGATGACGGCCAGCAGGCCGCGCAGCGCCTCACCCTGGTCGGCGTCGCGCAGGCGGTAGATGGCGGGCAGCCAGTTGTACAAACGTTCCGCATGGGGCCAGGTCATAGGTCAACTCATCTCGGTCAGCGTCACGCCAGCTTCATTGAGTAGCAGCAGCTGGGCCGGCAAAATGACGCGGCTGATAGGATCATAGGTGGCGACGCGAGCGGTTAGGCGACTGTGCAAGAGGGCCGCGTCACCGGTGATGGTGAGCACTTCCACATCCACCGCCTCCACCCCTTCCACCGTGTGCAGTCGGGCGATAATTTCCGCCTCCGTGACCGCCTGGCCGAAGGCGCGCCGCTCAAAGGTAAAGGCGTCACTTAAGGCGGTTGTCAGCGCCGCCTGCACAGTCTCCCAGACGTAACCCGTTGCCAGCTTGACGCGGGCAGTCAGATCGAAGGTCAGTTTTTCAAAGCTGGCCAGCTGCACCGGCCGGCGTGGATCACGTGCCTGTTGAATGGCGTCGCGCAGGTTGTTCCACAGCGTCGAGCCGGCCGCAATGGGGTCGCCGTTGCTGGCGGCGATAGTCAGATGGAGGATCTCCTGCTCACCATTCCAGACGGCGGTGGCCTGCGCTTTGCCAATGCCGGCGTAGGCGCTGGCAAAATCCTCAAAGTCGCGCCAGGAGACGATGCGCTCCAGTGTCAGGGCGGTCAGGGGGGCGTTGTGGCGAGCATCGTCCAGCGTTTCGGGGTCTTCCGCGCCGCTGGCAGCCAGAGGATTGGTTACGCTGCGCACGCCAAAGGGGCGTTTTTTGAGCAGCGTCAGGCTGTTGGCTCCCACCTGGCCTGCCAGGCCGATGCCGCTGCGGTAGGTGGCTTTAACGTTTTCCTGACCGGTGGGCAGCCGCGCCCCCATCTGCCCATCGCCGAAGTGGAGGTGGGCTTTGCCGTCGTTGTCCAGGCGCACGGTGTAGACCTTCTCCTCTGGCCCCCGGTCGTAGAGGGAGGGGACTTGCTGCCAGACCACGCCATTGACATAGACAGTCAGTTCGCTGCTGGCCCCGGCCGGGGTGGCGGCCGAGATGTGGGTCAGAAGCGCCTTGCGCAGAGTGAACTGTTGGTGCGCCTGCGCGCCCTGGCCGCTGCCCACCGCCTCGTTGAGGGTGGTTTCGCCGTGGGTGGCGCGGACGACGTTGGCGTTGATAGTCAGGCCGGCACGGGCATAGCTGTGTTGTAGGCCGCTGTCCAGCCAGAGAAAGGTGACGCCGGCCCACTGGAAGGCAAGTCGGAGGGTGACGATTTCGGCCGTTGGCGCGCCCTCTGGCGTGACGCCGCTAAAGGCCAACAGTTGGTCTGGCAGCAAGCCGGCCGTGTCCCCGCCTATATCGATAAAGAGCGCCCCGGCCGGTAGAGAGTCGTTGATCGGCTCTTCGCTCAGAGTCAGCTCCTCACTTTTCAGGTAGATGGTGGTGGTGCGCACCAGGTAGTTGGTAGGTTTATCCTCATCTTCCAGCGGGACACCCTCGCGGTCGGTCAACACCAGACCGGTGGCCTTGCCACTGAGGCCAAACTCTGTCAGCGACTTTTCATTGACCTGCTCAATGAGATACACCTGACTGGCCCCACCGGGCAGCATGGCCACAACATACCCCCCGGCCGTCACACCAGATACCACCCGTTCCAGATAGAGGTCAGCGTCGCTGTAATACACCGGCGTATCATCGGCTCCGATGAGCGAGCTATGCCAGATTTGCCAACCGGCGGCGTCCCAATCATGGAACGGGCTGGTGACCCTTTCAGGCAGGGCGATGGTGTCGAAATGGGGGGCGTTGTGCCCAAAGATGCCCACTTTTTCGCGCAGCACAAACACCTGGCTGACCGTCCCCAGCCCCACCGTGCCTGAAAGGGCGACCAGGGTGCGTTTGTCAGTGTCAAAGAGGGTGACACTTTTGACAAAGCGGGGAGCCACGAAGGTATCATGCACCAACAACAGCAAATCTCCGGCCTTGAGGTTGTGGTCGGTACCCGCGATGTAGAAGCTCGTGGCGGTGTAGGGAATGATTTGCGGCCGGATTAGGCGCGGCGTGATGGCGTTCCAGCTGGCATAGGCGGTGAAGTCGGCGCTGGTCTCAAAGGTTTGGGGCAGTTCGCCTTGTTGGGCCGGCAGGCTTTGCACCTGGGTTCCGGCGGCAATCAGGCCAGAGGTGGGCGCGCCAGGGGTGGTGTCCAGGGTAAAAGCCAGATAGGCTTCGGCCGCCACACCCGGCTTCAACTCATAGCCAATGGCGCGGGCCAGTTCCAGCAGTGACCGCCGCTCGGTGGCGGTGCGCAAAAAGCCTTCGTTGGCGATGCGCTCCTGATAGAAGGTGAGCACATCCCCCACCACAGCCCAGGCGTCCAGCAAAGCGATGGCAAAATCATCGCTGGCGCGGGTGGTCAGAGGCAGTAGCGGGCGCCGGCCGGCGTGGTCGCCATCAGGCGCGATCATGGCGCTCAGTTGGCGCTGCATCCGCTGCAAAAAGGAGCTGTGGACGCCCATCCGATAGCGCAGGGCGTCTTGCCCCGGTGGGTTGTAGAGGGGGTCTGGCGCCGCCGCGGCCGGCAGGTGACAACAGCCACAAGGATTGAGTTCGGTTTCGTTGGTCATAGCCGCTCCTTTACAGACCACCCTGCATGAAAAATTCGAGACGCCCGTTTTCCGGTTGACTGGGGTCATTGTCCAGCCGGGCGATCTCCAGGCGATCCATTTCCATCACCCCGGCCGCCCGCTCTCCACGCGACGCCTCCCCCCAGCGCTGGAAACGGTTGGGCTGGCCGGGGCTGTCGTCCATATCCACCCACAGGACGCCGGGGACGCTCATGGCGGCGGCGATGATGGGGCTGAGGTAGACCGGTTGCCCAAAGGTGAAGTTGTCGGGATGGAAGGTGCCCGGCCGGCCGTCAGGCAAAAGGCCAGAACTGAAGAGGGTGAGCAACGCCTGCAACACCTGGCTGCGGAAGTACCCCTCGGCCACGCACACCGTCATGGCTATGTCGAGGGCCACAAAGCGCGGCCCGTCGATCTCCAGGTCATGGCCCGCCAGTCGATAAGGCTCCATAAAAAGGCGCAGCTCCTCTTCAAAGGCAACATCCACCGGTAAACCACCGCGCCGGTCGACAGTGACAAACATGGTGTGCCAGCTACCCGTCCAGCGGCGTGTGGCGGCCGCTTTTTGGACTTCGCTGTGGCGTTCAGCAATGGCGGCGTAATCCGCTTCCGTCACGGCGCGCTCCTGGCGACGGAAAGCCTGGGGCGCATATTGGCGCACCTCTTGCAGCGTTTCGGGATCAACGCCGCCGGCCGCCGGCAAGGGGTTGCGCACCCGTGTCACGCCCGATACCCCGGCCACGATGTGCCCCAGGGCGTCCGCCCCCAGATTGCCGCGCCGGCCGTTGCCAATGCGGTAAGTGACCTGCAGGGGTGTGGTGGTGGGGGGAGCAGCCCCAAATAGCTGCCCATCCCCAAAGCGCAACTGGGCGTAGCCGTCGCTTTCTGTCTCCACCACAAACTCGGTGGCAAAGCGGTCGCTGGCCAGCAGATCCCGCTGCGGGTTCCACAGATTGCCATCGCCGTCCAGGCTGACAGCTGGCAAAGCCGCGCGGGGGTCCTGAACGAGGGTCAGCGCGGCCGGCCGCGTCAAATCCAGCGGTGTCTGGAAGGTGATGCCCGTCTGTTGCAACACCGGACGATAGCGCCGATGGCCGGCCGGCAAGGGCAGCTCCTCGCCGCTGAGGGTGCGCCCATGATCCGCCAGGGCCACATTGCCCCGCGCCAGGCTGACATCCTCCACCAGCTGACCGTCGAGAACGGTGGAGAGGCACAGCGGGAAGGGCAGGGCGTCGTCCAGTCCCCAGGCTATCGCCACCACCGGTTGCTCGAAGAGGGTGTCCTGGCCGGGCGTCACCTCTGTCAGGCGCACCGCCCAGCGGTGGGTGGGATCAGCGTCGGCCGCCAGGCCGGTGACCGGGCTGAGAACCTCTTCCAGGATGAGGACATCCCCCACCTGGAGCTGTAAGGCAGCGGCCGGGTCGGCGCTATCGCGCAGGGTGGCGCGGGTGGCCCCGGCCGGCAGACAGCACGCTTCATCGCCCCAGGTGTAGAGCGAGATGCGGTTGTGAGCGGCCCGCAGGCTGAGATCGTGGGTCAGCTCAAAGATTTCGGCCGGGTGTTGCGACAGCACCTCCCCCAACTCTGTTTCGGGGATGGCCAGAGGCTGTGGGATGCGGCTGAGGAAGCGGGTAGGCAGGTTGGTGATGGGATCACGGGCCGGCAACAGCGCACCATCTGCGCCGGTGCCTACTTCCAGCTGCACCCAGGTGCGGGCGTTACAGCCATCGTGCATGGCGTAGTTCAACAGGCGAGCATGGCGACGCACTGAAACACGCCGGCGCGCTGTGCCCAGATAGGCTTCAGTTGCCACAGCGTCCTGGAAGTAGCTGAGGTGGTCGCCGGCGTAGGCCAGCAACTCCACCAGGGCGATCTGCAGGTCGGCGGCGTTGCGTTCCTGCCAGTCGGGCATGATGATGGCCAGCCGATCCAACAGCAATTGGCGAAAGCTGGCGTAATCTTTGGCCAGATAGTTGATGGCCGGGGCAGAGGGTGGCTCAGGCGGGCAGGTGTCGTCAGGGGCGCAGTCGAAGTCGCTGGGGCACTCCACCTTGAAGGAGAAAGCCACCTCCACCAGAATGAGGTCAAAGCCGGCCGGCGGTTGTTCGTCGGTCAGTGAGGCCACCAGACGCAGGTAATAGGTGGAGAAGTCACCGGCCGCGTTGGTGCGTACCAGCAACAGGTGGTCAGCCGCCGGCTGGGCCAGGAAGAAATCTCGCTCAGCGGCGGTGATCAAACCCTGGGTGAAGAGATCGGCAGCTGCGGCGGCCGTGCCCACCCATTCCACCGTCACCGGCGTCACACGCACACCGCCGCTGATCTGCACGTTGTGGCGCGTCAGGCCGGCCGGAACGGGCTTGAGCAGTCGCACCAGCAAGGTGCGCTGGCGCAACGTCGCTTCGGGCGACTCCTGGTCTAAGACTTCCAGGTAATCGATGCCATTCAGCGTCGGGTGCGCTGCCACTGCCTGACGCCGACGAAGATTGGAACAGAATTGTTGTATACCCATTTTGCCGTCCGTCCGTTTGATTCTCACCGCAAAGGGCGCGAAGGTTCTTTCTTAGCGCTTAGCGTTCTTTGCGCCTTTGCGGTTCGTTACTCCCGTAAAAACAGGAGCATTTTGTTTTCGTTTATTCGTTTATTCGTTCCCATTCGTTGCCCCCTTTGCGCCTTTGCGTTCTTTGCGGTTCGCTCCTACACAGTCTGCTCCCGTGAAAACGGGAGTGAAAACGGGAGCAAGAGCGCGAAGGGACGACAAACGTCTTGCCTCATCCTTCGCGGCTAAATTCAACCACCTGACGCTGTTGGGTGCGCCGCAGCAAATATTGCACCGTCACCGTCAGACTTGCATCCTGACTGACCACCCGCACCGCCTCCGGTTGGATCAACGCCCCCAGGTGTTGTTGAATGGCGCTCTGGATCAAAAATTCGGTGGCCGTCGCCAGCTCTGGGCTGTTGGGGGCGAAGATCAGGCGCAGCGCGCCGGCCCCAAAAGTGGGGCGGTTCACCCGTTCTCCCGGCGCGGTAAAGATAAGTTGCTCCAGCAGTTGGCGGATGTGTTGCTCCTCATCCGTCACGCCGGTTCGCCCACGTCCGTCAATTTGGAAAGGATACTGTATCTGGATCATAAGCCTTGGTTCGTAGTAACGGCTTTAGCCGTTGGTCGGCTGCAAGGGGCGAACACACGGGTTCGCCCCTACAACCGTGAAAACGGGAGCAAGAGCGCGAAGGTTCTTCATACAGGGGCGAACACACAGGTTCGCCCCTACTTCTTGGCGTTCTTCGCGCCTTCGCGGTTCAACCCCTTTATTCTCACCGCGAAGGCGCAAAGGGCGCGAAGGTTTTCCCTTTCTTTGCCTGGCGTTCTTCCCCCCGTTTTCACGGGGGCTTCGCAGTTCATCTGGACGGCGGGTCATAAGCCTTGCACTCTCGGCTGCGTCATCACAATGACAGGCGGCCCCTGGGGAGCCTGGGTGGGGTTCAACGCCAACCCACTGCTGCTTTGCAAGATGGCCGGCGCACCCTGCACCAACACACGGGTGGCCGGGGTCAGCCATTGCACCCGCACACATGGACTGGGCGCGCCCAACACATTGAAGGCGCAGCCCGCTACCAACACCTGATCCGCCAGGGTGGCAACAGGCTGGCCGCTGACCAGAACGCGTGTCTGCGACGGAATAATCGTCGCCTGTCCGCCGTGAGGACACATGATCACCGCGCCAACATGCACCAGGGCCGGCATGGTCACACCACCACCAGGGCCCCCTGGTTAATTGTCACCGTGGGGCCGGTCAGCATAATCATGGCGCCTTGGCCATTGGAGATGGTGATACCGGTATCGTTGATCAAGAGCATGGCCCCGGTGGCCGTTTTGAGCATGAACCCTCCCGTCGGGCCGGGTAGATCGCTGATCATAAGCGTGTTTTGCCCGGTGGTTTGCAAGACAATGTTGGGCGAAGTGGGCAGACCGGCCAGCGCCAACGGGGGGACTTCGGCCGTCAGACCCCAAAAGCCGCCGCTCCAGATGGGGTAATCCGGGTCGCCCCCCTCAAACTCCACCCATATTTTGGAGCCAATCGTCGGCACAACATACACCCCGCCCTGGGGGCTGGCGAAAGGCAGGCACGGCATGGCCCAACTCAGCCGGCCGTCCCCCAACACCGCCGGACAGTTCACCTGAAGGCGTCCCGTCTGCAGCGGGTCGATGTTGTTGGCGACCGTGCCGCGATATTTGCCGTAAAATTTTTGTCCACTCATGGAACCACCACCGGTGTAATCGATCCCAGACCCTCGCGAGTCAGAGTGAAATTTTGCGTGTAGCGCCCAATCTCCAGGGCATGGGTGACACGCTTGACATAGTACAGGCCATCGTAGCTGTAGCCAACGCCGCGCACCCCCACCAGGCCTCGTGGGCGCAGTAACCCTTCATAGCGCAGGGCGTCCAGTTCACCGCTGGCGGTGATCACATTATCTTGGGCGGCGTCCGTTTCCGCCTGAGCACGGGCATAGGCCTGGACGGTGTTCAGCCCCGTGTCGCGGAATTGGCGCGTGCGCTGCTGGGATTGCGTCAGCCACGCCGGTTGGGTGACCAATGGTAGCCGGGTGCTGGCAAAGGTTTGCACCGGTAGCGCCACATTCAAGTTGCGATCTTGCACGGCACCACTGACGAAGGCCGGCTCCAGACCGTTGTATTGAAAGTTGATCTGGTTGACATTGCTGTCGGAACCCATGTTGGCCGACAGGGCGCGCTGAGGAATGCCAATGCGTTCCGGCGGCCCCCAGTAGGCGGTATTAACCAACGGAACCGGTCCCGGCGCGGTGTAAAAGACATAGGCGTGCCGGGCAGCCATTTGCTGCAAATAACTCCAATCGGTACCCTGTTGCACCGGAATGCGCTCCGTCGGCAGGGGAATGTCCAGCGCCAGCGGCGGGATAACGGTGGGAATGAGGCCATATTGAGCGTAGCTGGCAATGAGCTTGAGGGCGATCACCGTCTCATCCTGCGCGGGATGTTCAACCGATTTCTCCTCCAGGTCGAGCATCACGCCCACATCCTCCCCCGTCACCGTCAGGCGCGTGCCCCCCGGCTCCTGGCTGGGGGCCAGCTCCTGGCGGGTGATGAAGCCATCGAACAACACCTGGGGAAAAGCGTTGAAGGTCACCACCATCACCAGCCGGCTGAAGGGGCGCAACAGGGGAGTCATCAGCAGAAAGTAATCCAACACATCCGTCTCGGAGCGCCCCACTTTGAACGTCAGTTGAAAGCCGGAGCGCCCTTCGTCGCTGTGCTGCACCTCCACCCGTTCCAGCGCCTCCAACAGCTGCGGCGGCGCGGGTACGGGCACAGTCGGCCCGACAAGAATGGTGAGCAGCGTGCCAAATAAGCTCATAACGTCGCCTGAGGGGTGGGCACGCGCAGGATGCGTCCCACGTTATCCAACAAATCCCACGGGTGCAGGGCGTTGTTGGCGTCCGCCACGCGCCAAAATTGCAGCGGATCGCCCAGCGTGCGGGCCGTGATGAGATCGAGCCGGTCGCCATCTGTCACGCTGACTTCGACCAGCAGGGGCATTTTCTCCCCCTGGGGCAAAAAGCGCCGGCGCACATAGGTGATGGTCTCGCCGTTGGCATCCACCCAGGTGGCCTGTTCCAGGTTGTAATAGCGGCTGGTGACATCAAACATAGGCCTACCTCTAGAAAATGGAAACATCCCCGCCGGCCACCGCTCCCAGGTCGCTGACGCTGCCGATGACGGCCATGGTCTCTTTGACCACCTGGTGCGCCAGGAAGGTGTAGTAGCCGGGGTGGGTGATGGAAAAGTCGTTGGTGTTGAGCACAGTCAGGGTCAGGTTAAGTGTGGCGCGGATGGGGTTGAGGCCGGGATCGTACTCTTCCTCGTTAATGGTGAAGCCCGTCACACGCACCGGCACGATGCGCTTCAACCCCCAGATGAACAGCGTGAAGGGGGCGACGGGCTGGACAATTTCAATCGTCCCGGCCGCCATCAACACCGTGTTAGCAATCACCACCAGGCTTTTGGGGTAGAGCAACATCTCCAGCGCCGAGAGCTGGGGGTAGATGCCCAAACTGCCGTTGCCTTTTTCCAGCTGATCGGCGGCGTCCAGGTTCAACTCACTGATGGCGATGGTCTCACGCGGCGGCCCGCTCAGGCGCAACGGTTCAGCCCGTGCCCCGCCGCCGGCCGCGGTTTGCGCTTCCAACGAGCGGGTCATCTTCTTGGGGTTGTACTGGAAGATGATGACGCTGGCCAGCGGGTTGAAAATGTCGAAACCGATGATGGCGCCCTTGGTCAATTTGGGCGCGCCGGGGAAGGTGGTGGTCATGGACGCCTCTCACGCACGTGTACGCTGGTATCGTTTTCCTGTCCCACGTGCATCACAAAGCCGGCCAGCGCATCGGCCGTGTTTGCCAGGTCAGCGCTGTCGGCCGAGAACTTAATGCCGGCGGCGCAAGTGATGGATTGAGCGCCGAAGGCAGCGTAACCGCCCTGGTCGCCCACACCCGCCAGCAGGTGAGCATATTCGTGTAGCACAGTGCTTTGCCGTCCGATTAGCTCCATGCTGGCGGTGAAGGGAGGGCAGAAGTAAATGGGGGGCTGGTGGTCGACGACATACGCCTCTGTTTCGCCATCGGCGTTGCTGCTGCAATGGGGGTCGCTGGCTGGCAGACAGACATAGCCCACCCCCCGGCTCATGCGCCGGTTGAGGGCGCTCAAGCGACTCATGACGCGAATCTGGCGCACGCCGTAATCCTGGTTACGCTGGGTGATGTTGAAGTTGCTGTCGAAGGCGCATACTGGCGTCCCACTGAGCGTTTTGGTTCCCGCCAACACCTCCTCCTTGTGGTTGATCCAGGCGGAGTGCAGTTGGGTCAGGGCTGTCTCCGCCAGGGCCACATAGGGCAGCGCCACGTTGTAAGCGTCGGTAGCGATTTGCTCGGTGCGGGTCTGGGCGGCAGCGTCGCAGGTGGCGGGCGGGGTGTAGCCCTGGGTCTGACCTCCGCTGCCGCTGCCCCCGCCTGTCTGGCGATGGATAACGCCCCCGGCCGGCGGTGCGTGCAGCGCCACCTGGCCAAAATGATGGCGTTGGCGGGCGGCCAGCGGGGCCGCTTCCTCCAGGCGGCGTTTTTCGGCGCACGCCTGACAGCCTTGCCCACTGCTCGTCGGCCGGCCGCAAGCGCATTTCCGTTGCACCCGCGTTGTCGTGGGCGCGCCGGACACACCGGGGCATGAGGTGTAGAGTCGGGTCCCAATATGTCGCATCTTACGCCTCAGGGAATGACCTCATACGTCACCTGAAAGTGCAGTCGCCGCGGGTATTTGTCCAAATCGTTGGCGATTTCGGCGGCCAGGGCCCGCGAGCGGTTTTGGCGGAACCAGGGGTTGAGTTGGGATTTCAGCCGGTTGTACAGTGGGCCGGACACCAACTCATACCACCCCTTGCCAATAGAAGAAGGCTTGGCGACGCCCTCCTCGGCCCCGCTGGTGCTGTTGACGATGACCAGGGAATCGGGGGCTTTGAAGTGCAAAATGGCTTTGGGGTTGTCGGGGAGCATAATCGAGCCGCTGCCATTGTCGTGGCTGGGGGCGGGGTGAACGCTGAAGCCCACGCCTTCCAACTCCTCAAAAATGACGGGCCAGGTAGCATCCTTGCCGGTCGCGCCCACCGATCCCCCGCCGCTTGCGCCTGCTCCGCTTTTGCCCGCGCCGGCCGGCGGCGTTTTGCCCGGCGGCGTGGTGGCCCCGCCCGCCGGCGGTTGTTCTTCCTTGCCCGGAGGCGGAGGTGGCGGCGCCGGCGTTTCGGCCGGTGGTTCTGGGGCTGGCTCTGTCCCAGCATCTGGGGTTGGAGGTTGGGGTTGCTGCCCCTCTGGCTGTGGCCCGGCTCCACCTGACGGCGGTTGTAGCTGACCGTCCGCTTTTTGGCCGCTGCCGGCCGGCGGTGTGCGGCCGGCAGCCGGCGGTTGGTCGGCCGGCGGCAACAAACCACGTAGAAAATCCCCCAACTTTTTCAGGAGCAAGGCCAACAGGTCGCCGCCTGGGGCCAGCCGTACCGCTTTTTCTGCCTCGTCCACCAGCACAATGAGGCGGCGCAGGGCGTCGGGATCGAGCCGCAACTGTCCGCCCAACCGCTGGAGCATCTCGTCGACGAACTCCCCGACATCGTCCAGGAAGGTGCGATCTTCCGGCCGGCCCCGGCCGGCCGGAGCCTTGCCCCCTGGAGTCGCTTCCGGTTGGGGTTGCGCCTCTCCTTGGGGCCCGGCCGGGCCGGGTTGGGGCGTGGGTGTCTTGCCCTGGCCTGCGCCGGGTTGCGGTGTGGGGGCAGGCGTAGGCGCGCCCTGGCCGGCCTCCGGCTTGGGCGTTCCGGCTGAACCACTCCCCCCGGCCTCCGGTTTGGGGGCTGCCTGGGCTTCCCCTTCTCCCAGCCCAAAAACCAGCGCCAAAGCTGCGGCCACCCCGGCCGCCAGCGCCAGGAATTTGGCCGCGGCCGCGGCCACAGCCGCCCGCTTGGCGATGAGAACAGCCGCGGCCACAATGGCGACTGCAATGGCAACCACCTTACCCACGTCAGCCAGCACATCCACTGTCTGACGCAAAAAGTTCTTTACTTTTTCCCACACCGGCACCCGCACTCGCTCCGGCACAGGGACAGGTACAGGCGGCGGCCCACAACGGCAGGCCGGGTTGGGAACAAGGCGGCTAAAAGGCGGCAAGCAGAAATAGCCGTACACCCCATTCACCGGCCTATTGATAGACAGGCTTTGCGGTGGGCAGGCAGGAACCTGCGGGTTGGGAAAGGGCGCCGGCGGCGCTGGAATGGGGATGCTCAATTTGCCCACACTGCGCCCTGGGAAAGCGGCTTTGATCGCCTTCTCATAGAAAAGAATGTCCGACGCGCCGCGTGTCATGCCGTCGGTATTGGCGGGCTTGATTTCGCCAATCAGAAAACCGGTGGGGGTTGCCACAGCCAGATCGAGCCGCCCATTTTCATGATCGGTGGGGCTGGAGACGGGTAACTCCACCAGACCCAGAGGACGAATGAGCTCAAATTCCTGTTGAATCAGGGTGTGGGCAATCGTGCCGGCCTGCCTCGGCCCGTGGCACAACCCACAGCCCCCGGCCGGCTCGTTGACCAGTCGTCGTTGCAAGGTGCGCGGCGCAACAGCGGGAGTGAGGGAGGTCTGGATGGCAGTCGCCCCAGCGCCAGCCCGCCTTGGGGTGGCTGCCCCTTGTTGCACCACATGCGTCAATTCATGCGCCAAAAGATGCCGGCCGGCGACAGTGGCGGGTGCATACTGGCGGCCACCAAAGACAATATCGGACCCCAGTGTGAAGGCCTGGGCCTGGACAGCCTCGGCCGCTGCCGCCGACGTGGCATCAGCATGGATGCGCACCTGGCCGAAGTTATAGCCAAAGCGTGTTTCCATCCATTGGCGGTCGGTGGGATGAAGGGGCCGGCCGGTCGTGTGCAAGGCGCGCTCAATCGGGTCCGGAGCCTCCCGCGCCGGTGGCGTCGCGCCGGCTGGAGGCGGCAACGCCGCTCCGCCGGGGGCGGGTGACCCCATGACCAACGCCGACACCCGATCCGCTTCCTGTTCCCAGTGGTCGCCCGGCCGGTTGACGCGCCATTTCGCCTGCCAGGGGCGCTTATGGCGCTGACAACTGGCACACGCCCCGCCGGGGCCAGCCTTGCCGCCACAGGCGCAGGCGCGCTGCAACAACCGCGTCGGTGGCGGGGCCTGAGGAGTGGCGGAGATGCGCTGGGCGGGTGTCGTCATATCACATCTTAGTCTGGTCTCACCGGGCGATTGCCCGCCCCACAATGTAATACTCTTGTCCGTCTAAGGTCACTTTCTCGCCTAGGTCGCGTGTGCCGGCCGGGGTCACCGCCGACGGCAACACCACCCGCACGGCGTTCACCTGACTCACGTCTTTGATGTCCTCGGCCGCTTCCGCTTTCTCTGCCAGGCCGACGACCAGCAGCACGCCGGCCGCTTTATCCAGACCCAGGCTGATCGCCTTCTCAGCTGTTTTCTTGGCTGCCAGGCGCGCCGTCAACGAGATCACCACCGCCCCGCTGCCGGTCGCCTGAGCTGTTCCGGCCGCCCCGGTCGCGCCAGCCGCCCCGGCCGCCCCGGCCCCGCCAGCGGCTAAAGCCCCGCCAAACCCGATGCTGAAGACCACCACATAGCTGGCGGCCGTCAGACCCACCAGCGTCCAGCCTAGATTGCGGAAGCCAATGACAGGATTGGTGCGCGGGTCCATTGCCTTCACCCGCATTTTGTCCAGCGTGCGTTCCATCATCGGCTCGGAGACAAACTTTTGCCAAAACAGTGGCGGCGCAATGATGATGTACTCTGTCCCCGGAGGAACAGAGGGATACTGCTTCTTGAGCCCATCGCTTAGCCCAGGGGCAAACTCACGCAGATCGGGATACAGTTTGACAAGTTGCGGGGCCACGTTGACTTGCTTAGGCGTTTCCGGTTGTTTCGTTTGTTGCGGCTGTTTTGTCTGTTCTGGTTGGGCTATTGGTTGCGCTTCAACCTGTTTTTTACGTTGCTCCTCTTTTTTCTTAGAGGCGCAATCAGTCTGGCAGCCGTAGCTCACCCCTCCTTTGAGGTTGACATTGTAGACCAGGGTGCGGATACCAACGGTAGGGGTGGTTTCTTTACCTTTCTTGGGACATTGCACTTTCCAGCGAGCGGCTTCGTAATCCTGGTTGACGTCCCCATCGGCGTTGGCTTTGATGTTGACGCTGCTAAAGCTTTTGGTGAAAACTTTCGGCCAGCGGTTTTGCAAGCTGTTGTAGAAAGCCCACGCCTGGAACCAATCGGTCTCATCAATCGGAATGCCCACCGTATCGAAGATGCCACGCTCGATTTTGTTCTTCGGCTTATGATGCCCATCCAGGCGATAGCCTCCGATCTTGGATAATTTCTGGGAAAGCTCCTGCACTTTGGGGGCAATGCGAGTTAACTCTTTGACATAGCCGTCTACCTGGCTGGTGGCCAGGACACAGCCGCCGGTGGGCGCAGTGGGATCAAGCCCCAGTGAGCGCGGCTTGACTTCCACCACTTCCACATCCAGAGTGCCGCTGTCTTTAACTTTCACGCCATCCACTCGCCCGCTATCGCTGCCTGATTTGCGCGGGTTGGGGGGCGTTTCCACCTGGGTGATCCAGACGCCACCAAAGCGTTTTTTCATGTTTTGGACAATGGTGTCGTCAATTGCTAACGAGCTTTTGTCCTCAAAGATGATGCGTCCCAGACTGGCGGCGCAATCGGTGTTACGACCGTCATGGCGACAGGCTGTTCGTTGGATCCAATGGCGGTCGGTGCTGACTGCACCTTGTTGAACAACATGGGTCAGTTCATGCGCCAATAAGCGCCGGCCGGAAGGCGTCTCTGGTTGAAAGCGGCCGGCTCCAAAAACAATGTGCTGGCCGGTTGTGAACGCCTCGGCCCCCACACGATGCGCCAGCTGCGTCGCCGGGGCGTCGGTGTGCACCCGCACCTGACTGAAATCATGCCCCAGGCGTGGCTCGAAAAAAGCGCGGCTGGCGGCCGGCAGGGGGGTTCCCCGGCCATCTAACCTGCTCAATTCTGCCGTGACGCCCTCTGGCACAGGCGCGCCCGCGTTGAGACCGCCCGCCGGTGCGCGTTGCACTATCGGTATATGGGGGCGGGGCTCAACCCCTGAGTGCGCCAGCTGCCCAGTCTGATTCGCTGCGATTAAGGTGTGCGCCACGCGCTCCGCTTCCTGTTCCCAGCGGTCGCCCGGCCGGTTGACGCGCCATTTCGCCTGCCAGGGGCGCTTATGGCGCTGACAACTGGCGCATGCCCCGCCGGGTCCAGCCTTGCTACCGCAGGCGCAGGCGCGCTGCAATAGCCGTGTCGGTGGCGAGGCCTGGGGTATAGCGGAGGTGGGCTGAACGTGGGTCGTCATGGGTTGTTGGCGTCAGGGCCGGCCGGTGCGAGAACATTGCCGCACGGTGCGTAGCCGATCTTCCTCTGTATCGCAGCCGGTGATGATCTGGTTGCTGGGGGTCTGACCGATACGCGGCAGGCTGGCATCGGAAATCCAGGCGCGGGTGTACTGGCAGGGGTAAACAGGTGGGTCAATGCGAGGGCGTGGGGTGTGCGATCCGTTGCGGTCGCGGATTTTTGTTTTGCACGCCAGGCAAACAAACCTCGCCTGCCAGTCGCGAGGATGTGTCCCCACCTCGCGCGCCAGTCGCCGCTCAGCCGTTGCCTGAGAAGCAAAGGAGGTTCCAGCCGTCGCCAGTTGATTGACCGCCTGGGCGTAGCGCGCCAGGGAGACGTCAAAGGCGTATTGATAATCGCTGCAATGCTCTTGTTCACCAGCAGCGATCTTTTGCGCTCCCTGGGGCGTGATGATCCAGCGCACTGGGTAACGGCCGGCGTCACAGGCGGGGCTACCCATGAAAATACGCTCGCCCTCGGTGAAAGTTCCCTGACCGGTGTAGACTGAGGGGATGGTGGGCAAGGCCGCGCTGGTGGGTTGCAGGCGCAACGCGCCGCGCGTGCGTGCCAGCGTAACTTGAGGAAAGGTGACCTGACTGACCTCTAGCGTGGTCAGGCCAAAGTCATCCTGCTGGGTTCCCGGCTGGCGCAAAAAATCCGCCCGCGATAAGGCGCGTGGGCTACACGTTCCCCGATTGACGCTGCCGGCCGCCGCACCGCCAGCCTCAGCTGCGCCTTCCGTCGGTGCTGCCAGCTCTTCGGTCGGTGTTGCCTGCGGGGCCGCCGGTTCAACGGGAAGCGTCGGCGCACTCCCGACCTCTTCCTCCGTTGTCTGGCGTTGAATCAAACCCACCGCTGCCGTCAACACAGGCCATCTTCCGTGTAATCCGTGCCTTCCCTGGCGCCCTTCCTCCACCAGCCCCACCGGCCGGTCGTCCCGGCGTTGACAATCGGCGCACCGACCGGCCGGCCCCAATGGTTTGCCGCAAGCGCAGCAGTTGCCATGGAGGTGAATTCCCTGCCCCTCCAGGCGGGTCGATGGGCGGAGGTGGGCTGTTGCCAGGGTATGTGTCACGGTTGCGTTCCTGGACTGGCCGCCGGCCCGGTAATGGCGGCGGCGATGGCCTGGATAGCGCCGGCCGGCGTCGCGTCGGGCAGCGTGGTTTGCACCTCTGGGCGCCTGATGGGTGCGCCAGGCGACCAGGCGGCCGGCCAGCCCATCTCGCTCAACCGCTGCGTCACCGCCTGTTCCAACGCCTGGCGCAGGCTGGCTTCATCCATGGGCAACGCCCCATGCCACACCACAGTTTCGATAGTGATCTCAATGCGGGACATGCGTCAACCTGTGGGCCAGCCGCGCAACTCACTGCCAGTGAGGGTGCGCTCCAATTTGGCATACTCAGCCTGGGCGGCGCGCAAAATATGGCGCATGGCGACCGGCTGCTGCTCATCGGCGGCGTAAAAAGCGGCGTTGAGGGCGATGTTGCGAATGTGGCCGCCCGTCACATTGAGTTGCGACAATTTCGCATAGTCAAGATTATCTAAAGGAGTGGCGAGGGGAAAGATGCGTTGCCAGATCGCCTGCCGCAGGTCGGCCGGGGGGAAGGGGAACTGGACAGTGAAGCGCAGTCGGCGTAAAAAAGCGTTATCCAGGGCATCCTTCATGTTGGTGGTCAAAATCGCCAACCCCCGATATGCTTCCATGCGCTGTAACAGATACCCCACCTCGATATTCGCGTAGCGATCATGGCTATCCTTGACTTCGCTGCGCCGGCCGAACAGTGCATCCGCCTCATCAAAGAGCAAAATCGCCCCGCCCGACTCGGCCGCTTCAAACACCCGCGCTAGGTTCTTCTCCGTTTCGCCAATGTATTTGCTCACCACCTGACTCAGGTCAATGCGATACAAATCCAGCTCCAAAACATGGGCCAGCACCTCAGCCGCCAGCGTCTTGCCTGTGCCGCTGGGGCCGGCGAAGAGGGCGCTGATGCCCAACCCGCGCCAGGATTTTTGGGCGAAGCCCCAGCTCTCGTACACGGTGGCTCGCTGCCGCACGTGCAAGGCGATGTCGTGCAAGATGCGGTTTTCCCGTTCTGGCAGCACCAGATCGTCCCACCCGGCCGTCGTCTCAATGCGTTGCGCCAGGTCATCGAGTTGCGGGCGGGCTTGCAGGCGACACGCTTCCCACAGCCGGGCCGGGGCGGGTTTGTAGCCCTCTCTCCCCGTCCCCATGGCCTGGGCGCAGACCGCTTGAATCGCCACCGCTCCTAGATTGAACTGGTTGGCCAGGCGGGTCACCTGGCCGTTGAGCCGGCCGGCCTCACTCCCCAAGGCCGCCCGCCACAGCGCTTGCTGTTCTTGGGGTGTTGGTTTGTGCAGCTCAAAGGTCAGGCAGGGGCGCGCCAATCCTTGCTGACGACGCGGGCCGCTGACAATCAACGGAGTGTCGAGCTGGTTAATGAGGTGGCGCAGGGCATGTTCGCGGCCAACGTCCTCGCCGGGCAGGTGGTAGCTATCTACCCACAGCGCGCTGCCGCTTAAAATTGCCTCGCGCTCCCACAGCCGCAGCAGGCTTTCCAGCTCATGGGGGGTGGTGGGGATGACAAAGGCGGAAAGGTGATGCAGCCCCAGGCCCAGTTCCCGGCCGATGGCCAGGGCGACGCTCTCTGCTTCCGGCCGGCCGGCCCCCACCAGCTGCACCGCTGGCAGACGCGCCCCCGGCCGGGCCCAGGCCTCGGCCGCCTGGCGCGCCAGCGCTAGATGGGAAGGAACGGCCGGGGTGGTGGAGCGCACCGGCTCCACAAACCCCAGCAAATGCTCATCCAGGTGGGAGAGACCGGTCAGAAAGTGGAGCACCCGCTCATCCGGTCGCAGGGGAGCGTGCACCAGGGTGGAGCTGCTGCCCACTTCCACCAGACGCCAGCGACGCAGGGGAGCCGTGGGCGTCAGGGCGCTCCAATGGGCGTTGGGTAACACCGCCAGCGCCAGACTAAAGGTGGGAAAGGGTTGCCCGGCGTTCCCCTGCCCCTCGGCGCACAGGGTGGCCCACGTACTATCTAGTTCCAGACCGGCACACAACACCACAATATCGCGCTCAAAGGCTGACAGGTTGAAGCTGGCGCACAGACTATCCAGCGCGCTGGGCTGTTCATCATCCGACCGCGGCGTGTCGAGCGCCGGGGCAGTGGATGCGTCGCCCCGACCCGCCACGTAAGCGCGCACCCTATTTAAGGCGGTCAGCAAAGCGCGCTGATTGTGTTCCGGCCATACCATGGATTGATCCATCATGCTCGTCTGCTTGACGCTGGTGTCCACTTAACCATCACACCCATTCGTAGCCGCGCTCCCGTTTTCACGGGGGTAACGAACCGCGCTTAAGGCGCAAGACCGTAGCGCTGGCTGAAATAGACATCCAATTGCTCCCGCTCCGTGGCGTCCAGAGCGCGGGTGAACAGGACAATTTCGGCTATCTCGCCCGCCAGGAAGCCATCGGCCTCGACCGCTCCGTCGAAGCCGGCCGCCTGTGAGCCAACCCCCAGGAAGCCAAAGCGCGTCGCGCCCGCGCCGAGCGAATTGCCGCCATGCGCCGTGGCCTGGGCATTGCTCACCCCATCCACCAGCAATTGCTTGTCGGGGGCGGCCCCGGCCTCAAACCAACCTGCCAGAACATGCCAGCGTGTGTCGCTCAGCCGCAGCGTCGAAGGCAGGGTATGTAGGGTGGCCGTGCTGTCGGCGGTGCGCCATTGGGCGCGGGGCGCGTTGGCGTCCCCCTGGCTCAGCAGCAGCTCCCAATATTGCTCGTCGTCGAAACTGATTACCACCTGGGCGGCGTTGCTGGTGGAGCGCGCTACGGCGTAGATAGTGACCCCATTTTGCGCCGCGCTGAAGTTCAGGTCCTCGATAGCCAGTCGATCATCCACCCCGTCGAACCGCAGCACCGGGCGTTGCCCCAGACCATGCGCCACAAAGGCCGGCCGGCTGACCGCATTATCCTGCACCCCGTCCCGTTCCAGCCCGCTTTGGTCGCTCCAGCGCGAGACCCCCAGGTTGTCGTAGGTGACGCCCACATCGCTTTTCAGCCACAGCGCCAGCCCATCCAGCTGATCGGGCGTGACGACGGCCGCAGCCGCCACGGTGGGGGGGGCGACGACCGTGCGCGTCTGCACCGGCAGGGCGCGCCCGGCCGTTTCCTGTCCCTCAATGAAGACAACGGAAGCCATGTAGGCCACGGAGAGGTTGTAGGTGGTTTGAAAGAAGACTGACCACAGCTTAGACAGCTCTTCCAGGTTGAGGGGAATGGGGCTGAACTTGACCGACTCAATCTCATCCCCCAAATTCGAGGTTGCCAGGAACGGGTAATCCGCGCTGACCACGGCCGCCTCAATCTGGGCGCGGGTCAGGGTGGGGCCGGCGTGCAGGGCGCGCAGGGCGCTGCCGAGCAGGCGTTGGGGTTCCAGATTGCTCTCGTCCCCGTAGAAGGTCAAGAGATAGTGCAGGTCAAGCGCCAGGCGGGGGCGTTGCAACAGCGCACCGCGTGGATCGCGGGTGGGTAGGTCAGCATTGCGCCAGGCGGCGTTGGGCGTCGTCTGGTACAGGTAGAGATTGACCCGCGCTCCGGCGTTGTTTTCGTTCGGCTCGTCCGGCCGGCCGACTGTGACCGTGAACTGAATATCGTTAATATCGGCCGACAACGCATTCTCCAACTTGAGACGCAAAGCGGCCGTAACGGTTGCTAAACCTAGATAGTTGCTCACCCACCACCTCGTTGACGCTGTTTCAGATACTCATCCAGACTCAACGCCGGCCGATAGGGAGGACGCGGCGGCGTGACGGGCGGTGTGGGTTGGGGCGCGGCCCGCACCTCGATGCGCCCAATATGCACCTGCACGGTAGGCGGCGTGGGTTGGGATCCCGTTTTCACGTCTAGGGGCGAACCTGTGTGTTCGCCCCCCGGGGGAGTGGAGGCCGGTTGGGGCCAATCCATCCGTGGGGCCGGTTGCAAACCCGCCTCTACTGGCAACCCGGCGGCATCCCGCTGAGGCGATAACGCCGGCCGACGTTGCCTATTCTCCTGGTCTACCCCGAGCCGTAGTGTGGCGTGTCCTGCGGATGGCCGGACAGCTTCAGGAAGGCCGGGAACGGTTGGCCCATCCCCGGTCAACGGTCTGGGCCCCCAATGGAGTAGGGGCGAACCTGCGTGTTCGCCCCCCCCTGTTTTCACATATAGGGGCGAAGCTGCATGTTCGCCCCCCCCCGTTTTAGCGTGTAGGGGCGAACCTGTGTGTTCGCCCCCGCTTTCACGTGTAGGGGCGAACCTGTGTGTTCGCCCCCGGCCGACATCCTCATCCTGTAGCACCCGTTTCTCCCCTGCGCTGCTCCATGGAGCGCCAGCCCCAGTCGGCGCGACCGGCGGGGGTGGGGTGGTTGGGCTGGTGGGAGCAGGTGTGCTACTCGCCTCCCCCTCAACGCCCACAGGGTCTGCCTGGGGCTGCGCCAGATCGAGATGATAAACCTCTGACCAACGCGACGCAGCGGGCGGTCTGGACAGCAGCGCAGGCTGGACGGACGGAGGTGCAACGGCCGGCCGCTCCTCTGTCTGCTCCAACAGGTCGGGCATTCCCTCAGCCCTTTCCGTGGGTTGCAAGCCTTCCAGAGTGGGCGACGGCGCAAAGCGCGCCGCCGGTCGAGGCTGCACCACAGAGGGTGTCGCCTGAGCGCGGTCGGCCAGACGTTGCCAGACGTTCATAGCGCCCCATCCAGTAAGGCCAGATAAAATTGCCGCCGCCAGGCGCTCAGGCGCAAAATCTCTCCCTCGCTCCAGCCATAAGCCGCCGCCAGGCGGTGCACCGTGTGCAGCGTGCGCCAGGCCCATGTTTCCAACTCCTGCCAGATAAAGGCCCGGGCGTCGAAAGGCGCTGCCCAGGCCTGACCGCAGGCCGGGCAGGTCAGGTCTAGCTCAATCTCCAACAGGGGGTCTGCTTGCTGCAAGGCGTGCGCGGCCGCGTCGGCCAGCGCTTCGGGCGCAGCGGCCATGTCGGCCGCCTCCCCATCCGCCTGCACGTCCAGCACACAGCGCTGGAAGAGCGCCGCCCCAGACCCGGCCGCCTGTCGCCAATCGCCCAGGGTGGGGGAGCGCAGGGTCAGCTGGTAGGGGCGGCCGGCCAGCGTCACGCTCAGGCGCGCCGGCGGAGCCGGGTAATCGATGGCCCCCAGATCGGCGGCGGTGAAGCTGAACTCAACCCGCTCGCCGCAGGCCGGGCAGGCGGCCACGCTTGCCAGCTGTTCCCCAAACCATGCCTGACGCGCCTGCAACAGCAGGGCCTCTTTTTGCCCCAGGCTCAGGTTTTCCACCTCTTCGGAGGTCAGATAGGGGTGGCCGGCACGCAGCAGGTGCGCCGTCTGGTCTACTGGCCCTAGACGACGCCCATATTCCCATACGTTGAGCAGCTCAGCGGCAAATGACATGAGCAAAGTTGGCGAGGGCCCTTAGCCCGGTTCCGTGAAGGAGGGTTCGGCCGGCTCCACGACATCGTAATCCCGCTCCCAGCCCTCGTTTTCCAGCTTCAGGGTCTGGATCGCCACGGCGTTGGCGCTGGCATCCAGTTCGGGCAAGGATTGATATTCCGACACCCAGCAACGGTACACCTTGTAAGCCAGCACCAGCTGTCCGGCTTCGTTGTACACCTCGATGATGAGGTCTTTGCGAAAGTCGCGCAGCGAGACCTCAGACCCCAGACCGGAGCCGAAGTTCCACACCTTGTTGGCCCACTTTTCAAACTCGGTGTCGTGGGTTACGCCTCGCTCCAGGGTGATGGCTTCATATTTGCTCTGGCCGGGGGATTTACGCTCGGTGCTGGGGTCGCCCCCTTCGCGGTAGGTGACAACTTCGGTGGTGCGCTTGAGCGCTCCCACTTTGCTGACGCCGGCCACATAGCGCCCGTCCCACTTCACCCGGAACTTGTAATTTTTATAGGGATCAAACCGATTGGCGTTGACAGTGAATTGCGCCATGTGTCTACTCCTTCCTACGCCGTTGTCTGACCGGCCAGTTGTTGAATCTGGATGATGACGAATTCGGCCGGCTTTAAGGGGGCGAAGCCCACCAGAATGTTGACAATGCCGCGGTCGATGTCGAATTGGGTTGTGGTTTCGCGGTCACATTTCACCAGGAACGCCTCACGCGGCGACTGCCCCTGGAAGGCCCCTTTGCGGAACAGGTCTTGCATGAAGGCGGTGACGTTGAGCCGAATTTGCGCCCACAGAGATTCGTCGTTGGGCTCGAACACCACCCAATGCAACCCCCGATATAGGCTCTCCTCAATGTAGAGCGCGGTGCGGCGCACCGGCACATATTTCCACTCCGAGGCCAGGCGGTCGTCGCCCGCCAGGGTGCGCGCCCCCCACACCACATGCCCATAGACTGGGAAGGTGCGCAAACAGTTCAGCCCCAGGGGGTTAAGCCGGCCGTTCTCTCCATCTGTCAGCTTGTAGTTCAGTTCCCGCACCCCGGAGAGGGAGGCTTCAATGCCGGCCGGGGCTTTCCACACCCCGCGCTGGGCGTCGGTGCGGGCGATCAGGCCGGCCAATGCGCCGCCGCCGCCAAAGGTTTCGGTGCGGTTTTCCTGCAACGGATCAGGCATACGCAGGCGCGGGAAGTAGGCGATGGCGTTGATGCTGAAGTTGGTTCCGCCCAGGTCGGCGCGTAAATCCCCCACGCCGGTGGTGGCGTTTTCGGCCGCGGCCGGGTTGGTCCAACTAGACGGCGGATCGACGATCAACATGGCGCGCCGCGCCTGACAGTAGGCCAGGGCCGGGGCCAGCACCACATCGGCCGCCACATCGTTTTCGCGGGTGCGCGGTGGGATGTAGAGCAGGTTGAAAAGGTCAGCGTCTTCCAGGGCGTAGAGGCCTGTCTTGGCGTTTTGGTCGCCCACGTAATCGTTGTCCACCAGGGCGTTGCCATCCGTGCCGCCAAAGAAGGTTTGTGTGCCGGCAATCAGGTTGGCGGCCGGCACAGGGCCGGTGAAGCTGGCCAGATTCGACTCTTCGTCCAGCACCTTTTCAATGTAGCGCGCCGACTCATCGTCGAAGGTCAGGTTACGGAACACCTCACGCGCTACAACGCGGCCGGCCGTGTCCAGCTCCTCCAATGTCAGGTTAAAGATGTCGCTGTTGCCGGGGTCGGCTGTGTCATAATCCACGCTGGCTTGCAGGTTGTTGCCCCACGCCCCGGCGTTGTCAGCTGTCAGGACGACGCTATCCACGAACAGGTTACACACGGCGGCTACGGCCGGGTCACCGTTAGCAGCGTCCGCTCCATCCACGAAGGGCACACGCGTCAGGCGCGGCGGGCGGCTGGCCGAGGCGGCGGTGAGGGCAATCACCGCCTCTGGGTCGGCGGCAATGGCCGCACCCAGCGTCGCCAGGGTCACCGTGGTGTATTCACTCAGGGTGGTGAAGAGGCCGTTGGCGTCCTCTTCCTCAATGATGAGATCGAAATCATCGGCGTTGAGGGTGCTGGGGATGAGGGTGGCGCGCAGGTTGTTGCCGTCGGCCCCGGCCGTAACTGCTGCCAGTTCCAGGGCGTCCCCCTCCACCGGCAGGTTGACGGCGGCGCTGGCGGCGCTGTTGGTCAGGCGCACAATCAGGGCGTCTGTGCCGCCGTTTTGGAAAAAGTGGCGCACGGCATAGCTCATGGGGCTGTGGAACCACAAACCGCCAAAAGTGCGCTGATAATCGCCAAAACTTTGGATGCGGGTGGGGCTATTCACCGGGCCGCGCAACGCCCGGCCGATGAAAGCGGTAATGGATGTCGCGACGCCCACAATCGTGCGGACGCCGCTGGGCAACTCCTCAATATAGACGCCAGGATAAGTTGGGGTGACAGGCATACGGATCTCCTTATTGCTACATACAGACGTTTATCGTCTGACAATCCTGGGACGTTCATGGTCTGAAGACTCAGATGATGAACCTCTCGAACTTCTTGTTGTTTCAACCCAAACAGCTTCTAAACGCCCATCGCTTTCAGGTAGGGCGTCATAAAACGGCATAACTCTTCCAGGCTCTCGATGTAATCCCGTTCCTGGCTGGGGATATGGGTGATATGCCCCCGCCAACGGGCCGGCCGTTCAGCCCCGGCCGCTTCTTCCAGCCAGATACGCACGACAAAACTGTGCAGCGGAGTATCGGTCTCGTCCATGAACGCCCAAACTACCGGAGGGCGCGCCATGCGCGCACCACCGCCTCTGAGGATGCGGGTTCCTCATCTGACCAGGATGGTATATGATGGGGATAGTCGGCCGCGTACCGGGCGCGTAGCCGGCCGCGTTCCACGGCTACGCTCGACAGATTGAAGAATAATCAGGGGGCGTCGGGGTGGATGGATTGTTGCAGATGGTTGATGTGGCGCTGCACCTGGTGTTCCAGGGTGTGCAGCGTCGTCTGGAGGTCATGGAGTTGGCGCAGCAAATCGGGCAGATCGGGCGCCATCAGAACGATGGCCGGGTGAGCCGATGCTCGAGGGGGGGGCGGGGCGGGCCAGGGTAATGGCCGGTCGGCGCAGATCGTTTCGTACAGCTCGCAGGTGGATTGAGCCGGCCGCACCCCCAACTCCTGGTGCAAAATAGTGGCGCAGCGCTCGAACTGGCGCAGCGCTTCTGTGCGCCGGCCGCTGCGATAATAGAGGCGCATCATGCGGCGGTGGGTGCGTTCCCGCGCGCTATCGTCGCGCAAGATGCGCGCCCCATATAGCAGCCCGGCTTCATATTGTCCGGTTACCTCACAGTAACCCATCAGCTTATCCAGCAGCACAAGATAGAAGTGATGCAAGCGCTCCCGTTCATATAGACACCACTCCTGATACCACCCCTCCAGCAGACCGCAGCCATACCAGGTAATGGCATCTTCCATCTGTTGGGCCTGCTCCGGCCGGAGTTGAGCGCTGGGGGTGCATTGCACCTCACGATAAGCCTGTTCCAGTTGGGTCACATCTAACCACAGGGGAAAAGCCGGGTTGATGCCCAACCAGTCGCCATCGGTGTGTACCAGCCCGGCGCACTGCCCGGCGGTTAGCGCCTGTTGCAGTTGCCATAGCGCCTTGCGCAAATATTGTTTGGCCTGGGCGTCGGAAGTTTCACCCCACAGCAGGCCGGCCAGCGCTTCACGGTGGTGCGGGCGTTCGCGGTTGAGCAGCAGGTAGCACAATAACTCCTGTGCCTTGCCGGCGTCCACAGTGATGACGGCTGTATCAGCGTTGAGATGCAGTTTGCTAAAAAGCGATACGCGCAAGGCAGACATAGTTGCCCCTATTGGGGCGCATAACCATGTCGCCCCTATTGGTTGCTGCCGGAGAGGAAGCGCCAGGAATGCGCTTCGACGGGTATAGCTTCCATTATAGTAATGTTTCCTAGGCGTGGTGTAAAGTAGGTTGCAGCTGTTATGTAAGGTACGCTAACCCGATCCCGCTCCCCTCATTGGACGATAGTGCTGTGCGCGGTTCGCCAGGCGTGGTTAGGAAACCGCGGCTACAGCGATCCCTGGTTCGTAGTAACGGCTTTAGCCGTTGGCCAGCCAAGCACGCGCTAAAGCGGGAACTACAAGCCAGAAGCAGCGCACCAGGTTCGTCGTAACGGCTTCAGCCGTTGGCCGGCCGAAGCACCCGCTAAAGCGGGAACTACAAGCCAAAAGCAGCGCACCAGGTTCGTCGTAACGGCTTCAGCCGTTGCCCGGCCGAAACACCCGCTCAAGCGGGAACTACAAGCCAGAAGCAGCGCACCAGGTTCGTCGTAACGGCTTTAGCCGTTGCCCGGTCGAAGCACCCGCCAAAGCGGGAACTACAAGCCAGAAGCAGCGCACCAGGTTCGTCGTAACGGCTTCAGCCGTTGCCCGGCCGAAGCACCCGCTAAAGTGGGAACTACGAGCCAGAAGCAGCGCACCAGGTTCGTAGTAACGGCTTTAGCCGTTGCCCGACCGGCTGCCGAATCCTTACGTAGCTACAGTGCGGTTAAGAAACCGCGGCTACATTGTGCGAATGCTATCGACGGGAGATGAGATCAGAGGTGCATCGTCGCGCCGGCCGCGAATCATGGCATGACGAGTTTCGTCTATCAAACCAACCCAGGATGGAAAAGCGATCCTTTTTCGATACAATGATACAGAGGCGGCTTTATGCCACGGGCAAAGCTGCTTACTTGACAACGGGACAGGCCATCGTGAGTACCCATCGAAAGCAGACCATCTGGCGCGTTGAGACGGCCGGCGTGACCCGCCAGAGTGATTATTTGGCGGCGGAGGAGCCGTTGGAGATTCGGCTGCAAGCTGGCGGAGAAAGCCGCACCCTGGCCATCACCATGCGCACGCCGGGGCATGATTATGAACTGGCGGCCGGCTTTCTCTACAGCGAAGGGATCATCACCGGCCGGCCGGCGCTGGAACATATCACCTATTGCGTTGATGAGGCGGAGCAGGAGCAGCAGTACAACACCCTCTCCGTCGCCTTACGTGCCGACCGCCTGCCCGATCTACCCCATTTTGAGCGTCACTTCTTCACCACCAGCGCTTGTGGCATCTGCGGGGCAGCCCTGCTGGATGATCTGGCGGCGCGCTCTTTACCTCCCCTGGCCGAGGGGCCGGTGGTCCCGGCCGCCCTAGTGCGTCAGTTGCCGCAGCGTTTGCGTCAGGCACAACACCTGTTTGAGCGCACCGGAGGGCTGCACGCCGCAGCTCTGTTCGACGCTTCCGGCCGGCTCCTGGCGGCGCGTGAAGATGTCGGCCGGCACAACGCCCTGGATAAATTAGTGGGGTGGGGGGTGCTCAACGACCAATTACCCTTCCATGACGGGATCATTCTTGTCAGTGGGCGGGCCAGCTACGAACTGTTGCAAAAGTGTCGCACGGCCGGGGCTTCCATTCTGTGCGCCGTCTCGGCCCCAAGCACCCTGGCCGTCTCCGTTGCTCTGCGCTTCGGCGTCACCCTGGTTGGTTTCCTGCGCCCTGACCACTTCAATATCTACGCCGGCCCCGAACGCATCCAGACGCCCTGAGCCAACAGTTGGGAAACCCCGGCGGTAAGGTGCTCCCATTTTCACAGGAGTGACGCGACGAATCGCAAAGGCGGAAGAACGCCAAGCAAAGAAAGGGGAAAACCTTCGCGTCCTTTGCGCCTTCGCGGTGAGAATAAAGCGGTTGAACCGCAAAGGCGCGAAGAACGCCAAGCAAAGAAAGGAAAAACCTTCGCGCCCCGTCACCCCCGTGAAAACAGGGACTTCGCGGTGAGAACAACGCCCCTGGACGCCTCTACACCGCAATAACCGGCTGCTTCGGACAATGGCTCAACGGTTCTGGCCCGGCCGGCCCCAACACCACCAGGTCCTCAATCCGCACCCCGCCCCAACCCGGTCGATACACCCCCGGCTCCACCGTCACCACCGCCCCGGCCGGAATAGCTGCCTGATTCGTGGCTGCCAGACGTGGCTCCTCATGAATCGCCAGCCCCACGCCATGCCCCAGCGAATGGCCGAACGCCTCCCCATGTCCCGCTTCCACAATCACTTCCCGCGCCAGGGCGTCAATCGCCCGGCCGCTCATGTCAGGGCGCATCTCCGCCAGGGCCCGGCTTTGTGCCGCCTGCACCACCTGGTAGACATGCCAAAACATCTCCGATGGTGTGTCCCCCAGGTGGAAAGTGCGCGTCAGGTCACTGTTATACCCCCCCACTTGCGCCCCCATATCGATCACCAGCGCATCCCCCAACGCCAGTCGGCGCTCCCCCGGCCGATGATGGGGCAAAGCGGCATTCGGGCCAGAAGCTGCAATCACCTCAAACGCCATTCCCGTTGCCCCGGCCTCGCGCATCTCTTTTTCCAGCGCCCACGCCAGCTCTCGCTCCGTCATCCCCAGACGCGCCAGGGCGGGAACCTGTGCCATGGCGCCATCCGTGATGGCCGCTGCGGCGCGGATGGCCGCCAGCTCCGTTTCATCCTTGATGGCGCGCAGCGGCTCCAGCGTAGTCGGCAACTTGACCCAGCGCACCCCACGCACCCGCCGCCACTGCGCATATTCCGTCAGCGTCAGATGGCTCGCCTCCACCCCCAGTCGTTGGGCGGCAACCGAGCCGAGAAACTGCTGACGGATGCGCTTCTCGGCGCTGCGCCACTTAAATAGGGTGAAGGTAGGCGCTTGCTGCGTCGCTTGTTCCCAATAGCGAAAATCAGTCGCCAACAGCGCCGCCCCGGCCGTCACCAACGCCATGCCAAACGAGCCGGTGAAACCAGTCAGCCAGCGGACATGCAGGGGATGGGTCAGCAGCAGCGCCTCCACTTCCCACGTCGGGAGTTGGACGCGCACCGCTGCCAGACGCGCTTCAAGGATAGTCCGATTCATGTTGTCTCCGTAACGGGTAGGGGGGATGGTGATCCCCCTCACGGCGAATGTGGCGCAACTCCTGGCGCACAATGGCGTTCAGCGTCGCCACCGAGGCGGCGTAAGTGGCATCAATGCCAAAATACGACAGGTTTTGCGCGCCCAGGTTCTGACCTTTGCTGAAAGGGGTGTCAGAAGCATAATGCACAATGCCCACCGGAAAGGCGCAACTGTGCAGGTCGATAATCTCATTTTGGGGGTAGCGTTGGGGGCGCACCATCTCATAGATGGCGTTCAGATAAGGGCCGGCCTCCATCTCCATGTCGGTGTACCCTTCATGGTAAAAGACAGACATGTGCTCCCGGTTTTGTAGAAAGGTACCCAGCACGGTGATCGCCTTCTGGTTGTCCAACACATTGCCATAGGCCAGATAGGGGGCCACGTCATCGCCGGTGATGCAGTTACGGAAGAGATAGGTGTTGTCAGAATGTTCGTCGTGGACGACGGCCGGCAACATCACATCCCCAATCCGTCCGTTCAGGGTGGCTGCTTTGCCGATGATGTACACCCCCCGTAGACTGGCGATGTTGCGTGCAATCTCCGATAGCAGCTGATACGCTCCCATGCCCAGAGGAAAATCAATGTTGATGATCAGGGCCCGGCTGTGGCGCAAAGCCTCCAGCTCCGGTCGTTGCAAACGCGGATCGAGACGCGCCGGCCGGAACTCATTCAGCGCCAGCACCTGCAGCTCCACATCGAAGACATGCTCGCTAGGCACGCGGTAAACGCCGGCCGCCAGCTCTTGCGCCGCCCGCTCCACCGCTGCTGCCGGATAGTCGCGCTCATATTTCTTCAACACATAATAAAGGAAATTATCCCAGTTGCTGCGCACGCTTTGCTCTTGAATGGCCGCATACTCCGCCTGCAATTCAGCCGAGCCCCGTTGCTGGACGTAGGCCACCAACTCCTGTTCCAATTGCCGCGCATAGCCGCTGACCAGATTGGCCAGGCTGTGGGTGTTGCTGGAGACAAAGTAAATGGGGCGCTCTTCAAACAGCACCTCCGACAGGCTGTGGGCCACATGCTGCCACCATTGGCGCGTGGCGCGGCGATAATCTGCCAGCGACCCGCTCAGCAGGCGCACCGTCAACGAGACCGATTGCTCGCCCATGCGGCGCAGGTTGGTCAGCGTCTCTTCCCCCCAGATGCTGCACAGCCGCCCCCAATCCTCGGCCGGCAGACCGGTCAGAATAGCCAGGCGTGTCAGGGTGTCGTAGGAGAGGGTGGGGTCACGCTCGGTGCGCAATAGGGTCAACACATCCGGCCGGCGCAAATAGCCATACAGCTTATCCCGCTCAATTTGATAGGCGGTCAGTATGGGGATGAGATCATCGATGTCGGACCGGCTGGCAATATACACCGCCAGCGTCCCCTGCCCATCGAAGAAACAGCGCCGCCGCCGCGCCGGCGCGCTCACCGGTGTCCACTTTTCCACCTCTGCGTAGCCATGTTCGACAAAGACGCGCTGCGACTGCCCCACAATCACCAGCTGGGTATCGCCGAGAATGCACGTCGGCAGGCGCAACACGGCGTAGATGAAGGCCGCCAGGTCAGGACGTTCGCTCTCCGCCGCCACATGCAACGCCGACTCCATGCGCGTATGGGCCTCGATCAGCGTCTTGATGGCGACTGCGCGCGAGCTACGTAGCAGTGAGTAATAGGTTCGGATGTAAAGGGCAATTTTCTCATTGCCGCTGTTAGGTACCGTTCGATCCATAAAGGGTTATCCCCCCGTGAAAACGGGGGCAGGGGTGGGGTTCAGCCCTCGCTGCCCGCCTGCATGGCGGCATACCCCGCCCCCAGCAGGCCGGCCTGAGGGTGCAACACCACCGACACCGGAATAGCGTGCATCATGGCCGTAAAACGCCCTTTGCTGGCAAAGGCCTGCATGAAGTGCGGCCCATCCAGGGCGGCCGTGATGCGCGGCGGAATGCCCCCCGCCAGGTAGACGCCGCCCCGCGCCAGCAGCTTGATCGCCAGATTACCCGCTTCCGCTCCCAGAATGCTGAGGAACATCTCCAGGGTCTGACGGCAGATGGGGATTGACCCGGCCGAGGCGAGCGCATGGTGCAAAATAACCGGTGTGGGGTCGCCCGCCTGGGCTATAGCTTCGCGTAGCCATTCTGGCTCCTCCACCTGCCCCATCTCACGCAAAAAGCGATAAATATTAGGAATGCCGATGCCAGAGCATACCCGTTCCACGCTGACGTGTTGGTACTCCTGATAGAGAAAGTTCAACAGCGCCAGTTGCAGCCGGTCGCCGGGGGCGAAGTCGGCGTGTCCTCCTTCCGAGGCGTGGGCGCGGTAGCCCGTTCCATCCCAGGTCAGGAACCCCTCCCCCAGGCCGGTGCCTGGGGCGATGACGGCAATGGGCGCGCCGGGTATAGCCTGGCCGGGGTTCAAGGTGTGCAGGTCTTGGGGTTGCAGATGGGGAATGGCGGTGGCGGCCGCTTCCAGATCATTCAGCAGACGTACCCGTTCCGGCGGCAGGCCCAACGTGGCCGCCAGCTGCGTGCGCTCCACCACCCAGTTTAGGTTGGTGATCGTCGCCCGATCTCCCACAATCGGGCCGGCCACCCCCACCGCCGCCCCTTGTAGCCCATCCATCGCCAGATAGGCGGCGTGTTCCTGCAAAAAGACAGCCACCATACTCTCCAGTTGGGCGTACTGGTGGCTGGGATACCGTTTTTCCACCACCGGCGCGCGCGGCCCGGCCGCTGCGGTCAACAACGCCAAAATCGTTTTCGTGCCACCTAAATCACCCGCCAGAAACATAGGCCCTGCCTTGATGGATGGTTTATATTGCACACCGGGGCGAACACACACAGACTCGCTCCCGTGAAACGGGAGCATTTGGTTCTCACCGCAAAGGCGCAAAGGGCGCGTAGGGGTGAACCTATGTGTTCACCCTTCCTCTTTTCTTTGCTTTGCGTTCTTCCCCCCGTTTTCACGGGGGCTTAGCGGTTCCATCATTTTGTCTGTCACTCCCGTGAAAACGGGGGCGAACACACAGGTTCGCCCTTACACGTGAAAACGGGAGCGCTTTATTCTCACCGCAAAGGCGCAAAGGGCGAGTAGGGGTGAACCTGTGTGTTCACCCCTTTCTTTGCTTTGCGTTCTTCGCGCCTTAGCGGTTCCATCATTTTGTCTGTCACTCCCGTGAAAACGGGGGTTCGCACCTACTCCCATTATCCCCCATCCCGCCCCGACTGCCCACCTTTGGGAGCGTTGGTCTGGTTCTCGTTCCAGCGGATTGACACATCCGCGCCGGGGCCGAACCTGACCGTCCGGCCGGGCTATCGCCAGGGATGAACCTGCCTACCCGGCCGGACTATCTAAATGAGCGCCCAAAAACAAGCTTGTTACACCCGCTTCAGCTATCCGTACCGCTCAAGCGATTACTACCAACGAAAACGGGAAGTTGTTTTGGGCGATCCCTGAGCGCGGTGGCTTATTCCAGGGCCATGGCCAGTTGCGGCGTTAACTCAGTTATGGCATAGGGCAGGCTCAACACCGTGCTGAAGCTCAATGCGCCATACACCGGGTCTGCGCCAACAAAGAAGATAACCCGCCCAGCACGCACAACCTCCAACTGCGAGAAGAGGGGATTAGCTTCAATAGCGGCCTGCTCTTCCAACGTAGCCGCCCGAACAATCAACACATCCACATCCAGCAAATCCAGTCGTTCACTGCTGATTTGCGCCGAGTCCAGATCGCCCACGACTTCCGATAAGGCTGGATCATAGGTCAGGCCCAGACCCGTCAAAAAACGTAGCGGCGGGGTGTTTTCCCCCACCACCCAGAATTGACCAGCATCAGCGGCCGGCGTCACCCAGGCCACACTGGCCCCACCAAAGCCAGCATACGCTTCATTGGCGGCCATAATCTGCGCTTCCACCCCGGCGATTAGCTCGTTTGCCAGCGCTTCCTTACCCAAGGCCCGCCCGATCAGTTGGGTTTGCACCTGCCAGGGCACGCCAAAATCAGGATAGGCGGCCGGTTGGGCCAGGGTGGGGGCAATCTGGGATAGCAAGTCGTACTCCTCTTGGGTAATGCCGGAGTGGGTTGCCACCAACAGGTCGGGATCCAAAGAAGCCAGCAACTCGTAATTGAGCTCGCCGAATGGCATTTGCAATAGTTCCGGGGTGGCGGCGCCCAATTCATCTTGGGCCCATGGCCAGACGCCATAGGGTTGGTCGCCAAACCAGTCCCGCACTGCCACCGGGATAACGCCCAGGGCCAGCACCGGGTCCTGCTCGCTGAACCCAATGGTAATCACCCGCTCTGGCGCGGCGGGGATGGTCACACTGCCAAACTTATGCTCAATAGTGACGGGGAAGGCAGCGCTATCGGCTGCGGCTATTGTCTCGTTGGCGCTCACGACCGCTTGCAGCTCTGGCAGCAAGCCCTCCAGGGCATATTCCAGACTCAACACGCTGCCAAACTGCAACGCGTCGTCAATTTCCAGCGGCACATAGACCACCCGCCCTTCCTGCATGGCGTCAAGCTGGTTGATGAGGGGATCGTTTTCAATCGCGGCGCGGCCCCCGTCCACAAACTGTAACCCCAAAAAGATGATAAGATCGCGATCCAGCAGATCCAGTCGCTCCTGGCTGATAGTGGCGTAAAAGCTGTCGCCGGCGATCTCCACCAATTCGGCCGGAATCTCGAAGCCCAGGTTAGTAAAGAAGCGTCCCCGGCCATCTTCAGCCGTGTAGTAGCCATAAGTTCCATCCCCATTGGCATAGGCCACGACGATGCTCTGACCGGCAAACGCCGGGTTCTCGGCCCGCACAGCCTCAAATTTCGCCTCCACTTCCGCCACCAGGGCCGTGGCCGCCGCGGATCGCCCTACGGCGTCGCCAATGAGCTGCGTCATTTCTTGCCAGGGCATACCGAAATCGATGTATTCGGCTGTCTGAGCGATGGTGGGGGCGATCAGGGAAAGCTGATCGTACTCAGCCTGCGTCATGCCTGAATAGACGCCTACGATTAAATCCGGCTCAAGGGCCAGAATAGCTTCGTAATTCAGCTCGCCGAAAGGCATTTCCAACACCACGGGGGCGGCCCCGGCGGCTGCGTCCTGGCTCCAGGGAAAGATGGCGTTAGGCGCATCGCCATACCAGTAGCGCACTGCCACGGGAACGATACCCAGAGCCAGCAAGATATCCTGGTCGTTATAACCAATGGAAACGACCCGCTCTGGCGCGGCCGGGATGGTGACGCTGCCAAACTTATGCTCAATAGTGATAGGAAAGGAGACCGGTTCCGCGGCGGCGATGCCCAGGCCCTGCTCCACATCATCCAATATCTGCCACGCAGCCAGGGGCCCACCGATGCTACCCCACACCAAACCATCCACCAGGACAAGACGGCCGGCTTGCACCGCCGACAACACCTGCACCAGGGGGTCTTCCAACATGCCACGCAGGGCGGCGTCGCCATCTGGGTTTAAACCGCCGGCGAAAATGACATCGGCGTCAATCACCTCAATTTGCTCCAGGCTGATTACATCGGAGTGGACAGGATGGCTACCGGCCATCTCGGCGTGCGCCGCCGGCCGGCCGAGACCAATGTCCGCCAGCACCAGACTTGAAAAGGAATTGGGCAACATCACCACCGGGCCGTCTGGATTCCAGCGAACGACACTGACCTCCTCGACGCCGGCCGGCAAGCTTGCCCCCAGCGCCCCGGCGCGCGCCCGATAAGCCTCCAGAAACGCTTCCGCCTCGTCTGCCCGATTCAGAACATCTGCTACGCCCAGGAAGGCGTCCATCCAATGGCTGCCGGCCGCTGACGTGACCGCGACCGGCGCAATCTGCTCCAAATCAGGCAACAAAGCTTCAATGGGTGGAATAGGGCTGGCGACCAGAATCAAGTCAGGGTTGAGCGACAAGATGGTTTCTAGATTGGGTTCTGCAATCGAACCAACTGAGACCACACCAGCGGCCCGTTCTACCAGGTAGGAGGGCAAGCTTTCCTGCCCCCGGCCATTGACTGACCCGACAGGTATCACATCCAGGGCCAGGGCGCTATCGAGATCGATTTCAGTCAGGGTCACAATGCGCTGCGGCGCAATCGGAATTTCCACCTCACGCCCGGCCGCGTCGGTGATGATGCGTGTATCGGTGTCTGCGGCAGCGGATTCCTCCAACATCGTTGAAGGGGCGGCGCTCGTCGGTTCGGCCGGAGTAGGTGGTGTCTCGCTCCCCGAACCACAAGCCGCCAGACCTAAAACTAGGGCTAGAAGAGCGAACAGGATAAAATAGCGTCTGGAAATAACGTTTGGCCCGACATATCGCTGGCGTTTATTTCCACCTTTGGCAGGGTGCGGGTGGCAGCCCGCTCCCTGCCTGTTCATGGACAGGTTCATTCGCTGGGACATACTTTTCCTTCCTTCCTTAGCAGGTTGTTTCCCCCATGGCCGGGGTTTTCAGTTTCACTGGGCTGCACAACTGCTTTTTATGGTTAGCCACTCGTCCACATTTCTGGCAAACGTGGGTGGGTTGGTTCACGCAAAGCATGTAAGCCGCCAGGTCGATTCTGAGAGTTTTCTTAAGCTTGCACAGTTCTTTGGTCATAGCGCATATCCTTGTTGTGTTTGATCACTTTTCACGCCCCACCTGTGTTGCTTTCAGCCATATAATCCAGCAGCCGTTGGTTGCGATCCTCTCTGGTGCGGCGGGGGCAGGTTGTACAGTAGTCCCCATCTTCCATTTTGTACCAGTAGCAGCAGGTAGCCCGATTGAGGAACGCCTGGGTGCGGCCGGCGCAGGTCAGGGTGAACAACCCAACCTTCCGGTGATTCAGGCGCGAACCCGGCGCACGGATGAGCAGCTCAAGCTCCTGTTCCACTGTGGCCGGGGTGACGCTGGTATCGATGTGCTGCATCAACCAGATCAGCATCCCGGCCAGGCGGTCAGCCACCACCAGCCACAACCCCTGAGCATGACAACCCAAACGGCGGCCCAGTTGATCAATCACGACCCCAAAGTGTTCTTCTAACTCGCTGCGCAAAACGGTGCGCAACGCAGCCTGGTCGGCCACAAGCGCCATATCGGGATGCCGGCCGGTCGTTGTGGTGGCCAGGGCGGTAAACCGGCTTGTGCGTAATGCCAGAGCTTCTAATCGAGTTGCGTTGAAACGCAGCCACATATTCTCCAGGCCCAGATGAGGAATCCGCCCATCCAGCAGATAGCTGGCCACGGCTGTGATCATCAACTGCCAATAGTAAGCTTGCAGCACACCACTGCCCACAATGTTGGGCGCTGTTGTGCGCAGCTGCTGTTGTACGGCGGCAATGACGGCTTCCAGATGCGCCGACCCAGGCGTCAACAGCATCATGGGGGTGATCCACCCCGGTTCATCTGGCTCACCGAGCTGTACACGGATATAAGGATTTAAACTCCTGACGCGTTCGATTGTCTGCGCCAGAGGCAGCTCTGCTTGCTGTACGAACATGGCTATCTGCTTCCCAGGGCCAGATCCGGCCGACTCCCGTGAAAACAGGAGCATTTTATTCTCACCGCAAAGGGCGCGTAGGGGTGAACCTGTGTGTTCACCCTTCCTCTTTTCTTTGCTTGGCGTTCTTCCCCCCGTTTTCACGGGGGCTTAGCGGTTCCATCACTTTGTCTGTCACTCCCGTGAAAACGGGAGCACTCCCGTCAAAACGGGAGCGCACCGTGCGCTGCGGGACACAAATCGGCGCGCCGCTGTCTGGGTCGAACAAAATGTTGGCCTGGACATGGAATACCTCTGCCACCAGGGATTGGGTCAAGATGGCTTTCGGTGGGCCATCGGCGTAAATGGACCCATCCCGCATCACAACCAGGCGGTCGCTATATCGCGCTGCCTGATTCAGATCATGCAACACCAACAAAATCGTCATCCGCCGCTCTCGGTTCAGCCGTTCGATTAGCTCCATCACTTCCAGTTGATAACCAATGTCCAGGAAAGTTGTCGGTTCGTCCAGGAGCAGGATGGATGTGTTTTGCGCCAGCGTCATGGTGATCCAGGCGCGTTGCCGTTGCCCGCCAGAAAGCGTGTCCAGAGGGCGATTGGCAAACGCCGCCATATTGGTAATAGCCATCGCCGCCTGTGCTGCGACCTCATCCTCTTTCGACCACTGCTGGAAGAACCCTTGATGAGGATAACGCCCCTGCGCCACCAGTTCATACACCGTCAGCCCCTCCGGCGCGGTGGGAGCTTGTGGCAAAATACCCAACCGCTTCGCCAGTTGTTTGGTGGGTAGGGTGTGAATGGCCTTGCCATCCAGCAACACTTCCCCGGCCTTGGGCCTGAGCAGTCGGGCTAACCCGCGTAGCAAGGTTGATTTGCCGCAGCCATTTGGCCCCACCAGGGTGGTGATTTCGCCTGTAACGATAGACAGACTGAGTTGCCTGATGATGGTATCGCTGTCGTAGGCCAACGACAGATCTCTAGTTTGCATCCCTTGCATACTGTCAGCGACCTCGTTTGTAGAGCAAATAGGCCAGATAAGGGGCCCCGATGATGGCAGTGGTCACGCCAATCGGCAGCTCGCTGGGGGCGATCACCCAACGCGAGGCCAGATCGGCCAACACCAGCAACAGCCCCCCCACCAGCGATGTGCTGAGCAGCAACCCTTCATGGGCTGGCCCCACCAGGCGACGGGCAATGTGGGGCGCGATGAAACCAACAAAAGCTATCGTGCCGGCGACCGTCACCGTAATGGCGGCCAGCGCCGCACTCAGGCCGATGAAAAGCAGGCGATACCTTTCCACCCGCACCCCCAGGCCGGCCGCCAGGTCATCACCCAAATGGAGCACATTTAACGGCCGGGCCAATAAGAAAGTGAGAGGCAACAGCAGCGCCAGCCACAGCAACACCAGGCGCACCTCCGGCCAGGTACTGCCATACACACTACCCGTCAGCCAGACATATGCCTGACGGGCGTTATCCAGCGTCAGTTGGGTGAGAAAGTAACTGATGAGCGCCCCGCCCAGGGAAGCCAACCCCACACCAATCAAAATCAGGCGCAGAGACGAACTACCGTCCCGCCAGGTCAGGGTGTAGATAATGGCTGAGGCCCCCAACGCCCCTGACAACGCCAGCCAGGGAAGCAGAGCCGCGTCGGGTGCGTCAGCCAGGGTGAGATAGCCCACAACGACAACGCCCGCGCCACTGTTAATTCCCAGCAAGCCGGGATCGGCCAGATCATTGCGCGTAATGCCTTGAATGATAGCCCCCGACGCTGCCAGCGCAGTTCCAATCAGCAGCGCCAGGATAATGCGTGGTAGCCGAAAGCTGCGTACCACCAACAGGTGGTTGGCGTCGCTCGTTTCCATGCCAACCACAGCTCGCAACACATCCAGGGGTGCAATCTGATACTCTCCGTAGCTGACACTGGCAACTAACCCGAGCAATAACCCCCCGGCCAACACCAAGACGACCAAAGGGGCGCGCCGATCAAGTCTGATGGAGAAGGGGAGGTGGCGAGCGCGCAGCGTTAGCCAGCCGGGTTGGGGGAACTCCTGGGAGGTCATGAACGCATTCTCCACCGCGCCAGGTAGATGAAAAAGGGTGCTCCCACAAAGGCCAACACAACGCCGACCGGCATCTCTTGGGGGCGCTGCACCACCCGACCTATACTATCGGCCACCGTTACCAGCATGGCGCCGCTGATGGCGGCATACGGAATGATCCAGCGATAGTCAACGCCGCACACAGCCCGCACGACATGGGGTATGACCAGCCCAACGAAGCCGACCGGCCCGGCGATGGCAACGGAGCCTCCGGCTAATAAAATGACCATGGCCGCCGCCGCCGCTTTAACGGCCGTCGTATTCTGTCCCAGGCCCTGGGCAATATCTTGACCCAGACTGATGGTCGTTATCTGGCGGCTGAGCGCCAGCGCGCCCAACAAACCAATCGCCACCATTGGCCCCATCCATCGCAACACTTCCCAATCTCGTCCGGCCAGGGAGCCCACTGTCCAAAAGCGGATTTGATCGAAGGTGCTACGATCCAACACCAGAATGGCGGTGGTGAAGGCGCTGGTAAACATGGCGAAAATGATGCCGGCCAGCGTTAATTTAACCGGCGTGATGCCGCCGCGCCCCAGCGAACCGAGGGTGTAGACGATGATGGCCGCGGCCGTGGCCCCGCCAAGAGCCAGAAAGCCGTACACCACAAAAGGAGGGCTACCCAACAGGTAAACACCCAGCACAACGGCCAGAGCAGCCCCGGCGTTGATGCCTAAAATGCCAGGCGAGGCCAGGGGGTTGGCGGTTAGCCCTTGCATAATCGCCCCGGCCACCGCCAGGCCGGCACCCACGATACCCCCGGCGACCACTCGCGGCAGGCGCACGCTGCGAATGATGAGATGATCCAGTAGGGTGGCATCGTAGTGGAAGAGCGCCTGGTAGACGATGCTGGGCTGGATGTCGGCCGCGCCCACAACGATGCTGATGACCAGCGCCAGCAGCAGCAGCGCGACAGCCGCCACCAGGCCAACGGGTAGCAACGCGGCCGGGCCGATGAGGCGGCTCCTATTTGGGCTGACAGCGGTGGCGGGCGTCATGGGGTTTTATCAGACGGTGGCTTCGTTCCAGCCGACGCGCAGGTTTTCATTGGCTCCAAAGCGTTCCAGATGATCGGCCACAACATATTTGACGCGGGTGAGCATGGCCTCACTGTCTGCGGACACCCGAATGAGCAGGGCCATATCGTCTGCCTGAAACTCACACTCACCGAAAGAGAACTGCACACGCCCATGATGATCAGCATAGCTGGCGGTAGCCTTGCGATCAAAATGGTTGCATAACGCTTTCAGATAGCGTGAGGCTTTGGTGGTTGCCACCCGTGCCGTGGCGGCGCGTTGGCTACGGGTTGAAGAGGCGGCCGGTTGCGCCAGCGCAATCAGGGTTGCGCGTAGCCCTTGAACATCCATGACCGGCGTTGGAAAAGGGATGTAATGGGTTTCCTGGCGACCGTTTCCAATTACGGCCAGTTCAAACCCGACTGTGTCCAGGGTGATCATCGTAGCTTTCTCGGCCCAGTCACAGCCAGCTAGCTGGCGGGCATAAAACAGGAGGCTGTGTTGATGGTCAGCGTTCATATGCTGGATAGCGCCCTGGGTGAGCGACTCCGGCAAGGCGTGTGAATCCATGGTACTACTCTCCTCAACATCAATGAATCGAGTCTCGTTCGGTAAGGGCGCGTCAATGCCTCACAGGCGCGCCGACGATCAACGATTATCCCATGACGATCATGCTGGAAAATCATTGGTTATCGCCTTATTGATAGCAAAGCTGCCACGATAAATCTACCAGGGGCGTTAATCATAAATTGGAAATGGGTTAAGCCTGGAGTAAATAGCAGTTAACAATAAAGTTAACCGTGCTCAACCACTGTCGTTGCTGCCTGGTCGTTCCCCCTAAACACGGCCCCACTGCCAAAATGTATATATAAAGTAACCCTCCACTCAACTACAATCTCAGGGGAGACGCCAGCTTTTGTGCTACCCCTGTCACGTTCGGGCTGTGCCCATGCCGCTAAAATTGTGTTCTTTCCTGTCGATTCTGAGAAAGAACGTTTCATTTATGGGCTGTATGTGGTATACAATTGTAGTGAAATCCTCTCCCGGCTTAACAAATGATCTTCTTCAAACAGAATGGAGACGGATTGGAGCAATAGTGACAGCCTGGTGTTGTGCTGGGTCCCCGTTAGACGCCACCCGATACTTCCACAGTATGGATACAACACCAGGGCGAGAATCGAAAGATTATGCTGACCACCCTTGAAGCTCTATCTTTTCGCTGTTTACGTTATATCCGTCAGCCGCTCGGCGCGTGGCAACTTTTGATTGGCCCTAATGCGAGTGGTAAATCTACATTTCTAGATGTGGTGGGGTTTCTTAGCGATCTGGTGGGTGAGAAAGATGGTGTCAGCGCAGCTGTAGCTTTGCGTGCCCCGGATGTACGCGATCTGTGTTGGATGCGCCAGGGAGAAGCATTTGAACTGGCTGTTGAGGCAACTATCCCTGACCGGTTGCGCTTTCGCAGGAATGGCTCCTACACGCGTGTCCGTTATGAAGTGCGGGTCGGTCTGACTTCTGAACAGCGGGAAATCAGCTTGTTGGCAGAATCCCTCTGGTTAAAGCCCGATAGCCCTGCTTATTCTAACTCAGAGCAGCGCACTTTGTTCCCTATGCCTCCCCAGCCGCCGACCGCCATTGTCATTGAGTCGAAGCGAAGATCACCCTCTGGTTGGCGCCCCATTGTCAAAAAGGTTCCTGAATCAGGCAATGACTACTTCCGCTCGGAAACTTCGGAGTGGAACAACCTTTTCCGTTTGGGGCGCCGTTCGGCTTTAGCCAATCTGCCTGAAGACGAGGAGAAGTTCCCCATAGCTATTTGGTTTCGTCGCCTGTTGCTAGAAGGCGTTCAGCGTTTGACGCTCAATAGTCAGGCATTACGTCTCCCCAGTCGTCCTGGTAGTCCCCGTCGCTTTCAGCCTGACGGTTCAAATCTTCCCTGGGTGGTATTCGATCTTGAAGAAAACGCGCCAGACCGGTTGCGGGATTGGGTGGCCCATGTGCGCACGGCTTTGCCTGATTTGCGAGCCATTCGTACTGTAGAACGACCTGAAGATCGTCACCGTTATCTGGTACTCGATTTTGAGACCGGTTTGCAAGCCCCCTCCTGGCTGGTCTCGGATGGCACTTTGCGACTACTTGCCCTGACCGTTTTGGCTTATATCCCAGAACTGGAGGGTATTTATCTGATCGAAGAGCCGGAGAATGGTATCCACCCCCGAGCTGTGGAGACCGTTTTGCAATCTTTATCTTCTGTCTATGAGGCGCAGATACTCCTGGCGACGCATTCACCGGTGATTCTAACCCTGGCTGCCCCGGAACAGGTCTTATGCTTTAATCGCACCCAGGAAGGCGTGACGGACATCATCTTAGGGTCCCAACACCCCCATTTACGCGATTGGCAAGGGGAAACTGACCTGGGGACACTATTTGCCGGTGGGGTGTTGAGTTGAGCGATCTGGCGTTGCTGGTAGCTGACAAGGATATGGAACAGGTGTTATTGGGGTTACTTAATCGGCCGCAGGCGCTTGGGATGCGCCCAATCACCTGGGATATCTTTGTTCACCCCCATCGTGACCCGGGTTGTCTTCGGGAGGCGCACGTTTTCCTCCGCCCGATGGCGAGGAGGTATTATTATGCTGTGGTGCTGCTGGATCATCATGGCTGTGGACGTGAGGGCACGCCGGCCGAACAGCTGGCAAACGAAATAGCGCAACGCCTGAATGAACATGGTTGGGCCGGTCGCGCCACAGCTATCGTTATTGCTCCTGAGTTGGAGGTGTGGGTGTGCAGTCAGTCACCCCATGTTGCTACCTATTTGGGGTGGGGGATATAACCACCTTGCGCGCCTGGCTTATGGAAACGGGACAGTGGCCGGCCGGTCAGACCAAGCCCACCGATCCCAAACGAGCGTTGGAAATGGCCTTGCGCCAGAAACACCGACCACGCTCCTCAGCTATTTACCGAAACCTGGCTCAGAACGTGAGTTTGCGGGATCATCGTGAACCCGCTTTTCTACGTTTGACAACCACTTTACAAAGCTGGTTCCCCCCTGAGCGATCTGCTTCCAGCTAAGGGTAGCACCGGCCGCCCCAGCCGTCTCGTCTATCCGAGAGAATATAGGGTAAACTCCATCGAAATGCAGCAACGCTGGCAGTGGCCCCGTTATCCTTATCAAGTCGAAGAGTTGCCCCACACCTCCGAGGTGGGGTTGGAGGTGCGGGCAGCGTCGGGGGCGGGGGTGTATGCCGGCCTGGCGCGGGCGATGTTTGCCCTGATCGGAACCCACCCGCCACCCCGGCCGCGCTTCACTCGCCGGCCGGTCACCCTCAGCGCCCCCGATGCCGAAGCGCTGCTGGTGGATTGGCTGAGCGAGTTGCTCTACCTGCACGCCGTCACCGGCCTCATTTTTCCCCGTTGCGCCATCCACGTCTGGACTCCCACCCGGCTGGAGGCGGTGGTGGGGGGCTGCCGGCCGGCGCGCCGGCCGATCCTGGACATCAAAGCCGTCACCTACCACGATATTCGCGTGGCGCAAGAGGGAGAGGGTTGGCTGGGACGGGTATATTTCGACATTTGAGCCGTACATGTCTTGCCGTTGCCGGCAGGATGCCGGCGTACCTGAGGTGAAAAACGATGCTAACCTGGAACGACATCCAACAACTTGGCCCTTATCTCTGGGAAATCCCCCGCTCTTACCGCGCCGACATGCGCGTGCCGGCGCGCATCTACGCCAGCCGCGAACTGTTGGAAAAAGCGCTGACCGACAAAAGCCTGGATCAGCTAGTCAACGCGGCCACCCTGCCCGGCATCGTTGGTCATGCCATCGTCATGCCGGATGTCCACCAGGGCTATGGCTTCCCCGTGGGGGGCGTGGCCGCCACGCGCGTGCCCGATGGCGTCATCTCCCCCGGCGCGATTGGCTATGACATCAACTGTGGTGTGCGCCTGCTGGCTTCCCCGCTCGATCTGGCGGAGGTGGAACCCTATCTGGATGAGCTGGCTACGGTCATTTACCAAACCTGCCCCAGCGGCGTGGGGGAAGGGGGGCGCTTCAAGTTGAAGCCGAAGGAGCTGGATCAGGTGTTGGCCGAAGGGGCAGGCTGGTGTCTGGCGCATGGGCTGGCCCGGCCGGAGGATTTGCGTCACACCGAAGCTGAAGGACGGCTGGCCGGGGCTGACCCGGCCCAAGTGAGCCGCCAGGCCAAAGAGCGTGGGCGCGATCAGTTGGGCACGCTGGGGGCGGGCAATCATTTCATCGAGATCAACCAGGTGGTGGAAACCTACCACCCGGCCGCCGCCGCTGCCTTTGGGTTGCGCCCCGGCCAGGTGGTGGTGCAGATTCATTGCGGCTCGCGTGGTCTGGGGCATCAGGTGTGCACGGACTATGTGCGCGACTTGCAAAAAGTGTTAGGGCGTTATGGCATCACCCTGCCCGACCGCGAACTGGTGTGCGCGCCCTTGAATTCGCCAGAGGGGCAGGCCTACCTGGCAGCCATGCGGGCCGCAGCGAACTTTGCCTTTGCCAATCGTCAGACCTTAGCTGCCTTGCTGCGCGAAAGTTTTGAGCAGGTGTTGCGCCGCACCGGTCTGAATCCAGACTTGCGCCAGGTGTACGATGTCGCCCATAACATCGGCAAAATTGAGCGCCATCTGATTGACGGTCAGTCCATGGAGGTGTGCGTCCATCGCAAGGGGGCTACCCGTGCTTTTGGCCCCGGCCATCCTGAACTACCGGCCGATTACCGCGCTGTAGGGCAGCCGGTGTTGGTGCCCGGCTCGATGGGCACGGCCAGTTATGTCCTGGTGGGGGCGGCCGGGGCGATGGAAGACACCTTTGGTTCCACCTGCCACGGAGCCGGCCGGAACCTCAGCCGCACCAAAGCGCGTCAACAGGTGCGCGGGGACGACTTGAAAGATCACCTGTCGCAACGTGGCATTCGTGTGCGCGCCGGCAGTTTGCGCGGCCTCTCCGAGGAAGCCCCTCTGGCCTACAAGGATATTGATGATGTGATTCAGGCCGTAGAAGGCAGCGGCATCGCCCGGGCGGTGGCCCGTTTGCAGCCGGTGGCGGTCATCAAAGGATAGGGGTGGGGTTATTTTTTAAGATGCGCCCACCCCGCCCCTTTACAAACGGGGCATTGGGTGTAATAGTCATTACCGCGCTGAAAGTTGACGCTGCGCCCCAGGCAAAAGCCACATTGGCGCGCCGGCTGGGCCACCAGCACGGAGCCGGCCCCCTGGCAGATACGACAGCGACGGTAATAGGCGCCGTCGCGCCAGAAATCGGCGGCCTGGCCGTTACAAAATAAACAGGTTTCCGGCGCATACCGGACATCGGTTGAGGTCATGTTATCATCACCATCCAGGTCTCACACCAGGCTGCAACGCTGGCAGGAAGCTAAAGCATGGCTAAAGGCGCGGTTGAGAAACCGCGGCTACAAGACACCCTGGTTCGTAGTAACGGCTTTAGCCGTTGGCCGGCTGCAAGCCGGCACCCAGTTGCAGCCAGGCGCGGTTAGGAAACCGCGGCTACAAGGCACCCTGGTTCGTAGTAACGGCTTTAGCCGTTGGCCGGCTGCAAGCCAGCACCCAGTTGCGGCCAGGCGTGGTTCGTCATTCCTGTTTTCACGGGAGTGCGGCTACGAATGTGATAAGGGCGAATCTGGGTTGGCCCTAAGAGCACCCACTAAGGCGGGAACTACGAGCCAGAAGCGCCCTCTCCCCGGCTCGTAGTAACGGCTTTAGCCGTTGGCCGGCTGCAAGGGGTGAACACACGGGTTCGCCCCTACAACCGTGAAAACGGGAGCGCGGCTACGACGAACGGAGGTGGCGCTCCGTTATCAGCCGCGCTTGATCACCTTATCCCCGGTCAGGCGCGTGTTGGGAACGGTCAGCCGGTCAGACCCCACCCGGATTTCGGCGTTGAGGGTTCCAATGGCTTCTAGCGTTCCTTCCGCGCCATCCACCACCACAGTATCGCCCACCTGAAACAGTTCACGGGCATAGTAGCCGGCCAGCACATTGCGCGCCACCTCCCGGCCGCCCAGCCCAAAAGCCAGCGCCAAACCAGCCACCACAATCGTCAGGGTGGAGGTGAACAGATTGCTCAGCAGGGTGACATCCAATCCCATCTGTTCGATGACAATAATGACCACCACCCCCATCAGCAGCAACCGCACCAGGTTGCCGACTGTCTGATGGAACTCGATCCCCATCCCGGCCACCGCCCCCTGCACAGCGCGCCCGATAAATTGCGCCGCTAGGGCCCCCAGGATCAGCGTCACCAGCCCGGCCACAATCGAGGGCAGGAAGGCGATAAAATCTTGCAACGGTTGAACAGCTTCGGAAAGGCCGAGACGATTCAGCGCGGCCAGTAAAAAGTTCAGAAATAAAATCCAGAAAACCAGAGCCGCCGCCAGCTGGGTAGGAGTCTGGCGTATGTCCGCCTGGCGCAGCCCTTGCGTCAAACCGGTTCGCTCCACCAGGCGGTCGAAGCCCAGGCGATTGGCAATCTGGTTCACCAACCCCCGCGCCAGTCGGGCCACCAACCAGCCAATCACCAGAATGAGCAGACCCGTACCCAACGCCGGCAGGTAACCAAGGATGGCCTCGACAAGGTTGATGAAGCTACTTTGGATGGTCTCGATAATCTCTCCCATAGCTATCCACCTGATTCAAGCTCCCGCTCTTGACGCGAGGAGGTGAAAGATAAAAAGGGGCGCAGAATCGCCCACACGACACCCAGAAAACCTTGTGTGCCCAGGCGCAGCGTTTGCCCGCTCAGCTGGCTGCGCCGCAACTGTCGGAAGGTGCGGGCCTGGAGTTGGTGCGCTGTGCCAGCGTCCAGGTCGGGGATGTGTCCATTCACCGGCCAGGCTGGCGCATCGCGCCCCAACGCCTCCAGGCGCTCCAGGCAGGCGGTGCACTGTTCCACATGCCGTTCCACCGCCTCTATCTCCTCTAGGGGGAGGCGTCCGTCGATGTATGCCTGTAGTTTGGGGTGGGGGTGATCATTCATCATGTTTTTCCGGGGTAGACTTGCCCTGGTGGCTGATGGCTTCGTAGAGACGACGCAGCGCCAGACGGGCACGCTGAACCCGCATTTTGGCGGCGCTTAAACTGATGGACAACTCGGCTGCGATCTCATGGTAAGGGCGTTCTTCGATGTCTTTCAGGAGTAAAATCTGCTGATCGGCTGGCCGCAAGCCCTGAAACGCTTCCACCAGCAATAGCTGGCGTGATTTGCGCTGCCATGCCTGTTCCGGTGTTTCACCCGTCGTCAGAAATTCAGCTGCGATTTCAAACTCGGTCGAGCTGGGTTGCGGCCGGCGTGTATGACGACGCAACTCATTTTGACAGGTGTTCACGGCAATGCGATATAACCAGGTTTTGAAAGCGGCGCGTTGTTCAAATTGATGCAGGCTGCGAAAAGCTTTGAAGAAAACTTGCTGCATCATATCTTCCGCATCTTCCCGATTGTGCATGAAGCGATAGCAGATGTGCCAGACCAGCTTCTGATGCCGTTCGAACAGCACCTTGAAAGCCCGGTCATCCAGGTGGCCCCGGCCGCGACACAAGGTTACGAGCGCTTCATCATCCAGTTCGACTAGAGGTTGTGACACAGTCCAGGCCCCATGAACGCCTACAAGGAGCTCACAACCGGTAAACTACCGGTGCGCCAGGAGCGCCGGCAAAGTACCGGCGCTCCGTCATGCTCCCCGGTTATTCTACCAGGGTAAGGGAGGGTTTCCAACCTGCCTGTGGGGCTGTCCGCCCCGGCCAAGGGCCTGGGGCCGGAATGGTCGAAATAATAGACCTTTTTTTAGCCCAGTGGTCACACCTAAGCCAGATGCCATACCCCGGCTACTGCCGTTACGACGGCCGGCTGATGTAGCCAGACTGTCATGGGGACGATGGCTGCCCTTGTTGTATACCATGAATGATCGCAGCAGATGTCGCCAGGCTGTATTTTTGCGCTGTCATGGTGGCAATATCTATCTATAACTGTACGACGAGCGGTAAGCGCGGTTCGCCACTCCCGTGAAAACGGGAGCGGCACTTGGTTGCGGCCCGGCGCGGCCGGGAAACCGCGCTTACGAAACCGGTACGGAATGGGCGTTTAATGGGTTGAATCGGCTCGAAAACAACCGGCCGATGAAAGAACAGCATGAACAAGAAACCGAAAATTTTACTTTATTCCCACGACACCTTTGGCCTGGGCCATTTGCGTCGCAGCCTGACAATTGCGGCCCAGATCGCCCGCGACTTGCCTAAGGCCCACCAACTGCTCGTCACCGGCTCTATGGTGGCCGGGGCCTTTGACCTGCCGCCGCGCCTGGACATGATCAAACTACCCGCCCTCAGCAAGCGCAGTAATGGGCGCTACAAAGCCCGCATTCTGCCCCAAACCTTACGCCAGACCATCACCTGGCGGGAGCAAATGATCTTGCAAGCTGTCACCAACTTCCAACCCGACCTGATGTTGGTGGACAAGGTGGCGGCTGGGGTTCAGGGAGAACTCTTGCCGGCCCTCCGTTATCTGCGCGCCTACAGCCCATCCACCCGGCTTGTTCTGGGCATGCGCGACATCGAAGATAGCCCTGAAACCACCCAATGCGAATGGGCCGCCAACGGCACACGCCAATTGCAGGCGCAGATGTATGATGCCATCCTGCTCTATGGGGAGCAAAGCCTGTTTGATCCTGTCACCGCCTACGCTATGTCGCCTATTGCCGCTGATAAGCTCATTCCCTGTGGTTATCTGCGGCGGGCTGCCCACACCCGGCCGGCCGGCGACGTGCGGCGTGAGCTGGACACAGGCGACCGTCCCCTGATTGTGGTTACAGTCGGCGGCGGCGGCGATGGTTACCCCATTCTCAAAACCTACCTGGATATGCTGCAACAGGCCGACGGCCCGGCTCCCTATTACAGCCTGTTGGTCTCCGGCCCCCTCATGCCCCAAAACCAACGCCAGACATTACGCCGGCTGGCGGCCGATCGGCCCGTCCATTTCCTGGAGTTCACACCCGATCTGGACAGCTACCTGGCCGCGGCCGACCTGGTTGTCAGTATGGCCGGTTACAACAGCGCTTGCGAGCTGCTCTCCCTGCGGCAGCGCGCCCTGCTTATTCCACGCGGTCACACCCGCGCCGAACAGCGCCTACGCGCCACGCTGCTGGCCGGACGGGGCCTGGTTCATCTGCTCCTGCCAGAAGAGCTGACCCCCGACCGATTGCGCCAGGCCATTCTTGACGCGCTCAACGCCCCCCGGCCGACGCAGACGCTCAACCTCAACGGTCTGGAGAACATCGGCCGGGCCATTAGCAACCTGCTGCGACCAGATGCCGTTTACCGACCGCCGTCTCAACTGCAACGCCAACCCATTCTGGAGGAGTTAACCCCATGACCCGCATCGCTTATATTCTGAAGATGTATCCTCGTTTTTCGGAGACGTTCATCGTCAACGAGATTCTAGAATTGGAGCGGCAGGGTGTAGACGTGCGCATCTACTCACTGCGCAAACCAGATGATGGCCGTTTCCATCCAGCGCTGGCCCGCGTCAAGGCCAACGTCGTGTATGTGCCCCAATACCCCCAGATGGAGCCGGAGCGAGTGCGCGCCGCCCACCAATTCCTGGCCGCGGCCCGGCCCACTGCTTATATGGAGTTGCGCGCCGACGCTGAAAGCCTGGAGCAGCCCTATGGCTTGAAACGCTTCCTGCAGGCCGGCTATATAGCCGCTCACCTGCTCAGGAATCCGGTGGACGCCATGCACGCTCATTTTGCTTCCAGCGCTACCCGCGTCGCCAACTTTGTTACCCGACTAACTGGCATCCCCTACAGCTTCACCGCCCATGCCAAAGATATTTTTCATGCGACGGTCAACCTCTCCTCTTTGCAGAAAAAAATTCAGGCTGCCCGTTTTGTGGTCACTGTCAGCCAGTTCAATCGCGCCTACTTGCAACAGGTGCAGGGGGACGGGCCCGGCGATGTACGCTGTCTTTACAATGGCATCGACCTGCGCCACTTCCGCCCCCGTTCGGACCCGGAGCGTGACCCCCATCTGATCCTGGCGGTGGGGCGGTTGGTGGAGAAGAAGGGTTTTGATCTGCTCATAGAGGCCTGCGCCATTCTGCAGCAGCGCGGCCACCCCTTTCTCTGCCAAATCGTGGGCCACGGTGAGCAGCGCGCCGCCCTGGCCCAACAGATTCAGGCGCATTGCCTGGATGACAGGGTGACGCTGGTCGGGCCGCTGCCCCAAGACAAAGTGCGCGCCGCTTATCAAAAGGCCAGCCTCATGGCCCTGCCCTGTCGTGTCGGGAAGGATGGCAACCGCGACGGCCTGCCCACCGTGCTATTGGAGGCGATGGCCTGTGGTCTGCCGGTGGTTACCACGCCCGTCACCGGCAACCCAGAAATTGTCGATGATGGGCTGAATGGCTGTCTTGTTCCCGAAAATGATCCGGTTGGTCTGGCCAACGCCCTGGCCGCTCTGTTGTCAGACGCAGCCCAACGCCGGCAAATGGGCCTGGCCGGCCGGCTGAAAGTGGAACATTGTTTTAATGTGCGCCGCAATGTGGCCCAACTACGCCAATGGCTGGACGAGCCGGCGCTGCCTCCCATCGAACCAGAAACCGTTCACCCTTACCCCTTCGCAGTCGAAATACTCGATCCCACTAGCCTGGCCATCCCCTGGCTGGAGGAGGCGCTGATTGGATGAACATCCTCTATCTGTGCGCCGACCAAGGCATTCCGATTCGTGGTCACAAAGGAGCGGCCGTGCATGTGCGCGCCTTTAGCGACGCGCTGGTTAACGCCGGCCACAGCGTGACGATCTTGACGCCCCGGCCCGGCCCGGCCACTGGCCCCGCGCCACTGGCCCACATCATCGACTGTCCGCTGCCCGACCGGCCGGCCGACGACCCCGACACGGCAGTGCAGGCATACTGCGACAGGCTGACCGCTGCCGTTCTGACCTGGCTGGCAGACCACCCCGCCGATGCCCTTTACGAACGCTACTCGCTGTGGAGCGATGTGGGGGCGCGGCTGCGGGCAGCCACCGGCCTGCCGTTGGTGTTGGAAGTGAACGCCCCCCTGCGTCAGGAAGCTGCCCGTCATCGGCAGCTTCACGACGACGCTCTGGCGGCTCACATCGAAACAACCCAGTTTGGCGCGGCCGACTTGGTGGCGGTGGTTTCAGAGCCGCTGGCGGTCTATGTGGCTGCCCACGGGGCCAACCCGGCTCATGTTCAGGTGTTGCCCAACGGCGTCGACCCGCAGCAATTCCATCCTGCGGTGCGTGGCGGCCACATACGCCGACATTATGGGCTGGACGAGCGTCTTGTGGTCGGTTTTGCCGGGCGATTGCGCCCCTGGCACGATGGCCCCACATTGCTGCGCGCCTTTGCCCGGCTCCACGCCGCCAATCCAGCCTATCATCTGTTGTTGGTGGGAGAGATGTTGCCAGAGATAGAGGCGCACATAGCCGCGTTGGGGCTGACCCCGGCCGTTACCACCACCGGCCCGATACCCCATGCCGCTGTGCCAGGACATCTGGCGGCTATGGACGTGGCCGTCAGCTGCCACGCCCCGGCCGACCACGACACCTTTTACTTTTCGCCGCTGAAACTGTTTGAATACCTGGCCTGCGGCGTGCCCACCGTCGCCGCTGATCTCGGTCAGCCCCGCCGTCTCATTCGGCCGGGCCACACCGGTTACCTCTACCTGCCTGGCGATGATGCTGCGCTGGCCGCTGCCATTCAGCGTCTGGTGGATGACCCGGCCCACGCCCGCCAGCTGGCCTGGAACGGAGCGGAGATGGTCTTGCGCCATTACACCTGGGCGCACAATGCCGCCCGTGTGCTGGATTGGCTTGCGCCCGGATCAAGGCGCGGTAAGGATACCGCGGCTACGAAGGCGCACAATGCCGCCCGTGCGCTGGATTGGTTTGCGCCCACGCCTGCGCCGCCGCAGGTGGGGTCAATGATGCCGACACCTACGCCGTTGCCCATTTTAGATGCCAGATTGCGCCAGCGCCTCTACCGCGCCACGCGCCCTGACCTGGCGGCCCAGCTGCTGGGGCGGCGCTGGCCGGATGACTCCTATCGGCTGGAAGGCATCGAGACGATCACGCTGTTGAAATACAAACCCAATCGCCGTTGTGTGTTGATGTATGATTTGCTCGGTCAGGATTGCCACACCGGCCGGCCGGCGCGCCGACAGGTTATTGGCAAAGTTTTCCGTGATGAGCGAGGCGCGCGGCTGTTCAATCTGCAAACCTTGCTCTATCAACATGGTTTCGGCCCGGCCGCCGCCGATGAGATTCATGTGCCGGAAGCGCTGGCCTATGTACCAGAAATGCGCATGTTGGTGCAGGCCTACGCGCCGGGACAAACGCTGAGCACCTTGTCGTTGCAGGGCAACATCGGTTGGGCTGTGCAGCGCGCCGCTGAGGGGTTGGCTAAGTTGCATCGCAGTCCAGCGTTCGCTGCTTCACCTGACAACAGCCGGCCCCGGCTCAAACCCTACACCCTGGCTGATGAGCTGCGGGGAGTCGATGATTACACAGCGCGGCTGGCCGAGACGCGGCCGGGGGATATGCCGGTCATCGAGTCGCTGCAAGCGACGTTGCTGACCTGGGCGGACAGCCTGCCGGCCGCCGCCACGACCGTCCCCCTGCATCGCGACTTCTACTACAGCCAGGTTCTCTTTCACGGTTCGCGTCTACACCTGATTGACTTCGACCTGCTGGCGCTGGGCGACCCGGCCGTTGATGTGGCGAACTTTATCGCCCATCTGGCCTACCTGGGGCTGGAGCAATTTGGTGATCTAGGCTGGTTTGCTCGCGAAATGGGTGAATTCCTGGCAACCTATACCGCGACCCTGACAACCGATGCCACCTTTGCCCGGCGGGTGGTCTTTTATCAGGCCTCCACCTTCTTTCGCCTGCTCAATGTCATTGCTCCGCGCCCGGCCGTGCAACATCTGTTCCCGTCGCTGCTGGCCCATACGCGCCATCAGCTCTGTTCACTCCTGGGAGTTGAACCAGACGTGCCCATGTTAACAGGGAGATGACATGCAAGGCGAAGAACGGACGCGGAAGAAGCGCAAAGGGGTGCGTTATGTCCCTTTTCTGGACATCGACGCTCGCTATGTGCGCTACTTGCTGCCTTACGGCTGGCTGCTGCTGCTCTGCCTCATCTTGATCGTGGTGGTGGCCGGGCTGGGCATTGTGGCCCCATGGCCCTTTAAGTATATTGTGGATCATGTGATCAGCGGCCGGCCGTTTACCGACGCCTTTGGCATGTGGGTGGCAGACAGGCTGGGAGACGATCAACGCTTGCTGGCGGCGGCCTTTGGCTTTATGCTTCTGGTGGTCACGGTGGCCCAGGGCGGAGCCGCGTTTGCCTATGAATACCTCAACGGCGTCATCCAGGAGCGGGCCACCCACGCCTTGCGCCGCCACGTCTTTGACCATATCCAGAGTCTGCCCCTGGAATACTTTGACCAAAATCGTGTCGGCGACATCCTCAAACGTATCACCGAGGATTCGGGCAAAATCATGGTGGCTCTGGTGACCAGCATGGCCGATCTACTGGTCAACAGCATCAAATTCATCGGCTTTGCCGGGGTGATGTTCTATCTCAACTGGCGCTTTTCGATCATCGTCCTGGCCTATGTGCCGTTGCTCTTTGCCCTTTATGGCACTTTCCGCGAAAACATTCGCATAACAGCCAGGGAGGCCCGCACCCAGGAAGGCGAGATTATGAACCTGACGCTGGAGACGTTGGGGGCCATCCGTGAGGTCAAGGCGTTTGGCCGGGAAAAGGAACAGCTGGCCCAGTTTGAATCCCACGAGCGTGAGCGTGTGCGCTCTGCGCTGCGTTCCATTCGCTGGGAAGCCTCTTTTAGCCCGGTGGTCGATTTTATTCAGGCGGTCAGCACGGCGGCTGTCCTCTGGTATGGCGTATCGCAGATGTTGATCGGCCAGTTTACCGTTGGCGGGCTGCTCATCTTCATAGCGTATTTGAAGGATATGTACAGCCCCCTGCGCAAGTTCAGCAAATTATCGGTGGCGTTGCAAAAAGCGGCCGTTAGCGGCGACCGTCTGGGCAAGGTATTGGATGCGGACATAAAAATGGTTGATGCGCCGGACGCCCGGCCGCTAGGGCGGGTGAAGGGTGAGGTAGTCTTTGAGGCCGTCAGCTTTGCCTACCCCAGCGCACCGGACAAACAGATTGTGGAGGATGTCGTCTTGTCTTTCCGGCCGGGTGAGGTGGTGGCGTTGGTGGGGGGCACGGGCTCCGGTAAGACGACGCTGATGAATCTGTTGATGCGTTTTTATGATGTGGTTGACGGTCGTATCCTGTTGGATGGACACGATATACGACAGGTGCGCGTGGCGGATTTGCGCCGCCAGTTTGCCATTGTTCCCCAGGAGTCGGTGCTGTTTGCTGCCTCGATTCGCGACAACATTGCCTATGGCGACCCCTCCGCCCCCGACGAGGCGATAGTGGCGGCGGCTAAGGCCGCCAACGCCCATGATTTTATACTGGCATTGCCGCAGGGCTATGCTACGGTGGTGGGTGAGCGGGGCGGTACGCTCTCTGGCGGACAACGGCAGCGTCTGGCGATTGCGCGCGCCATTTTGCGCGATGCGCCCATTCTGGTGCTAGATGAGCCAACCGCCGCTCTGGATGCTGCCTCGGAAGCGTTGGTGATGGGCGCGCTGGAACGCCTGATACAAGGCCGCACCACCTTGATCATTGCCCATCGTCTGGCTACCGTGCGTAAAGCGGACAAGATCGTCGTGCTGCATCAGGGCCGGGTGCAAGAGGTTGGCTCCCATGAAGAGCTGCTGGCGCGGGGTGGTTATTATGCCCAATTGGTGCGTTTGCAAGCCGGGGAAGTGAACGGCCAGGAGCCGTTTGTTTTCCGGCCGGTGGGGTTTGCCGGCTAAAACGGCGGTAAGGATAAAGCGGTTGAACTGCGACGGCGCGAAGAACGCCAAGAAGGAGAGAGAAAAACCTTCGCGCCCTTTGCGCCTTCGCGGTGAGAACAAAATGATGCAACCGCGAAGGCGCGAAGAACGCAAAGAAAGAAAAGGGAAAAACCTTCGCGCCCTTTGCGTCTTCGCGGTGAGAACAAAATGCTCCCGTTTTCACGGAAGTGACGAACCGCGAAGCCCCCTCCCGTGAAAACGGGAGGAAAACGGGGGGGAAGAACGCCAAGAAGGAAATAGAAAAACCTTCGCGCTCTTGGCGTCTTGCCAGTGAAAACGGCGCGGTTGGGAAACCGCGGCTACGAACTACGAACGATGAATGGGCGTGAGGAAGGCATGGAATACATGGAAAAAGAGCGAGGGTTTGAAAGGTTTTTTCCGACTCGTCGCATGGCGCTGGGCTATCTGGCCCTCCTACTGCCGCCACTGGCGATAACGCTGCTGGCCTTCGTGACGCTGGCCAGGGTAGATGAAGCCGCCATCGTGGTGGATGTGCCGCTGGATGCCACTCCCACACCTACGCCTGACTCGTTGACCGGGGCGCTGGCCTTTTTTCAGCAAGGCATAGCGCACCAGGAGAGGGGTGATTATAGCGCGGCCGAAGTCGCTTACCGGTCAGCGCTGGCTATCGATCCCACCCTGGCACCGGTGTACAACGCCCTGGGGAGTTTGTATGTGACGTGGGAACGGCCGGCCGAGGCTATCCCCTTCTATCAGCAAGCCACGCAGCTGGAACCGGAAACAGCCGAATTTTGGCGCAATCTGGCGGTTGTACAGGCCAATCAGGGGCAAACGTTAGCGGGGATTGCGACATTGGAAACGGCCGTTGCCCTCGCGCCTGACGATCCCACTTTGCATTATGAATTGGGGCAGCTGTATGCCCATGCACAGCGGCCGGCCACGGCGCGACAAGCTTTCAACCGCGTCCTGGCCTTGACCACCGATCCAACCCTGGTAGTCGCCGTCAATCAGCAATTACGCCTGCTGCCACCCCCTTAGGGGCTATCTGAATATGAACTCAGCGCATCTGCGCTAAAAAATAGAAATAGGAAGTGTAACCATGCTATACAAAGTATCGGGACGTACAAAATGGCTGGCTTTGGTTTTACCGGTAGTTGTGGTAACCGGTGTTAGTTTCTTCTCTCTCTTGAACGCGGTCGTCAGCGCTGTCGCAGTCAGCGAGCCGGGCGATTGGCTATACAGCCTGCAACAGCCGGCTTTGCAGCTGCAAAACCAGCTGAACCAGAGCCGTAGCGTTGCGCCGCAGGTGGAGCGTGCCGATGAGATGGCCGCCCCAACCATGAGTCTCATGCTGGCGCTGCCGGCATCCACCCCTACGCCGGAGGTGGAACCAACCCTGGTGGCCGTGACCGCCACAGCTGAAGCAACCGCTGTGGTTGAAAGGACACAACCGACAGCGACGCCGCTGCCCCCAGCCACGCTACCGCCGCCCGTTGATGATGATGATCAGGCTGACGACGATAGCAACGATGATGAACAGGCTGACGATGATGGTGGTGATCATCAAGAAGCTGACACCGATGACCACCGTGAGGCTGACGCCAACGATGACCATGAGGCTGATAACGGCCATAACGGTGATGATGACAATGATAGTGATGACGACAACGATGATGACGACAATGATGAGGGTGACGACGACGATGATTAGGGGGGGCGTGAGGTCATAGCAGACCGCTACGCCTGCCTGGCGCAGTAAGGATATGGCGGCTACGTATACGTCGGCAGCCACTCACCATGGGCAGCGATTAAGTCATCCACCAGATTCCAGATTTGTTCCAGGTCCAGCTCGGCGGCCGTGTGGGGATCGAGCATAGCGGCGTGGTAAATAGGCTTTCGCTTGCCGGTCAGGGCGGCCTCGACGGTCAACGCCTGAACATTGATGTTGGTCTGGATCAGCGCCGCCAGATGAGTGGGCAGGGCGCCGATGTGGGTGGGCTGCAGGCCGTTTTTATCCACCAGGCAGGGAACCTCGACGCAGCAGCCGGCCGGCAAGTTGTCGATCAGCCCCTGATTGGGCACATTGCCGTAGACGACTCGCGGCTGACCCGTTTCCAGGCTGTGAATGATGAGCGAACCATATTCCACGCTGGGAGCAACGCGGAAAAGGGGATTGTCGTAACGGCCGGCCGCCAACTCATCGCGCATAAACTCCCAGAAGATGATCTGCGCCTCACAGCGCCGGATGTACTCATCCAGGGGAATGTTAAACTTTTCGATCAAGTCCGGCCGGTCACGCTTGATAAACCAGGGGACATACTCACTGAAATGCTCGCTCGATTCGGTGACAAAATATCCCAGGCGGCGCAGCATCTCATAGCGCACCCGGTTATGAGCAGGAACCCGGCCCTCAGCCGCCACCTGGTGCAACAACGGATAGAGGTCCTGGCCGTCCCGCTCAAACTTCAGAAAGAAAGCCATGTGGTTGATGCCGGCCACCAGGTAGTTAATCTCTTCAACTGGAATTCCGATATCTGTCGCCAGCTCCCCGGCCGTGTGCGGCACACTATGACATAGGCCCACGGTGGTGATGCGGGAGGCGCGGCTGATGGCCCAACAGTTCATGGCCATGGGGTTGACATATTGCAGATGCACGGTGTGGGGACAAAGGGCCTCCATCTCCTGGTTCATAGCCAGGAAAACGGGGATAGTGCGTAGAGCGCGCATGATGCCCCCCACACCCAACGTATCGGCAATGGTCTGGCGCAGGCCATATCGCCTGGGTATCTCGAAGTCGATCACCGTGCCGGGTTTGTAGCCCGCGATTTGGAACATGCTGATAACATAGTCCGCCCCATCCAGGGCGGCCCGGCGCTCCAGGGTGGCGTGAATAGCCGGCCGGGCCCCCAGTTCGTGGCTGACATAGTGCGCCACCCTCTCCGATTCGTCCAGTCGTTGGGCGTCAATATCGTGTAGCCAGATGGCACAATCGGCCAATTCAGGAAAACGGAGAATGTCGCCCAGCAGGTTTTTGGTAAAGACCGTGCTGCCTGCACCGATGAAAGCAATTTTAGGCATGATCCTTCCTCCAGGTAAGGTGGCGTTGGCTAGGTGGAATGCCCACCAATGGATGGATGCAGGTGGATGCCTGACGCGCCATAAGGAATTATCAGCCGGCCGATGCGCCGACGCAACCTTTGTCATACGCGCACCATACCAGGCGCGGTTGGGAAACCGCAGCTACGAGGTGCCTTGGTTCGTAGTAACGGCTTTAGCCGTTGGCCGGCTGCAAGCCGGCACCTGGTTGCAGCCAGGCACGGTTGTGAAACCGCAGCTATGAGCCTTTGCTCTGCGCGTTCAAGGACACCTCTCTTTGGCGTCCAGCCTGCTTTCTTCGCCGTTGCTGAAACCATTCAGCCGCGTAGTAGCTGCCAAGCACGAAAGCCCCAGCCATCACCTGTCCGCCAACTCCTTGCCAGGTGGGGTATAAGCCAAACCATAACCCAGCCCAATAAGGAAAAACCACCCCCCTCAAGGGTGTGATCCCTAACCAGCTAACCGCCTGCATGACGTGAACGGTCTTGCCGACCATTGTCATCAAAACAATGCCGATCAAGATACCGGTCCAGATGAGCATCTGCTTGTAAGGCAGGCGGGTCTGCCAGCGAAACGTGACGACGCCAACCGCCAGCACCGCCAGCGAACCGAGGATAGTTCCCTGGAGGACAACCGTTGTTCCGGCATCCAACACCAACGCCTGTAAGAAGAGCACAGTCTCAAACCCTTCGCGGTACATGCTGGTGAAACCCAGCACAACCAGCCCCAGGAACTGCCCGGCCTCCCGGCTCAGCACCCGCCGCTTTTGGGCATGAAAACCAGCCATCCAGTCCTTCCAATAACTCTTGTGGAAAAACCAGTTGGTGATCAATAGCAACACGCCAATAGCGATAAGTGAAACAATGGCTTCCAATCGTTCACCAAACCGGGTGAGTGAACGCAATACCTGTTGAGCCAGCACCCAGGTCAGGGCTGTTGCCAGCAGAGACAAGAGCACACCAACCACCATCGGCCGGCGGTAATGGGCATAGGTTCCCACCATGCTGGCCATCAACGCGGCCAGGATAACCACCGCTTCCAACCCTTCGCGGAAGACAATGATGGCTGCATTGGTGATGATTGCGCCGGGGGCGCTGGGCAGGTCGCCGAGGGTGAGTTGGGCCTGGGCCACGGCCGCATCTAACGCGGTGCGAATAGCCGTCACTTCGGCGACCGACGCTTCGAGAGCAATAGCCTGAGCCAGCCCCGGCTGGCCGTTGTAGCCTTGCCAAAAACGCCCATCGATCTCGGCCACCAACGAGGGGGCAAAGGCCAACAGGCGCGGCTCTGGGCCAAAGTCGAAGATGGCGTAAGCTTCCAGCCGGGCCGACTCTGCTCGTTGGTAGTCACCGGCCCGCACGGCCGCTTCCATCTGATCCAGCACAGAAGCCAGCACATCGAAGTCGGCGTCGGCGTTGAGCTCCAACCATTCAGGTGGGAAGAGTTGCTCCAACCCGGTTGTGATGGCAGCCACATCGGCCTCCATCTGGGCGGGCGTCACCACGCGCTCCTGGCGGTTGGCGGCGTTGAGGTTGGCCGCTACCTGATCCATTTGCCTGGCGAGAATCTCCACCCCATCTTTGTCCACCTCCTCTAGCGTCAGGCGCAAATCGGCAAAAGCCGCCTGCGCGCCACCCATGAAGGTGACAGCCTCCTGCACCTCGAAGCCAAGCATCACGGTCGTTTCTTCGACGCCCCGCCCATATTCCACTGGGGTCAGGGCCAGGAAGCGCAGCAGTTGCCCGGCCCGCCGCGCCTGTTCGGTCGGGGAGAGCGGGGCCGCGCGAAAGCTTTGCAGCGTCGCCAGCAGCGAACGACTCACCTCTTGCACAGTGGCCTCGTCTCTAGCCAACACGGCCGGTAATAGTTGGTCAAAGCCCGCTATGGCTGTAGCGGCCGCGGCGCTACCCTGCTGTTCGGTATAGGCTGGGGCCAGGATGCGCCAGTAGGGAGCCGCCATGCCGGCCGACTCGGCCCGCCGGGTGGGCAGCTCGTTCGTGTCGGCGGCTATGGCCAGATACTCTGCCAGTCGGGCCTGATAAGTATCCAGCAAATCAGCCTCCAGGCGGGCCAGGGTTGCCTCCTCCTGGCCCGCTATCATCTGACGGATGGCCAGGGTAGCATCCGCGCCGGGGCGGGTGAATCGAGTACTCGGCCGAAAGTCGCGAACCAACAACCACTGTTGGGCTGCCTTACTATTTCCCGCTTCAACGGCTTGCCGGGTCAGCCGATAGCTACCCCAGAAGATGGCGGCCCGCGCCTGTCCACGCGCCCCAGCCAGGCTTACAGCTTCTCCTTGAAGCACGGCCGTCGCCGCCTGAGTCAGCGCCTGGTCTAGCAGCGTCCAACACTCCAGGGGTAGCTCGTCTAACCCGGCCATAATGGCTTGAGCGGCGACAATGGAATCGGCGGCCGCGGTTGTATCGTCGGCCAACAGCGCCACCTGGGCCTGGAAAAGTGCATCTTGCAAGGCATCGGCTATTTGCCAGGGGGAATGCTCGTCGGCCTGGGCCGGAACCGATGCCATGGCAAACCAGACGGTCAGAAAAATCAAGAGGTACCAGCGTTTTGCATTCATCATGATTAATGCCGGTTGGAAGCCGGCGCTCCATCACACCTGTTCGTAGCCGCGGTTTCCCAACCGCGCCTGGCCGCAACCAGGTGCCGCTCCCGTTTTCACGGTTGTAGGGGCGAACCCGTGTGTTCGCCCCTTGCAGCCAGCCAACGACTAAAGCCTTTACTACAAACCAAGGCACCCCGTAGCCGCCCCCCGTTTTCACGGGGGTGACTAACCGCGCTTCTGGCGTTGTCCTTACCGCGCCAGGCCCCTGGAAGCCGACGCTCCATCTCAATTTGCTGAAAACAGGCCTGTGGGGTGCCCACCCAAACGGCTACTCGCCTGTGGCCGGGCTGGATCATCACGAGTTATGGCCTCCACTGCTTTGGCCAACATGTCCAGCAAAAGGGAAAAGGAGAGGGCGTTCAGATACAACCCCAGACCCAGTAACCACAGGTGGAAATAGCCATGCTCATCATATACCAGACAGTGGTCATGGTTGCCACAACAGGCCGGTTCATCACCAACCCATTCGATGGCTGCGTTCAGGAACTGGGCTATCCTGACCAATTCGGCCGGTTGCAGCCGTAACGTAGCCCGGTCCCAGTTGAGATGAATGGTGCCATGGCGGCAACGGGCGATGGTGCGAGCCGTGTCTTGGCGAGCGAGAATGGTCAATTCGTGGCACATATCGGCTATCCTTATTCTTCAAGCGTAATGTTCAAAACCGCCGCTGCTTGCGTCACCTGTCCCGCCAGAGCTGTGGCTTTGTCCTGGGCTTGTGTGCCGAAGAGGTCTACCTGCTCGGCCGCAAAATCGACGCCACCTTGTTCCTGGGCGTACAGGTTATCGACATAACCTCGTAGGTCAACGAAACCATCTTCAATTTGTCCGTGTAGGGCCGGGTCAACCGCCGCCACCAGCATAGAAACATTGTCATAGGTTACGTCCAGGCCATGGAGAATATTGGTGATGTCGAAAAGGCGACTGGCCCCGATGAAGGCTGCCTCCTCCGCGCTCTCCCCGGCCACATAGGCAGATAGTTTCCACTGTTCGAAGTATTCATTCATGGTGGGGATCATGACTACTAGGGCCGTAAAGGCGTCGCTGAGGGTGGGTTCCCAGGCTTCCACGGTGGTGATCATCTCAGCCGTCGCCTGGTTTAGCCCTTGGGCCGCGCCGAGCAATACCTGGGCGTCGGACGGGGCTTCGCCCAGTTCAACGTTCCCATCGCCATCCAGGTCCACCCGCAGGCCGGTATATTCTGGCTTCGTGCCCCAGATAGTTGGCTCCAAAAGGCTGTGGAAGAAGTTGCCGGGGCTTTCCAGTCGCCGGCCGTCAGGTAGTTCCAATGTCCACGCATACGCCTCGGCCGGGGCCTCCTCCGCGCTAGGGCCGGCGTCAATCCACACATCATAAAAAGCCAGGGAGGGCACACCGGCGATGATGCCCTCATCCAGTTCATAATATTGGCTGGCCTGGAGCCAGGCCGCTTTGGCCTCGGCCACCAGCCGCGTTGCTTCCTCCTGGCTGGCCTCCCAGGCTGCCTGGTAATCCAGGTTGTGAGCGGTGATCACATCATGATAAGCCTCGGCCGAGGCCAGCAATTGCGATGTCCCCTCCCGCATTTGGTAGGCATTATCCAGGGCGTATTGCTTAATGGCGGCCAGGTCTGCGTTCGAGGCGGCCGTCGTCGTGGCAGGTTGTTCCTCGACCGTCTGTGAAGGAGCGGTGGGAGATTCGACGGCCGGCTCGCCGCTACAGGCAGCCAGGAGCACGATCATCATCAGCACGATGCGAGGCATCAATGGTTTGAACATTTTCTCACTTTCCTCCGCGAAAAGACCAGGCACATGGTTGTCAAATCATGCCTGGCCAGGGTATTAACTTTGCGCTGATTATGGGAGGAGTGGCAGCCAAAATCTACACAGGCGGTTCAGTTAAAACCTGACTGAAGATCAGGCCAAAGTGGGTGATTGGGCAAACTAGAATTGAAACGGGGTTAACATCTAAATTCGTGGTGGTTTAGGAAGGAAGCGCCAGCTGCTGTTCCCTATAAATCCCATAAGAAGTACACAAGGACAACCGAGCTCCAGCTTCCATCTGGCACATTCGTAGCCGCGGTTTCCCAACCGCGCCGATTTCCCAGGCGTTCTTTGCGCCTTCGCGGTGCGGCACTCCCGTGAAAACGAGAGCACCTTACCACCGCGGGTTCCTTACCCCGCTTATGCCCGTTCACGGAGCGCCGACTCCCGGTCGGCGAGAACTTGTGTTTGCCTCTCTTATGTGATTGTGGCATTATAACACCATGAGCGCAAACGTTGACTTGGCGGCGGCGTTGTATGACATAGGCGCAGTGCGCTTTGGACGTTTCATCCTCCACAGTGGGCGCGTTTCCCCCATCTACCTGGATTTGCGCCTTCTGATGTCCCATCCACCTACGTTGCGCCTGGCTGCCCAGGCGTATGCCGCTGTGTTGCGCGGATTAACGTTTGATCTGTTGGCGGCCATCCCCTACGCCGGTTTGCCCATTGGAACGGCCATCGCCCTGGAAATGAACCGGCCGCTCATCTTTCCTCGCAAAACGGCCAAACATTATGGCACGGGCAAATCGATTGAGGGGGAATGGAAAAATGGGCAGACCGCCGTGGTGGTGGAGGATTTGATTACCTCTGGCGATTCTGTTCTGGATGGGATCGCCGCTTTGAAGGCGGCCGGCTTGCAGGTACGCGAAGCAGTGGTGTTAGTGGATCGGGAGCAGGGGGGGCGCGCCGCCCTCCAGGCACAAGGCTATCAGCTGCACGCCGTCTTCACCCTGACGCCATTTCTCGCCCAGCTAGAAAGTCTGGGGCGCATCACACCCGAGCAGCGCTGGCGAGTGATGGAAGCCTTGGCTTGAGTGCTCCGTTAATTTCCTCAAAGATTCGATAAGACGAGGAGGGTAAAATGGGTTGGCAGCGGTTCGTAGCATGGCAACGGGAACGGCGGCTCATCAGCCGTGGCCTGACTGTAATTGTCGCTCTCTTTGTGATCGGAGGCGGACTCGCACTCCGGGCCTTCCCTCTGTCGGCGCAGACGACAGGCGTTTTGCTGGTCAACGAGATCGACTACGACCAGGATAGCACCGACGCCGCCGAGTTCATCGAGATCAAAAATGTGGACAGCGTCGCCATCGACCTTGACCCCTATGCCCTGGAGCTGGTCAACGGCAATGGGGGTGGGGCGGTGCTCTATCAGAC
>DAOTXO010000080.1:0-5465 GCA_034435495.1 Anaerolineae bacterium
AAGCTCTCATCCCATAGGTTGGTAATGTAAACTACGGTGTTCTCGTAAACGGCCGGGCGGTAAGGTGTGATGAGATTGTGACCCTGGTTAATAATGAACGAGCTCCAGACATCACGTGTCGCCGGGGCGACAGGTGAGCCAGACATAGACCATCCCAGACTTAGCAAGCCGCCCCATAGAAGTAGATATTTGGGCGCAAGACGCCGTATGATTGACCTCATGGCGGCATCAACCACCCGACGGCGTGGGGCAGGGATTGACCGCGTCAAGGCAGCCCCCCGGGGGAATAGGTGTCGGCGTTGGACTGGGAGTCGGCGTTGGGCTGGGAAGGGGGGTGGGGGTGGGTAAGCCTGGGAAGAAGACATGGGCATGGTTACCATGCTGATCAAGAAGCTACCGAAGGCGCGGTTGGGAAACCGCGGCTACGGGAACAACAGGCCATTTGAGAAAAGTTAAGTTATCCTACCCTCATTAAGGGGTGATGTCAACCCTTTGTTTGCGTGTCAGCCATTCAAAATAGGATCGAAAGTTGTGTAGCATCTGCCCTATTTCAGCGCCATACAAAGGCTTGGGTGGGTTATAGAGGCTTCACCGAAGATGTTGAGTGGGGTATTGGCCCTTAGGAGCTTCCACATTTGACATGGCTAGTTTGCGTGTTAAAAAGGTTTGACAGGCCGGCCGGCGCGTGGTATCTTAACATTCCGTTATGATGGCAACAGTCATACGGTTGCGCCGGGGCATCAGGCCTGGCCTGTCATGAGTACGTCTAGCATGGGGCATGTCGCCCAGAGTGACATGCCCCTTTTTATTTGTCAGGGCGTCTCCCATACGCCCATGGGGTAGAAGAAATCATGACCAAATATATCTTTTTCACCGGCGGCGTTGTTAGCTCCGTGGGTAAAGGGGTTACGGCCGCTGCCTTAGGACGTTTGCTTAAAGAACGCGGCCTATCCATCGGTGTGCAAAAACTGGACCCTTATCTGAATGTCGATCCTGGTACGATGTCCCCCTATCAACACGGGGAGGTGTTTGTCACCGACGACGGCGCCGAGACCGACCTTGATCTGGGACATTACGAACGCTTCATTGATGTCAATCTCAACCAGATGTCTAACGTCACCACCGGCCGGATATACGCCGAAGTCATCGCCAAAGAGCGTCGCGGTGACTACCTGGGGGGCACCATTCAAGTCATTCCCCACATCACCAATGAGATCAAGCGCTTTATGCGCGCCATAGCCGACAAAACGGATGTGGACGTGGTGTTGGTGGAGATTGGGGGAACGGTGGGGGACATCGAAAGCCTGCCTTTCATGGAGGCCATCCGCCAAATGCGGGCCGATGTGGGCTATGACAACACCCTCTACGTGCATGTGACCTATCTGCCCTATCTGGCCGCCAGCAAAGAGCTGAAGACCAAGCCAACCCAGCACAGTGTACGCGAGCTACGCGGCATTGGCATTCAACCCGACATCATCATTGCGCGGGCTGACTACACCATCGAGGAAGAGCACCTGGACAAGATTGCCCTCTTCTGCAATGTGGAGCGCCGGGCGGTGATTCCGGCCGTGACCAGCGATCTTCTCTACCGCATTCCTTTGGAGTTGGAGCGCGGGCGTCTGGCGGACATCGTGACGGAACGATTACGCCTGCCGGCTGCCATGCCTGTCTTGAATGAGTGGGCCAGGCTGGTGGCTGAGTTGGAGCGTCCCAAACCGGCCGTGCGCATTGCCATGGTGGGTAAATACGTCCAACTCCACGACGCCTATATGAGCGTCAAAGAGGCCCTCAACCACGCCGGTATTCCCAATCAGTGCGATGTGGATATTGCCTGGGTGTACTCCGGCGACCTGGAGAAAGGCAAGGGTTGGGACGTGTTGGAGTCGGTGGATGGTATGGTAGTGCCTGGCGGTTTCGGTTACCGAGGAATTGAGGGCAAAATCGCCGCTGCGCGTTGGGCGCGCCAGAACAAAGTTCCCTATCTAGGCCTCTGTCTGGGTATGCAGGTGATGTGTATCGAGTTTGGGCGCACCGTGTTGGGCGACGAAACGGCCAACAGCACCGAGTTTGACGCCGGCACGCGCCATCCTATCATCAGCCTCATGCCTGATCAGCAACATCTAGCCAGTATGGGGGGCACCATGCGGCTGGGGGCATATCCCTGCCAGCTGACGCCCAATACCCGCGCCGCCACAGCCTATGGCACAGACCTGGTGCAGGAGCGCCATCGCCATCGCTGGGAATTCAACAACGCTTATCGGGGGGTGTTGGAAAGTCGGGGGATGGTGTTCAGCGGCTTATCACCTGATAACCGGTTGGTGGAGATTGCGGAGCTGCGTGATCACCCGTTTATGCTGGGCAGTCAGTTTCACCCAGAGTTTAAGAGCCGGCCGAATCGGCCGCACCCTCTCTTTGTGGCCTTTGTGGCTGCGGCGCGGCGACGTTCGCGCCGGCGGCGGGAGGACCTGAAGCTGGCCACGACGGTATAGGGAGGGGATGGCTGGTTGGACGTCAGCCCTATCTGAGGGCGAACACACTGAGGGCGAACACACAGGTTCGCCCCTACTTGCCCAGATTGACCGCCTGGGCGCGGCGCTCGGCCCAGGCCTGGGTGATGCGGTCAATGATGATGGCCAGGATGACAATCGCCAGGCCCGCTTCCACCCCCCGGCCGGTCTGATTCTGCGCCAGGCCGATGACCGCCTCCAGACCCAGGCCACCGCCACCCACCAGACCGGCGATGATAACCATGGCCAGCACCATCATGATCGTTTGGTTGATGCCCAACATGATGGTGGGCAGCGCCAGCGGCAGCTGGATTTTGCGCAACATCTGGCGCGAAGTGGAGCCAAAAGCGCGCGCCGCCTCCACCGCCGCCGGGTCCACCTGGCGAATACCCAGGCTGGTGAGACGAATGGTGGGGGGAATGGCGTAGAGCACCGAGGCGATAATGCCCGGCACACGCCCAATGTTGAAGAGCATGATGACGGGCACAAGGTAGACAAAGGGAGGGATGGTTTGCAAAAAGTCCATCACCGGCCGTAGCACGCGGTCGAGGGTGGGGCTGTAGGTCGCCCACACGCCCAGCGGCAACCCCAACGCCACCGCAATGATGACCGCCACAAAGACCTGGCTGAGGGTGTCCATGGCCAGCTCCCACATCCCCAGCCCACCCATGAGCAGCAACCCCACAGCCGAACCAAGCGCCATGCGCCAGCCAGCCACCAGCCATGCCAGGGCGGCTGTACTGAACACCAGAGCGGGCCAGGGGAGCCAGGTTTGTAAAAAGAGGCGCAGAGGGTTAAGGAGCTGTAGGGTGATGAAGTCGCTGAACGGCCCGGCGCCGACGTTGGAACCGGGAATGACGTAGAGGTTGTCGCGCATCCACACCACAGCGGCGCTGACCGGCCGGCGCAGCGAGATAGTCCAATCGGCCGGGAACTCCCCCGCCCCCATCGCCCGGCTCACCAGCCCCAATAGCGCCAGGCCAACCAGGCTGGTGAGTAAATAGGCATGGCGGCGCGGCCAGCGTTGGGGAGTGGGCGCGCCGGCGCGGCGGCGCACCGCTTGAGGAGCCCGACTCAAAGCGTCGCTCAAACGATCCAACAAGATTGCCAGAAGCACAATCGCCAGACCGGCCTCCATGGCCTGCCCTACATCCACCCGGCGCAAGGCGAGCAGCACGATATTCCCCAGACCGCCGGCTCCGATCAGGGCCGCGATGACCACAATGCCCAGGGCCATCATGATGGTCTGGTTGACGCCCGCCATGATGCTGGGCAAGGCCAGAGGCAGCTGAACTTTGACCAGGGTTTGCCAGCCAGTGGAACCAAAGGCGCGGGCTGCCTCCAACGTCTCGGCCGAGACCTGCCGCAGGCCCAGATTGGTCAGGCGCAGGGCGGGCGGAATGGCATAAATGACAGTTGCCACCACACTGGGAACACGCGCCACGCCAAAGAAGAGCAAAACGGGAATGAGATAGACGAAGGCGGGCATGGTCTGCATGGCGTCCAACAGCGACCGGCTCCAGCGCTCAAAGCGGTCGGAAAAGGCAGCCACAATCCCCAGCGGGATGCCAATGGCCAGGGAGATGATGACCGCCATCACCATCAGCGCCAGCGTTTGCAGGCTCTCGTCCCACAAGCCGAGCAATCCCATCAACGTCAGACACAGGGTGGTGAGGCCGGCCATGCTCCAACCCGCCAGCCGATAGGCGAGCAAAAAGAGGCCCAGGATGGCCACCGGCCAGGGCAGGCCCAGCAGCAGATTTTCGGCCAGACGCAGGAGCGATTCGACAGCGCTGCTGAAAGGTTCGAAGAAAAAGGTGAAGATGGGATGGCTGCCCCGATGGGCGATAACCCACACCTGGAACTGGTCAACCGGCCGGCGCAGACCCAGATTCCAGGCGGCCGGAAAGTCGCCAAAAGCGTAGATGCGCCGGTCGATCCAAAACAAAATCGCCAGGCAGCCCAAACTGATGAGGAGAATTAACCAGGAACGGTGACGTTGCCGCCAGTTCATGCGGTTTCCTCCTGGGGCGCAATCGCCAACATGAGGGTGGCGCGCTGCACCACCCCCAACACCTCGCCGGCCGCATTGACGACCGCCAGGGGAGCATCCGCCATGGCGGTCAGATGAATCAGATGCTCCAGAGGCGTCTCGGCCGCCACGCGCACCAACTCATCTACCGCCAGGCCGTTGATCGGCGTCATAATGCTCCCGGCCGTCAAGACTTTGGCACGTGGTACATCCAACGTGAAGTCGCGCACGTAGGCGTTGACGGGATGCGCCACAATCGCCTGGGGTGTGCCCAGTTGGACAATCTCGCCATCTTTCATGATGGCAATGCGGTCGCCGATTTTCAACGCTTCCAGAAAGTCGTGGGTGATAAAAACCAGCGTTTTGCGCAGGGTGCGTTGCAGACGTAACAGCTCCCCCTGCATGTCGCGGCGAATCAAGGGGTCGAGCGCGCTGAAGGGTTCATCGCACATCAAGATTTCCGGGTTGACCGCCAGGGCGCGGGCCAGCCCCACCCGTTGCTGCATTCCCCCACTCAGCTCATGGGGAAAGCGGTCTTGCCAGCCGGCCAACCCCACCAGATCGAGCATGACGCGGGCGCGTTCCAGCCGCTCCAGTTTTTCCACCCCGCGCACTTCCAGACCATAGGCCACGTTGTCGATCACGCGGCGGTGAGGAAAGAGGCCGAAGCGCTGGAAGACCATGCTCATCTTGTGTCGGCGCAACTCTTGTAGCTGCCGTCGGTTCATTCGGGTGACATCTTGCCCATCGATGAGAATCTGCCCTTGCGTTGGTTCGATCAGGCGGGAGAGGCAGCGTAGCAGGGTGGATTTCCCGCTGCCGGAGAGACCCATGATGACAAAGTTTTCCCCCTCGTGTACCTCAAAGGAGACATCACGCACCGCCACAACTTCGCCGACCGCCCCCCCTTTGGCAAGCGTTGCGCC
>DAOTXO010000081.1:0-60567 GCA_034435495.1 Anaerolineae bacterium
GGTTGACGCTTTGTCCATGCCCAGGCAAATCGACGCCAATGACACGGTACTGTTGGCTAAAAGCAGTCACTTGCCGCCGCCACCCACGCTGGAAAGTAGCCGCCGCCCCATGCAAAAGCAACAATGGTACGGCCGGCCGGGGGCCATGCAACTCATAGTAGAGATGCACCGAAGGCAAAAAAAGATAAGGCATCGCAACCCCTTCACAAGGTGGTTCTCATGCCGCCCACCTCGCAATGATGATTGTACACAGATTGACAAGAATCTTGAATTCATGTACACTATTATTTATTGGAACCGCTTCCAATTCGGGCGTTTAGGGTCCAGGCGAGGACATAACCACTTATGGCCTCGTTCAAGCCACCAGAAGGCGTCGACCAGGTGTGTCATGCCCACCATCCGTGATGTCGCCAGACAGGCCCGGGTCGGGATTGGGACTGTGTCCCGGGTGTTAAATAACAATCCCAACGTCAGCCCGGCCACGCGGCAGCGTGTTTTGGCAGCGATTGAAGCCCTGGGCTTCACCCCCAACCCCATTGCGCGGCAGTTATCGTCGGGACGCGCTTTAACCATTGCTGCCGTTGTGCCCTATTTCACTGTACCTTCGTTTGTCGAGCGCTTGCGTGGGGTAATGTCGGTGTTGGCGCAAAGTCCATACGACCTATTTCTCTTCAATGTGGAGACAGTCACCCAACGCGCCCATGCTTTTCAACGCTTATTTCAACAACGTGTGGATGGTATCATCTTCATCTCGCTGGCCCCTAATGCAACAGAGGTACACCGCTTGGAAGAAAATCACACCCCCTTTGTTGTGATCGACACCTACCATCCCGACCTGAATTGCGTCTATGTGGACGATTTCCAGGGAGGGGTGATGGCCACGCGGCATTTGTTAACCCTCGGCCACCGGTGCATCGCCTTCATCAGCGACCCCTTGACCAACCCTCTTGGCTTCACTGCCAGCAGCCAACGGCATGCTGGCTACCAGGCGGCCCTGGCTGAGGCCAGTGTCCGCCCCAACCCGGCCTGGCAGTTGGAAGGTGAGCAAGGACGAGCCGGCGGGCGGGAGATGACACGTCAACTGTTGTGCCTCCCACCGCGTCCAACCGCCATTTTTGCTTCCAGCGATTCCCAGGCCCTGGGAGCGTTGGAAGTAGCGCGTGAAATGGGGCTGTCCATCCCTGAAGAGTTGTCGGTGGTGGGATACGACGACATTGAAATCGCGGCTTACCTGCAATTGACGACTGTGCGACAGTCGCTTTTGGAATCGGGTGTTCTGGGCGCTCAGCTATTGCTGAACCTGATCGAACGCGATCGGCCCGGAGAACCGGAACACATTGAACTGCCCACGGCGTTGATCCAACGCCAGACAACGGCCCCGCCCCCTTTCGCTTTCTGAAAGTACCCGGCGACGTCCTCTGACGCTGTGTAACTCCGGTGTGGCAATATCAGCGCCCATAGCGTTGATCGCGCTCGTGTGGCGCTCCCCAAGATAGTGTGAGGAGGTGTCTGGTCGATTATCAAACCTATTACGACCTATTTCACACGCGGCCGCCCGGCCGGCGTCCCATCCTGTGGTGATGGCGGCGTGGGCGTGTCGCCCATTGCCTGCTCAGTTCATTAACAATCATGTTTTCGGAGGAGAATGATTATGAAAACGCGAAAATGGCACCTGCTGTTGAGTTTGCTGTTGGCTCTGGTTCTGGTTTTGGCAGCCTGCGGCGGCGCGGAAGAACCGGCCACCGGTGGAGAAGTAGAAGAACCGGCGACCGGCGAGGACGCAGCTGACGAGGAGATGGCGGATGTGGGTTTCCCGGTCATCCCCGGCGGTTTCCTGGAGAGAGCAATCAAGGGTGAATTCAGCGGGACGCAGGTCATCGTAGATGGCCCCTTTGCCGATATCGACGTTGTGCGCTTCGACCAATCCATGACGGCCTTCGAAGCGGCCACAGGGATTGATGTGCAATACATCGGTGGCAAAGAGTTTGAGGCTTCGATTTCTGTGCGTGTTGACGCCGGCGACGCCCCTGACATCGCGGATTTCCCCCAACCCGGCTTGTTGGGTAGCTTTGTCCGTCAGGGCAAGGTAATCGATCCCGCCACCTTCATTCCCATGGAGTGGCTGCAACAGCAATACAACCAAAGCTGGCTTGATATGGCAAATATGGCCGGGCCGGACGGCCCTATGATGGCCGGCGTCTGGCATCGCTTCAACGGCAAAAGTCTGGTGTGGTACCCCAAAGCCCCTTTTGAAGCTTCCGGCTACACCATTCCCACCACCTGGGAAGAGCTACTGGCCTTGACCCAGCAGATCGCCGATGACGGCGACGCCCCCTGGTGCATCGGCATTGGCTCTGGCGTGGCGACGGGTTGGCCAGCCACTGACTGGACAGAAGAGATGATGTTGCGCACCACATCGCTGGAAAACTACGACTTGTGGACACGGGGCGAATTGCCCTTTGATTCTCCCGAAGTCAAGAAAGCGATTGAGACCTGGAGTGAAATCTGGTTCAATGATGCCTACGTCCTGGGCGGGCGCGCCTCCATTGTAGGAACCACCTTCAGCGATGCTCCTCTGCCCATGTTCGGGGATACTCCTCAATGTTGGCTGCATAAGCAAGGCAACTTCATTACCGGTTTCTTCCCCGAAGGCTCGACCTTCAACCAGGAGTACGGCGTCTTCTATCTGCCGCCCGTTGACGAGGCGTATGGCAAGCCCTTCCTGGTAGCCGGCGACATCATGGCTATGTTCAACGACCGGCCGGAAGTGCGCGCTCTGATGGAGTACTTCACTGTACCGGAGTCGGCCGGCGGCTGGTTGACCGACGGCGGGGCGCTGGCGGTGCACCAAACCGCTACCCCTGAGATGTACGGCCAGGAGCTGGAGCGCAATCTGGCGGAATTGGTGGCAGCCGCCACCAGCTTCCGCTTCGATGGCTCTGACTTGATGCCCGGTGAAGTTGGGGCCGGCAAATTCTGGACCGGTATGGTTGATTACGTCAGTGGCGTGGCCGACCTTGACACCGTGACGCAGGAAATCGACGCGGCCTGGCCGAGATAAGGCCTTCGCAGTTTCGCAACGGCCAGCCCATGTGGGCTGGCCGTTCTTTTCATCCTATTCCTTTGGCACAATAGCGATGGTTTCCAGCGGCGGGATTGGAAACCATCCTCCAGGCAAGAGAAGGAGGTTTTCGCATGGCGCGTTTGGTAGATCAGCGTAATATGTCGGAAAGCGGTCTGAGCCGGTACATCTCCTGGCTAGGGCGCTTGCTGATTTCACTCATCATTCCATTCCTGGCTTTTGGGATTCTCTATGTCGGGTTCATCTTTTTGCGCGACAGCAACGCCTCAAAGTGGCTGATTGCCGGGGTAGCCATCGTGTGGGGCGTCGGCGGCATTGCCTTGCTCTATTGGGTTTTTAACGGCCTGGTGGAGCGTCTGCCCGACCTCTGGACACAGCGCTTGCAACCCTTTGTCTTTGTTGGGCCTGCCATCGCTATCCTTGCCTGGTATCTGGCTGTGCCTACGGTACGAACACTTGGGCTTAGCCTTTTGGATCGTGACGGCCAGACTTTCGTCTTTCTAGATAATTACGTCACGCTCTTCTCCCAACGGTTGTTGACTGAGGCCATTCGTAACAATATCCTGTGGATTGTCTTCGGCAGCACCTTTTCCGTTGGCTTTGGATTGTTGGTGGCCGTTCTGGCCGACCGCAGCAAAGCAGAACGGTTGGCGAAATCGCTGATTTTCCTACCCATGGCCATCTCCTTCGTCGGGGCCGGGGTCATCTGGAACTTTATCTACGCTTTCCGGCCACCGGGGGCCGAACAGATAGGCCTGCTCAACGCCGTAGCGACCAGCCTGGGGGCAGCGCCGCAACAATGGACAGCCTGGGCGGATATCATCCCCTGGAACAACTTATTTCTCATTGCGATTGTGATCTGGTTGCAAACAGGCTTCGCGATGGTGCTTTTCTCGGCGGCTCTGAAAGGCATCCCCGATGATCTCATCGAAGCCGGCCGCATCGACGGGGCCAGCGAAGTCCAGATTTTCTTCCGCATCATGATTCCCTATATCCGGGGCACCATCATCACCGTTTGGACCACCATCATCATCTTCACCCTCAAAATCTTCGATGTGGTATGGGTGATGACAGGTGGGCAATTTGGTACGGAAGTCATTGCTACCCAGTTTTATCGTCAATCCTTTGTGGCCCGCAACTCAGGCGTTGGTTCGGCGGTGGCCATCGTTCTGTTGATTGCTGTCATCCCCGTGATGCTCTACAACTTGCGGCAATTCCGCGAGCAGGAGGCTTTCTAACATGCAGCGCACAAGCAGACAACCATGGATTGGAAATCTGGCCGTCAATGGCGGGCTGTTTTTATTAGTCTTGCTGTGGACTGTTCCAACGCTGGGCATTCTGGTCTCCTCCTTCCGGTCGCGGGAAGATATTGACTCTTCCGGTTGGTGGACGGTCTTCCCTCATCGCGCCTGGATCACAGTTGAAACGATTGATCCCCGCGCCGCTGGTCTGGATAGCCGCTCCGTTATGGACGTAGCTGGTGTGCAAGCCACCTTTGAGGAGCTACGCGCCGGTGTCACCAACCCCGATGGGCAGCAAGTTTTGTGGATCGGCAACCGCAATCTCGGTCGCATTGAAGTTCAGGACCGGCAATGGGCAGTCAACTGGGAATTCACCACCGAAAACTACGCACAGGTTTTAAGCGGTAAAGATTTTGAGTTTCAACGGGCAGATGGCACCATCGAAACCATTCCTGGGGACGACATGACAGGCGCTTTCTTGAACAGCGTGGCCGTCGCCGTGCCGGCTACCATCATCCCCATTCTCATCGCCGCTTTTGGCGCTTACGCCTTTGCCTGGATGAATTTCCCCGGCCGGCGACTGCTCTTCATCGTGGTGATCGCCTTATTGGTGGTGCCGCTGCAAATCGCCCTGGTTCCCATTTTGAACGATTACAGCCGACTGGAATTGAACGGCACTTATTTGGGCATCTGGCTGGCGCACGCCGGCTTTGGTCTGGCGCTGGCAACCTACCTGCTCTATAACTACATCAGCACCCTGCCGCGTGAAATGTTGGAATCCGCCTTTATCGACGGGGCGTCGCACTTCACCGTGTTCACCCGGCTGGTGTTGCCGCTGTCCGTGCCAGCCCTGGCCTCCTTCGCCATCTTCCAATTCCTGTGGGTGTGGAATGATTTCCTGGTGGCGCTCATCTTCCTGGGCGGCAATCCCGAGTTCGAGGTGGTGACCATGCGGCTGGCGGATATTGTGGGCTCGCGGGGGCAAGATTGGCATCTGCTGACGGCCGGCGCTTTCGTGAGCATGTTGCTGCCGCTGCTGGTTTTCTTTTCGCTGCAACGCTACTTCGTGCGTGGCTTGCTGGCTGGCTCTGTCAAAGGTTAGCCCTTTTCTTAGCAGCCGGGTTGTCTGAGTAAACCCGGCTGCCTCTATATTCATCATGACTGAATGGCGCTTCCCCAAAGGCTTTATTTGGGGCGTGGCGACATCCGCCTACCAGATCGAGGGGGCCTGGAATGAAGACGGGCGCGGTGAGTCGATCTGGGACCGGTTTGCTCACACGCCTGGCACAATTGAAGATGCTTCCACCGGTGACGTGGCCTGTGACCATTACCATCGCTGGCCGGAAGATGTCGCCTTGATGCGCGATTTGGGCCTTCAAGCGTACCGTTTTTCGATTGCCTGGCCACGCTTGTTGCCGGCCGGCCGCGGCCGTGTCAACACCAAAGGCCTGGACTTCTACAACCGCCTGGTGGATGGGTTGTTAGAAGCGGGCATCATCCCTCTGGCAACCCTCTACCATTGGGACCTGCCCCAGGCGTTGCAGGAGGAGGGAGGCTGGACGGCGCGTAGCACCGCCGAAGCCTTTGCCGATTACGCCACGGTAGCCGCGCAGACGCTGGGCGACCGCGTTCAGCACTGGGTGACGCACAATGAACCATGGTGCAGCAGCATGTTAGGCCACCAGCTGGGGGTGCACGCCCCCGGCCTTCAGGATGAAGGCACAGCCCTGGTAGCGGCCCATCATCTTTTGCTTTCCCATGGTCTGGCAGTAGAGCGTATTCGTGCGGCCGCGCCCCAGGCCCAGGTAGGCATCACGCTCAACTTCGAGCCGGCCGTCCCCGCCAGCCCCAGCCCGGTCGATTATCACGCGGCGCGAGTGTGGGATGGTTACTTTCACCGCTGGTTCCTCGATCCCCTCTACGGCCGGCGTTATCCGGCCGATACGACCGCCTATTACATCGAACGCGGCGCGTTGCCACGCGGTCTGACTTTCGTGCGCCCGGAAGATTATGCCATCATCGCTGCCCCAACTGATTTTCTGGGGGTGAACTTCTACACCCGCTATGTAGCGCGCGACAATACCCCGGACAACCTGCCCCAGGTCATCTTCCCTGCGCCCCTGGCTGAACGCACCGAGATGGGTTGGGAAGTTGTGCCAGATATGCTCTACCAACTCTTGCTGCGCCTGTTCTTTGAATACCAGCCACCGCAAATCCTGGTCACCGAAAACGGGTGCAGCTATCTCGACCACCCGGACGCGGCCGGCCGCCTCGCCCACGCCCCCCGTATCGCCTATCTGGAGGGACATATCCGCTCTGTCCAGCGCGCCATCCAGGCCGGCGTGCCGGTGGGCAGCTACTTCCAATGGTCGTTCATGGACAACTACGAGTGGTCACGCGGCTACACCCAGCGCTTTGGTATCGTCTACATGGACTACGCCACCCAGCATCGCTACCCCAAAGATAGCGCCTTTTGGTATCGTGATGTCATTCGTCGCCATGGCTTGCCCTAAGTCGCCCATATCCCACCCTGGCCGGCGCCAGGGGAGCGCCGGCTTCTAGCCGGCATCATCCCCACACCAGCACAACGCCAGCCACCGGCCGGCCCAATCTTCCTAATCGCGCTCATGTCCCCATCTGACCCTTCTCCCTGGTATCAAAACGCCGTTTTCTACGAGCTCTATCTGCGCGCCTACGGCGATAGCAACGACGACGGACATGGCGATTTACGCGGCGCGATGGCCCGTCTCGATCACATCCAATCTCTGGGGGTGGATTGCATCTGGATTTTGCCCCACTACCCCTCTCCGCTGCGGGACGATGGCTACGACGTGGCCGATTACACCAGCATTCACCCCGACTATGGAGATATGGCCGATTTCAAAGCCTTCATCGACGCCGTCCATGCTCGCGGAATGCGCCTGGTGATCGACCTGGTGATGAACCACACTTCTGACCAGCACCCCTGGTTTCAGGCGGCGCGCCTCGACCGTCGCTCCCCCTACCACGATTACTACGTCTGGAGCGACACCGGCGCCGAGTACAGCCAGGCGCGCATCATCTTTCTCGACTACGAAAGCTCCAACTGGACTTTCGATCCGACGGCCGGCCGTTACTTCTGGCATCGTTTCTATAGCCACCAACCCGATCTCAACTACGACAATACCCAGGTGCACGCAGAGATGTTCCGTGTCATCCGTTTCTGGCTGGATATGGGCATTGATGGCTTCCGCGCCGACGCCGTACCCTACCTATACGAGCGGGAAGGGACGAACTGTGAAAACCTCCCTCCTACCCACGATTTTCTCAAGCAGGTGCGCCGGCTGATCGATGATGAATATCCAGGCCGGGTGCTCATTGCCGAAGCCAATCAGTGGCCGGCCGACCTCTTGCCCTACTTTGGCGCTGGAGATGAGTTCCACATGTGCTTCCACTTCCCCATCATGCCCCGTCTCTTCATGGCGTTGCGTCGAGGGGATAAACGCGCCATTGTGGACATTCTGGCTCAAACGCCGCCCATTCCGGCCGGGGCGCAATGGCTGACCTTTTTGCGCAACCACGATGAGTTGACGTTGGAGATGGTGACACCCGAAGAACGGGCGTACATGTGGCAGGAATACGCCCCTGATCCCCGGATGCGTTCCAATCTGGGCATTCGCCGTCGCCTGACGCCGCTGGTGGAACACGATCCACGCCGCTGGCGCCTGCTCAACCGATTGCTCTTCTCCCTCCCCGGCGCGCCCATCATTTATTATGGGGATGAGATCGGCATGGGGGACAATATCGCTCTGCCCGACCGCCACGGCTGCCGCACCCCCATGCAGTGGGATAGCTCCCCCCAGGCTGGCTTCTCCCGCGCCACCCAAACTTATTTCCCGGTCAACGCCGACTACCCGACGGTGAATGTTGCCGCTCAGGAAGCAGACCCCGACTCCTATCTCAACTGGACGCGCCGCCTGGTGGCCGGCCGGCGAGCCACACCAGCTTTGCAACGGGGTGAGTTGAGCTGGGTGGAGACAGACCGGCCGGCCACCCTTGCCTATCGACGCACCCTGGGCACCGCTTCTGTGTTATGTCTTTACAACCTGAGCGCTGAGGCCCAACCTCTGACGCTGGACATCCAGGGTCTGCGCGATCTGGCCGGCGAGCCAACGCCCACGAACACTCTTCTGCCTTACACCGCGCTGTGGCTCAGCGCCTGACCCCTGACGTCCACCCGACCACACCGGCCGCCCACCTCTATCACCCTTCGTTCTACCTGGAGCATCGAGGAGCTTATGGCTGACGCCGCTCAACTCTACTTTGAACGCCTCCAACAAAGCTGCTTGCAGCGCCTGCCAGCCTGGGAACAGGAAACCTTCCGCCTGCGCCTGGTCGTCTTTTGGGACGACATTTTGCGCCCCTTGCGTCTGTTGTATGGTGAGCGCCCCGATTTTGCGACCTGGTTGGAACGTTTTCTGATGATTGCAGGAGAAGGGTATGCCGGCCGGCCGGCCGACCTGTGCACCCTGGATCAGCAACGTCTGCTCCAACCCGACTGGTTCCAACAGGCGCACATGGTGGGCTACATCGCCTACGTCGACCGCTTCGCTGACACCTTGCAAGGGGTAGCGGAGAAAATCCCCTATTTGCAGGAGTTAGGCGTCACCTACCTGCACCTCATGCCCCTGTTGCAGCCGCGCGCCGGCGAAAACGATGGCGGCTACGCTGTGGCAGATTACCGCCAGGTCGATAGCCGCCTGGGAACCATGGCCGATCTGGCGGCCCTGACCGCCCAATTGCGCGCCGCTGGCATCAGTCTGTGCACCGACCTTGTCTGCAATCATACGGCTATGGAGCACATCTGGGCGCAGCAGGCGCAGGCCGGCGACCCCGTCTATCAAGATTACTACCTGATGTTCCCCGACCGTAGCCTGCCCGACCAGTATGAACGCACCCTGCGCGAAATCTTCCCCGACTTCAAACATGGCAACTTCCTCTACCACGCCGACGCCGGCCGCTGGGTGTGGACGACCTTCCATGAATATCAGTGGGACCTGAATTACCGTAACCCGGCCGTCCTGGGGGAGATGTTGGACATCATGCTCTATCTGGCCAATCAGGGGGTGGAAATTTTGCGTCTGGACGCGGTAGCTTTCCTGTGGAAGGAGTTGGGCACAACTTGCGAGAATCTGCCCCAGGCCCACGCCATCTTGCAGGCGCTGCGCGTCTTGACGCGGCTGGCAGCCCCCGGCCTGGTTTTGAAAGCCGAGGCCATCGTTTCACCCGATCTGGTTGTACCTTATCTGGGGGTCGGCCCGGCCGCCAACAAAGAGTGCGAGCTGGCCTATCACAACAGCCTGATGGTCTTGCTGTGGAGCGCTCTAGCGGAGAGGAATGTGCGCCTGGCAACCCATTCCTTGCAACAGCTGCCAGAAATGCCCTCCGGCGCGGCCTGGGTCACCTATGTGCGCTGTCACGATGACATTGGCTGGGCCATCACCGACGAAAACGCCGGCGCACTGGGTATCAGCGGTTTCCACCACCGTTCCTTTCTCAGCGACTTCTACAGCGGGCAGTTTCCCAACTCCTTTGGACGAGGGGCGGTGTTTCAATTCAACCCCGAAACGCTCGACCGGCGTATCAGCGGCAGCTGCGCCTCCCTGGCCGGCATAGAAGCGGCCATCCAACATCAAGACACCTACGCGGCCGACCTGGCCGTCCGGCGCATTTTGCTGATTCACACCATCATCTTCGCTTACGGCGGCATTCCCCTGATCTACATGGGGGATGAAATCGGCCTGCTCAACGATTACCGCTACGCCGACGAGCCTGAGCACGCCCACGACAACCGCTGGCTACATCGCCCCAAGATGGATTGGCATTTTGCCGAGGCGCGCCATGACCCCGCTTCCTTACCGGGGCGCATTTTTCACGGCTTGCAGGCCATCGTAGCCGCTCGCCAGCGCACCCCGGCCCTGCACGCCCAGGCGGCCGCCACCCCTGTCTGGACACACAACGAACAGGTGTTAGGCCTGTTGCGCCACAGTCCGCGCGGCCGGCTGCTTGTCCTGGGCAACTTCTCGGCCGAACACCAGGTGGTCAGCGCCCGCCGGTTGCACGAACTGGGTTTCAACGGCCGGCTGGTGGATCGTCTGACGGGGCAGGAGTCGGCCGGCTGGCACGGCATCCCCCTGGGGCCGTACCAGGCGCTCTGGCTGCAAAAAACCAGCAGTTGATCATTTCCCCCTCTCGGCTACAATTCCCACGTGTCAAGGAGGCACATAGGGAATGCCAGAGGCACCGCTTATCAATCCTTTCATCGCCGGCCCCCCTGTGCAGGGGATGTATTTTATCAACCGCGAACGGGATTTGCACATCATCCTGGAGCGGTTGATTCACCCCACCACTCCCCAATCCACCGTCGTTGTGGGCCAGCCCCACGTGGGTAAAAGCTCCTTGCTGCTCCGGCTGACAGACGCCACCTTCCAACATCAACGATTGCTCAACGCCAGTTGGGTGGTGGTGTATTGTGACCTCCACATGATCCCTCTGGACTATACCCCGGCCGCTTTCTGGGGTGAGGTTCTGGCGCCGCTGCGCCACCAGCCTCAGCAGGCGGCCCTATCGCGGCATCTCAGGCAGGCGGAAGCAGCCCGCTACGATAAGGGCAGTCTGGAGCGCGTTTTCAAATACCTGGCGCAACGCCAGGGGCGGCGCTTGTTGCTGCTGCTGGATGAGTTTGAGCGACTGTTGCGCCATGCCAACTTTCACGACCCTGGTTTTTTTGGCACTTTGCGCTCGCTGGCCAACAACAGCGGTGGGCTGGCGTTGGTGGCGGCCAGCCGGCTCTCCGTTGCAGCCATGAACGCCGAAGGGCGAGGGTTGCTGGATATCAACTCCCCCTTCTTCAACAACGTTCTGCAAGTGGAACTGCTGCCCTTTGATGCCGCCGCCATTGAGCAACTGTTGCAACAAGGGGAGGAGCGCTTTTCGGCCACGGACAGGGCGTTTATTCGCCGTTGGGCCGGCCCTTCCCCTTTTCTGTTGCAAGCTACAGCAGCCCAGCTTTATCCCCTGCCTCTCACCTTGCCGGCTTCCGAGCGTTACCAAAGGGCCGCCCGAGGGGTCATACATGGTTTCGCCCACCATTTTGACGATCTGTGGAACGCCCTGGACGATGGATCGCGCACCACGGCGGTGATGTTGTGTCTGGCGGAGTGGGGCAATGCCGCCTTGGGCCGCACCTTCGACAATCAGGATATCACCCACCCGGAACAGTTCCGTGTTGAGTTGGAACGACTGACCAACCTGGGCCTGGCCGAACGGGTGACCGAAGGTTTTGGGCGCCGGCGACAGGAGCGCTGGCGCAACAGCTCGGCGGCCTTCGCCTGGTGGGTGCACAACCATGTCATTGCGGCGGCCCGTCCCTCGATTGCTGCTGAGACCTGGCTCCAGCAACGACAGTACCGTCGCTTCTTAACCGAGGAACGCTGGCAACACCTGGTGGGCGCAGCGCGGGAAGCGCGCCGGCTGGCGGCGGAGAGCCTGGCCATCTTTGTCAAAAATGTGGTGGAGCAACTCACGGGAGGGGGGACATGGTAAGCCAGACCGGCTACAATCCTTACGTCGTCGGCCCGCCCGTGAACCAGGCTCCCAGCTTTGTGGGGCGGGAAGCCATCATCGCCTGGGTCGGGCGCGAATTGGGCGTCAGCACCAACGTCCTTGTCCTATTGGGCCAGCGCCGGATCGGCAAGACAAGTTTGCTGAAATACCTGGAACACTATTTGCCGCGCGACCGCTTTCTGCCCATCTACTTTGATCTACAGGGGCGAGAAAGGCAACATGTGGGTGCTGTGCTGGCTGACCTGGCCCGTGACCTGGCGGAGGCGGCCAATCTGGAGATGGAAGAGGTGGACTCCCTGAGCTGGGATGACAAGGGACGCACCTTTCAACGCCACTTCCTGCCGCGCCTCTACGCGGCCCTCCCGCCTGAGGTCCAGCCCGTCTTGTTGTTGGATGAGTTCGACAATCTTGAACAGCCCCAGGAAGCATTACCCTCGACTGTCGCTGCCAGGGCCTTGCGCACCTACCTGGCGCGACTGATCGCCAGCCAACGACGTCTGGCCTTTGTCTTCGTGGTGGGGCGGCATCGGGATGACCTCTCGATTGATTTCACCCAGGTGTTCAAGAGCGCCCTGATGCAGGAAATCTGGGTGCTGGAACGGACCGATGCAATCCGCCTGATCCATCAGGGAGAGTCGTCCGGGAGACTACGCTTCGACGACAATGCTATCAACCACATCCTGACCCTGACCGGTGGGCACCCGTATTTGACCCAACTCCTGGGGCAACGCTTGTGGGACCGCGCTGGCACTGTACCCGAAGCCATACCCTTCCCGGTGACGTCAGCGGCGGTCGAGGAGGCCGCCACCGAAGCCTTGCGCATGGGAGGGCATGTTCTGGATTGGTGGTGGGATGGTCTCGGGCCGGCGGAAAAGATTTATGCGGCTGTGCTGGCAGAGCTGTCCCCCGATGGCGGGGACATCCCCGAAGATAAGATCATCGAAGCGCTGTCGCAACACGCCGCCCGCCTGCACACCCGCGAGGTGGAAATGGCTCCACACGATCTGGTGCGGCGGCGTGTCCTGGTGGAGGTAGGGGAGCGGCGCTACCGCTTTGCCATTGAACTGTTGCGCCGTTGGGTGCGCGCCAATCGCCCCCTGGCTGCGGTCAAGGATGAGATCGACCGCATCGATGACGTGGCTCAGCAGTTTTTCAAACTGGGTGAACGCCTCTTTCGCCGGCGGGAGTGGGCTGAGGCAGCAGCCCAGTTCGAGCGCGCCTTGGGGCGCAACCCGCACCACTTTCGCGCCCACCTCTTGTTGGGAGAGACGTTGTTGGAACAAGCAGACGTGGCACGGGCGGTCCAGGAATTGGAGCAGGCGTATGCCCTGGATCGCAGCGAAGCGCGCCTGCCTCTGGTGCGCGCCCTGCTGCGCCAGGCCAGCCAGGCGCAGGCGGCCGGCGAAGACGAAACTGCCCTGGCCCTCTATGACCGCGTCTTAAGCCTCTCCCCGCAGGAGCAAACGGCGCGGCAGGGACAACGCACCATTTGGGAGCAGCGGGGGGATCAGGCCCTGGCGAGCCAGGATTACGCGACCGCTCTGGCGGCCTTTGAACGGGCGGGGTTACCGGACAAAGTAGAACGCACCCGACAACGCCAGCGCGAACAGGCGCTGGCTGAAGGCGCTCAAGCTGCGGGCCGATACATGGCCCAGGAGGAGTGGGCCGAGGCTGAGGCCGCCTATAAACGCTTACTAGAAATCGAATCTGGCAACGCTGCCTGGATAGACAGTCTGGAACAGGCGCGCAGTGAAAAGGAGATGTCAGAACGCTATGCCGAGGCGGCTGGTTATGTGCAACAGGGTGCGTGGGAGAAGGCACGTCCCTTACTAGGGACGATTTTAGGCCAGCGTCCCACCTATCGCAACACAGCCGAGCTTTTGGTTCTGGCCAATCGGAGACAAAGACCGCATTTTCTGGCCCGTCTCTCCTATCAGATATGGGTGGGTTCCCTTTTGCTAGTGGCTCTGGGTCTGGGCAGCCTGTGGTTGAGCAGTCGTGGGCAGACGACGGAGTTGCGCACACAAGTGGCGAGCCAGGAAATCACCATCGCGGCGCTGGAAACCATTCAGCAAAACCAACGGACAGAGATCGCGTCCTTGTGGACGCCTACCCTGACCCCCACACCAACTCCCACATCCATTTCGACACCTCCATCTACCCCAACACCGATGGAGGAATCCGTCCGTTCATCTGATGGGGCGTTGATGGTACGTGTTCCGGCCGGCAGTTTCACCATGGGCAGCGCCGCCGATGACGGCGAAGCGGATAGTAACGAAAAACCGGCCCACGCTGTGCAACTGGATGCCTTCTGGCTCGACAAATTCGAGGTCACCAACTTTCAATACGCCGCATGTGTCCAGACCGGAGTCTGCTCTCCCTCCGACTGGGTCAACGATACTGACTACAACGGGCAAACACAACCGGTGGTGGGGGTGGATTGGAACGACGCCTTTGCCTATTGCCAGTGGGCCGGGGCCCGCCTGCCCACAGAAGCGGAGTGGGAGTACGCCGCCCGCGGCCCGGAGAACCGGCTCTACCCCTGGGGAGACACCTTTGATGCGGCCCTGGTTAATGGGAGTGGGAGTATTGATGGCTTTGACAGGCCGGCCCCGGTAGGCAGTTTCCCGAGTGGGGCAAGTTGGGTGGGGGCGCAGGATATGGCCGGTAATGTCTGGGAGTGGGTCAACGATTGGTACGCCGCTGACTATTATGCGCAATCCCCTTCCATCAACCCCCAGGGACCAGAAGATGGCAATTCTAAGGTTCTCCGCGGCGGGAGTTGGAACAATCATGCGTCGCTCTTGCGGGCCGCCCACCGCTATCCTCTTGCGCCCGACAACAGGTACGACCTCATAGGTTTCCGTTGCCTCCTCTCCGCCCAGGCCCCGGATTCCTGAACTTCTGTTTTCTGGTTTTCTGGGGGGAGTTTGAGGGGGCTGCGCCCCCTCAAGCCTTCGCGCGCAGCGCGACCGCCGGTTTTTTTCTGGGATCTGAAGGTCATTGCCCGGCGTCTCATAGTGTCTCGTTGCGCCGAATCGGGGTATGATAGAGGCATGAGCAACGCACGACCCATCGTCTGTCTGGGTGAACTGTTGATTGATTTTGTCCCTACCGTCAACGGGGTGTCGCTGGCGGAAGCGCCGGCGTTTCAGAAAGCACCCGGCGGCGCCCCGGCCAATGTGGCGGTGGGGGCTGCGCGGTTGGGCCGGCCGGCGGCCTTCATCGGCAAAGTGGGGGATGAGGAGTTTGGGCGCCTGTTGGCCCGCATTCTGGCGGATAACGGGGTGGATATTCGCGGCCTGCGCTTCGAGCCAGACGCACGCACGGCCCTGGCCTTCGTCACCCTGCGCGCCGACGGGGAGCGAGAGTTCATGTTCTACCGCCACCCCAGCGCCGATATGTTGCTACGGCCAGATGAAATGGACGTGCCCCTGATTCAGAGCGCCGCCATCCTCCACTTCGGCTCCATCAGCCTGATTGCCGAACCATGTCGCTCGGCGCATCTATATGCCCTGGAGCAAGCAGAGCAGGCCGGCGTTCTCCTCTCCTACGATCCCAATCTGCGGCTGCCGCTGTGGCCTTCCCCCCAGGCAGCTAAAGAGGGTATCTTCAGCGTCTGGGCGCGCGCCCAGGTGATCAAGATCAACACCGATGAGCTGGCTTTTCTGACCGATGGACGAGGGGATATGGACCGACTGTGGCATGATCGCCTGCGTCTGTTGCTCATCACCGAAGGGGCCGGCGGATGTCGCTATGTGACACCCCACTTCGCCGGTCTGGTTCCCGGCATCCCTGTTGCCACCGTGGATACCACCGGAGCCGGGGATGCCTTCGTGGCCGCCTTTTTGAGCCAGCTGGCGGACAACCCGGCGCTGTTGGAGGATGAGGCGGCTTTACGGATGGCGCTGCGCTTTGCCAATGCGGCCGGCGCTCTGACCACCACGCGCCGGGGGGCTATTCCAGCCCTACCCACCCGGCCGGCGATTGACGCCTTGTTGGCAGCGGCCGGCGGCTAAAGCGTAAACTCTGCCAGAGATTGGGCGGAGAGCAGGCGTTCTAACGAGGTGTCGATCACCCCTTCGTCCTGCAAAGCTTCCAATTGAGCTTTCAGGTCGGCCGGCAGCGGGCCAAAACGCAAACCGAGCAAATGGATAAGCGTCTGTCGCTTGCCGGCGACTACTCCCTGTTCCAAACCTTGTTCCAGACCTTGTTCCAGAGCCTGTTCCTGGGCGCGCTCCAGCCAGGTCATTTCAATTTCTTGTAAAGCTTCCATCGTCTTTTCTCCGGCCGGCGACAAATCTTGGGTCGGCATATAGGTTCCAATCACATCTATTAAAAAGCGCTTGTCCCCGTCTGTCAAGCCACTGTCCATCACGGTGTACAGAGCAGCCAGCTTGATGACGGCCGGTTCGCTGTAGGAGACATCCATCAGGGCTGTCAGGGCAGCCGCCACCGGGTTGCCCCCGGCCACATACGTTTGGGCCGGCAGGTCGCGCAGCCCCACCTGAGCGTAGGTGAACTGAACCACCTCCCGCTCAAAAAGGGTTTCCGTGTAAGTGCGCCACCCCAAACCGCCCGACCGAGGGGCTAACACCTAGTAGTCAAGGTGGCGCTCCCGGCCGGTCTCACCCGGCGTCGGTGAAGAGTTGCAAAATAGGGGCCATGCGCGCCCAGAGACCGGCCGAAGCCGGCCGGCGCGGCGGCACAGGCGGCCCAACCGGCGTATCGCGCTCAGCCAAAATCGTCTTGAGGCCGCCAATCCGCTCCTCCGCCCCAAAGCAGGCCAGCAGCTGGTTGATCAGCCGTTGCCAGCGGCGCGCTTGCGACAGGTCACCGGCCGTATAGGCCTGCATCAACGCCACAAAAGGCTCCGGTACGGCCGTCGCCAGACCGCTGACGATGCCTCGCGCCCCTAACGCCAGCGAACCGAGAAGAATTGGCTCATGACCGGCCAGCACCAGCCAATCCCCCGGCGCGGCATCCACCATCTGCCGAATGACCTGCATATCAGCCCGGCTGGTCTTGAAACCTACCAGATTGGGTAGCCGGCCGGCCAGTTGCGCGATCAAAGCGGGCGAGATGCCGTTGGCTGCCATTTGGGGAATATCGTACACCAACAACGGCAGATCGCCGGCCGCCTGGGCCACCTGTTCAAAATAGAGCAAGAGGCTGGCATCGCTGATACCATAAAAGTAGGGCGTGATCGCCACAATCGCATCCGCTCCCTGGCTGACAGCGTGGCGCGTCAGCGCCAGGGTGGTGCGGGTATCGTTGGAACCAACGTGCGCCAACACGGGGACGCGTCCCTTGACCAGGGCTACTGTCTCCACCAGCAGACGCCGCCGCTCCGGCTCAGCCAGCAAAATCCCCTCGCCGGTGGTGCCTCCCACAAACAAACCGCCGACGCCACGCCCCAGCAAAAACTCAACCAGCGCCGGCAGGCGCGCTATATCCACCTGATAGCCATCCGGCAGCAAGGGCGTGGCCATGGCCGCTACAACCTGATAGCGCAACTGTCGTGCCAGTGCGTGGCGTTTATCTGACATGGAAACCCTCGCTCTGATGAAGTTTCAGAAAATAAACCGGCCATGCGCCGGGGAATGAATTCCCTCTGCTTTCTTTGCGTTCTTTGCGCCTCAGCGGTTCGTCACTCCCGTTAATGGAGTTCCAGAAAATAAACCGGCCATGAGATAGATACGTCAGGGAATGAATTCCCTTCTCTTTCTTTACGTTCTTAGCGCCTTAGCGGTTCAACCATGAGCCGATCTGATTTTTGAAAGTTCATAAACGGGAGCGCGGTCGGCCGCAGCGACGCGCAGAGTTTCGCCGGTCTCCAGATCATCCTCAAGCGTAAACCGGCGTCAGCGCCGGCGTCCAGCGTTTGGCATAGGGTTGCAAACGTTCGGCCTCGGCCAGCGCTTCTTCAAAGACAGCCAATCCTTCATCCAGCAAGGGGCGCGGAATATTGAGAGCTGGCGTCATGCGCATACTGCTCTTGCCACACGGCAACAACAAAATCCCCTTTTCAAAACCAATCTGGTTCAGGGCGTTGCGCACTTCGGGGGAAGGGGTTTTGGTCTCGCGATCCTGAACGAACTCCACCCCAATCATCATCCCCCGGCCGCGCACCTGCCCCATGCTGGGATGGCGCGTTTGCATCTCCAACAGCCGCTCCATGATGTAGTCGCCCGTGATTTGCGCCTGTTCCAACAGCCCTTCGCGCTCAATCACCTCAATCGTCGCCAGGGCAGAGGCACACGCCACTGGATTGCCGCCATAGGTGCTGCCGTGCGAGCCGCGCCGCCACACCATATCCCGACTGCGGGCAATGATGCCCCCAATGGGCATCCCGCTGCCGATGCCTTTGGCAAAGCAGACCACATCGGGCTCGACGCCTTCATGCTCGACCGCCCACATCTTGCCGGTGCGGCCAGCGCCGCTTTGCACCTCGTCCACAATCAGCATGATCCCATAGCGGTCGCACATCTGGCGCAGACGGGGGAAAAAGTTGGGGGCGGGCACAACATAGCCACCCTCGCCCTGAATGGGTTCAATCATAATGGCGGCAATGTCATGGGGGTCAATCGTCGTCTGGAACAACACCTCTTGCATGTAGTTGATCACCGTCTCGCCGCACCCCTCTTCCTCCGGGGTCTGGTGCAGGATGGGGCGGTATTCATTGGGGAAGGGTACATGGTAGACAGGCAATCCCAGCCGATAGTTGGCGCGTTGGACATATTTGCTGGCAGTGAAGGAGAGTGCGCCCAGGGTGCGTCCATGGAACGCGCCGGTGAAGCCAATGAACTGTTGCCGGCCGGTCTTGTACATCGCCAGTTTAATGGCCGCCTCGACCGCTTCTGTGCCAGAGTTGCTCAGGTAAACGCGCGTGTCTTCACGCATGGGGGCAATCGCCTGCAACTTCTCACACAGCTCCACCGCCTGGGGGTAGAAAAAGTCCGTCAGACAAACATGCCAAAACTTATCCAGTGCTTCGCGTACCTTCTCCACCACGTAGGGATGACGATGGCCGACATTCATCACCGCCACCCCGGCCATCAGGTCAACATAGCGCCGGCCATCCGTGTCCCAAACCTCCGAACCTTGCGCGTGATCCACCACCAGAGCATATTCGCGCACATAGGACGGGCTGGTGCACTTGAAGTCGCGCTCAATCCAGCTACGCCCAATCGGGCCGCAACCACTCATGTTAAAATTCATAGATGTCTCCTAGCCAACACGCCCCAGCCTACCAGGGGAAAAGGGGCTGTTCGTAATGTCTGGATTATAGCAGACAGTGAAGCCAAACAGGAAGTGTGGTACGATTGGCGCGGGGTGGTGGCCCACCCGGCATGAACTCATCCTCATGGTTGGAGTATTGGTTATGAACAGGCAGCGCGGTGTCATCCTTGGGATCAGTGTAGTGGTCGCCTTTCTGGCGTTGTGGGTGGTGGTGGGGCAGCGCCCCGACGCCCCGGCCCAGGCCGCTATGTCATCCACCACGCCGCCCACCCTGGCGCGCCCCGAAGACCCGGTGGTGTTGACCGGCTCTCAACTACCCGATCTGCTGGGCGCACCGTTGGCCGCGCTCAAAGGCTATCGCTACCTGGCTGGCGAGTGGGAGCCAATCCCGTTCCAAATTGACGAGCTGGACGCCGATGGCATTTTTGTGGCCTTTGAAGATGGCGTGTTAGATGCCAACGACCAGGCCGTCTTCATGGGCGACGACGTGGGGGAAGCGGTTGAGCCAGACGTCTGGGTGCCAGATACGGAGGCGCAAACTCATTCCCGCCAGCGGGTGTTGGTAACGGATCCACTGGATGCGGCCGGCCAGGGCTATATCTATATCTATCGCTCCACCACCCTGGCTCCGTCTGCTGTCCACTACGTGGCCTGGGACACCCCCAGCCAGACGATGACCACCACCCACTTTGTGGCCCAGTTTGCCGATGGCGATTTTGTCGGCCTGGAGTCCCTCTATCTCAACGGGGTGGCAGCGGACATCCTCGACCGGCAAAAATCGTATGTCAAGGCAGAAATCTGTCTAACCGTTTTTTGCGACACGCGGGAATTCAACGAAGAAAGTATCAGCGACAGCGAGTTTCTGACTGAGTCGCTGGAGATCGATTGGACAATTGTGGGGCCAGTACGGACGGCCGGCGACGCCGGTTTTGTGGTTGGAGCCGGTTACCGCTCCAGCATCGATTTGACGGTCAATGTTGATCTCTCTGACATCGATGTGCCGGGTTTGAAGGTGGACTTTCTGGATGTGCGCACCAGTTTTGATCTAGCAGACCCCAGCCTGACTGGTTTTGGGCCGGCCGTCTACTACAGCAACCTGGAACCGGCCGGCCTGCCCATTGACGGCGCGCCCGATGCTGTGCCGGCCACTCCTCTGGTGGATTGGTTTCAGATCGACGGGGCGTGGGGCGGCTTTTTTATTGGGCTGCCCATCGGCCTGGCGGCGCGCACAGCACCTCCCGGCGAGCTGCAAAACTGGTACATAGATGACAACACGTTGAACCCTGAAGACACTGGCGACCAACGCGCTTTTGGCAATACCGGCCTACGCATAGAAGACCCTATCGGCCTGTTGCGTCAACGGGTGATCGCTTATATCCTGCCGGCCGGCGGCGGTAACGTGGGCGTGAGTTATTTCCAGCGGGCGCTCTCCCCCCTGCAAGCCAGCGCCACCCCAGAACTATACACACCTCCTACGGCCACTCCCACGCCCACCCCTACACCCTCCCCGCCCCCCACGGCGACGCCCTCCCCCACGCCTGTGCCGCCGGGGGTCTATTTGCCTCTGCTGCGCAAACCCTAAAAGTGTCCCTTGTCGCAGAGGACGGCCGGTTCCTCAACAGACGTTAAGCTACCCGGTAGAAGGTTGAATTTACCCCTCTCCCCTGGGACAATAGATAGGGGTGGCTGCAACACCGGTTGCCAGGGAGCGCCACCCCCTGAGAGGATACCTTCCAAACCGACAGCCTGTTGTCAGGGGCCTCGGTCTTGTGAAAGAGGAGTAGCGTTGTGAAGATTGTCCAGGCCACTATCTGGCGCTTGATGATGGTGTTAGGTTTTTCAGCATTAACCATGGTCACGGCCGGCCGCCTCATTACGCCGGCCCAGGCAGGTCTTCCCGCCTTTCCGCGCGCCGCCGATCCTGTGATCATGCTCGGCAATCAATTTTTTCAATTCCTCAATCAGCCCAAAGCGGAGCTGAAACTCTACCGCTACCAGGCCGGCGTTTGGGAGGCCATCCCATACCAGATTGATGAAAAGAATAGTAGCGGCAAATTTGTCAGCAACGAAGATGGGCTATTTGATAGCAACGACGAGTTGGTCTTCATGGGCGGGGATGTTGGCGAACTGGCCCCCCAGGAGGCAGATGACAGTTGGGTGGAGGACGACCTGGCCCGCGCCAACTTCCGCTATGAGATTCACGCCGTCAACCCATTGGAACCATCAGAAGAGGGATGGGTTTACCTCTACCGCTCCGCCACCCTGCCCACCTCCTCTGTCAGTTATATCACCTGGGACGAGGGTGCTGAACAGCTGACCGGCGTCACCTACACCGCCAGTTTTGATCAGGCCAACTTTGCCGGTCTGGCAAATTTAACCCTCAACGGGATGCCAGCCGATGTTTTGGATCGGCAAAAGGTGCGTGTGACCCAAGAGGCGTGTCCACCGATTGGCGAATGTACCGAAGACTTTATCAACGAAGAAAATCTGGAGGAGTTTATCAGCGTTCCGCCCCTCGATATTTTCATCAATGGGCCGGTGCGCGCTGTAGGGGATGGCGACCGCCTGCGCACCCTGGCCTATGGGGAGATTCTCGACTTTGAGATCGAGGTTCCGCTACCGACGGTCACCATTCCGGGGGGAACCGTCCTGGACTTCATCGATTTCCGCTACAGCTTCGACTTTGTCGACCCTGCCTCCATTGGCTTCGAGCCGCTTACCTACTACAGCTCCCAACAGGCGGCCGGGCTGGCGGTGGATGGTGTGCCCGAAGCTGTTCCATCCACCCCCCTGGTGGGCTGGTATCAACACAGCGGGGCCTGGGGTGGGGTGGCAACGGTGTTGCAGCTGATCACCGGCGACCCGGTGAAGAACTACTACAACGATAACAGCGCCATCGACCCCAACGACACCGGCGACCAACAGGCATTTGGCGAGGCAGGCGTGCGCATCGACGACCCCGAAGGTACCACTACCATCCAGACCACCCTGTACATGCTGTCTGGCGGGACAGGGAATGTGGGAGAAACCTATCGCGACCGCGTCGATCTCCCCCTCACCGCCACAGCTTTATCACAACGGCTGGGTTTCAATAACCACGCCTATTTGCCCATCATCGTCAAACCCTAACGCCGGCCGTTTATGGTCACCCCATCTCTTCGGCTCAAAAGGGCACACCTATGGTTGTGCCCTTTTTCTTTTGCCCGGGTTGTTCAAGGGGTGGGGGTTGATTGTGGCGGCGGCATAGGCGTCGCCGTCTCGCTGGGGACGGGCGTCTCCCAAACGAATGGGGCGGTGATCAGCTCCACCTGACTGATCTGACCGGCCGTCACCTCCACCTCCGCGCTATACGACGCACCCTGCAACTCCAGATAAATCTGATACACTCCTGGCAGCAGGTCAGCCAGAACAAAGTTTTCGGCCAGATGCTCATCCGGGCGGGCGATGTGGCTAGGGTCGCCCAGATAAGTCCAGGTTGTCTTATCCTCCAGGCCCGTTTCCGTCTGGCGCAGCGCATGAATAGCTACGCCTTGCCACGGCCGGCCGTCGGGATCGACCACCCGTCCGGCAATCACTCCCCGGTCCTCGCCTGGAGCCAGCCACAACATCGGGTTGCGGGTGGTGGTGTAGGCGTTCACCCCCAGACGCACCTCAAAATGCAGGTGACGCACCGGGGCCGCCCCACCAAATCCCACTTCCGCAATCGGTTCGCCGCGACTCACCCGCTGCCCCGGCTCCACCTGGATATTCAAAACATGCCCATAAAGAGTAAAAACAGGCTGGTCTTGCCACACCAGATCATGCTCAATCACCACCAGCTGGCCGTACCAGTTGCATCTCCAACCATAGAGAATATTCTCATCCGAGCCGGCCACCACCACCACGCCATCGGCCGCTGCCAGCACCGGTGTGCCCAACTCTTCGCTGACATCCACCCCGTTGTGCAACGCCAGCCGTCCGTTATAGTCCCAACCGTAAGGAAACTCTTGTGTGATCAGCAAGCGCCCAACGCCGGGGGGCAACGGCTTACTCAACCAGAAGTGGCTTTCCGGAGCTGCCACCGGCGTCGGCCACGATTCGGCCGGCACATAGTAGCGCTGGTAATCCATCGCATAGGGCTGGCGACAGGTGCGGTCGATGACATCCGGTGTCGGCGTGAGGGTAGGCGTCGGCGTCGCCGAGGGTGTCAGCGTGGGGGATGGCGTCACCGTTGGGCTGGGTGTTGAGGTGGGGATGACGGTCGGGCTGGGGGGCGGCAGCGGGGTGGGGGGTAGCGTAGCGGTAGGAGAGGGGGCCATCGTCCCAGTCGGGGCGACGGTCAGGGTGACGGGCGCCGCCTGGGCCAGCGACGCCGGGGCAGAGGCGGCCGGCCGACAGGCGGCCAACCCTATCCCACCTAGCCAGCACATTCCCACCACGAGCAGCCAACGCGCTCCGCGCCAGGTCCAACGCCTGCAAGTGTTGTTCGTCATAGATGCTCCGATTGTCCCCAGCCCTATCTTGCGCGTCAACCTGTCAGACAACTTTTCTTGGCGTACAATCAGCTTTTATGTCCACCAGTCACCCATCCGATTCACTCTCCCCCAGCGCCTGGCGCTGGTTATGGGGCAGTGCGCTGGCGACGCTGCACCTGCTCCTCATCACCCTGGGCCTCATCGCCGCCGGGGTGTTCGACCCACCGCGTGTGGGGCAGCGCGTTGGCCTGCCGCCTGTCACCCTGACATTGGCGGCCGGCGAGGAAAGCCTGGCCTGGATGCCGGCCGCTTTGCCCGAAACCTTTCACATCCTCATCCAGGGCGTGCTCCAGTCCGGGGCGGTCGATAGCGGCTTTGGTCTGGTGTTGGGATCGCCAGCCTGCCATCTGGGGATGGGGGTGTCGCCCACCGGTTACCTCACTCTGTGGCAAACGGCCGGCGAAGCCACAACCCCTTTGCGGCCGTGGCAAGCCTGGCCCCATGTCCAGATCGAGGGGGCCAATGAAATTTGGGTCAACGTCGAGGGAGATCAGATGAGTTGGCGCGTCAACGGCGAGCAGGCCTGGGCCGCTACGCTGCCATGCCCCACCAACCCGCGTCAGGTGGGTTATTGGGCGGCAGCCTACGGGGGACCGGTCACGCTGCGTTTCAGCTCCCCTTGAGCGACTCCGGCGCGCTACACCTGCGCCTGCTGCACCATGTGATAAACAAGATCGGCGGTCGAGATCACGCCCAGTGGAATAAGTCGCCCAGCTTCAGGGCGGGCTACCACCACGCGATGGATCTGCCGCTCCACCATTAGGCGCGTGGCATCGGTCAACGTGTTGTCGACCGATACCGTTACCACATCCTGGCTCATGTGGGCGCTGACCAGTTCGTTTGCCCAATCCGGCCTGTGCAAACGGACGCGCATCAAATCCATGTGGGTGATGATGCCGACAATGGCGTTGTGGGCGTCCACCACCACCAGACCGCTGATATATTCATCCACCATCTTCTGAGCCACAGCCAGAAGAGTCTCATCAGCGCCGCAGGTGTAAACGCCCAAACGCTTGGCTCGTAAAACGGTTGGTTCTGACATCGAAATCTGCCTCTCCATCTCGCCGGCCGGCGAGAGCGCCCTCAATAACGCTCGTTCATCAAGATATTGACCAGGTCCCAGGTGGAAACCACCGCCAGGGGACGGCGGTCGTCGTGATTATCCACTACCACCACCCGATCAATGCGTTCTTGCAAGATTACGTTAATCGCTTGTTCCAGCGAGTTCCCCGGCGTGACGCAAATCACCTCCCGGTTCATATAACCACTCACAGGCGTTACCTTCCAGTTGGCGTGTTGGATATGCGCCCGCAGCAAGTCGGTGCGCGTGATAATCCCCACCATGACGCCGGCCGCGTCGCGCACAATGAGCGAGCTGATCCCTTCTTCAGCCATGTGAGCCGCCGCATCCCACAGGCTTTCATCCGGGGGACAGCTCGCGACCCCATATCGTTTGGCTTGTTTGACTGTAAACCATGCCATCTCTGTTCACTCCGTCTCAGATGACGCCGACTCTCACGCCCTATATCTTGCCAGTATAGCGATCAGGCAGATAGGCGTCAACGCTAACCTCAATCTGCTCCGTATTGCCTGAAAACAACCTGTTATCGAACAGGTAGTGGTTACCTCATCATACGTGTTACCCAGGCAGCCGTTTGAGCTGTCGCAATCAGTCTTGGATCTGTAGGCGCAACTAAGCTGGATTCAGCTCTCCTATTCCCGCCGAAAGCTGTGTCTGCTGTCGCCATCGTTGGTGCCGGTGGTCAAGGCCGTCACTGGCGGCCGGAGGGGCTAATCATGCGCACAGCGGCCGGCTGCGTCCTCTTGCTGGGCACCTTTTCGGCTCATTCTGGTGTCCTCCGCCATCGTGGCCAGGGCCACCCTATTCTTAGGGCAACCAGATCATCTTCGGTAACAAGTTCTATCAGTTAAGCGTGCCCTCTACAGTCTGGGTTAGATCGGCTATAATAAGGTGTGGCACGCGCCTGGAGGCATGCCTGCAGACAAAGGCCCCACCCACCTACCCGTGTTGGCGACGGCGGCTGAGAGCGACAGCATCCCCTCACCAACCAACGTTGTCGTGGCGACGCCCTCACCGCGCCTATCGGTGCGCCTGACAGCAGCGCCTCACCCGGAGCGGCCGGCGTGGCGCACTCGCAATTTTGATCTCTACGCTATGAAGGAGGCTACCATGCCTACACAGGATTACTTTGGCGCTCGCACAGCGCTGCCCGATGGCCACGGCTACTATTACCGGCTGGCAACGCTGGAAGAAAAGGGGTTAGCCCACATCAGACGACTACCCTTTTCCATCCGCGTCTTGCTGGAAGCGTTGTTGCGCCACTGCGACAATTACATTGTCACGCCTCACAATGTGGTGCAACTGGCTAACTGGGAAGCCCAGAGCGCCAACCGCGTCGAAATCGCTTTCATGCCTGGACGGGTGATCTTGCAAGATTTTACCGGTGTCCCGGCCGTTGTCGATCTGGCAGCCCTGCGCTCAGCTATGGCGCGCATGGGCGGCAATCCTAAAAAGATCAACCCCTTGACACCGGTCGATCTGGTCATCGACCACTCCGTCCAGGTCGATCTCTTCGGCTCCCAATTTGCCCTCTTCTACAATGCGGAGCGTGAATTTGAACGCAATCGGGAGCGGTATGAGTTTCTCAAATGGGGTCAGGAGGCGTTCCAAAACTTTCGTGTTGTCCCGCCGGCCACCGGCATTGTCCATCAGGTCAATCTGGAATATCTGGCCCAGGTGGTGATGCAAATGGAAGAAGAGGGCGCGACTATCTTCTTCCCCGATTCGCTGGTGGGCACTGACTCCCACACCACCATGATCAACGGTCTGGGTGTCGTTGGCTGGGGCGTGGGCGGCATTGAAGCCGAGGCGGTTATGTTGGGTCAGCCGGTGTATATGCTGACCCCCGATGTGGTGGGCTTCAAGCTGACCGGTGCGCTGCCGGAAGGGGCCACCGCCACCGACCTGGTGTTGACTGTGACCCAAATGCTGCGCCAGAAAGGGGTGGTGGGTAAATTTGTGGAATTTTATGGCGACGGCATCCGCACCATGAGCCTGCCGGATCGCGCCACCATTGCCAATATGGCCCCGGAGTATGGGGCCACCATCGGCTTCTTCCCGGTAGACGATGAGACCCTGGCCTATCTGCGGCGGACGGGTCGGCCGGCCGACCTGGTGCAGCGCGTGGAGACCTATTGCCAACTCAATCACCTCTTCTACCAGGTGGACACGCCCGATCCTGAGTTCAGCGTCACACTGGAGCTAGATATGTCCACCGTCACCCCCAGTCTGGCTGGACCCAAACGCCCCCAGGACCGGGTGGCGCTTCGCGAAGTGAAAACGCGCTACCGCCAGGCGTTGCTGGCCCCCGTCGGCCCTCAGGGCTTCGGCCTGACCCCAGAACAGCTGCAGCGCACCGGCATTTACCGCAATGGAACCGAGATGGCTATGCACCATGGAGATGTCGTCATCGCGGCCATCACCAGCTGCACCAACACCTCCAACCCCAGCGTGATGATTGGGGCCGGTCTGCTGGCTAAAAAGGCGGTGGAGCGCGGGCTATCGGTCAAGCCCTTTGTCAAAACCAGTCTGGCCCCCGGCTCCAAAGTGGTCAAAGATTATCTGGAGCGCGCCAACTTGCTGCCCTATCTGGAACAGCTGGGCTTCCATATTGTGGGTTACGGCTGCACCACCTGCATCGGCAACTCCGGCCCCCTGCCAGAGCCGGTGGTGCGCGCCATTGATGAGGGCGACCTGGTGGTGGCCTCTGTGCTCAGCGGCAACCGCAACTTTGAAGGGCGCGTACACCCCAAAACCAAGAGCAATTATCTGGCTTCCCCACCTCTGGTGGTGGCCTATGCCCTGGCCGGCACGATGGACATCGACCTGATGTCAGAACCTATTGGTCATGATCAGGCTGGCGCGCCGGTGTATCTGAAAGACATTTGGCCCAGCAACGCCGACATTCAACACACCATCCAGCAGTCCCTCTCGCCTGATATGTTCCTGCAACAGTACGGCCACACCTATAGCGCCAACGAGATGTGGAACGCCATTCCCGATAGCCAGAGTGAGCTTTACCCCTGGAATCCTGATTCCACCTATATTCAGGAGCCGCCCTTCTTCGTGGGCATGTCTCAAACAGTAGAACCGATTGGCAACATCGAGGGGGCGCGGGTGTTGGTGAAGGTGGGAGATTCCATCACGACTGATCACATCTCACCGGCCGGCTCAATTGCGCGCCACAGCCCGGCCGGCCAATATCTGATGGAGCGAGGCGTAGCGCCGTCAGATTTCAACTCCTACGGCTCGCGTCGCGGCAACGACCGCGTCATGACCCGTGGCACGTTTGCCAACATTCGCCTGCGCAACCACATGGCCCCGGACACTGAAGGGGGCTGGACAACCTACCTGCCAACGGGCGAGGTGATGAGCATCTACGAAGCCTCGTTGAAGTACAAGGCTGATAACACCCCCCTCGTGGCCCTGGCCGGCAAAGACTATGGCATGGGCAGTTCACGCGACTGGGCCGCCAAAGGGACGATGTTGTTGGGCATCAAGCTGGTGGTCGCCGAAAGCTATGAGCGCATTCACCGTAGCAACCTGATCGGCATGGGCGTCCTGCCTTTGCAGTTCAAGAACGGTGAGAACGCCAGCACGTTGGGGCTGGATGGCAGCGAGACGTTCAGCACTCTCAACCTGACCGATGACCTGCAACCGCTGCAAAGCATCACTGTTCAGGCCGTCAAAACGGATGGCCGGGTGATCACCTTCCAGACCACCTGTCGCATTGATACCCCGGTAGAAGTGGATTACTACCGCAACGGTGGCATCTTGCACACCGTGTTACGCCGCTTTCTGGCCGGGTAAGCCGACGCTTTGTGTTACGCGATCAGCGACGGCCCATCTCATCTCTGAGATGGGCCGTTGTCGGCTTCAGCGCCAGAAGCCGGGCAGTTGCCAGTTAGCCAGGGAAAATCGGGCGGCCGGCCGTGTCCGGGCGTAATCGGGCGGAGCGGGCGTGAGCGGGGGTGAAATGTCGATCTGCGGCGTGGGAGGGATTGGCGGCAAGGCAGCCTGCCGCAAAATCTTATCCACCACCGAAGCATCTGGCGTCGGAGCCTGGAAGCCGGTGGCGATCATTGTCAGATGAACCTCATCGCACAAATCTGGTTTTTGTGCCACCCCCCATATCAAATTCACATCAGGGTGCGCCCGTTGCCGAATCATATCCGCTGCCTGCCGCAACTCATACAAGGTTGCATCCAGACTCACCGTGAAATTCATCAAGACACCACGCGCCCCATCGATGGGGATGCCCAGCAGGCCCGTCTCCAGAGCGCCCCGCGCCGCCTGGCAGGCGCGATCGGGCCCCCGGCCCCGGCCGGCAACGATGATGGCCGCACCACCCAACGCCATGACAGCCCGCAAATCGGCGAAGTCCAGATTGATCAGCCCAGGCATGTTGATCAGATCCGTTAACGCTTCAACCGTCTGACGCAAAATATCATCCAGGGCTGTCAAAGAAGTCTGCAACGTAGCGCGGTCGCCATGCGGATAGCCAGCGCGGTCGTTGGGGGCTACAATCAGCGTATCCACCACCTCTCGCAGCTGTTGGATGCCATCCTCCGCCACCTGGCAGCGTCGTCCACCCTCCAGCTGGAAAGGGCGCGTCACCACTGCCAGCGTCAACGCGCCCAGGTCGCGCGCCGCCTGCGCTACCAGCGGCGCAACACTACTGCCCAGCCCCCCACCCAGGCCGGCCGTGATCAAGACCAACTCTGATCCCATGAGCGCCTGTCGAATCTCCGCCAGTGACTCTTGCCCTGCCAGCGCCCCGATCCGGGGGTCGCCGCCCGTTCCAAAACCGCGCGCCGTGCGTCGCCCCACCAACAAGCGGGTGGCGGCGTCACACCGGTACAGAGCCTCTTGATCGCTGTTCAGGGCAATATAGTCCACCCCGCCCACGCCTGCTTGAATCAACCGATTGAGAGCCTGACCGCCGCCATCCCCTACGCCTACGACACACATACGTACCAGATTCCCAAAGCGTCGCATTCGTTGCATAGCCTAACCCTCATCCCCTTGCCGGCCGTTGTGAGCCAGATGCCAACTTCCCGGGTGGAACCAACCCGGCCCTACCCCTACGTCCGGCCAATTAGCCCCTGTCTTCCGCCCTGTGTATCTCATCGCCAACCTGAACGCCCAGGTCATCCCATCCCAGGTCGGGTAACCATGCCATGCCCTACAATCTGACCCACCGCTGAGGTGGTTGTCAGCCCAGGAATCAGGAGTATTCACTTTTTACACGACAGTTAAGTTGAAGATAAGCTTATAAGATTGAAGGGGGAAAGTCAAGCTTTTCGGATAGTACGATAGTACGAAGCAAAAAGTCGCCTCGGTTCATTGCTCTCACCATAGCGCATGTTATAATGTTGTTTATTCATAAGACGTGTGACAAGTAATATCCGTCTGTCACGCACGCCATGTTTCAGGCGTATCCCTGGCAGACCCGCATTCATCGATCATAGGATCATTCTATTAGGGGTCGTACTCGTTGTCGGGTTGGTTCCAGTTTCTCAATTAGCCAATCTGCGGGGTTGCGACGCTCATCGAATCTGCTATGGCTAAAGTCGTTGAGTCCTCCGCCAGTAGTTACTTCGTCGGTCGGGTCGAAGAACAAAAACAGTTACGCGCTGCCTTGCAGGAGATGCTCCAACCGCCTCCAAAGGAAAATCTGCCCTATATCTGCTTGCTCTATGGCGATGCGGGGATGGGCAAAACCATGCTTGCCCGGCGTTTTGTGGAGATCGTCGCCTCTGACGCTGCTTTTAGCGAGCATTTTCAGACCTTGTGGGTCGATTGGGCTGACGAGGCTAAGAAACAACCCGGCCTGCAAGCCGGCCGCGAGCATGTGGACGCGGACGACATCTTCAAAACCCTGCACACCGCAGCGGTGCGGGCCAAATGGGGCAAACAGTTCCGGCGCTACACCGACGCCATCAAAGAACAGGCAGAAGCTGAACGGCAGGTGTCGGAAATGTTGCTCAAGGCAACGGCTCAGGACGGCTTCGACGAGCTGGATGCCCTGCGCGCCGCCAGCGTCGGAGCCATTGCCCGCATCATTCGCACCCGCCTGCCCATGATCGGCGACGCTGGCGAACGTCTGGTGCAAACCTTCCTCGACGCCGGCATCAAAGTTGGCCTCGAACAGGCCACCCGGCTGCGCTTTGTTCTGGAAAACTGGCTGCGCGCCAACCTTAAACCTGATTTCTTCGACCACTTCCTCAATCCCCACGAACAGTTAGCCGTGGCCCTGGCGCGCGGGCTGGAAAATGTGGCCCGCAAAAAACACCTGATCATTGTGTTAGACTCCTACGAAACAGTCGATCGGGCCGATATTTGGGTGCGCGCCATCATGCGCGCCAGCGGCCCGCGTGTCTTTTGGATCGTCGCCGGCCGCAACAACTTGTTGCGCAGCCGCCAATTCGGCGGGGAATATTGGAAAGGGTACGAAGACGAATTCCCCCGCCGGCTTCTCACCTACAACATGCGGCGTCTGGCTGTGGCCGACATCGGCCATTACTTTGCCCGCCGCGCCCCCGACCGGCCGCTGACACCCGAACAATTACAGCTGATCAGCGCCGCCACCCACGGCATTCCCCTGGCCGTGCACGAGGCGGCCGACATCTGGCGCGCCGGGGCCGACCTGGCGGAACTGGTTGGCGAAGGCGTGGCCGATGCCTCCTCCGCCAGCCAGATTGTGCGACGGTTGACAGATAGCTACCTGCGCCACGTGGTCAAAGAGGAGGATCGGCGTATTTTGTTCGCCCTGGCCCTGGCGCAGGGGGATGTGTCCGTGCTTAAAGCGATGCTTCAGGAAGCCAACGCCCCAGCCATTGAACTGGATACGCTGTTACGTCGGTTGGAGCGGGATTACGCCTCCGTCCATGCCAATCGGGCGCGCCTGCACGAAGAGCCGGGCATCTTTCTGCGCGGACATTTGCGCTCTGAAATGATGCGTAGCAGTCAAATCGTGCGCACGCTGAACGAGCGTGCAGTGGCTTATCTGGAAGGGCGCTTGCCAACCCTGGAGCGCAACCTTCCCCTGATGGAGCAGCGCTGCCAGGACAACGATTGGGTCAAAGCAATGCTCGACCTGACCTACTATTTGTTCTGGCTGGATCGCGCGCGGGGATGGCGAGTGCTGTCCCAGCGTCTGCTGGAGGGTTGGCTCTACAATTCAGAACTGGTCAGCGGCTTGTTGAAAATCGCCGGTGAATGGGAAGAGTGGAATGCAGCGCGTGAAAATCGGCTGTTGGATACCTTGCGCTTGATGGAGACGGCCGGTGAAACGCCGACCGGGCGCGAACGTTTGTTGACCGCCTTGAACCAGATGGAGGCGCGGGGCTGGCTGGCCGGGGAAGGTGAAAATGAGCGGCGCGCCATCTTGCAGCTGCGTTGGGGAGAGCATCACTTCGCTCAGGCGGACTACGTCGAAGCGCGCCGCAACTACGAAGCGGCCGAGAAGCTGGCCCCCCCTGCCAGTCAGATCTTAAAAGAGGCGCTGGCCGAAGCCCTGGAACAACTGGGGCAGCAGCTTGTCTGGTCTGACAAGCCAACTGACCTGGCTTCCGCACCAGAAATTGAGGCCCTGATTCAGAAAGCAACAGCGCTCTCGCCGCAACGCCCCAATCTATGGTTGCAACGCGCTGCTTTATTGGAGCGCGGCCGACAGTACGAGCCAGCCATCCAGGCCTATCAGACTGCTCTGACGCTCAATCCGCACAACCCGGCCGGTCGACTGGGCCTGGGCAATCTCTACACGACGCTGGGGCGGGTGGATGATGCTGTTCAAGCCTACCAGGAAGCGGTTGAACTCGCCCCAACCGACCCGCGCGCCTTTGTCGGACTGGGGCGCGCCTACGAACTGGCCGGCAATCGCTCCCAGGCGGCGAAAGCTTTCCAACACGCCGTCGAATTAGACCGTCAATCCGCCCCCGCTTACACTGGTTTAGGTCAACTGTACGCCGAACAAGCTGATTGGCAAACCTCGCTGACCACCTATCAACAAGCTATAGCCGCCAATCCACGCTACGCACCCGCCCATCACGGGCTGGTCGCCATCCACCTGCGCCAAAACAACCTGGGGGAGGCGATTGCTGCCTGTCAAAATGCTATCGACTGCGACCCTCAACACGCTCCGGCTCTAACTGACCTGGGTAATATCTACACCCGCTTACACCTGCCCCAGGAAGCGTTAACCTACTATCAGCGCAGCGCCCAGGTGGATGCGCGCTACGCTCCCACCCATCTGGGTCTGGGCGAGCTCTACGCCCAACGTGGCGAGCTGAGTCAGGCACAACAGGCGTATGAACAGGCCATTGAGTTGGCTCCAGAATGGCCCGCCCCCTACATCGGGCTGGGCAACCTGTATCATCGTCAAGGCGCGTGGCAACAGGCGCTCCAGGCTTACGATCAGGCGCGCACGCTGAACGGCCACAACCCTTTGCCCTATGTCAATATAGGAGATGCTTATCTGGGACTGCACCAACCCCAGGCCGCTCTAGAAGCATACCAACAAGCATTGCACGCCAGCGTCGGCGACCCCGCCCACGACTACCGAGCTTTGATGGGGCTGGGGCGCACCTACAGCGCTCTGCATCGTTACCACGAGGCTCTGACCACCTGCCAACGCGCTCTGGCCCTCAACGGATCCCAGGCTGATGTCTATCAGGCTCTGGGAGAAATCTACACCCATCGCCGCGACTACCGGCCGGCCGAAGCCGCTTTTCGGCGCGCCGCGCAACTGAACCCGGCGCTGGCCGCTCCCTGGCTGAGCCTGGGCGATCTTCTGCGCACCCAGGGGCGCAAGGCAGAAGCAGCGCAAGCGTATAATGAAGGGTTGCGTCGAGCCCCCGACGCTGTTCCAGGGCATTATGGTTTGGGGGCGTTGCAGCTGGCCGACGACGACCATCTGGGGGCCCAACGCCGTTTTGAGCATATCTTAAGCCTGGAGCCTGAGCACGCGGCGGCCCAGTTGGGCCTGGCGCAAGCGCTGCAAGCGCGTCAGCAATGGGAAGCGGCGCGGGCGGCCTATCAAAAAGCGCACCAGCTGACGGACGCCCCGACCGCTGCCATTGGTCTGGGCGAAGTGCTTCAGGCCTTGCACCACTATCCGGAGGCGCTCCAGGCCTATCAAACAGCCCTGGCCCGAGGGGCGGGAAAAATTTTCCCTTACAATCGTCTGGGACAAACTTATCTGAAGGTCGGTCAACCGGCCGAAGCGGCTCACGCTTTCGAGCAGGCGATCCTGGTGCAAGGCGCGACGGCCGACATTTACACCGACTTAGGAACCGCCCGGCTGGCTCTGGGGCAGCCGGCCGCCGCTCAGGCCGCTTTTGAACAAGCGCACACCCTGGACGCTCACCAGACCGCACCTCTGGTGGGTTTGGGAGATGCTCACCGGGCATTGGGTCACCTGCCCCCGGCCATTGCCGCCTACAACAAAGCCCTGGCGTTGGATAACACGCTGGCGACAGCCCATGCCGGCCTGGGAATTGCCCATCTCGCCCTGGGCCACATCGACCAGGCTCAGCCGGCTCTCGAACAGGCGGCTCATCTCGACCCCACCCTGGCGGAGGCCCACTTCAGTTTAGGACAGCTCTACCTGCGCGCCGGCCGCCCAGATGCCGCCCAACAGGCCTACACACGCGGGCTGTCGCACCGGCCGGATCACGCCCCCGCTTATGTCGGCCTGGGGGACGCCCACCGCCAGCAAGGCCACCTGGCAGAGGCAGAGGAGGCCTATCAACAGGCGCTGCGCCTAGATGATGGGTTGGCGCTGGCCCATTTGGGGCTGGGCCAGGTTTACGCCGCTGCCGCGCAGCAGGATCAAAACCTCCGTGACCGTCGCCCAACATCTGAGCTTGCTCTCGCCGCCCACCAGGCGGCTGCCCAGCGTGCGCCCCAGCTCGCCGAAGCGTACATCGGTCAGGGAGATGCCTATTGGGCCCTGCGGCGACCGGCGGAGGCGCGCGCGGCTTATGAACAGGCCTGGCAACTAGGCGGCGGATCTGCGTTCCCGCACACCCGTTTGGGACAGGTTTACCAGGCGTTGGAACAGCCCGAACTAGCCCGACAGGCATACCAACGCGCCCTGACACAAAACGCTGACGACGCCGAGGCCCATTATGGTCTGGCCCACACACTTTTCAAATTGAAAAAGTGGCCGGCCGCCCGCGATGCCTATGAAGCTGCACTCTGGGCCGGGCCAGGTGATGCTGAAACCTACCGCAACCTGGGCTGGGTTTACCGCCAATTGGGCGTCCCAGACGAAGCGCTATCCGCCTACGAGCAGGCGGTGCGGTTAGACCCCGATTCTGTGGCGGCGCAGGTGGGGGTAGGGGAATTCTATTGGCAGGCCGGCCGGCTGGTGGAAGCCGAGCGCGCCTTCCAGCAAGCCTTGCGCCTTGATCCTGAGCAACCTCAAGCACTCTTCTACCAGGGTGAACTGGCTTTGCAACGTGGCGACCTGGCCGGCGCACAAACCGCCCTGACCCAGGCACAAACACACGCCCCCAACTGGGCCGAACCCGCCCTGGCTTTAGGCGACGCCCTGTGGCTGGCGCAGCAACCCGCCGCCGCTCTGACAGCCTATGAAACGGCCCGAGATCAGGGTGCATCCAGCCCACGGTTGTGGTTGGGCCTGGGGCTGGTCTACCACGCGCTGGGTCGTCTGACCGAGGCCCTGCCGGCGCTTGACCGCGCACGCGCCCAATTCACTGGGGTCGATTTCCCCTACACCGTCTTGGGTGATGTTTATTTAGGCCTGGGACGCGCCCATGACGCCCAGGCAGTTTACCAACACGCCATCAACCTGGATGGAACCAACAGCGCAGCTTATTTCGGTTTGGGGCGCACCCGGCAAAGTCAGGGCCATCTCGATGCGGCGCTGGCGGCCTATCGCCAGGTGTTGGCCCTGGAACCCCATCACCCCCTGGCCCACATTGGTCTGGCAGAAGTTCAGGCAGCCGCCGGCCGGCCCCAAGAAGCCATTCCTCTCTTGCGTCGCGCCTGCGAACTGGCCCCCCATCTGCCTTCAGCTTACGAGGGGTTGGGTCTCACCCTGGAAGCCACAGGACAGTCGGCCGAAGCATTGCACGCTTTTCAACAGGCGGTGGCGTTGGATGGACAACGCGCAGTTGCTCACGCCGGCATCGGGCGTTGTCTGGCTGCCCAGGGTCAAGCGGAAGAGGCGTTAGCGGCCCTAGAGCAGGCCCAGGCGCTGGCTGCGCCAACAGCCGACATACACTTCGCCCGAGGGGAGGCGTTGCAACAGTTAGGGCGTTGGGCCGAAGCAGGCGAGGCCTATACCGAGACATTGCGCCTGGCCCCACGCCATGCCCAGGCGCAGCTAGGGCTAGGCCATTGCCACCTGGCGCAGCACGCCTATTCGGCAGCCCTGAAAGCGTATGAAGCCGCTTCGTTTCTGGGCGACCAACCCACAACGGTCGCCATCGGCCGGGGCAATGCCCACCACGCCCTGGGGCAACATCGTCGCGCTGTCATCGCCTATGAGCAGGCGTTGCCGGCCGGGGCCGGGGCCGCCTTCCCCTACCGTCGCTTAGGCGATAGCTACCTGGCGCTCAATCAACCGGCTAAGGCTTATCAAGCCTATCGTCAGGCGCTGCACCACCGGCCGGATGATTGGCGGGTGCAGCTGGGGTTAGGCGATGCGGCGCTGGCCGACGGTCGGCCGGAAGAGGCCCTGGAGGCCTATCAGGCTGCGCTGCGCCTGGGGGGTGAACAGGCAGCTGTCTATGCGCGGTTGGGAAACATCCACGTCCAGCGGGAAGCATGGGACGACGCCCAACAGGCCTACACCCGGGCCTTGGACCTGAATCCAGCGCAGGCTGAGGCTCACGCCGGCTTGGGAGAACTGCACCAACGCCAGGGCCGGCCGGAAGCAGCTTTGGCGGCCTACCAACAGGCCATCGCTTACCAACCTGACGACTTTCGCTCTCATATCGGTCTGGGGCGCATCTACCTGATGCGCGGCGAGTTAAGCCTGGCGCTGGCCGCCCTGCAACAGGCGGCTCAACTCAACCCAGAGTCCAGCGCCTGTCAGCGGGGTGTGGGGGATGCCTTCCGCGCCCTGCCGGATTGGAAAGAGGCCGCCGCAGCTTATCAGCGGGCTATCGCTCTGGATAACACGGATAGCGAGGCCTGGATTGGCCTGGGAGAAAGCCATTTCGGCCAAGAAGCTTACCGCGAAGCCATCGCCTGTTTTATTCAGGCGCAAGAATTACAACCACACTCGGCCGAGGCGCAGCTAGGGTTAGGACGCGCCCAACTGGCTCTAGGGCGCATTCACGAGGCACTGCCCGTTTTGCTCCAGGCGGCGACCCTGGTTCCCCAGGAGCCACGCGTGCAGGTAAGCCTGGGGAATGTTTATCTGAGGCTGGGGCGTTACCCGGAGGCCGGCCGGGCATATCATCAAGCGTTGCGGCTTGACCCCTCCAACGCCGACGCCTACCTGGGGGTAGGGTGGCTGGCGCAGCAGCACAACGACCTCCAAACCGCGCTGGCCGCCTTTGAAGCAGCGGCAGACCACGCCCCGGCCCGAGCTGAGGCGCACCTGGGTCTGGGCGAGTGTCAGCTGCAACGCAACCGGCCGGAAGCAGCCGCCCAGGCTTTTGAACTCGCTCTACGCCTCAAGCCGGATCTGTTGGCGGCCCAGGCTGGCGCCGGTGAAGCTTATCTGCAATTAGGACGGTACGCTGAGGCCCTGGATCGATTAAACCAGGTGGTGGCGGTCGGCCAGGGTTCCGCCGAACTCTACCACGCCCTGGGACAGACCTACCATCGTCTGGGGCGTCCTCAGGAAGCGGCAGCGGCGCTACGCACAGGCATTCAACGCTATTCCCATTTCGCCCCTCTACATCTGGCGCTGGCCGACAGTTATCTGGCGCTCAGCTCGCCGGAAAAAGCCGGCCACCACTACAGGGAAGCTTCGCGCCTGGATGCGCAAAACCCGGCCGCGCGGCTAGGCCTGGCGCAGGTCTACCTGGCTGACGCCAAACCATTCGACGCGGTCATGGAATACCAGCGCGCCATCCGGCTGGCCCCCCACGACCCGCAACCTTATCAACAGATGGGGGATGTGCTGTTAGCCATTGGCCGGCCGGCCGAAGCGCTCCAGGCGTATGAAGAAGCGCTGCGCTTAAAACCAGACTACAGCCTGGCTTACGTCGGTCAGGGCAATGTTCACCGCGAAGCTGGCCGGCACGACGACGCCCTGGCCGCTTATCGCCACGCGATTCAACTCGATCCCACCGAACCCACCGCCTACATTCATCTGGGGGATATGTACCATCTGCAGAACGCCCTGACAGACGCAGCCCACGCCTATGAGCAGGCCTTGCAGCTGCAACCGGGTGATTGGAGCGCTCATGCCTCGCTGGCCAGCGTGTATCGTAAATTGGACAACCCGGCCGGCTACGCCGCCCACCTGGAACAAGCGCAGGCCCTCATGCCTTCCCAGGTGACCGAGTACAACCAGGCCTGCCTGGAAGCTATCGCCGACCACCCCGACCGCGCCCTGGAGCTACTGCGTCTGGCGCTCGACCGCCGTCAGGTTCAAGTCGAGTGGGTGGAGGTCGACCCCGATCTAGCTTTTGTGCACCACGATAGCCGATTTAGCCAACTCGTGCATCGCTACCGCTTCTAAACTCCGGCCGGCGTATGCTAGACGCCGGCCGACATGTGTCACAGCGCCAAAGTCCGGTATAATGCACCTGCAGCTTCCCGTTGTCCACGCCCCGGAACAGCGGGTGATGTCGCCTTCAAGGACTCATAAAGTATGGAATCTGTGGACACCTTGCTCAGCGGTAGCCTTGTCATCACCATGAATCCCCATTACGAGCTGATTCCCCAGGGAGCCGTCGCCATTCGGGGGGATTCTATCGTCGCCGTTGGCCCAACCCGCCTTCTGGCCCAATGCTACACCCCCCAGGAACACATCGATTGCCCCGAAGCCATCATCATACCGGGCCTGGTCAACGCCCATACCCATGTCCCCATGACCTTGTTACGTGGTCTCAACGACGATTTGCGGCTCGATGTCTGGCTCGGTTACCTGATGCCGGTGGAGCGTGAGTTCGTCACACCCGACTTTGTCCGTTTGGGCACACGTCTGGCTTGCGCTGAGATGATTCGTTCCGGCGTCACCACCTTTGCCGATATGTACTATTTTGAAAGCGACATCGCCGCTGAGACGGCCGCCATTGGAATGCGCGCCCTGTTAGGCCAGACTGTGCTTGTTTTTCCGGCCCCAGATGCAGAAAGTTATGAAGATGCGATTGAGCGTTGTCGCCATTTCATCGAGACCTGGAATGGCCACCCGCTCATCCAGCCGGCCGTCTCGCCCCACGCCTGGTACACAGCTACGCCAGAGATGCTGATTGCCTGCGCCGATCTGGCGCGCGCCTACGATGTGCCGATTCACACCCACATTGCGGAGACCGAGCTGGAAGTCAACAATTGCCGTGAAGAACATCAGATGCCGGTGGTGCCCTGGAACGCGAAACACGGCTTGTTGAACACTCGCCTGCTGGCAGCCCATTGCGTTCATATTGATCGCGGTGAGATGCTGCGCTTGAAAAAGGCCGGGGCCGGCGTGGCCCATTGCCCCACCAGCAATTTGAAACTGTCCAGCGGCATCGCCCGGGTGGTGGAGATGCGCGAGGTGGGGGTTAACGTCGGTCTGGGGACAGACGGGCCGGCCAGCAACAACGATCTGGATATGTTCGAGGAGATGCGCCTGGCAGCGTTGTTGGCCAAAGTGCGTCGCAACGATCCAACCGATCTGCCGGCGCGTGAGGCCTTTGAAATTGCCACTATTGGCGGCGCGCGCGCCGTCCACATGGGGCATCTCACCGGCAGTCTGGAGCCGGGCAAGCGGGCCGATCTGGCTGTGGTCAATATGACCGGCGTACACACCTGGCCTCCCTTCCACAACCACCCTGACGCCATTTATTCCCGTCTGGTCTACACTGCCAAAAGCACCGATGTGATACATGTGATATGCCATGGCCGGTGGTTGATGCGTGACCGGCAACTTCTGACAGTGGACGAGGGCCGGGCACAATTGGAAGCCGGTGAGGTGGCGCGTCGCATCGATGCCTTCGTCCTGGAACGGGAATCCAGCCCTTACCGCAAGCTGATCATTCTGGAGGGAGCGCAGCGACAGGAAAGTTACGAAGTTCAGATCAAGGTGGCTCTGGTGGACGACGCCCCCATCCTGGCGCGACTGGCAAGCGGCGAATGGGAGATCACCAAAAGCAACACCTATCGTCAATATGACCAATATTTCATCTTTGATGACCATGATCCCGACGCCGCCCGCCTGCGTTTCCGCGAGGATGATTATCTGAACGCAGAGGGGGAGGTGTATCAGGTGCGCACCCGGCTGACATTGTTGGGAGAAGAAAATCGACAGGAATTCCCCAATGCGGTTATGCTGTCACGCTCGCGCTGGCTGGCCCCGGCCACTCGCACCTTGCGCTTCTATCGGGAATACTTTGCGCCGCGTGAAGAAATTGAAGTACACAAGTTACGCCGCCGCTGGCGCATTTTGTACGAGGGGACAGATGTTGCCATCAACCTGGATCAGGTGTTGCGCCCCTCGCTCCCGGGTTACTTCCTGGAACTCAAGGCGCGCACCTGGTCGCGTTCTGATGCGCAACGCAAGGCGGAGCTGTTGCAGCAGTTGTTGGATCAACTGGGGGTCAGTCACGATACACCAGAACGCCAGGAGTACCCGGAACTGGCGCGTCTGGCGGTGGCGGGTTCATCTATCAGGTGAGGCAAAATGACACAGCTATTGGGCATTGATATTGGGGGCACAGGCATCAAAGGAGCGCTGGTAGATTTAACCACCGGTGCGTTGGCGACCGCCCGTTACCGTCTCAAAACGCCAGAATCGCGCCAGCCAGAAGATGTGCTGCCCGTTGTTGCTCAGGTGGTGCGTCACTTCCACTATCAAGGGCCGTTGGGGGTGGGATTTCCCGCTGTCGTCACGGCCGGCCGGCCTCGCACGCCTTTCACTGCCTACCAAATCACCACCTGGCTGGATTATCCCGTCGCGGATCGGATTGAGACCATGACAGGTTGTCCGGTCACGCTGGTGAATGACGCCGATGCTGCCGGACTGGCGGAGATGGTCTATGGAGCCGGCCGGGGGGTGGGCGGCGTGGTCATTTTACTGACTATCGGAACGGGCATCGGCAGCGCTGTCTTTGTAGACGGCGTTCTCGTTCCCAATACAGAATTTGGTCACCTCTACTTGAAAAAGCAGCCTGAAGTTGTGGAAGCCTCCGCTTCCGAACGGGCACGCCTGGAACGGGGGCTGACATGGAAAGCCTGGGCGGTAGAAATGGACGCCATCTTGCGCCACTTGACGCGCATCTTCACCCCCACTCTCTTCATTCTGGGAGGGGGCGCCAGCAAAGATTACCCCAAATTCGGACCCTACCTGACAGTCGCCACCCCGGTAGCCCCGGCCCAATCGGGCAACCACGCCGGAATCATTGGCGCAGCGCTGGCTGCCCAACGTCGCCACCTAGCAGCCCCCCCCTCGACGCCTGAGTGAGCTGCGCCCGGCCCAAGTTGCCAAGCCTGCGGCAGTATGTTAATATCATCGTAACCCTGCTGTGTGCGTGATGGGTTGCTGTGTTGAGCCAACGCCTTCCGACTGGGGTTCGGGATACAGTGGGACAACGTAGTAGCATGAGCCAGGCGACGTCTCGCGTAACAAAACCCCACCTGCTGTAAGCAGGTTCAACCAAACGGACCCACACGGCATAGCGGGGGTGATGTTGTGTCATGAGAGCCTCTGACTCCCCCAGGGGCTTTTCTGTTGTCTGCCTGAAGTCGAGCCGCCAGAGAGGCCCGGGTAGCCATCATGGGCTTAAGCGACAAGGTTCCATTTTTTGCAAGGGATACACGGATGATTCGTGAGCGCATTGCTGACGAAGTATATGTTTTTACAAGTAAGCGCTATGCCCAGGTCACGGCCGGCGCAGTGCTCACCAAAGAAGGTGCCATCTTAATTGATACCCTCTACTACCCCGACGAAGCCCGCACCATTCAACAATTTCTGGAAGAGCGCCTGGGGTATCATGTGCGCTATGTGATCAACACCCACTACCACGCCGATCATACAACCGGAACCTACCTTTATCCGCAGGCGGTGGTCGTCAGCCACACCCGATGCCGAGAACTGCTGGATACGGTGGGGCGAATCGGTCTGGCACAAACCAAAGAGCAGCTGGCCGAGTTTGCCGAAGTCGAGCTGGTGCTGCCCAATCTCACCGTCACTCAGGGTAGTCTGGACCTGGAAGTAGGTGGTAAAACGATTCGCTTGATCCACACCCCCGGCCACAGCCACGACTTGATGAGTGTTCATGTATTGGAGGAAAACATTCTTTTCGCCTCCGACACGATGATGCCTGTGCCGACCATTTTTGATGGGGCCTACGAAGACCTGGTGCAATCCCTGCACCTGATCATGGAGTTAAAACCTGATACGGTTGTCCAGGGGCATGGGGAAGTTATCCTGCGGGGGGAGGTCAACGCCATTATCCAGGATGACTTGAAATATCTGAACAACATCCGCAAAAAAGTGCGGGCCATTATTCAGGCCGGGAGCGATGAGCGCCAGTTGGAACGTCTGGACATTGAAAGCTGCGGCAAGTCGCGCATTCCCCTCAATGGGCTGGTGGCTGACCTGCACCATGCCAATTTGCGTCACCTTTACCGCCTCTACACCACCCCAGAGCCAGCCCCCCTGTGAGGCTGGCCTGGGGTTTACACCGCCCTAACGGGTCAAGACTGTCAACTTACCCGGCAAAATCTCATAGGTGACCTGAGGCGCTGCCTCCGCCAATACCTCGCCATCGGCGTGAATGGGCGTCCCCGGTGTGCTTTCAATCGACAGGCGGGCGCTGCGGTGATAGGTCACTTTGGGATGATAGATGTGGGTCTTGCCAAAGAGTCGCGCCAACAACACCATCACCTCTGGCTTGGACACCTCTGGCATGAGCACAAAGTCAAACAGGCCATCATCCATACGCGCCTGGGGGGCCATGTAGAAGAGACCGCCAGTACGAGGACTGAGACACACCGAGAGCAGGTAGACCGGCCCATCGTATCCCCCATCATCCCATTGGATGCGCATATTCCAGGCTTTCAGCTTAATTAAGGCGCGGAACAGGGCCACAATGTAACGGATGTTGCCCGATAGGCGCGTCATCTTGACGTTTTCAATCGTGACCATTGGCTCCATCGCCACAGCGCAGTTGTTATCAAAGTAGTGGCCGTTGACCAGGCCAAGGTCGAGTTGCCGCGTCTTACCATTTTGGATGAGCTGGATGGTTTCCTCCAACGCGCGGGGGAAGCCGGCCATATCGCTGAAGTCATTGCCTGTTCCGATGGGCAGGGTAGCCAGAGGATGAGTAGGGCCGTCGCCAGCCAGCTGCGCCAGACCATTGACCACTTCGTTGACTGTTCCATCGCCGCCGGCCGGCACAATCACATCATAGCCGGCCCGTACCGCTTCTATCGCTTCGGCAGTAGCTTGTCGGGGGCGACTGGTGATAGCGATATCACACCCCACGCCCGCCTGGCGAAAAGCAGCTTCAATGACAGGGATCTGCTTCTTAGCTCCCCAACGATTGGCATACGGATTTAAGATAACCTTGACCTTCGGCATAATGGACTCCTTCTTCCTTCTCCCTTACTCAAAAATATATCAACTCTAAAGAAAACCCGCCCCGGCGCGTTGCTGCCATAGTTGCTGCGCCTTGATCAAACGCCAAAGTGCTGGCGTAAAAGGGCCGGGCGGTTGGTAATGATGGCATGAACACCTAAAGTATGCAAATATTGAGCCTGGTTGGGGTCGTCCACTGTCCAGACATGCACGCGCCAGCGGCGACGCTGCGCCTGGGCCATCAAGGCGGGAGTGGTCAGGTGCGCTGGTGGATGAATCGCCTGGCCCCCAAAGACGTAGCGCCCATACGCTGTGTGATCTTCGTACAACAACCCCAGGAGAACACCGGCCGGCATCCAGCGCCGGGCGCGCCACAGAGCGCGGGGATCGAAGGAAGAAATGAGCACCTGCGCCGCCAGCCCATGCGCCTGAATGGCGGTTGCTATGGCCGCTTCCAGCCCCCGGTCGAGCCAACCGTAAACTTTGATCTCCAAATTGTAAAGAAAACCCCGGCCCAAAGTCTCAAAGAGTTGATTCAGTGTGGGGATTGGCTCTCCCTGACCGGCGTCCATCCTTTGCAACTGGGAAACGGTATAAGCACTCACCAGACCACTGGCGTTGGTCGTCCGGTCAAGTCGGGCATCGTGCACAATCACCGGCTGCCCGTCCGCCGACAACCACAGGTCGCACTCGATGCCATCCGCCCCCTGGGTCTGCGCCAGTTGAAAGGCGCGTAATGTATTTTCCGGGGCCTCGGCGCTCGCGCCGCGATGCCCAATGATCAAAGGACAGAGGGAAGAAGGCGCAACCAGCCAGGCGTTGGCGGGCATAAGGCGGCCGGCTAGGCGCGATTGTATAGTTCGCGGGCCGTGATCTCGTGGACGTTGATCAGGTTGGTATGACCGGTGCTGCCAAATGGCACCCCGGCCGTGATCACCAGGCGGTCTCCCCCTTTAAGCCCCAATTGGGTAACAGCGCGCACTGTTTCGGCCACCATATCCTCTGTCGTTTCAAAGAAGGGTACGGTGATACACTCCACCCCCCACACCAACGAGAGGCGGCGATGCGTTTCGCGCCGGGGAGAAACCGCAATGATGGGGGTTTTGGGGCGATAGCGCGCCACCTGTCGCGCCGTGTAGCCCGACATCGTTTCTGTCACAATCGCCCGCGCCCCCAAACGCGCCGCGATGACACACACCGCCGAGCTAATGGCCTGGGTTACATCTCCCCCTTGTTGCGACTCTTCGCGCCGACGCTGATCCCAAATGTCATACGGGAATTGCGCCTCGGTGATCTCGGCAATGTTGCGCATCATGATCACCGCGTCCACCGGGAATTTACCCGAGGCGGTTTCGGCCGACAGCATAACCGCATCCGTGCCATCCAAAATAGCATTCGCCACATCGCTGGCCTCAGCCCGGGTGGGGCGGGAATGTTCCACCATCGATTGCAACATCTGGGTGGCTGTGATCACCGGTTTACCCACCTGGTTGCAGGCGGCGATAATGCGCTTTTGCAACAATGGCACTTCCTGCGCCGGCATATCCAGGCCCAGATCGCCACGCGCCACCATCATGCCATCCGCCACATCCCGAATCGCCAGCAGGTGGCTGAGCGCCTCACTCTTTTCAATTTTGGCAATGATGGGAATTTGACAGCCTGACTGGGTCATCAATCTTTTGAGATCCAGAATGTCATTGGGGGAACGCACGAAGGAGAGCGCCACATAATCCACTTCCAGCTCGCACAACAGCTGCAAATCCGCCCGATCCTTCTCCGTCACACTGGGAATGGGCAGCGGCGTCCCCGGCAGATTGACCCCTTTGCGCGACTCCAACAACCCCTCCACCGTCGTGACGCACTGCAAGCGGTCGGGCTGGCGCTCCATGACCACCAACTCTACCTCGCCATCCCCGATAACCAGGCGCGCACCAGGGCGGATGGAGGGATAAAGCTCTGGGTGGGGAAAGAGAATCGCGCCATTGGGGTCCGGCTGGCTGGTCAGGGTAAGCGGCGCGCCCAGGCGCAGGTAGATGCCGCCATCGGGTACTCCCCCCAGGCGCAACTTAGGCCCTTGCAAATCCCCCAGGATGGCGATTTCTCGGTTGGCGGCGCGCGCCACCTCACGCAACATCTGCACCCACTCACGTAAGGTATCATGGGAGCCGTGGGAACAGTTGAGCCGGGCAACGCTCATCCCCGCATACAACAGTTTGCGGACTGTTTCTGGATCGCTCGAAGCGGGTCCAATGGTTGCCACTATTTTTGTTCTGGCCATAGTTGATCCATCTCCCATTTGGGAGTTTTGATGATAAACCGCTAGCTATCCATTACCCAAAACCCCATGCAGCGCCCCAGGTTTCACATCTCACATGCGCAAATGAAAAGGACGCCAGTAGCCGGCGTCCCACCAACTGTCTGTGTCTATGCCCCACGCCTCAACAGCCTGGGTCAGCGTTCACTCAGCTGATAAGCTGAATTTCGATGTCGATCTCGTCCTCTGGACTTTTGATGACGGTCAATTTGACCTTTTCGTCCGGAGCGCAATTTTCTTCCAACCAGGCGTGAGCATGATGGCCCAACACCAGGCGGGTCATCTCACTTTGCGCCAACCGCCAGACCGAGCTATCCTTGTCGATGCTGCCCTCATAATGCACCGTGACGGGGCGCGTCTCGCTGCGCGAGTTGATGGCGAAGAAAGACCAGTGATGCGGTTCCAGATTGATGAAGCCCTTGCGAATATGCAACGGCTTAACCGTAGCAATGTAGGTAAACGTCGGCCCGGCGTAATCGGCCAAAATGGAGACGCTCTCGGTCGCCGCCTCCGTTTTGCCTTTACCTTTCCCTTTGGCTTTAAGCGCCGGCCGGCGCGCCGCGCCCGTCATCAACATTAGCAGAGGCAATAGCTTCTGCACTTCTTTCGCCATCACCTCCACCACCGACGTTCCCATGACCGAAATAAATTCTGAGATATAGCTGCGCGACAGGTAAATGGGCGCGAGCCAGCGCTCCTCGTTATTGAGGTAAGCGGCTCGTTCAAACAGCTCCGTGGTTCCTTCAATCGTCAACTCTGCCACCATGCCCTTGAACAAATCTTTGTAATGGGCGGTTCGGCCGCTATCCGAGTCATATTCCATCTGTTGAATGTGGAGATGCCACTCCCCTTCTAACTCTTTAAGGGTGCGGTGCCACTTCAACATATCAGCAGCCATGCTTTTCAAACCTCGATTCAGCGCCTGTCGGTCGTTGACATCAATACTCAACCGCAACGCCATCGGCCGGGCGTAAAAAACAATGTGGATGTCGCTCTCGACATCCTGGCTACGTGCCAGATAAATGGTGTTGCTCTCGCGGTCGACGCCGAAAAAGGGGAGCAACGTCTGGGCTTCACGCGACAAATTGACGTGCAATAAGCGAATAAACATCTCCAATTGGGACCAGGCAAATTTGAGGGCTGGTTCTTCCCCGGCCCAACCAAATGCATTGAAAACGGGCATGGTGAGCCCCGTAAATCCTACTTCCATCATGACTCCTATTTGTCCTCAATCGCCAGTGCATCTGGCGCGCTGTGTGGCGCGCCAGATGCACCCTATCCACCAATCTTACTCCAACTCAACCGCCAGGGCGACCGCTTCACCGCCTCCCAGGCACAGAGAGGCAATTCCGCGACGCAAGCCGCGTTCCCGTAACGCATGGAGAAGCGTGACCAAAATGCGCGCTCCACTGGCCCCAATAGGATGCCCCAGGGCAATCGCGCCGCCATTCACATTCACCTTGTTCCAATCCCAGGCATAACCTTTGTGGCGCATTTCCGCTCCATTGGCCAACACCTGGGCCGCAAAGGCTTCGTTCAATTCAATGAGATCAACCTCTTCCAGCCGCCAACCAATCTTATCCAGCAAGCGCGGAATGGCGCGCGCCGGAGCAGCGAAGATCCATTCCGGCGGTACAGCGGCGTGGGTGTAACCCACAATACGCGCCAGGGGTTGAAGTCCCTGTTGTTCGGCGGCGGCCCGACTGGCGACTACCAGAGCGGCCGCGCCATCGTTCAAACCCGGCGCGTTGCCGGCCGTCACCACGCCATCTTTCTCAAAGGCCGGGGGAAGCCGGCCGAGCGCTTCCAGGCTCGTATCCAGGGTGTAGTGGCCATTTTCAAACACGGCTCGAATCGGCTCATCCCGCTCAACCAGCGTGGCCGCCCCTTTGCGCCCCTTGATCGTCACAGGCGCTATTTCTGTCCGAAAGCGGCCGGCGGCGGTGGCAGCGGCCGCCTTATCATGGCTGCCCAGAGCATAGGCGTCCAGCTCTTCGCGGCTGAGCTCAAACTGTTTGGCGATAAATTCGGCCGCATTCCCCATGGCCCAATCCTGAAAAGCGCACCATAGACCATCTTGCAACAGGGCATCCTGGACCTCGCCATGGCCATAGCGCAATCCTGTGCGGGCGCGCGGCAGCAGATAAGGGGCCTGGCTCATACTCTCCATGCCGCCGGCCACCAGGACATCCGCCTCCTGGCCGGCGATGGCGTTGGCAGCCAACATCACCGCTTTCAGGCCAGAACCACACACCTTGTTGATGCTGGCCGCGCCAACGGTGGTGTTCAAGCCCCCTTTCAAGGCCGCCACTCGGGCCGCCGCCTGGCCGGCGCCAGCCTGAACGACATGCCCCAAAACAACTTCGTAAATCGCATCGACCGCCACGCCAGAGCGCTCCACGGCGGCGCGCACGGCCGTTGCTCCCAACTCCGGCGCGGATAAACCGCCTAAATGGCCTAAAAACTTGCCGACTGGTGTGCGGGCCGCGCTGAGAATGACCGCATCTCTTGGATTGGGGTTTGTACTCATCCTATTTCTCCTGAAATGCCGCGCCTGCAAGACGCGACGCTGTGTTAAGCTGAAGGGGCGGGCCAGACTTCCTCGCCCTGTGGGATGGTTAATCTGGGCGCAACATGTGCGCCAGGGTGCGGACAAACAAATCGGGGCGCTGAGCGCGTCGCAACTCCGACGATTGCAAAACACTTTCAGCATAGCCGTGCGCCAGGGCCAGCGCACGCACAAATAACAAAGGCAAAACCGCCCAGGCTATGCTTGGGTCGCGCCGCAGCGCTTTGGCGAAAAAGGGCAGGGTGGAGGTCATAAACACCCCCCCCAGGCCGAGCAGCAGACGGCGGGCCGGCGACCACACCAGCGCCAACGGCAAGAGCAACATACCCAGACCCACCAGACCGAATTGCAACTTCAACGAAGTGGGGGTGCGCGAATCGGTCACCATGCGCTCCGGGTGACGTTGCAAAATAACCGCCTTCGACTGTCCGATGAGGCGTTTGCGGCGATAATATTGCCCCACAGTTGGCGTGTGCCGGTGGTAGACCCGCGCTTCGGGTACAAAGACCATTTTATGACTGGCCGCTGCCAGCCGAAAAGACAGGTCCTGATCCTCCATCATGCTGTAGGTCAGGCTGACATCAAAACCCTGCTGGGCGTCAAATACGTCACGGCGGTAGGCAGCCGAGTAGGTGTCGATGAAAACAATCTGCGACTGCCGCGCCATGTGATCATATTTGTCCTCCAGTTCCAGCTGTGTGAAGCGCGCCACCACCGCTTTTTGCCGCGTCCAATACGCGCCCTTGACTCCCATCACAGTCGGGTCGCGCTGAAAAGGGGCCAGCATGTACGCCATCCAGGTGGGGGTCGGCTCACAATCCGCATCGGTGAAGAGCAAAATGGCCCCCTGCGCTGCCTGCGCCCCCACATTGCGCGCCTGCGAACGTCCCTGGTTATGCGGCAGTCGAATCACCTGCGCTCCGGCCGCCTCGGCCAGGTCAGCTGTGTCATCCGTCGAGGCGTCATCCACCACCAGAATTTCATACTGGTCGGAGGCAACGGTCTGCCGGTGCAACGCCTGGATACAAGCCTCAATGGTTGGAGCAGCATTGTAAGCCGGCACAATCACGGAGGCCAGTAACAACCGCTCATTTGCAGGGTGTTGAACGTTCATGTGGAGCAAATAGCCCGGTAGTGCCATGCGCCTCTTCATTGGAGGTGCTTCCATTATATCACAGTTCCGGCCGCAGATAAGACCAGGTCGCCGGACATGTGTCCGACGACCTGAACGTTGTTTCAAACGGGTGCGCGTTCTGTTGGGCCGCGCCGTGATGGGTTACAGCACTTCTTTGGGGGGCAAAGTGGTTTCGATGATCTGCTCCACCTTGCCGGGGCGGGGAAAATAAAGGGGGTAAGCGCGGGTTCCAAAACGGGTCAAGACCACCGCACCTAATCCAATCGCCAGCAAAGCCACATTGGCCAGCATGGCCGCCACATCACCCAGGGGTAACAGTGGCAACAAATTTACCACCAGCGTCAGGGTCACCGTTCCCAGCGCGGCCGTCAGCGCCGGCGAACGCGGTGTCAGATGCAGGGCCTGGCTCAGCCAGTCGCCCAGCCAATACCCAACTGACACCCAGCCCAAAAGGACTCCTGCCACCAGGAGTGCTCCCAGCGCCAGGATAAACGGAAAGCCAAGCAAACCCAGGCAAAAAACAAAGATGAGCAAAGTCGAGACAAGTGTTAGCAAAAACAATAAAGAAGGCACAGCCAGCCCGGTCAAAAAGCCTAACATCCCCGACAACCCTGGCTTGTGGCGTGCGGCCGCACTCACCTGGGTCAGCTGGCGCGGGACCAGAGACCCGATGAAGAGCGCCAGCAAACCCAACCCCAACCCGTTGAAGAGTGCCTGACCCACTTGCCAGGCGTTGGGGCTGATCGAGGTTGCTTCAGGCCAGGCGGCAGCGATGATGTTCCAGTTAGGCACAAGATTGCGCAGTTGGGCGGCGCTTTGGGCAACGGTGCAGACCGTCTCGCTGGCGGCCGGGCGCTCAGTCCCCCCGAGGATGAAACAGGTCCCGCCGATCTGGCCCGTTTCCGCTACGATGACATCCCCGCCAATGACAACAAGGTCGCCATTAATCTGGCCCGCCACTTCAACATCCCCATCAATGACAGTCACCGCCCCTTCAACAATACTACCCGCCTCAATTTGCAGATCGTCCCCGACAACGGTCACCCCTTCGACGACGCGCTCACCCGGCTGGATGATGCGGTCGGCCAGTGGAGCAGCCTGGGCCAGACCGGCCGGAAGGGCGGCCGCCATGGCCAAACACAGAAGCAAGAGACCCAGCCCAATCAAACGTCTCATAATCTTAACATCACCTCAAAAGAAAAGGCGCTTAGCCAGGGCCCTATTAACGCTGCAAACGAACGGGTTGGGTGATCTGGTCGATCTGCCGGAAAACCGTTCCCCAGGTGAGGATGATGCCCAGCATCAACGCCAGCCAGCCCAACACAATCGGTTGCTGCGTGACAATGTCGTCCAAGGTCGCAGCCAAAGCGCCTAACAAAACACGCACCAGTTGAACCAGGTGTGTCAGCGATGTGGTCACCGGTTCCAGACCACTTCCCACCCCACCCAACTGGTTCACCGCCCAAATCAAAGTTAAAACGGGGACAATGCCCACCAACAACAAGCCCACGAACAGGCCGCCGGTTAACCAGCGTCGGGAAGCCGTATCGGGCAAACGGCGTACAATGCGCGTCGCCAGATAGGGGGGAGGGGCGACCAGTGGGGTCAGGCGAAAGAGGGTATCGACAGCCAGCATCGCCTGCCATTCGCGCGCGCTCTCAGGATGTTGCTGCAGATAGTCGCCCAGCAGGGCCGACTCTTCGGGCGTCAAGTCTCTATCCAACGCATCAAGCATCAGGGTCTGGATTTGTTCTTCGTCCATACGCTTGCCTCATCATCCTGCCATTATGGCCGGGGTGGTTTCGACCCCCAGCCCCATTTCCAACCCCATTTGGGCCAACTCGCGCCGGGCGCGGAAAAGCCGCGACTTAATGGCGCTGACAGTTGTTTGCATCATATCCGCAATCTCTTCATACGATAGATCATACCAATAGCGTAAAACCACCGTTTCCCGATAGTCCGCTGGCAACGCGAGCAACAGGCGTTGCACCAGTTGTTGTTGCTCATTCAAAACCGTTTGCCCCTCTGGCCCGGCTTCACGGTCTGACATCAACGCCGGATGGGGCGGCAGCGGTTCATCCAATGACAACAACAAAGCGCGACGTTTGCGCAGCAGGTCAACGCAGTAGTTGGATGTGATCGATAAAATCCAGGTGCTGAACTTGCGCTGCGGGTCGTAACTATCCAGGCGCGTGTAGGCCCGAATGAACGCCTCTTGCGTCGCTTCTTCGGCCTCCGCAGCGTTGTTTAACATGCGGTAGGCCAGGTTATAAACAGGGCCCTGATACGCTGTGACCAGATGCCCAAATGCCTCACGATTCCCTTTTCTGGCTTCTTCCAGCCAGACTGTTTCTGCGTTAGACACTCTATTCTCCTGACTCTAACCACCTGTACGCAAAGGGGCGGAAAAAGTTTCGGCGTGAAATATCTGACGCCCCTTGTCAGCGGTGATATAATGCGCACAATGGCGGATTCAAGTCAACAACCTTCCTTACCCTCTGAATTATATGATGAAACCTACTTCCTGACGTCGTGTGAAGGATATGAACTCTTTCTGACATCGGAAGGGGAACATCTATCGCGCCGCCTGACCCAGGCTTTTGCGCTGGCGAGCGTGGCCCCTGGGATGCGGGTGTTGGATATAGGGTGTGGCCGGGGGGAGATTTTGCGCCACTGCCTGCGTCAGGGCATTGAGGCTTATGGCATCGATTACGCCGAGGTGGCCGCTCGCATGTCACGGGCGACATTGGATGCGGAGATGGTCGCCCGGCCAGAGCAGCCGGTTCAGGGTGGCGTGTGTCGCGCCGACGCTAAACAACTGCCTTTTGCCGGCCGTTATTTTGACCGTGTGTTGCTGTTCGATGTCGTGGAACACCTCTACCCCTGGGAGCTGCATCAGGCCCTGCTGGAAGTGGGGCGTATCCTGAAGCCCGGTGGGCTGGTGGTGATTCACACCGCCCCCAACCGTTGGTACGACGCCTACGCCTATCCCTGGGTGCGTCGTTTTCGCACGCTGCTGGGCCAGGGCGCTGCTTATCCCCAGGACCCCCGCGCCATTACCCCGGCCAACCAACACGTCCATGTGAATGAACAGGATATGCTCAGTTTGAAACGGGCGCTCAAAGCGGCCGGCTTCAACGGCCGTGTCTGGCTCGATTCCCCACCCCAGACATCCCGTGAAGGTTGGCTGGTGGAGAGTTTACGTTACTTCGTCTTCCATGTGCCCCCTTTCCGGTGGTTCTTCGAGCGTGAGCTGTTCGCCATCGCTCGCCTGGCGCAGCGCTGAGGTCGGCGCAACAACCACTAACACAAGAGCCGGCGCAGCGGCCGGCTCTACAAAACAGTTTGCACCCACTGGCCCAGTTAGCGGAATAGTTCTCGCACCACGATGTTGCGCTGAATCTGGCTTGTGCCTTCGTAAATCTGGTAGATTTTGGCATCCCGCATGAGCTTCTCGACGGGATACTCCGCCATGTAGCCGTAGCCGCCAAAGACCTGCACCGCATTGGTCGTCACACGCATGGCCATATCGGCAGCGAAGGCTTTGGCAAAGGCCGCGGCCGTGGTGTTGGCCTCGCCTGCTTCCACTGCCCAGGCAGCTTTCCAAACCAACAGACGGGCCGCCTCCACCTCCAGCGCCATATCGGCGATCATGTGTCCAATGGCCTGATGTTGATAAATGGGCTTACCAAATGAGATGCGCTCTTTGGCATATTTGATCGACTCGTCCAGAGCGCGCTGGCCCAGGCCCACAGCCGCGGCGCTGACACCCGGCCGGCTGCGGTCGAAGACCTTCATGGCAATCAAAAAGCCCATGCCTTCCTGACCGACAATGTTTTGGGCCGGGACTTCCACATTCTCAAAGATCACGCCGGCCGTATCGGAAGCGTGCTGGCCCATTTTGTGGAACGGCTTGGTCACGCTGACCCCCGGCCAGTTGCGCTCCACCACAAAACAGGTGATGCCCTTGTGCCGCCGCGAAGGATCGGTGTAGGCAAAAACGGTGTAGTAATTGGCGTTGGTAGCACCGGTGATGAAAGTCTTCTGCCCATTGAGGATGTAAACATCCTTTTCCCGGCGTGCGGCGGTGCGAATGCCGGCCACATCAGAGCCAGCTTCTGGCTCGGTCACACAATAAGAAGCCAGTTCCCCATCCGCCAGACGACCGCCATATTCCCTTTTCTGCGCCTCGCTGCCGGCTACCAGGATAGGGCTATACGCCAGGCCATTGGCGGCCAGGGCTGTGCTGACTCCGGTGCAACCCCAGGCCAGTTCCTCGCTCACCACCACCTCTTCAAAAAGCGTCAACCCCATGCCCCCATACGCTTCTGGCACATTCATCGTCGTCAGACCCAGCTCTTGGGCCTTGCGGATAATATCCCAGGGAGTTTCATGGGTGCGGTCGTAATGTTCTGCTTTGGGCGCGATCTCATTACGGGCAAAGTCGCGCGCCAATTGTTGAATCATCTTCTGTTCTTCAGTCAGGCGAAAGCTGGGGCCAGACTGAAGTTGTATATCTTTGGTCAACATAGTTATTGCTCCTCCACAGAGGGATCCGTTTCGCTTTCTTTGAGAGCCTCTTCAGGCTGGGGCGTTGGGGGGGCTTCGATTTCTGGCACGCGCTCTGGTTCAGGTTCAGCGGCCGGCCCGACTTCAGCTTCCGACTCAACGTCGGCAGCCGATTGGAGCGACGCACTTTCGGCCCTGGCGATATCGATTGTCATAATGCCATCTGCATTCCCATTGTCAATCACCGCCGTCTGGGCTATCAACCTTTTCTCCGCAATGGGACCTTCCACATACACCCGCGACAACATAAAAGCTATGACGCGCCCGGCCTCATCCAACACCACATCCCCAATTGTGCCCACCCGTGTACCGCCGGGTGTGTCCACTTCACGCCCCACCAGATTATCCAGTCGAACCCAGTGGCTCGCCTCTTTTAAGGTGCGATCATCCGTCACAACCTCGACATCTTGAACCAGGATGGCGTCGATGCCAAAGACCACCACTCCTTCCGCAGCAATGATTTTGGATTTACGTCGCAGCAGCCCTTCTTTTCCCAGGTGAATGCCGGCCATATCGGTCAGATCAGCCGTCAGGTAAATATCTTTCACTTCACCCACCATCCGTCCATCTGAAATCGTAATGATGGGCTTACTTAACAAATCTTTGCTCAATCTCATGGTGGTATCTCGTGGTGTCAGGGGTTCATGTTTGAGTTGTTGACGCTATGTTTATTACGCACTGCATTATAACGCAAGTTGTGAAGCTGGACAAAGAAGATGAGGTGGTTCCCATCAGCGGTCAACCGATATGAGTCGATAATTTCCAAGTAGGTCTTGACGAGAACCTAATATAACAGTAGTATACTGATAATTCGAGAGGAGTAACAACCATTATTTTTGATTTGAGGGAAGAGGACCTATCATGTCACAAGATATTACTGTTAAGCAGTTTCAACTCCTATTACATAACGAAGAAGAGGATCACGGTTTGCTAGACGCCTTGCGTCAGTTGGCCTCGCGGGACACGTTGTTGTCTCAATTGCAAGATAACACCGACCCTATGACTGGCTGGATTTCTTGGGGGTAATGATCCCATCATAGCAGTTGAATAGCTCTGCATAAAACCTTCTACTTCTGTCTTTAACGGTTTCCAATCCTAAACCGTGCGTTACCGGCTGTCCTCAGGACAGCCTTTTTTGGCTTACCAGAACATCTGGTGTCAGAAGGAACCATCTATGTCCAAGCGGGCAACGATTGAGGCGTGGTTGCGACTCCTTCCCCAGGCAGATTCTCAAACCTGGCCCCTATGGCCAGCCTTTTTGGCTGAACGGTATAAGCAGGCCCCCTTTGATTGGGATATGCCTGAGTTATGCGCCCAGGCTGTGAGCGGGCAGCCGGGGCCGGAACATGCCTGGGTCCCGGCCGCTCTGTTGCAAATGAGCATTATTCTGGTTGACGATGTGCTCGACCTGGAAGCGGGTGGGTTCACCGAGCGCTTTGGCGCCGGTCAGGTGGCGAATGCCGCCTTTGCTGTCCAGGCCCTGGGGTTCCAAATTGTCAACCAGCTGGATGTGACGCCGGCCGTGCGCGCCGCCATATGGCAAAGGCTGAGCGACATGGCCATTCAAACCGCCTACGGCCAACAGCTCGATGTGCAAAATCTGGCCGGGGAAGAGAACTATTGGCGCATTGTGCGCGCCAAAAGTGCCCATTTCTATCGCGCTCTCTTTGAGATAGGCGCCATTCTAGGTCAGGCGCAAGCGGAGACAATCCGTCGTCTGGGAGATGCCGGCGGTCAGTTGGGCGAAGTCATTCAGATTATGGACGATCTGGATGACGCTTTGAAGCAACCCGCCAACGCCGATTGGCACGAGGGGCGCAACAATCTGTTGGTGATGTATGGGCTAGCGGCTGACTACCCCGAAAAAGCTGAATTTATCCGGCTGCGTCCTCAGGCGGCCTCCAACCCTGAAGCGCTGGAAGCGGCGCAACGCATTTTGATGCGTTGTGGGGCCGTTAGCTACGCTTTGTATCAAGCCATTGCCCGCTTGCAAAGCATCACACGCCTGGTCCAGAGCCTCGACCTGGCTCAGCCCCAGGTTCTGCTTGATCTCTGTCTGCGCTATGCGGAACCTGTTGTCTGGATGTTGGAGAAGAGCGGGCGCACATTCTCCCCCCACACGCTGCTGGGGTTGCCCGAATCGTCTTAGTAGATGCCTTGTCAGCCTCAGGCGGTTAAAAGCGTTTTGACTTTATCCATCAACCCATTGGCATCAAAGGGCTTTTGTAAGAACAGAGTGTTGTGCTCGCCGGCGAGTTTGCGCACGGCATCTGCTCCGGTATAGCCTGACACCAAAATAATGTGCGCCTCTGGGTCGACCGCCTTAAGTGCTCGGTAGGTTTGTTCACCGTCCATACCGGGCATGTGCATATCCAGAATCACAAGCTGGATTTTGCGTTGATGCTCCAGGAAGAGGTGCAACCCCTCGTGCCCATTGGCCGCGCCCAGCGTGGAAAGGCCCATGGCGCTTAAGATGTCGATCAGCGCCTCGCGCACCGGCGCTTCATCATCCACCACCAAAACCACCGAAGCCGGTGAGGTCTCGATCTGAGATTCCGGTTCGGGGGTGATGGCAGCTTTGATCCTCCCTTCCACCAGAGGCAATAGAAGGAAAAAGGTTGTCCCCCGGCCCAAACCACTCTCAACGGCAATAGCTCCCCGATGGGAACGCATCACCCCCAGGGTCGACGCCAGGCCCAGACCGTGGCCGGTCGGTTTGGTGGTGAAAAAAGGGTCGAAGATGCGCGATATGGTTTCTTCATCCATGCCAGAGCCGGTATCGCGGACGGTCAATTGGACATACGGGCCGGGGGGCAACGCCGCGCCATTGATATAGCGGGCCACATCTTCGCGGTCGCGCACAGTGTAAAGGTTGGTAGCAATCGTGATCTGACCGGCCGTTCGCCCAATAGCTTCTACCCCGTTCAAAACAAGGTTGAGCATCACTTGTTGCAGCTGCGCCCGATCGGCCTGCACCAACAAGGGGGTGGCGCTGAGTTGCAACCCGACCTCAATGCGGGGAGGAACGCTGGCGCTGAAAATCAAGAGGCTGTCCTTCACCAGACTGTTGATGTCAAAAATACCCACCTCGAAACGCCCCCGGCCGGCGTAAGCCAGAAGTTGGCGCGTCAGGTAGGCGGCTCGCTCGGCTGTGTCCACCACTTTTTGGACATGCGGCCGGCCGGGGTCTTCGGTCGGCATCTTGCGCAGGGCGAGCGAAGATTGCACCAACACCCCGGTGAGCATGTTGTTAAAGTCATGGGCAATGCCACCAGCTAACAACCCCAGGCTATCCAACCGCTGTACCTGACGCAGGGCTTCCTCAGCTTGCTTGCGCGCCGCGATGTCACGCAACGCCACAACCTGGGCCGGCCGGCCGCGCACATCTTGCCAGCGCACCACCATTTCCAGGTCCAACTTCCCGCCCCCATGCTTCAGACCTTTGGTTTCAATCGGCGGAGCCTCCACGTCGGGCGGGCGAGATGGCAGAATGGAGACCGCCTCCGGCACAAAATGGGCCAAGGGGTGGGAAAAAGCTGTTTCCAGCGTCACGCCAAACAAATCGAGAAAGCCCCGATTTACCTCCACAATCTGTTCGTCGCGCACCACCACAATCGCCTCATAGGTAGATTCCAGCAAGGTGCGATAACGTTGTTCACTCTCCGCCAGTTCGGCGCGTTGATCCTCTTCCAATTGAGTCCGATGGCGGGCAATAATGAGAAACAACGCCGTCACCACTACCACTGGGGCGATCAAATCCCCAAACCACTGAGCTGGGGTTTGCCCCGGCACCTGGGAGATCACAATCAGGGTTCCCACCACGTTCACCACGGTCAGCAAGACCGTCATCCAAATCGAAACCAGAATGCTGCTCAACAAGGTGGGCACCAGAAGATAGAACAAAATGTTGAGATTCGGTTCAAACAGTTTGGTGACAAAAACCCACAAATCGAACAGCAGTACAAAAAGCACCGCTACAACAATGTAATATCGCGTGCGACTGAGGCGATAGAAAAGAGCCACCAGGGTCAATGTCGCCAGGCCCCCCACCAGGCGGCGCAGCCGCATTCCGGGTGGGTCCATAATGGTGATCATCGTTTGCACCATCATGCCAACGATCATCAACCCCAAAAAGAGAGAGGCCAACAGAGCCGCCTGTCGTCGCCGGGCGCTATCCACAATGTCTGCCGTTGGTTCTGTTACCCGGCTCCACAGTTTAACGATCCGGTTCAATGACCACACTCCTTACACCACACTTACCAGATGTCACGATAGCATAACACAAAAGCGGTAGATGAACGGGCGGAATGTTAAACAAATCATAACAAAGCGTTGATACCCCCTTAAACGCCGACCGGTATCCTTGTGGATAACGGTTGAGCGAGCGTCCATCCCCCCCCTCACCCTTATCAACCCTCCCCCTGCACGCCCAACGGGCGCTCGCCTCAGCCGGAGTTGTCGCCTGTTTTCTGCCAACAGCGCAACATGCTTCTTCTCCCCCAAGTGAAGGCCAGGGCAGCCGCCCTGGCCTTTGCCTTTCTTCACACCAACTTTACAATCGCGTTCAGGTAGGCAAATGTGTTGCCTGTCACGCATTTTTGATTGGCAGTGGCCTGGATGTGGGCCAACATTCTGGCTTGCAGGTCGGGCCGGCGAAAGGGCCAACTCCCCCAACCAGGCCGATGATTTTTTGCAGCAACTCTGTCATAATAGCGCAGCAGAGAACCCTTTTGGAGGCCGCAACATGGTTTCAGCCCTCATTCTGATGCGCATTGCACGTTCCCAGATCAACCAGGTGGCGGAAGCGCTGGCGCACATCCCCGGCGTCACCGAAGTCTACTCTGTCGCCGGCCAATACGACCTGGTCTCCATTGTCCGCGTGCCCAACAACGACCAACTGGCCGATGTGGTGACCAACCAGATGCTGCAAATCCAGGGCATCATCAGCTCCGAAACATTGATCGCCTTCCGTGTCTTTTCGCGTCACGATCTGGAAAGCATGTTCTCCATCGGCATTGAATAGCCAGCCGCTATGTTGTCACGTCGGTCGTCTCAACCAGCGCTCAGATCACCGTTCCATCTGGAATGATGGCCCCTTTGGGAATGATAACCAACCCCTCGCGGGCCACCCAGTTGGTATGCTCCTGGTCGGGCCGGCCGGACAGGTTGCGAATGATAACATGGCTGCCAATGCGGGCATTCTTGTCGATGATCGCGCCTTCGATGAAGGAGCCTACCCCTATACCCACATCCGGCTGACCCTGGGCTCGATTCACCTTACGCGCCGCTTCGTCCTCAAAGAAATCCGCCCCCATCATGATGGTGTTCTGCATCGTCACGCCTGACATAATGATGGAGCGCAGGCCCACGACCGAATTGCGCACAGTGGCATCTTGTATCCGGCAACCATCCGACATAAGGACATTGGTCAACGTTCCCCCCTGCACTTTTGACCCAGGCAAAAAGCGGGGGCGAGTGTAGATGGGTTTATCGGCCGCATACAGGTTGAAGCGGGGCAAAGGGGCAGCCATTTGCAAATTCACCTCGTAGAAGCGGCGAATCGTTCCAATGTCTTCCCAATACCCATCAAACGTATACCCCATAACACGATGGGTCTGGATGGCGGCCGGTATAATGTCTTTGCCAAAGTCATCCCCGGCGTGAGCCAGCATCTCAAACAAAAGAGAGGTTTTGAAGATATAAATCCCCATCGAGGCCATAAACGGCTTATCAGGATCATCACTGCTTTTGAGACGCTCCATCACCGTTGGGTCTTTGGGCTTCTCCTTAAATTCCATAATCCGCCCCTCTGTATCGAGCTTAAGGATACCCAGGGAAGGAGCATCTTCATATCCCACCGGCTGTACTGCAATGGTGATGTCGGCCCCTGATTGGACATGGAAATCGGCGAATTCTTCATAATCCATGCGGTAAAGGTGGTCGCCGGCCAGGATAAGGGTATAGGTGGTGTTAGCTTCTTTTAACTCCACCGCTTGCTTGCGTACCGCATCGGCCGTCCCTTGATACCAGTCGCCGCTGCGCGGTGTCTGTTCAGCCGCCAAAATTTGCACCCATCCCTTGCTAAACATATCCCGCGCATAGGTGCGATAAATATGTCGATGTAGCGAAGCGGAGTTAAATTGGGTCAAGATGGCGATCTTGGAGATGCCGGCGTGAAAGCAATTGCTCATGGGGATATCGATCAAACGATATTTCCCTGCCAGGGGGACGGCCGGCTTGGCCCGTTCGCGCGTCAAAGGGTAGAGGCGCGTACCCTGACCACCACCCAATATCACGGCCAACACGTCAGTCATATCCATACGTCAGGCTCCTTAATTTAGCTGGGTCGAACGACTCGGGTTCAGGAATGATTACAGGGCGTTCGCTCAAATGAGAGAGCAAAAGCCAAAAAGAGGGAACTTTGTCAGGGAAGCAAGTGAGACAAACAGCTAAACAGACAAAATAACCTCGAAAAACAGCACCTTACCAATCAAATATCGTCA
>DAOTXO010000082.1:0-124760 GCA_034435495.1 Anaerolineae bacterium
TTATCCCGTCGTTGCCGGCCGGCCGGCGGGGGGCCCCCCCCCCCTTGCCGCCGCCTCCCCAGGCGAAAGAGACCACCAGCCTGCCCCAGCCTACCCCGCCGCCTTTGGAACCGCCGCCCCAGAGCATGTCGGCCGCCCCCCCGGCGGTCACAGAGCCTGACCTTCAGGCAGATGTACCGTTGACGCCCGAAACGTCTCCCCTGACCTTGGAGAGCGTCACGGCCCAATGGCGACACTTGCCGGCGCAGGTGCGCCAACGCGACCGCAACTTACCCGCTTTGCTTTCGGCCTGTCGGCCGCTGGCAGTGGAAGGTAAGGTGGTCATTGTGGGCTTTGATTACCCGATTCTGAAGGATAAATTTGATAGCCATCCAGACGCGCCTCGTCTGGTGGCCGACGCATTGCGCCACCTGCTCAGCGTTGAGTGCCAGGTGCGCTCTGTCGTCACCGGCCACTACCAACCGCCCACCGTGATCCCCCGCGCCGAGGTGGAAAATCTGGCGCGGGAGTTGGGCGGTCGGGTGCGGGAAGATTAACCTGAAATCAGCCGTTGCCGTTCGTCCCTGGACGGTAACTGAGGAGAAGTAATGATGAGCAAACGTTCTTTTCGTGGCAAGCCCAAACCCCCCAAAGTGAAAACGCCTAAAGGGGGGGACTTGATGACGCAATTTCAGAAAATGCAAAGTGAGATGCACCATGCCCAGGAGTCGTTGGCCGAAGAGCTGTTCACCGTCACGGCCGGGGGCGGCGCGGTCACGGTGGTTATCACCGGGCACCAGCGGGTGCAATCTATTCAGATCGCCCCGGAGCTGCTCAACCCGGAAGATGTGGAGCTGTTACAGGATATGTTGACGCTGGCAGTGAACAACGCCATTGAAGAGTCGCAAACGAAGGCTGCCCAACGGCTGGAAGGGCTGACAGGCGGATTAGACCTGGGCAACCTGTTGGGTGGCCTTTAACAGTCGGGTCTATCCAGCGCGCCGGCCGGCGGCTGACTTTAGGAGGCAACGATGGCAAGCAATGTCTTACCCCGCCCTGTGCAACGCCTGATCAACGAATTTGGCCGCCTGCCTGGCATTGGGCCTAAAACGGCCTCACGCCTGACCTTCTATCTACTGCGTGCGGCCGATGAGACGCTGGCAACCGATCTGGCGGTCGCTCTGCAAGAGTTAAAGGCGCGCATTCGCTACTGTTCGGTGTGTCAGAACATCACCGAGCATGATCCCTGCGAAGTGTGCGGCGACGCCGGCCGGGATACCCATTTGTTGTGCGTGGTGGAAGAGCCGCTGGATGTCGTTGCCATTGAGCGATCCCGCGCTTACAAAGGGCGCTACCACGTATTACATGGCGCTATCTCGCCGGTGGAAGGCATTGGCCCTGATGACCTGCGCATTGCTGAGCTGGTCAAGCGGATGGAGGCAGAAACCTATCAGGAGATCATCATTGCCACCAACGCCACTCTGGAAGGCGACTCCACCGCCCTCTACTTGCAGCGTCGGCTGGCTCCCTTTGGCGTGCGTCTGACACGTCTGGCGCGGGGTTTGTCCGTGGGTGGGGACATCGAATACACGGATGAAGTTACCCTGGGGCGAGCGCTGCAAGGCCGGCAAGAGCTATAGGGCGTTTGCTAAAACGATCCCCTTGTGCTACTATGGCAGCACCATTTTGGGGCGTCGCCAAGCGGTAAGGCAGCGGACTTTGGATCCGCCATTCGTTGGTTCGAATCCAGCCGCCCCAGCTATTTGCGTTTGAGCCAATGCTGAGGGGTTCCCCTCAGCATTTTTTGTTGAACAGCTATGCCAGATATCGCCATTGTGATTCTTGCCGCCGGCAAAGGTGTGCGAATGCACTCCCGTCAGCCTAAAGTGTTGCACAACGTGGGGGGCAAACCGATGATTTGCCACGCCTGGGCTGTAGCAGGCCCACTGGCTACCCGGCCGCCCGTTGTGGTAGTTCCGCCTGATGACGCCAGCATTCAAGCCCTGTTGGGTGATCAGGCAACCTATGTCGTCCAACCGGAGCCGCTGGGCACAGGCCACGCCCTGCGCATGGCGGCCCCGTTGCTGACCGGGCGGACAGATCAGACCCTCGTGACGTATGCTGATATGCCCCTCTTGCGCTCCGAAACCTTGCAGGAATTGATCAACGTCCAGGCGACAACCGGGGCGGCTATCGCTTTGCTCTATGTCGAGGGAGAGCCTCAATCGTCGTTTGGGCGGGTGGTGCGCAATGTTCAGGGTGAGGTGATGGAAATTGTGGAGGTAGCGGAAGCGCGCCAACGCCCAGACCCGGCCGCCTGGTTGAGCATTCGCACCCTGAATGTGGGCGTTTACTGCTTTGATGCGCCCTGGCTGTGGGACACCTTGCCTCATTTGCCGCTGCGACAGGCGCGCACCGGCCAGGAGTATTATCTGACAGACCTGGTGGGGTTGGCGGTGGCGCAGGGGCGGTGTGTGGTCGGCGTGCCGCTGCACGACGCCGATGAAGCGTTGGGGGTCGGCACGCGAGCTGAATTAGTGACGGTGGAAAAGGCGTTTCGGCGGCGGGCGGTTGAGCGCTGGCTGGCGGCCGGGGTTACCATTCTTGACCCTGAGACGACCTACATCGATCAGGATGTAGGCATCGGTCAGGATACCATTCTCCGGCCGCAGACCTATCTGCAAGGCCAGACGGTGGTTGGGGCGGCCTGTGTCATCGGCCCCAATGCCACTTTACGCCAGACGCGCATCGGCGACCGCTGTCGCGTGGAGCAAGCGGTGCTGGAAAATGTCACGCTGCCAGATGATACGATCTTGGCCCCCTTTACCCATCTTGTTCACCCGCCTGACCAGGGTTGAAGCCCAGGCTGCCTCTGACCGGCCTATGGTGTGGTATGTCTCTTGATCCCGCTCTGGCTGCACAACTGATTGAGGCTGCCCGTGCGGCGCGCACACAGGCCTACGCTCCCTATTCCCACTATACGGTGGGGGCGGCTATTTTGGCCGAAGATGGGCATATCTACAGTGGCGTCAATGTGGAGAATGCGTCTTATGGTTTGACCATCTGCGCCGAGCGGAATGCTGTTTTTCAGATGGTGACGGCCGGCGGCCGACACATTCTGGCGGCGGCCGTCAGCACCTCCAATGGCGGCTCCCCTTGCGGAGCCTGCCGCCAGGTTCTGGTGGAATTTGCCGCTGACATCCCCGTCTGGCTGGTGGATGATGCCGGCCGCGTTGTTGAAACCACGCTCTATACGTTGCTCCCCGACCATTTTGGGCCGCAACATCTGGTTTAAGCTTATGCCGCGCGAACGTTCCGTTAAAATAGAAGCAATTGTTCTGCGCCGCAGCGACTTTGGCGAGGCGGATCGTTTGCTCACTCTCTACAGCCGGGAGTTGGGCAAGGTTAAGGCCATTGCCAAGGGGGCGCGCAAACCCCAAAGCCGCAAGACGGGGCATGTGGAACTCTTCATGCGCACCCAATTTGTCCTGGCCCAGGGGCGTGACCTGGACATCATCACCCAGGCAGAGATGATCGCCGGCTATCAACCCCTGCGCGAAGATTTGGTGCACACCACTTATGCCGCCTACCTGGTGGAGCTGCTAGACGCCTTCACGCCCGAAGAGGAGAAAAACCGTGCTCTGTACGAGCTGCTGGTCAACAGTTTGACCTGGCTGGCTGAAAGTCGTAACTTCTTACTCATTGCGCGCTACTACGAGCTGCGTTTATTGGCTCTGGCCGGCTACCAACCCCAACTTTTCCAATGTGTTGGCTGTGGCACTCCTGTCCAGGAGCAGGATCAATTTTTCAGCGCTGAACAGGGGGGTATTCTCTGCCCAGAGTGCGCCGCCTCTGAGCGGCGTGCGCGTCCCATTAGCGCCGCGGCGGTCAAGGTGTTACGCTTTTTGCAGACGCGCAGTTGGGACAGTGTCAAGGCCCTGCAGTTGCGCCGGCCGTTGCACACGGAGTTGGAGTCCATCCTACATTTCTACATCGTCTCCCTACTGGAGCGCGAGCTACGTTCCACCGATTTTCTCCACCGCCTGCGACGCGAAGCCGCCCTCTTCGCCGATGACCGCTCTGAATCTGGTACATGAACGAGTATACAGAGGAACAGGCTTGTACGCCTCGATAGAGGGTAGGTGTAACTGCCTGTCTCCTGTTACCAACCTGGCTAATTCAGGTATGGCGGATTGACTCAGGGTGAAGTAATCAGGGTGGCGCTCAATTCCAATCGCCTGATAACCAATAGCTTCGGCCGCCGCCACAGTAGAACCCGAACCCATAAAAGGGTCTAGCACAATTCCACGGCCAAGTGGTAAAGAGGCGTAGACCAGTTGCCGCATAAAGGCTTGGGGTTTCAAGCTGGGATGATTGGCTATGTTCCGTTCCCGTCGCGGCGTCCGCTCATCAGCGATCACATCTTCAAAGGGACGTCCATCAGGCTTGCGACGCAGACCGCCCGTCTGAAACATGCGCAGACAATGTGCAACCGTCATCCCCTGGGGGATGGGTTTGCGAAACATCCCCCAGGGTTCATAGCCACCCCGTGGCAGGGTGCAGATATCGGGGAATTCTTGTTCCGCATTTTTAGGGCGATCTCCGCCACGTAACGTTTGCACAAGCCGGATGATTTGGCCGCGAAACTCAAAGCCGGCCGCGACAATCGCCTGGAAAACCACCTGAGACAAGATGGCGTTGGAGGCTAAAAAAAGATGTCCTCCGGGGCGCAGGCTATGCAAGGCCAATGCGGCCCAGGTGGAGAAAAACTCCTCCAGGCGCACGATTTCTTCTTGGGATAAAACGGTGAAGCGTGGTAAGGGAGAACGCGCATGACCGTCGAAGGCGGGAGGGATTCGCCAGATACCTCCTCGTCCATTACTACGTTTCTCAAGCTGTTCAAAGTCATACTCTTTCATGCCATAAGGAGGATCGGTGACGATAGCGTGGATAGCATTTTCCGGTAGGTGGGGCATCCATGCCAGACAATCGGCGTGAACAGTCAGTGATTGGCCGTGTTTAATACATGGGTAATCGAAGGTGAAAGGATCAAGCGACAAAACGTTCTCAGGCGCGTCCATGTTATTTCACCGGTTGCCCCAGGTTATAGGAGGGAGACAGTTCGCGCAAGATTTTGCTCAGCTCTTGCCGTTCCCCATCGGCTGCGGAAAGTAAACGCTCAAACTCACTCAAACTGATCAGAACAACCTGGGATTGGTTTCGACGCTGAACAACATATTTGGCCGCGTTGTGCAAGATGTCATCCAAAATACGACCGAAGTTGTTTTGGGCGTCTGTGGAGGAGATGGTTTTGGTGGTCATGAGATCGTCGCCATTGGCCAAAATAAACAAATTAGCTAATATATTCAAATTGTATACGAGATAGCCGGTCTGTCAAGACCTTATCATGCAGCTGTTCTGAGCCATTCAATCTCAGGTGACGAAAGGGTGGCGGTTTGTTGACGCACTGTCAATGAGGGTTACAATCAGCGTGCCAATCCCTGAAGTTGGGGTTTGCGCCTGGGAGGCGGATCATGATAGAAGTTCTGTACAATATAGGCCTGGATGCAACACGCTGGCTGCAAGCAGCTTACCCCCAACTGGCTGCCCTGATGCAGGTTATCAGTGAACTGGGGCGGTTTGAATTTTACCTGGCGGTTATTCCTATTTTGTATTGGTGTCTGGATAAACGGCTGGGGTTTTTATTGGCCTATGTGTTGGGCATCTCCAATGTCGTTAATGTTCTGCTGAAATCGACGTTGCGCGGGCCGCGCCCTTATTGGCTGCCGGTCGGAGCGGATCTCGCCCTGGGTGTGGAAGAAAGCTATGGCGTCCCTAGTGGTCATGCCCAATCAGCAACGGTAGCTTACCTCTTTCTGGCAGCTTGGTTCCGCCGGGGTTGGGTGGTGGCGCTGGCTGTGGGAATGGTGTTTGTGATGGCCCTCAGCCGCGTCTACCTGGGGGTGCATTTTGTGCATGATGTGTTGATTGGCGTGCTGGTGGGGGTGGGGGTGTTGATTGGCTACGCTTTGTGGCGGCGCTTCCGACGCGAGCGATTCCGCAACCGCATCTTAGGCCAGCGTGTGTTGCTGATGGTGGTATCCCCACTGGCGGCGCTGGCGCTCAATCTCATCGTTGTGCTGTTGCTGGGCCCGCCTAACCCCACTGTTAGTTGGGTGACGTACAGCGCCACGGCCGAGCGGGCTGGCCTGGAAGATATGGTGCAGGCAGCGGCCATTCTGGTGGGGTTGGGGGTGGGCTTCATGTTGGAAACGACCTATGTACGCTTCCAGACCGGCGGGCCCATCTGGCAACGTGTGCTGCGCTACCTTTTGGGCATGGTCGTCACCCTGGCGATCTGGCGCGGTTTGGGAGCGGTGTTTGATCTGATCAACCCTGGCGATGTGTTGTGGCTGGCTCTGCCGCTGCGCTTTGTGCGCTATGTCCTTTTGGGGCTGTGGGTGTCTTATTACGCCCCGGCCATCTTTGTTGGTTTACGGCTGGCTTCCAGCGCCTCGGAGCCGGAAATCCCCTTCACGGTGGCCGGGGCCTCTTTGCCTTCCCCGAAAGGCAAAAAATAACCCCCGCCGTCGTTCACGCATCGTAACCAAAGCGCCAGGGGAGATTATCCATCACCACATCGCTCAGGCGCGCCTGGCGCAGCTGGCGCAGGCGTGTTTGCATCTCTGCTAGCGTATCACCGCCCAGTTTTTCCTGCAGCGCGCCGGCCAGAACATACGCCACCATCGCTTCGCCCACCACGGCGGCGCGGGGCACGGCGCAGAAATCGGAGCGCTCATAGACAGTCGGCGCGGCCTGACCTGTTGCCAGATCGACCGAGCGACGCGGAGTCAGAATGGTGGAGATGGGCTTCATGGCGGCGCGCACGATCAGGGGTTCGCCGGTGGTGATGCCCCCCTCCAGGCCGCCGGCGTGATTGGTGTAGCGTCGCAGGTGTTGCCCATCGGCGTCCAGATATAGCTCATCCTGCACCTGGGACCCCGGCCGGCCCGCTGCCTCGAACCCCATGCCTATTTCCACCCCCTTGATGGCGTGAATACTACCCACCGCCAGCATTAGTTGCGCCCCCAACCGGCGATCCCAATGTACATGACTGCCCAGGCCGGGCGGCAGCCCCAGAGCCGCTACCTCAAAGACGCCCCCCAGGGTATCGCGGGCCTGCATGATCTCCCAGATGGCGGCGCGCATCGCTTCAGCTGCTTCTGGCGTGGGAGCGCGCACATCGTTGCTTTCTGCCATTGCCCAGCGATCAGGATAGGGTAGGTTGGGTGGAACCGTTACCTGCACCTGACCGATGCGCGTCACATAGCTGCCGAGGGTCACCCCCAGGGCAGCCAACCACTGTTTACAGATCGCCCCTACGGCCACTCGCGCCGCCGTCTCGCGCGCCGAGGCGCGCTCCAGCGCCAGGCGCAAATCCGTGTAGCCATATTTAAGTGCGCCGGTCAGGTCGGCATGGCCAGGGCGCGGGATGGTCATGGGGGGAATATCGCGGTCGCGCCATTTGGCGTAGTCCCGGTTGATCACCCGCAGGGCCAGGGGCGCGCCGGTGGTGTAACCGTTGAGCACCCCAGCCGTGATGATGACCTCATCCTCCTCAATCTTCATCCGCCCCCCAGAGCCATAGCCTGTTTGCCGTCGGCGCATCTCATGGTTCAGGGCGGCCCGATCCAGCCGCAGGCCGGCCGGCGCCCCTTCCAAAATAGCGGTTAATTCCGGGCCATGTGATTCACCGGCGGTCAAAAAGCGCAACATGGATTTGCTCCTCAGATAAATTAGCGCCTGGTCAATAGATGGCGCTGAACACAAGACATTTTACCTCAGCCTGGTGGGCGTGGTAGAATGCAGGGCAACTCAGGCCCTTGCGATAGGCGCCCGCAGGTTGAGTCGTTATGCACCAACGAAGCCGTAACATCTCGATTCGCTGCTCCTGGTGGCTGGCCGGCCGGCGCTGGCTGTGGGTTGGCGTCTATCTGCTGCTCTTGACGGGTTGTGGGATGCGTTTCCCCGGTTTAGGCACGGCCACGCCCCAGCCTTTCCCCACACCTGTAGGTGACACCTTGCCTTTCAGCATTCCCACCTACAACGTCGAACTGCTGCCGGGCGGTCGTGTGCCGGGGACGCAGCTGATCTATGTGCGTCAACGGGAAACCAACGCCTACGAGGTGACCATCGATGGGCAGGCGGTGCTCAAACAGCCTGGCGACTCCTTTCTCTGGCAGGGCATCATCGCGCCGGGGGTGTTCGGGCGTTACAATTTGCGCTTGCAGCCCATCTTCCTGAGCAATCTGCAAGCGGCCGGTAACGTCGATATCACCATCTTCAACCCTGAACCGGTGGAGCTGACCGCTTTCAATCTGACGCCGGGGGTTGTGTACTTCCCGGCCGCTCCTGTCGCCTGGCGTGTGCTGCCCCAAACGGTGATTCCAGGCACCAACTTTGTCTACATGGGAGCTGAGGGGGAGGTTATTCAGCTGGCGCGCCTGGGGGATGTGGCCTTGCCGCCGTTTGCGGCCGGTGATTCGCTGGTGTGGCAAGGGCGGCTGCGCCAAAATGTGTTGGTTCGGTTTGATCTGGCATTGCAGACGCCAGAGGCAGATGGCGTCCTGCCGGTGCGCGGCTCCGCCACCCTATGGCTCCAACCCGCTGTGCTCGCCCCATGACGCTTTTGACTGTCGCTACGCTGAATTTGCGCCACACAGCCGACCGCTGGTTGCGCCGGCGCGAGCTCATTGTGGCGGAGTTGCTAGACGTGCGTCCCGATCTGATCGCCTTTCAGGAAGTGGCTTTGCTGATCCGCCAGGGTAGCTGGCTACGCCACCAGATCAACTACCGGTTGACCCGCACGGCTCAGCAACCCTATTGGTTGTATATCGCACGTCGCGGCGGCCTGACCGGTTTGGTGGAAGGAGTGGGAATACTCGGCCGACTGCCCCTGGTGGCGGCGGATCGGTGCGTGTTGTCCGCCGGACGTGTGGCGGCGCGCGTCAACGTTCTATTGCCGTCGGGGGCCACACTCGATTTTGTCTCCGTTCATCTGCATGGCCGGCCGGCCGAACCCGAAGTGCGCGAGGAGCAGGTGTGGCAGTTGCTCAGCTGGCTCAACGGCCCAACGGCCGCCCCCCTGCAAATAGTGGCCGGCTGTTTTCGTGAGATGCCGTCGGGGGCGGCCATTCGCCAGATGAAACAGGTGTATCACTCCACTTTTGTGCTGGCGCAGGGGCGCGAACCGTTGGCAACTTTTCCCACTGCCCTCAACCCGGTTACAGCTGTGGGGGTGTGCCACGATTATATTTTTGTCTCGCCGCCGCTGGCGCAGCAGGTGCGTCAGGCCCAACTTTTTTGCCGCCGGCCGGCTGAAGGAGACGACACGTTGTATCCTTCCGACCATGTGGGGTTATTGGCTCAGCTAGATACGCCGTCGGCCGGCGTGGCCTGAACCAGCCACGGGTTGAAGGACTTTCAACACCGATTGTAAGAGGAGATAAGCAGTTGACAACGATTGGCGAGGGGATGCGCCCCACTCTTTCCGTTATTGCCCCGGTCTACAACGAGGAGCCGGTGCTGCATGAACTCCATCGGCGCGTGCAGGCTGTCATGGACGGCATCGGCGAACCCTGGGAACTGATCCTGGTGGATGATGGCAGCCGCGACCGCTCAGCGGCGATTATTGCCGAGTTGCATGCCCTCGATCCGCGGGTGAAAGGCATCAGCTTCTCGCGCAATTTCGGCTTTCAGGTGGCGGTGACGGCCGGCCTCGATCACGCTCAGGGGGAGGCCATTATCTTGACCGACGCCGATTTGCAAGACCCGCCCGAAGTCATTCCCGACATGGTTGCCCAGTGGCGGGCTGGCTACGATGTGGTCTACGGTGTGCGTACCGAGCGCGAAGGTGAAACCTGGTTCAAGAAGCTGACGGCCAAGGTTTTCTACCGCCTCATCGACCGCATCACCGGCATCAACATTCCTCTAGATACGGGCGATTTCCGCTTGATGGATCGGCGGGTGGTGGACGCCATTCGTCGGATGCCCGAACGTAACCGTTTTCTGCGCGGCATGGTTCCCTGGGTGGGTTTCAAGCAAATTGGTGTGTCCTATCGTCGCAAAGCGCGTTACGCCGGCGCATCCAAGTTTGGCAGCGTGCGCCAGATGTTGCCGTTTGCCTTGAACGCCATCACCAGTTTTTCCTATGTTCCCTTGCAACTGGCGACCTACCTCGGTTTCTTTATTGCCGGCTTCAGCGCGCTGGCAATCGTGACGGTGATTGGCATTCGTCTCTTCACCCCCCATGCCGAGTTGGTGGGGCAGGCGACCACCCTGGTGATGGTCTTGTTCCTGGGTGGGGTGCAGCTGATCTGTCTGGGTATTATCGGCGAATACCTGGGACGGATCTACGATGAAGTCAAGGGCCGGCCGCTCTATTTAATCAACCAGACGTGGGGGATGTCGGAAAGCCCCCACGCCTTGCCACGCCGCGAGAGCCGAAGCGGCTGATCAAGCAGGAGATGCGTTCAGGATGAGGCAAAAAGCACCATTATTTTGGATAGCTGCTGTGCTGATCATTGTGGGGGCCGCGATGCCGGCGCACGCTGTTCCCCTGGCCCCTCTCTACCAGGCCGGGGCGGCCGGGGCCATTGCTGACGAATACCTGGTGGTGTTGCAACCTACGGCGACATCCGCCAGTCGCCAATCTATTATTGAGCAGGTTGTGACGCCGGCCGGGGGCGTGGTGTTGTGGGTCTATCCCGGCCTGAACGGCCTGGCTGCTCACCTGCCGGCGGCTGCCCTGCACGGGGTGCGCGCCCATCCCGACGTGGCCTTTGTGGAGGCCAACCGTCGCCTGACGGTCGAGAGCATGACTGTTTTACCCCCCACCCCCTATTGGAACCTCGACCGCATCGACCAGCGCGACCTGCCGTTGGATGGATTGTATGAGAACGCCCATGGTTTTACCGGAGCGGGTGTGAATGTCTATATCATCAGCTCCGGCATTCGCAAGACGCATGTGGAATTTGGCGGGCGGGCCTTGCATGGCTTTTCCTCCATTGATGATGGCCTGGGTTCGGACGATTGCAACGGTTTGGGAACACATGTGGCCGGCCTGGCGGGCGGCGCAACTGTAGGCGTTGCGCCCGGGGCGACCCTCTACGCAGTGCGGGTGGTCAACTGTGCGGGGATTGGCACGACAGCCGAGGTGGTGGCCGGCATCGATTGGGTGACGCTGAACCACATCGCGCCGGCGGCCGCCCACATCAGCGTGGGCGCGTCCGCTTCCCCCACCCTGGATGCCGCGGTGCAGGCCTCCATCTTTTCCGGTGTGCCCTATGCCGTCAGCCCTGGCAGCAGCGGCGGCGACGCCTGCGATTTCTCGCCGGGGCGAGTGCGGGCCGCCCTGACTGTGCCACGTACTGACAGCAGCGATGGCGTGGCCGGCAACCAGGGGGAGTGCGTCGATCTCTTTGCGCCGGGGACGAGTGTCACCTCCGCCTGGCACAGCAGCGATAGCGCCATGGCTGTTTTGACGGGTACCAGCATCTCCTCGGCGCATGTGGCCGGCATGGCGGCTCTGGTGTTGGAAGGCGCGCCTGGAGCCGGTCCGGCTTTTGTCAACACCTTCATCAAGCGCAGCGCCACCCCTGACCGGTTGAGTGGCGTTGAGCCTGATACGCCCAACCGACTGCTCTACACTCAGGGACGATAGGGCCGCGTCTTTCAGGGGCCGGCCATGCACCCGGCCGGCCTCTCACTGAAAGTTATCCGAACGTCAACCAGGCGTGGGTTAGACGTTGTGCGCCGCTACGGTTGACTGGGGTATAATTCCCAGGTTTACCGCCGGGGCCGGCCGAAGGCCCTTTTGTCTGAAGATGGAGTAATCTGTTTTGTCAATCCACAATCACAAGAGCATCATTCCGCGCTGGTTTATTTACACGCTGATAGCAACGCTGGTCATTACAGGTATCGTGGTGACGGGGCTGATCTACCGCTCCGTGCAGGCTATGTTGAGCACTCCCCTTAACCCAGTGGAGGTGGCGGATTTGCCGCCGGTGGATGTGCAACCCTCCCCCATTCCCGGCCAGAGCTTGCCGCCCGTGATGATTGTCTCCTCCACCACACCGGCCGCCCCGTCGCAGCCCACCCCCACCCTCTTCGCCCCCGAAGTGGTGGTGGAAGATGAAGACCGCATCACCGTTTTGGTGATGGGCATTGATCGCCGACCTAGCCAGCGCTCTTTTCTGGCGCGCACCGACACGTTGTTGTTGCTCTCGATTGACCAGGCGGAGCAGAGCGCCAGTATGCTCTCCATCCCGCGTGATCTTTACGTCAACATTCCAGGCCATGGGGTGGATCGCATCAACACCGCCTTCCAGACGGGCATGATTGGAGGTGAGCCGGCCCAGGGGGCGCTGACCGCCATGCAAACGATTGAGGAAAACCTGGGCGTGCATGTCGATCATTACCTGCTGATTGACTTTCTCACCGTGATCAATGTGATCGATAACCTGGGTGGGGTGACGGTGCAGGTTCCCTTCACCATTTACGATCCCACCTACCCGGATATGGATTACGGCTTCGATCCTTTCTACATCGAAGCTGGCTGGCAGACGTTGGATGGGGAAACGGCCCTCAAATATATGCGCACACGCCACGCCGACAACGATTTTGGTCGCGCCAGCCGGCAGCAACAGGTGATTCTTGCCTTTCGCAACCAGGTTTTGGGGCTGGGGGCGGGCGAGCTGATCACCCGCATTCCTTTTTTCTACGCCCAATTTAGCGGCGGCGTCTTCACCGACCTGTCGCCGGAAGATTTGATCGCCATCGCCCAGGCGGCCCAGGACATCTCCGGCGAGAATATCCAGACGGCCGTGCTCAATTACGACTACGTGCGCGATTACATCTCGCCCAGCGGCGGCAGCGTCCTCTTATTGCGCGAGGACAAGGTGGCGGCCCTCATCGCCAACCTGTTCCGTTGAGCGCCCGGCCATGAACCGCGCCGAATTTAGACAACGCCTGGCTGAGGCCCCCCTGTTGCTGGACGGGGCGATGGGCACGGCTTTGCACAGTCGCGGCATCCAGTTTGACCAATGCTTCGACGCCCTCAACCTGCGGCAACCGGCGCTGGTGGCGGATGTGCACCGACGCTACATCGAGGCCGGGGCGGATATGTTGGAGACCAACAGCTTTGGGGGCAACACCTTCCGTTTGCATGAACATGGGTTGGAAGAGCGCGTGGCGGAGATCAACGCTGCCGCCGTTCAGGTGGCGCGCCGGGTCATCGCCAGCTCCTTCAAGCCTATCCTGCTGGCCGGCTCTGTTGGGCCGTTGGGCGTGCGTCTGGCGCCCCTGGGGCGTGTCTCGGTGCAACAGGCGCAGGAAGCCTTCCATGAGCAGGTCGCCGCGCTGTTGCAGCCGCCGGGTGTGCCGGGGGTGGATGTCCTAATTCTGGAAACGATGTCGGACCTGTTTGAGGTCAAAGCGGCAGTGGAGGCGGCGCGCGCCTTGAGCGCGGAGACGCCCATCATCGCTTTCATGACCTTTTCGCGGGATGATCGCACCCTGCTGGGGCAGACAGCGGCCGATGTGGCGGCGCGTTTGAGCCGGCTGGACGTGGATATGATCGGCATCAACTGCAGCGGCGGCCCGGCCCAGGTATTGCGCCTGATCGCTACCATGCACGAGACGGCCCCAGATGCGCCTCTGGGGGCTGTGCCCAACGCCGGCTGGCCCCAACAGACGGAGCGCGGCCGGGTCATTTATCCGGCCACACCAGCCTACTTTGCCGACTACGCCCGCGCCTTTGTGGCGGCCGGGGCGCGTCTGGTGGGGGGGTGTTGCGGCACGGATGAGCACCATATCGCCGCTATGCGGCGCGCCCTGGATACACCCGGCGAAAGTCGGATCGTTATCCCCCGTATCAGTCTGGTGGAGGGAGAAACAACGACGCAGGTAGCGGCCGACCCGCCCACGCAACTGGCGCAAGCGCTGGCCGGCCGGCAGATGGTGGTGACGGTGGAGATGCGCCCTCCCAAAGGCATCGCCGCCCAGAAGATGCTGGCCGGGGCGCACCTGTTGCATGAAGCCGGGGCGACTTTTCTGAACGTGGCCGATACGCCGCTGGCGCGGATGCGCATGAGCGCCTGGGCCGCGGCCCACCTCATTCAGGCTCAGGTGGGGGTGGAGACCATCTTACACTTCCCCACCCGTGGTCGCAGTCTATTGCGCGTTCAGGGCGATCTGCTGGCGGCGCACGCTATGGGTATCCGCAATCTTTTTGTCACCATGGGCGACCCGGCCCGCATTGGCGATTACCCCGACGCCCTGGACACCTATGATATTGTGCCCACAGGCTTGATTCATCTCATCACCCAGCAGTTCAACGTCGGTGTGGACAAGGCGGGCGAAGCGCTGGATCAGCCGACCAACTTTGTGGTGGGGTGCGCCGTCTCCTTGCAGCCCCAGAACATGGCCCAGGAAGGAAAACTGCTGGCCAAGAAGATTCACAGTGGAGCTAACTTTGGCCTGACGCAACCCGTTTTCGACCCAGCTGCGGCGCGTGCCTTTTTGGATTTCTACGCTGCTGAATATGGGCCGTTGCGGCTGCCCCTCATCGTGGGCATCCAACCTCTTTACAGCCTGCGCAACGCCGAGTTTTTGCACAACGAAGTGCCGGGGATCACCATTCCGCCTGAATATATGGAACGGTTGCGCCACACCACTGACCCCCAGACAGAGGGAGTGGCTATCGCTCAGGAGTTGGTGCAGGCCATCCGCCCCTGGGCGCAGGGGGTGTACATCGTGCCGGCCTTTGGGCGCTACGATCTGGCGGCCGGCGTGCTGGATGTCTTGCGGGCCTGATGCGTCTGGCCCGGCCGATGCGCCGGGTCTCCTCCCAACCCAAACAAAAGGCCACCCGCCATCTGGGTGGCCTTTCTATCTGTGTATACCCGCTTCCTAAATCGATTAAACAGAACGCGCCCCGGTGATTGTTCGCGGTGAGCGGCCCATTAAGGGTATGGGGCGGCTTGTTTCTGTTTAATCGATCACCTCAATCTTAGAATGGGTCTCCGGCCGGCGCAACGACGAATGTCACCTAAATAGCGTGATATTTGTAGGCTTTTGCGCTGTTTTGGCTTATATCCCGGCCGGCGGCGTCAGAATGGCGATGAAGCGTTGAGGGCCGTGGACGCCAATGGCCATGGTTTGCTCGATGTCGGCCGTTTTGCTGGGGCCGCTGATGAAGGTCACAGCTGCCGGCCAGGCGCTGGGTTCTCCCCGGCCGGCGCTCCAGTGAAAAAGGTCGGGCAGCAGGCTGGTGGTGGGAACAAGGGCGATATGGACGGGCGGCAGCAGGGTGGCCAGCCGACTGCGCCCCGGCCCACTGGCGATGACCACCGTCCCGGTCTCTGCCAGGGCGGCGTCGACCAGGCTGAGGCCAAGGTCGGCGCTCTGACACACGGCGCGCAGATCGTCGGCGCTGCGTCCCACCCTATGCCAGCTGATCGCCGGCCACCGGCCGGCCCAATCTACCGCCTGTAAAGCGGCTTCCCCGTTGACCACCACCTGGCGCGCCGCCAGGCCGGCCGCCAGCTCTCCCACCAGCGTCACAGCGGCCGCCCAATCAGGGGCGTGATGCACCTCTCCGTGGGCAGCGGTCAGCATCTGGCTGAAGCGGGCGGCCAGCTCCTCCGTTGCAGGCAGTGGGCTCCAGGGAGTCGGCCGGAACGCTTCCCGCAGCTGCGGGCGCAACCGCCCCAGAATCTCATCCCGACTGGTCATCCGCATCTCCTCCTGGAGGGGGTGTGGTCTGGGCCGCCCACAAGTCGCGGAAGGGGCGGGGGGCCAGGGCGGGCAGGCGACGCGGCGCGGCCGGGTTGAGGCCGGCCGGCAGGCGTAGCTGTCCCTCATGAACCAGCGGACGTTGCCCCAGGCGGCCGAGAGCTGTTGCCAGGCGCAGGCGGCGGGGGTTTTGCAGCAGGCCAGCGGCGGCCTCTTCCGCCGCCCGCTCGGGCCAGGGGAGGAGGCCCTGGGTCACCAGGTCAGCCCGCAGGTGCAGCAGCAGACGGGGCAAATCGATGCGCGCCGGGCACACCTCCAGGCAGGCGCCGCACAGCGAGCTGGCCTGGGGCAGACCGGCGTAAGCCTCCAGACCAAACAGCAGCGGCGAGATGACCGCTCCAATGGGGCCGCTATAGGGGCTGCCGTAGGCGTGCCCCCCGGCCGTGCGATAGACAGGGCAGACGTTCAAACACGCTCCGCAGCGAATGCAGTGGAGCGCCTCCTCGTACACCCCGCCCACCAGCCGACTGCGCCCATTGTCGAGTAAAATAATATGCACTTCCTGCGGCCCATCGGGGTCGTCGGGGCGGGCCGGCCCGGTGATGACGGAGGTGTAGATGGAGAAAGGCTGCCCGGTGGCGCTGCGCGCCAATAGCGCCAGCCAGACGGCGGCCTCGTCCCAGGTGGGGGCGATCTTCTCTAACCCCACGATGGCGATGTGTACCCGTGGGGCGCTGGTGGTCAGACGGATGTTGCCTTCGTTTTCCACCAGCACGACGCTGCCTGTTTCCGCCACCAGCAGATTACCTCCAGAGATGCCCATATCGGCCTGCAAGAATTGGCGGCGCAGCAGGCGGCGGGCTTCGGCCGTCAGTTGGGGAATATCGTCGGGCGGCAACGGCCGGCCGACCTGCTGGCTGAACAGCTCTGCCACCTGGGCGCGTGTTTTATGCAGGGCCGGCCCGATGATGTGCGAAGGAGGTTCCCCGGCCAGCTGGATAATCCACTCCCCCAGGTCAGTCTCCACCGGGGTGACGCCGGCCGCCTCCAGGGTCGGGTTGAGGGCGATCTCCTCGCTGACCATCGATTTGCTTTTAACCACCAGCCTGGCCCCGTGTTGCTGCGCCAGGTTCAGGACGATGTGGCGCGCCTCGGCGGCATCACGCGCCCAATGCACCTGCGCCCCGGCCGCCTGGGCCTGGCGTTCAAAGGTTTCCAGGTGCTCCGCCAGGCGCGCCAGAGTGGCGCGGCGAATGGCCTGGAACTGGTCGCGCAGCGCCTCCGCCTGGGGTAGGGCAGCCAGAGCGGCCTGGCGCGCCAGACGAAACTGGCCGGTGGCGTTTTCCAACGCCCCTTGCAGCTGCACGTCCTCCAGGGCAATGCGCGCCTGCTGGCGAAAGCGGGCGACGGTGACGGGCGTTTGGGGGTTCATCGACTGGCCTCCTCCAGCAGGGTTGCCAGATGGGTGATGGTGATTTCAGGCCCGGCCAGCCCGCGCAGCTGGATCAGGCAGCCAGGGTCGGCCGTGACAAGTTCGGTGACGCCGGCCGCCTGGGCCTGGCGCAATTTGGCGGCGGTCATGGCGTTGGATACCTCCGGCAATCGCAGGGAGAAGAGGCCGCCGAAACCACAACACCAATCCGCCTCTGCCATTTCCTGGATGGCGCAACCCCCGGCCGTCACAACCGCGCGCGGTTCAGCCTGCAAGCCTAACAGGCGGCGCATGTGGCAGGAGTCGTGGTAAGTGATGGGCCGGCCGGCCGGGCTGTTCTCGGCCAGTCGGGCCAGCCAATCGGGCGCAAAACGGGTTAGAAAGTCGCTCAGCTCGTAGGTTTTGGCGGCCAGCGCGTAGGCCCGGCCGGCCCAGGCGGGATCGTCTGCCAGCAGGTGGGGATATTCCACCCGCAGCATGGCGGCGCAGGAGCCGGCCGGCAACACCACGGCCGGGTAAGCCTCGAACAGCGCCACCGTGTGGCGGGCCAGATCGGCCGCCTGGCGGCGGAAGCCGCTGTTGTAAAAGGGCTGGCCGCAGCAGGTTTGCTGTGGCGGAAAGTGAACGGTGAAGCCGGCCCGTTGCAAGACACGCGCCGTTGCCAGCCCCACTTCAGGCAGAACCTGGTCGACGAGGCAGGTGACACACAGGGCCACGGAGGATAGGCTGGTCATAGGCGTGGTTCAGACGATCAACATCTCCATTTTGGTGTGTAGTTTAACACACCAACCATTGGTATATCACCATCGAATTGAATACAATCAGTCAGGCTTGCAGCCTGCAGTTGGTAAACCCAAAATCTATGTTTTCATATCCTGTTGACGGAGGAGATTGGTCCCATGAAACGGCGAGAGTTCTTAGGTTTGGCAGCAAAAGGCGCGTTGGGTGCGGCCGCAACCGGGTTGGTGGGGTGTAACACCGCCCAAAGTGGGGCCACCGCCACCCCAGAAGAGTTGGCCCAGGCCGTGCAGAGTGATTCCGCGCTGCCGGAGATCGCCTGGGAAATTGCCACCAGTTGGCCCTTGAGTCTGGATACCATCTTTGGTGGAGCGGATGTATTTTCCCAGCGCGTCACGGCCTTGTCGGGTGGCAAGTTTCGCATCACACCGCGGGCGGCCGGCGAGCTGGCCGGTGGCACGGAAGTGTTGAATGTGGTGGAGCAGGGGTCTGTGCCCGGCGGCCACACCGCCTCTTATTACTACACCGGCCGCAGCCCGGCCACCGCTTTTGGCACAGCCCTGCCCTTTGGTCTGACGGATCGGCAACAAAACGCCTGGTTGTACGAAGCGGGTGGTTTGCAGCTGTTGCAGGACTTTTATCGTGAGCGTTTTGGCGTCATCCAGTTTCCGGCCGGCAACACCGGTGTGCAAATGGGAGGCTGGTTCAACAAAGAGGTCAACTCCGTGGCCGATCTCTCTGGTCTCAAGATGCGCATCCCCGGCCTGGGGGGGCAGGTGTTGAGTCGGCTGGGCGTCACCGTGCAGGTGCTGCCGGGCGGGGAGATTTTCCAGGCTTTGCAGACGGGCGCGGTGGACGCGGCCGAATGGGTTGGCCCTTACGATGATGAGAAGCTGGGTTTCCACGAAGTGACTCGTTACTATTACTATCCCGGTTGGTGGGAGCCGGGGCCGAGCCTGGAAGTGCAGATCAACCTCAACGAGTGGAACAACCTGCCCCAGGAGTATCAGGAGATCATCAAGGTAGCCGCCTACGAGGCCAATGTGATCATGATGGCGCGTTACGACGCGCAAAACCCGGCCGCCTTGCAGCGGTTGTTGGAGTCAGGCATCGAGCTGCGTCCCTTCCCTGATGACGTGATGCAGGCGGCGCAGGAAGCAGCCTTCGCGCTTTACGACGAGTTTTCCGCCCAGGATTCCGATTTCAACGCCATTTTCCAGGAGTGGAAACGGTTCCGCGACAGTATTCAGCAGTGGCACAGTCTGGCGGAAACGCGCATGATGCAATTCCTGGGCCAGTCGCAAGCCTAGCCCGATGGACAACGCTACGGTGGGCGTCTATCCCAGACGCCCACCCTCATCCCCTTACTTCACCAGCCACAACACCGTTTGCGGGAACAACATGACAATAATCAAAGCCACGGCCTGCAACACCATAAAGGGTAGCGCTCCTTTGTGGATGTCCAGTGTGTCCACCTCTTTGGGCGCGACGCTCTGCAGGTAAAAGAGGGAAAAGCCCACCGGCGGCGAAATGAAGGCCATGTTGAGGTTGATGGCCATCATCACGCTGAACCACACCAGATCGACGTTGAGGGCGGTAGCGGCCGGCACGAAGAGGGGCATGACGATAAAGCTGATCTCGATAAACTCCAGGTTGATGCCCAGCAAGAAGACCACAATATTGGCGATGAGGATGAAGCCCCAGAAGCCTCCCGGCAGGTTGGTCAGCAAATTGGTGACATAGGTACGCCCGCCCAGCTGATCGAAGATGAGCGCGAAGAAGCTGGAGCAGAAAAGGATCATCAACACCAACGACGTGATGTTGGAGGTGGCGCGTGCCGCCGATTTGACCAACTCCCAGCTGAAGCGGCGGTTGAACACAGCCAGAACGCACGCTCCGAAAGCTCCGACGGCCCCCGCCTCGGTAGGCGTTGCGAACCCGTAGAAGATGCTGCCCAGAACCGCAAAGATCAACACCACCGGCGGCACGATGGCAACCATCACCCGCCGTGCCAGGGCTGCCCCCCGCACCGTCCGCGCCTCTGGCGGCAAGGCCGGCGCAAGTTCTGGGCGCAGAAAGGCCGCCACCAGGACGTAGACAGCGTACAGGCCGGCCAGCAGCAAACCCGGAATGAGCGCCCCCTTGAAGAGATCGCCGACGGAGACACCCACCTGGCTGCTCAACACCACCAGCACCAGACTGGGCGGAATGAGCTGCGCCAGCGTGCCGGCCGCCACAATCACGCCCGTCGCCAGTTTGTGGTTATAGCCATAGCGTACCATCACCGGCAGCGACAGCAACCCCATCACGATGACGGTGGCGGCCACCACCCCGGTCGCCGCCGCCAGCAGGGTTCCCACCAGGACGACTGCCAGGGCCAACCCGCCGCGTAATGACCCCATCAACAGGCCGATGGTTTCCAACAACATTTCTGCCAGGCCCGACTTTTCAAAGATGGCCCCCATGAAGACAAAAAAGGGAATCGCCAACAGGGTGAAATCGGACATCGCCCCAAACCAGCGGTTTTGCAACAGTCCCAGACGGGAGGGGGGAAATGCGCCAACGGCCAGGCCCAACAGGCCAAAGAAAATGGCGGTGCCGGCAAAGGAGAAGGCCACCGGATAGCCGCTGAGAATCAGGATGACGAAGACGAGGAACATGACAATAGCCAGCCATTCAAAGCCCATACAGTCTACTCCTGGGGGTGCGGGGTGCGCCAGAGGGGTGGGAAGTGAGAGGTTGCGCCGGCCGGCCGCTCATAGAGCGACCGCCGACCCGCGAGCGACAGGCAAAGGGGTTCATTCAATGCGCAGGGGGGTGGATTCGGCCGGAACGTCTGGTGGTTGGGCAGCTTCGGGCTGGCGCAGGCGGCGTATCAATTTAATCAGCTCTGCCAGCGCCTGCAGCAACAGCGTACCGAAAGCCACCAGAATCATACTTTTGATAGGAGCGCGTGGCAGGCCATTGGGATCGGGTGAAACCTCCCAGGTTCCCCACGAGCCATCGGGCCGCAGCCCCCACGAACTCAGCACCGGCTCCCAGGCCACCCACAAGGCGATGAGGCAGAAGGGAAGCAAGGCCAGCAGGTGACCAACGACATCCACCCATGCCTTACGCTGGGGCGACCAGCGGCCAAACCAAAAATCCACGCGCACATTGATGTTGTGTTTGAGAATGTAGGCGAAACCCAAGAAGAAGATGAGGGAGTACAGATACCACTGGAGTTCAATGATGGCGTTGGAGGTCAGTTTGCGCCCCAACACTTCTCCAATGTAGCGCAGGAGAACGTTGAGAAAGCCGATGCTAACGGTCAGGATGACCACGTATTGCGACAACGCGCCTAAACGTTCAGACAGACCATCCACCAGGTGGATATAGGTGTTGAGCAATCGGCCCATAGGGCGCCTCCAGGGGTGGCTTGGGTTTGTCAAATGATAGCAAAAAAAAGCCATTTGGCGACCATCTCGCGTTTGGGTGACCGGCACGCCCCCAACTTCACCACCGGCCGGTGTTCACCGGCGCCAGACGTTAGCCATCACCCAAACGGGGTATAATACGGCGCATGAAATCCTATCACCAGCACCGGCCGAGAATCGTTGGGCGGCCGGGCGGTCTCATCCCTAAAGGCCATGCCTGACCAGACATCTTCGGCCCGGCAGCTGTCAGAGCGCTTCGTCGAAGCACTCGATCTGGCGCGCCAGCTGCACGCCAACCAGACGCGCAAAGGTTCCGGCATTCCCTACCTGGCCCATCTGTTGAGCGTGGCCGCCCTGGTGTTGGAAGATGGCGGCACTGAAGAGGAAGCCATTGCCGCTCTGCTGCACGACGCCATTGAGGATCAGGGGGGCGCGCCGGTGCGCCAGCTGATCGCCGGCCGGTTTGGGGAACAGGTGGCGGCAATTGTGTCCGGTTGCACCGACGCCGACGGCGCGCCCAAACCTCCCTGGCGCGAGCGCAAAGAGGCCTATCTGCGCCATCTGCGCACCGCCTCACCGGCCGTGCTGCGGGTCTCCAACGCCGACAAATTGCACAACGCCCGCGCCACGCTATGCGATTATCGCCAGCTGGGAGAGGCGCTGTGGTCTCGCTTTCACGGCGGCAAGGCCGGGACGCTGTGGTACTACCGCGCGCTGGCGGAGACATTTCAGGCTTTGCGCTCCGGTTGGCTGGTGGATGAGCTGGCCCGGACGGTGGCGGAGATGGAAGCGCTGGCCGGGGAGGGTTGAGGCGCACTGGATACGCCATGCCGGCCCTGGCGTGCCTTCCATCTCTTCCCCGGTTTCTTCTTGTTGGCTCCGTGCCTGCCTATTCGTTGATCACCGTCAGGCTGTGCAGCAGATGGAAATCCCCGGCCGGCAGCGCCAGACGTTGACCCGTCTGGCTGTCGTACCACCCCAGGCGTAGCTCATAGACCCCCGGCGTCAACCAGGCCGGGACTGTCAGACAGCGCAAATCCCCCACAATTTCCCCCGGCCGCCAGGCTGGCAAGGGATAGAAGTCGAACACCGGCTGCCCATCTCGCTGGGCGTGGACATAGCCATCGGGTGCGGTCAGATGGAGGAAGATCGTCAGGGGGGCGGCCGGCGGCCGTATTGTGCGCCAGTAGAGAGTGGGGCACAGCGCTGCCCCGGCCGGCACAGCTTGCGGCAAACCGGCCGCCCCGACCAGCTCCACTCCCCCTTCCCAGGTGACTGCCAGGGGCGTCGCCCCGGCCGGCAGAGCGGCCCAGCGCCAGCGACCAATCAGGTGATCGCTCGTCTCCGGCGCGGTGGGGGCAAACTGGCCGCCGGCCGCCCCCAGCGCCTGCAGCCGTTCCAGCGCTGCGCCGGTCAGCGCGTTGGGGGGCGTTGCTTGAGCCAGCAACACAACATCGCTCGCCAAGTAAACCGCCTGGTAACCGTCGCGCCCGATGGCCGTTTCGATCATGGCGGCCTGGAGGCGTGGATTGACCCCCCAGCGCCAATCGGCCAGGTTGAGCAGGATCAGCTCCAACGGGGCATAGTCGTACACCGCCGCGCCGCGTCGCCCTTTATGGTAGAAGAGGTCGAGCGCCGGCCGCTGGGTGAAGTGCGGCGCATACGCCATGGTCGTCGCCAGACTGGCCCCGGCCGGCACGCGCATCTGAGCCTGACGAAACGCCGCCACATCCCCCTGGGGGGTCAGGGCATAGACCGGGTAATGGGGCGTGTCAATCGGGGTGGTCAGAGGATTGTCCAGCGCCCAGGCGGCCATTGTGCCCGCCACCAGCCAGACCCCGGCCAGCCACGCCCACTGCCCCAGCGCCCGTTGCGCCCGCCCCAGCCCCACCGCTGTGGCCGCCCACAGAACAGGGATGAGCGGAGCGTTGTATTGGAAGTAAATCGAATGCTGGCTGGGGGAGTCCGCCAGCAGGTTGTAGGCCAGGGCCGGCAGCGCCCCCCACAATAGGCGCGGCGCGCCCAACGCCAGCCCTCCCAACGGCAACAGCAACTTGAAAAGGTAAGCCCGGCGCAAGGGATCGCCGGCCAGCGTCGCCACAACCGGGCCGGGGCGCGTTAGCAGCGTCATCACCATCTCCCCTGGCGTCGCCCCCAGCCAGGCGTAGCGCGCCAGGGTGTCAGAGGGGGCATCGCGGAAGTGGGGAATGAGGATGAAGAGAGCCAGGTAAGACCAGACCAGCCCGGCCGCCAGCCATACCAGCCCCCAGCGTCGTCGCCCCGGCTGCCACAACAACCCCACCCCCAGGGCGGCCACGGTCAGACCGATCTCCTCTTTACCCAACAGCGCCAGACCGGCCCACACCGAGGCGGCGCGCAGCCGGCCGGCCTCCAACCGCTCCAGCGCCGCCAGCAACAGGGGCATGACCACCACTTCGGGGTGGAAGTCGAAGCGGTTGATGAAGCCCAGGGCCGGGTAGGCCAGATAAGCCGCCGCCAGGAGCCAGGCCCACCCCGGCCCACCCAGCCGACGTTGCGCCAGGTGGAAAAGAGGCCAGGCTCCCAGGCAGAGGCTCAAGGCTTGGGCCGCCAGCAGAGCCGGCACATCTCCCCCCAGGGCGATGAGCGGGACAAAGAGGAGTTGCAGCGGCTGGATGTGATCACCCAGGTAGGTGTACACCTCCAGCGAACTGGCGAACCAGCGTCCCTGAGCGCTGTTCCACAGCACCTGGGCCTGAATCGCCAGGTCATAGGCGGAGGAGTTGAGCCGGCCGTGGCGCGTGATGGCGTAGGCCGCATAGCCGGCCGCTGCCAGCAGGATAAGCGCCATCAGGAGCCAGGAAGAGCGGAGCGCCGGCCGGCGGCCAGAAGAGAACATAGCAGAATTATACGCCAAAGGTCGGGCTGCGAATGCGCCAATCTGCCTGAGGGCTGGGCCTGGCAGTTCGGCCGGGCCCGTTACACGCGGCGCGACACAAAAAATAGCCATCCAGGGAGATAGGGGGATGGTATGGTATAATGGAGAGGCGAAGGGCGCGTTGCCTGCGCCCACCGGAGGTGACAAGGTGGCTGAGGACGAGGGTTTAGAGTGGTTAGATCAGCTGTTGAACGCTTTGCAGAGCGTAAGCAACCCGCAAGCGTTGTTACTCCTGGCGCTGGCGCTGGAGGAGGCAGATCTCGACGCCCTGGAAGCCGCTGCCGAAGCGCGCCTGGCCAGCCTGGAGGCAGAGGCAGATCCGGGGCTGCGTGAGCGCCTGGAGGATTTGCGCCGACTGCGAACAGAAGGGTTGGCTGATGTGCGCCCCGCCTGGCAGGCGGCTCTACACGCCTTATCGGGGATGAATGATCGCCTTCAGGCGTGGATCGAGACGCCCGATTGGGCCGCGTCGGAGCGCTTTCTGGCCGGGGAGGGAGCGGCCCTGCTGAGTGATGAAGGAGAGGCCGCTCTGGAGCTGTTACAGGCCGCTAACCTAGAGGATGAGCGGGTAACCTACCATCTGCATCTGTTGCGCCGCTGTCGCGCCCTGGGAGTGGCGGCCGCCTATGCGGAGCGGCGTCAGGCGCACCCGGAGCCGCTATCTCCCTTGCAGCAGGCGGTCATCTTGTTCATGCAGGCGGATGAAGCGGCCGCGGCCCATCTGTTGCGTGAGCGGACCGACCTGCTGTTGACGCTGGAAGGGCGTGAAACAGCGGCCCAGCTGGTAGCGGCGGCGCGGCAACACGGAGACGCCAGTCTGACAGCCCAGCTGGAACGCCGGCTGGCGCTGTGGGATAGGACGTGGGGGGAGCGCGCCGGCCGTGCGCGCCGCCCCGCCGACCGGCAGCCAGACAACCCTGACCCGGCCATGCAGCTGGAGCGCCAACCCCTGGCGGGCGAACGAGGGACGCGCTACCATGTGGTCACGGCCCGCAATTGCGCCATTGGCGACAACGCCAGCGTGCTCAACATTTACGATGTGGGCGCGCTGCCCTTGCGCTGGCAACAGCCACGCGAGACCCAGCCCGGTCGGGCCGCTGAGGCGGTGGGGCGCGCCACCGACCTGGAGAAGCTGCATCAGCGCCTGCAGAGCGGCGACTACCCCAGCCTGGTAGGGGTGCGCGGCCTGGCCGGCGTGGGCAAAACCACCCTGGCCGCTCTCTACGCCACGCGCTACCAGGCGGCTTATCCCGGCGGCGTTATCTGGCTGACGGTAGGCCCCGGCGTGCGGCAGCGCGAGGAGGTTGTGCCGCTGTGGCAACGACTGGCGGCCTACGCCTATGGGGGAGATGTGCGCGCCGCCTGGCTGGATGACATCCTCTTCGAGGTGGAGGTGGTGCAGATGCTGTTGGCCGGGCACGGTCGGCTGCTGCTGGTGTTGGACGATGTGTGGGGTGAGACCGTCGCACAAGCGCTGCGCGACGCTGCGCCCCCCGGCAGCGCCGTGCTCCTGACGACGCGCGACGCGCGCGTGGCTTATGCGCTGCAGAATAGCCCGGTCGCCCTGTACGAGCTGGATGTATTGACACCGGAAGATGCCCGGGCCCTGTTGCAGAGGCGCGCCCCCGGCCTGCCTGACGACCTGGCCAACCAGGTGGCCCAGGGGTTGGGCCGCCACGCCCAGGCCCTGGCGCTGGCCGGGGCGGCGCTTTACTTCCGCAAGCCCCACCGCTATCCCCAGACGGCGCAGGAGTTGCTGGCACGGGTGGCGGCCGGGACAGGCTTTGGGGATTTGCCCCACCTCGACCGGGCCGAGGCGGAAGCGCGGGTGGAGATCGCCCTCAAACATTCCTACGACTACCTGGGAGAAGACCCGAGCCAGGGGGCGCAGCGCCAGGCTGCCCTGCGCGCCCTGGGGAGCATGGCCCCAGAGGCGGATTTCGATGCTGCGGCCGCAGCGGCGCTGTGGCAGGTGAGCCTGAGTCAGGCGGAGGAGCTGCTGCTCCTCTTTGACCAGCTGGCATTGGTGCAAGAGCAGGAAGGGGGTGGGCGTTGGCAGCAACACGTCATCTTACGCGCCTACGGATTGGGCTTACAGATCGACGCTGAGCGCCTGATGATTCCAGCCCGCTATGCTGACTACTATCTGAGCCTGAGCGAGGCAGCTTACCGGGCAACCCCCCGCCGCGCCGATGAAGTGGCAAAGGAGTTCCTACAGATCGAGCACGCCTTCCGCTGGTGCCAACACCATAGCCTGACCCGCAGTATACGGTTTACACAGGTTTTAAGCGACTTCATGCGTAACCGGGGTCGCGTGGGCCAGCTAAATGAATGGCTCACTCACAGTTTGGCGGCCGCGGATCAAGTGGGAAACCGACTGGGGAAAGCCAACACGCTGCAGAGCCTGGGGGATTTGGAAAGACGGTTGGGGAACGTGGCGGCGGCGCGGGGGCATTACGACGCGGCGCTGCCGCTGTACGAAGCGGAGCAAGCCCGACTGGGGAAAGCCAACACGCTGAAGAGCCTGGGGGATTTGGAAAGCCGGTTGGGGAACGTGGCGGCGGCGCGGGGGCATTACGACGCGGCGCTGCCGCTGTACGAAGCGGAGCAAGACCCAGTCGGGAAAATGAACGTATTTCTCGGTCAGGCGCGCCTGGCAGCCAGCCAGGCTGATATTGGGTTGGCCCGTCACCTCTTTGAACAGGTTTTTGCCATCGCCGATCAGATTGGTTTCGGCGACCATCCTGTAATACAAAATTTACGCCGTGAATATGCCCAATTGGATCGCCTGCAGACATAAAACAGTGGCGCGCCCCATGCAACGATCATCACGCCCCTGGAAGATCAGCTTCTGGTCTGGATCGAGACGCCTGATGGGGAGACCTCGGAGCAATTTCTGGCTCGCCACCAGGAAGCGTTGCTGACGGAGGCAGCCGAGACCGCTTTGCAGGCGCTCCACATCGCCAACGACCACCATCCGCTGTTGGGGGAGCATCTGACTCTGCTGCAACGCGCCCGGCAGGTTGGCGTTGCCGCCGCCTACGCGGAACAGCGTGCTACCCGCGACAACCCCCTGGCGCGTGCCCTCACGGCCCTGGTCAACGTCACCGCTGCCGCGGCGCTGGCCCAGGTAGTGGAGACGCATCCCATTTTGCTCACGCCCCCGGCCCTGAGGGCTGTGTTGCAACTGGCGGTTGAGGCTGGTCAGGGCCCAACCGAAGTCGCCCAGCGGGCCCTGGGGTTGTTGGTGCTGCTCTTGCACTTATATGCTGAGCAACAGCTGGAAGGGCGCGATCCCGACGAGTCAACAGCTGTGCTGGAGGTGTATGAACAGGCTCTGGCCCTGGCAGACGCTCAAGACGAGGATGGATGGCTGAGCACCCACCTGCGCCAGAGCGCCGCCTGGGTGTGCAACACCCTGGGCAACTATCACGACCAGCATGACCATACCGCTGCCCTGGCCGCCTACGACCAGGGAGTGGCCTTTGACCCCGATAACGCCATGCTGCGGCGCAACCGCGCCCGCGCCCATCTGGCCCTGGGGCAGCTGGCTGAAGCACGCACCGACATGGACCAGGCTGAACGCCTGGAACCGCAAGCTGCCCGCCTGCCGGAGCTGAAACAGCAGTGGCAGGCGGCCTGGGAGGCCCACCGCGATGCTTAAACTTTTTTTCTCCTACGCCCGCTCCGACGGACAGACGGCCGCCGATGACCTGCGCGCCCGCCTGACGCGCATCGGCTACACCGTCTGGCAAGATACCCAGGCGTTGCGCGGCGGGGAGGCCTGGCGCACCCAGGTGATAGACGTGTTGCCGACTATGGACGCCGTCTTGCTCTTGCTGACTCCCGGCGCAACCGCTTCCGCCCATGTAGCCTGGGAGTACCAGACAGCGCTGGCGCTGAAGCGGCGGCTCATCCCCCTGCTCATCACCCCCTGCATCCCCCCGGCCGATGTCCAGGCATTGCACTACCACAACCTGTATGACCCCGCCGCTTTGGGGTTGGAAGCGCTGCTGCGCGATTTGCGCGAACTGGAGCAGAGGCTGGTCTCCCGGCCGTCTTCTACCTATAGCGTCGCCCGCGCACGGGACAGCGGGATGGGGGATGACCCTTTCCTGGACAACACCGGCCAGGGGTTGGGCCGCCCGCCTACCCAGGTTTTGCCCCCCTCTGGGTCAACCTACCAGGCTGGAGATGTGGCGCGCACCGCCATCGGCCACCAGCCAATGGTGGTCAACGCTCCGGTCGGGTCGGATTTGCCGGCCATTCTGGGGCACTTTGAGCGCGCCGAGCAGGCGCTGGCGGCCCGGCTGGCGCAACGACTGGACGCCCAGCAACGGGCCACGACGGCGGCGCTGCTGGCAGCGCTGGCCGACCAGACGGCGCAACACGAGGCGCAGCAGGCGGAGATTGTGGCGCAGTTGACGCGGGTGGCGGCGCGTCTGCGCGTTATCAGTCAGGCCCCGGCCCTGCAGCAGCGCGATCCGGCCCTGGCGCGTCTGACGGCCGAGACGGCCGAGGCCATCGGCGACCCGGCCCTGACCCCCCGCCATCGCCTGAAGTGGACCATCCCTCTCATCCCGCTCCTGGCAACCTATGAGGGGGAACTGGAGCTGGAGCAGCCGCTCAACCTGGCACGCTGGTGGGCGGAGTGGCGGTCGCGGTAAGCGCGGTTAGGAAACCGCGGCTACGACGACGAAGCGGCGCGCTCCCGTTTTCACGGGAGTGACGGTTCGTCGTAACGGCTTTAGCCGTTGGCCGGCCGAAGCACCCGCTCAAGCGGGAACTACGAGCCAGAAGCGGCGCACCAGGTTCGTCGTAACGGCTTTAGCCATTGGCCGGCCGAAACACCCGCTCAAGCGGGAACTACGAGCCAGAAGCGGCGCCTGGTTGTGGCGGGGCGCGGTTAGGAAACCGTGGCTACGGCTGCTACGAGGAACGGCGCAGATAGACAAGCGGCCCGTGAGGTGATCGATGCAACGATGGTGGATATGGCCGGTGCTGTTGACGCTGGCGGCGATGGGGGTTGGAGTTTTGTTTGTGGTGACGCAGCGACGCATCACCGGCGGGGTGATAGGCGCGCCGCTGGATGATGCCTGGATTCACCTACAATTTGCCCGCAATCTCAGCCACGGTCACGGCTTCAGCTACAACCCCGGCCAACCCACCCCCGGCTCCACCGCCCCCCTGTGGACGCTCCTGCTGGCGCTGCCGGCCGCCTTCACCGATCAGCTCTGGCCCGCCCTGGCGCTGAGCGCCTTCTTCTATCTGCTGACGCTGTGGCTGACCTATGGCTTCGTTGCGGACGTGGCCGGCCGGCCGGCGTGGGGGGTGTTGGCGGCGCTGGGCCTGCTGCTGACGGGACGGATGCAGTGGGCCGCTCTGTCGGGCATGGAAGCAACCGCCTTTGCCGCCCTTAGCCTGGCGGCGATGTGGGGCTTCACCCGCCATGGCTGGCGCTGGTGGACGGCGGCGCTCTTCGGCCTGGCCAGCCAGCTGCGGCCGGAAGGGCACGCCCTTTTCGCCCTGGCGCTGGCCTGGAGCGTGTGGCGGCCGGCCGGCGGGCTTGTGCGCCGCCAGGTGGTGTGGGCCGCCGGCCGCGCCGGCTTGATCTATGGGGCCATCGCTGCCCCGTATATCCTTTTCAGTCTCAGTGTCACCGGCCGGCCGTTGCCCAACACCTTTTACGCCAAGGCAGGGGGTGGGCAACTCTTCAGCCTGCGCACGCTGGCCGAGACGCTGCAGCTCCACGCCCAGGATAACCCCATCGCCCTGGCGCTGGCGCTGATGGGCCTGGGGGCGCTGGGGCGGCGCAGCCCGCTGGCGGCCGTCTGGCTGGTCACGCTGCCGCTCTTCACCGCCCTGCTGGTCGACCTGGTGTGGCATCATGGGCGTTACACCTTGCCCCTCATCCCGCTGCAGCTGGCCGCGGCCGCCCTGGGGTTGCAGCAGCTGGCGGGATGGCTACGGCCGGGGTGGCGGCCGGCGTTTATTGGTGTGAGCGTGTGCTTGTTTATGCTGGGCGGCGCGGTGCGGCTGCCTCATTGGGCCGTCATGCTGGGGCGCAATGTGCGGGAGATCGAGTTGATAGATGTCGCCCTGGGGCGCTGGCTGGCGGCCAACACCCCTCCCGATGCCCTGATCGCGGTGGATGATATTGGGGCGATGGGTTATCTATCCGGCCGGCGGCTGCTCGATCTCAATGGTCTCATCTCACCCGAAATGTGGCCGGTCATTCGCGGCGAAGCAGAGGGCCGGCCGCGCAACGAAGCCGCTTTCCGTCTCCTCTCCCACCTGCAACCCGATTACCTGGCTATCTTTCCCAACTGGCACTTTGAGATCGCTGTCAACCCGCTGGTGGCAACGCCGCAGCAGCGTTTCTGGGTGGATACCCACACCATCATTGGGGAGCAGGAGGCGGTGGTGTATCGCTTCACCCCGGCTTACCTGACGACGGTCGATCCTCAGGTCTCCCTGACAGCGCATCTGGGGGAGGGGATTGAGCTGCTGGGGTACGACGCCTCCCCGACCGCGTCGGCGCTGGCCCTGACGCTTTACTGGCGTGCTCTGGCCCCGGTGCAGGAGGGGTATGATGTTTTTGTCCACATTCTGGATGACAGCGGCGCGATTGTGGCCCAGGCGGATCGGCAGCCGGTGGATTATCTCGCTCCCACCTACCGCTGGCGGCCGGGGGATATTGTGCGCGACCCGTATGTGATTCCGTTGCCGCAGGGGTTGCCGGCCGGGGGCTATCGGGTGCAGGTCGGCATGTTTGTGCGCGCCACCCTGGCCCGTTTGCCGGTCAGCGGCCTGGCTGCGCCGGATGACGCTATCCCGTTGTTGACCTGGGAGATACCCCAGGCCGGGGAGTGATCCCAAGTTAGATCGGGTCAATGCTCCCGTTTTCACGGGGGTGACGAACCGCGAAGGCGCAAAGAACGCCAAGCAAAACCTTCGCGCCCTTCGCGCCTTAGCGGTGAGAACTCCCGTTTTCACGTGTAGGGGCGAACTCCCGTTTTCACGGGAGCAGGCTCTATGTGTTCGCCCCTACACGCCCCATCCAGCTGGCATTTCCCCCGGCCGCCAGGGTAGCAGCGCTCCGTGGGGGAATGGTTTTTAGGGCGTCACGAGCAGATCGCGCAGGATGGCCGCGTCCGGCGCGACGGCCCAGGCCGGGTGGCGTGGCGCAGCGTCGCTGACCACGCTCAGGCGCTGCCCATCACGGGCATCATACCAGCCCAGAGCCAGCTGATACACCCCGGCCGGGGCCTGCGGCGGCAATGTCAGCCGACGCACCTCGACCACCGCTTCCCCGGCCGGCCAGCAACTGGGAGGCCACTGTCCATCGGCCGGCCAGCCATCCGCCTGGGCTATCAGCCGGCCCTGGGGATCGAGCAGATGTACGAACAGGGTGTAGGGGCGCGCCGTTGGCCCCTCTCCGCTCCACGCCAGATAAAGAGACCAGGTAGCGCCGCGCGGCAGCGGTTCGGCCGGCCAGGCAGCGGCCGTCAGGCGCAACCCCTGGTCGAAAACCACCTCCACCGCTTCGAGGGGGAGGGCGGCCGGGGGCGTTGGCGGTTGGGCAACGACAATCACCGGCTCAATGACGCGCCAGCTTAATCCCAGGGCTACCCCCAGCCCCAATTGCACCCCCAGAGTGGCGGCGACCAGCCCCCAGGTCAGGTGACGGCTCAGGTAGAGGCCGGCGCTCACCCCCAGCAGCGGCATGGCAAAGAGCCACAACCGCCCCGCTTCCCCTCGCACCCCACCAGAGAGCGCCAGCGCCAGACCAAACAGCCCCACACCTGCTCCCCACGCCTGGAGAGGCGTCAGGCCTCTCCGGCGCAGCCGGCCGATGGCGAACGTCGCCGCCAGATTGGCCACGATCACCGGCCAGCCGGCGAAGATGACGAGGTCGATGAGGTTGTAAACCAGCCACACCCCGTAAGGGCGCTGGCTGTTGACCAGAGCGGCGTGTTGCGCCAGGCCGGTTTGGGCAATGGCCCAGGGGGCGACGCCCCAGATCGCCCAATAGAGCAACCACAACGAGGCGGCCCCGGCGGCGAACACCAGGCCGGCCGCCAGCCGCCCCCGCCAGCTTTCCCCCGGCCGCCGGGGGTAGAGCGCCAGGCACACAGCCACCAGCAGCCCCAGGGCGGCGTTGCCCAGGCTGAGCAGAGTGTTGAGGGACAACAAACCGCCGGCCAGCCCCCAGGCCCAGCGGCCGGTGCCCATCAGACCGCGCCACATGGCCCATGCCAGCGTCAGAGTCAAGAGCGGGTAAAGCTGATCGGGTTGGGGTAGAAAAAGCAGCAGCGCCGGCAGACTGACGCTCATCAGAGCAGCCAGGCGCGCCCCGGATGGGTCGCCCCCCAGGGCGCGCGCCAGCGCGTAGGCGGGCCAGATGGAGAGTGCGCCCACCAGGCCGGGCAAGATGGCCCACGTCCCCAGGGCGGCTGCCACTGCCGGCGGGCGATCCAGCAACCACAAATCGGCGCAGCGCTGCGGCCGCACCCAGGCGGCCATAGCTTCCGCCCCGGCCGGCCAGTGCGCCCAGGCCTGAATGGTCAGCCAGGGCAAAATGACCAGGCCGGGGGGATGGGTGCGGGGGTGTTCGGCCGCGAAGGTGGGCATGGCGGCCGGGTAGGCGCGCAGCAGCGCCGACAGGTCTTCCACCTCGGCCGCCAGCCGGAAGTAGCCGTGACTGTTGTTGGCCAGGGTGCGGTTGACCAGTTCAGCCGGCCAATCGGCGTGGTGAGCGTAGACCAGGCTGATTTGCAGGACCAAATGGCCGGCTGTCAGGGCGGTCAGGAGCAGCCAGGTACGCCCCCGGCCGGCCGGCGGGCGACGCCACAACCAGACCCCCAGCAACCACAGCCAGGCGACACTGAGCAGAGCCGGACCCCAGCGCGCCGGGGGCGCAGGCTGATAGTCCCAATGCCAGATCGGGGTGTCGGGGGCCGGGCCGCGCAATCCCGGCCACCCGTCGCTGAGGAGGAGCAGCCCCAGCCCAATCCCCGCCAGGAGCGCCACACGCCAGCGAAACAGGCAGGCAGATGAGTGGGGAACGGTTGGCATCAGGGGTTGATGACCAGGCGGTAGATGGCGCCGTGCTGGTAGGCCCCCAGGTAGAGCTCCCCATCCACCCCTTCGCCAAAAGTGCTCCAGGTGATGTTGAAATCCCCTACCTGGGCCACCTGCCACACGCCGGCCGTTTGCAAGAGAGCGTGTACATCACCGCTGCAGAAATCCGCCAGGAAGTAAACGCCGCGTGCGCTGGGCGTCAGGGCCCCCCGATAGACGTAGCCGCCGATGACGGAACAGGCCGATCCGTGTTCATATTCGTAAACCGGAAAGGTGTAAACCGCCTGGGGGTCGCAATGGATTTCCTGATAACTGTGGTTGCCTTCCCAACAGGGCCAGCCGTAATTTTCACCGCCGGGGCTAGAGGCCGGCTGGACATTGATCTCTTCCCAACTCAGCGCCCCCACCTCACCGATGTAAAGATCGCCCGTGATGCGGTCGAAGGAGAAGCGCCACGAGTTGCGCAGGCCGATGGCCCAGGCTTCATCCACCACATCAGAAGCCAGGAAGGGGTTGTCGGGGGGAATGGCGTAGGGGAAGGCGCTATCCACATCCAGACGCAACAGCTTGGCCAACAGATTTTCCGGTTCGGGATCGATGGCGTGGCCGCCGTCTCCCACCGCCATGTACAGATAGCCGTCAGGGCCGAAGTGGAGCGCGCCCGCTTTGTGGTGGGGGGTGCGCTCCAGGACTTCCAACAAGGTGACACGGCTGGTCGGATCCGCCAGCTGGGGATCGAGCGGGTCGCGCTGCAGGCGCGCCAACACCACTTTGTAGGGGGTCTCCTCCAGGCCAGTCTCGTCACTGTAGGTGACGTAGAAGTAGCCGTTGGTGGCGTAATCGGGATGGAAGACCAACCCCAGCAGGCCCATCTCGAACCCTTCCGGTTCAGGGGGCACGTACACCTCGCCGGTCAAATCCAGGAAGAGGGTTTTAACCCCGGCCGGATCGACGACATAGATCAGGCCGGTTTTTTCCGTCACAAAGAGGCGGTCATCACCGGCGTGGACAATGTTGGTGACGCTGCTGAAGCCGCTGGCAAACGGGGTCAGCGTAATGGATTGGGGCAGGGCCGGGGGGATAGGTCGGGCCAGGATGGGCAGGTATTGTTGGCCTCCATCCAGGCGGCTTGCCCCAGCAACGGTCAGGGCGCCGATGACTGCAACCAACAACGCCGCGCCCAGGACCAGGGGCAGCGGGCCTGGGCGACGGCGAGGGGGTGTCAGAAAAGGGAGCATAGGTCATCCTTATAGGGTGTCAAGGGGATTGGGTAACATCTGTCGTGTGTGATTGTAACCCGTTTTGGGCGGGCTGGCAGGTGGTGGTCGTCGTTGGGGCGGCCGGGATGGCGTATAATCACGGGCTGTATGATTGCAATCCGCCCGGCGCGCTCCTTGTCCACATGGGCCTATCGCTGGCTGACGGCCGGTGTTTTGTTGCTGGCCTATGGCTGGATGCTCAGCAGCAGCACAGATAAGAGCGCCACGGTGGACGAGCAGAGCCACCTTTTTCGCGGCGTGGCTTACCTCAAGACCGGCGCAACCCACTTTCTGCTTGGTCACCCTTTGTTCGCCAGCGTCCTTTCGGCCGCCCCATTGCTGACAGAGCCCACGCTACGCCTGCCGTTGGCTGACCCGGCCTGGGCGGCCGGGGATTGGTCGTTGGCGGGCGATGCTTTCCTGTGGCAACTCAACGACCGGCCGCTACGCCTCGTCTGGCTGGGGCGCTGGCCTGTCATGCTGGCAACGTTGTTGCTGGGGGCGCTGACGGCCCAGTGGGGGCGGCGCCTGGCCGGCCGGCCAGCCGGCGTCCTGGCAGCTGCCCTGTTGCTGTGGAACCCTAACCTGCTGGCGCATGGGGCCTTGGTCACCGGCGACGCTGTGGTGACGCTCTTCTACACCGCCACCCTCTACGCCGTCTGGCGGTGGGTCGGGATAGGGGGCTGGCGTTGGGTGCTGGCGGCCGGCGCGGCGCTGGGGCTGGCAGCCGCCAGCAAGTTCAACGCCGGGGTGTTGGTCCCCATTTTGGCCCTGTTGCTGGGCTGGCGCGCCTGGCGGATGCGCACCTGGCGTCCCCTGCTGGGACTGGTGGTTATGGGGGTGGTCGCCTGGGGGACGGTGTGGTTGGTATACGGACTGGCCTGGCGGCCTTTGCCCGGCGGCGCTTTTTGGGACGATTTGCTGTGGGAGCTGGCCTATTTCGACAAACCACATGGGGCCTACCTGGCGGGAGAGTTCAGCGCCGAGGGATGGTGGTACTATTTTCCCCTGGCCTGGTGGTGGAAAACCCCGCTGCCGCTGCACGTTGTGGTTCTGGCGGCGGTTGTGGTTGCCGGCCGTGATGGGCGACGCGGCCGGCCGGGGAGGGATTGGGCTTTTGTCATCCTCCCCCCGGCGCTGTATTTCGCTTTTAGCTTGACAAGTTCCCTCACGATCGGGTATCGTTATCTGTTGCCTGTATGGCCTGGCGTGGCTGTATTTTGCGCCGGGGTGTTCATGCGCCCCGGCCGGCCGGCGATCTGGCGTGGTTTGACAATGTTGGGTGTGGCCTGGTTGGCACTGGAAGCGGCCACTGCCTGGCCCGATTACATTCCGTACTTTCAAAACCTGGCGCGCTCATCCGGCTGGCGATTGCTTTCGGATAGCAACGTCGATTGGGGACAGGATTTGCCCGCCCTGGCCGCCTGGCAGGCCACCACCGGGGAAGCGGTGTACCTGAGTTACTTTGGCTCCGCTCATCCCAGCGCTTACGGTGTGCAGTTTCAGGCCTTGCCCACCTGGCCGCCAGCTCCAGAGCAAACCCCGCCCGACCGTCAGCCCTTTTATCCCCCCGACCCGGCTCCCGGCTGGTACGCTCTGAGCGTCACCAATTGGCATGGTACAGCGTTGGGGGAGCAGCGCGACATCTTCGCCTGGTTTCGCACGGCAACCCCGGCTGCTCGTTTGGGTGGCAGTTTGTTGCTCTACCAGGTGGCGGCGCATGGCGCACCGGTAGCGGTTGCCTTTTCCGGGACGACGCCGGCCGACCTGCCGCCAGCTTGGCATGACGCACTGGGAACCAACGCGGTGCACGTGCACTGGTTCGACGCTCGCCACAGCGCCATCTTCCCGGCCATGGGCGGCTGGTGGGTCACGGCGGCCGACCAGCCGCCCGACCCGGCGCTGTTGGCGTGGGGCCGGGCGACGGAGGTGGCGCGCACTCCGGCCCTCGTCCTCTACCGTGTGCCGCCGGCCGCATCGACCGTTGCGCCGTTGGCGACCCTGGGCACCGGGGAGCTGGCTTTGCTGCAGGTGCAGCCGCTGCCGGCCGCCCCCGGCGAGGCGGCTCTGCTCACCGCCTGGCAGGTGTTGCAGCCCACCGGCCGGCCGCGCCACATCTTTATCCATCTCTTGGGTGACATAGACACCCCCCTGGCGCAGTGGGATGGTTGGGATGTGGACACCCAAACCTGGCAGGCGGGCGACCTGGTGGTGCAGGTGCATCGTTTGCCCTGGCCGGCCGGTGTGCAGCGTCTAGGCCTGGGTGTGTACGACCCCCAGACATTGGCGCGTCTGACCACTGAAACACCCTACGATGTTTTACCCTTCGCCTGGCCGCTTGAATAGGTGTGGCGGCCGGCTCAGGTGACAAAAAGAACAAGTGCAGGAGTTTGAAAGAAACCATGTTGACGTCTCGTTGGGGGCGGCTCACCGCCCTGTTACTCTTGTTTGGTTTGGCGTTATTCAGCTGGCGTCAGTCACCGGCCCGGGGCGCAGAGGGGGGGGACAAACTCATCACCGTGCGCCATATCGAGCTGGTAAGTGTGGGGACAGGGGGCGAAGCGCCCAATGAATCCTCCTTCGCACCTATTCCGTCCTACGATGGGCGCTATGTGACCTTCATTTCCTACGATAGCAACTGGTATCCAGAGGAGAATGATCCCAACTTTTGCCGGCCGAGCAAAAATTGCCAGGACATTTTCGTGCGCGACCGCGTCACCGATACCACCATTAAGCTATCGGTCAACTACGAAGGCGTGACGGGCAACCACAACAGCATTGAGCCGGGCATCACCTCTGATGGCTCGCTGGTGGTCTTCAGCTCCTACGCCTTCAATTTGGTGTCGGGGGACACCAACGGCTCCGATCCCATTTTTGCCGATGATGGGATCGACACCTTTCTCTACACCCTGTCCAACGGCAGTCTGGCGCGGGTCAGCCTCAAACCGGATGGGTCGCAAATCATGGGCAATTCGGCCGGGACGCTCTCCAAAGATGGACGTTACATCAGCTTTGTCACCAACGCCGGGGATGTCATGCCGGGGGCCAATGGAGAGTCCAACATCTTTGTGGTGGATCGTTACACCAACACCTATGAATGGATTTCGCGCGGCTACGACGGCCAGCCGGCCGATGGCGAATCGTATGGCATGGTCTTTTCAGCCGATGGGCGCTATTTGACCTTTGTTTCCTACGCCGGCAACCTGGTGGATGTGCCCAATTTCAACCAGGAGCACAACGTTTTCCTCTACGACCGGCAGACGGGTGAGATGACATTGGTCAGTCGCAGCCTGGATGGCGACTACCCTAACGACCAAAGCGGCCAGCCCGTCATCAGCGCTGACGGCTCGCGCCTTGTCTTCAAGTCCGACGCCTCCGACTTGACGCCGGGGGATACCAACGGCCTACCGGATGTCTTTTCCTATGATGTGGCGACGGGAGAGATTCAGCGCATCAGTGTGGGTTACGATGGCAGTCAGCCCAACGGCCTGTCACGTGACCCCAGCGTTTGCGACGATGGCAGCGTCATGGCCTTCACTTCCGATGCCGACAACATTGTGCCCGGTGACACCAATGGGGAAAAGGACCTTTTCTTCTACGACTTTACCCGCCAGCTGGTGGGTGTCATTCGCCACGAGGATGGTTCCTGGGGCAACTACAAGGGGCACAAGGCCGTCATGACCGGGGATTGCCGGAGTGTGGTGTTTGCCACCGACGCCAATTTCCTGCCGGAAGATGACAACCTCTACCGTGACATCTACTATGCCGAGTTGGTGTGGCCGGCCGATATCAGTGGCTCCCGTCAGACGGCACCATTTGCGGCCCTGCCAGGCGAGGTGGTGCATTACAGCATTCACCTGGTCAACGATGGCAGCGATCCCGTCGTGGTCAATTTTGCCTCGGCGTTGCCGCCGCGCACCACTTATGTTCTGGATTCCGCTACGGAAGGAGCAACCTACAACACTTTGCTGCACCAGGTGATCTGGAGCGGTAGCGTGGAGGGGTGGGGCAGCCGCACCATCACCTTTGCCGCTCAGGTGGATGAGGGCATCAGCGAGACGCTCTTCCTGCCCCTGACCACCACGATTGAAGGCGCGGATGAGACGCTCAACCTGGTCGCCAACACGGTGATCAACGGTCAGAGCCTCTTCCTGCCTGTGATACGTCGTTAGCCAATGGGCGGCGGGCAACATCTTTTGAATATTGCCCGCCGCCTGTTTCAAATCGAGATGTTCAGCGTCATCCCTTTCGATCTCTTACCCACTTCATGAGGGTCCTCCGGCGGTGGTTCACGCCTGCCTTGCGGCAAAGCGCATGGCTGGCCGGGGCGGTGCTGCTGGCCTACGCCCTGGACTATCTTTTCAACATCGCTGCCAGTCGCCTGCTCCTGGCGGCCGAGCTGGCGACGGTGGTGGCGCTGAACAGCGTGGGGCAAATCTTTGTCGTGGCTTCGCGGGTGGTGCAGACGGTGGCGGCGCGTTACACGGCCGCCATGCCCCCGCCGACTGATGCGCCGCTGGCGCTGCCTTTCTTCTTTCAGCGCGCCTTGCGCCTGGGGGTGCTGGGAGGAACGGTGGTGGCTCTGGCCCTGGCCGCTTTGAGCCGGCCGTTAGCCGCCTTTCTGCAAATTCAAGACCCGTGGACGGTGGTGGCTCTGGCCGGCGGCGTCTGGTTCATGGCGCTGCGGCCGGTAGTAGGGGGGGTGTTGCAGGGGCGGCAACAGTTTGGCTGGTTGGGCTGGATGCAGCTGGCTCAGGCTGGCTTACGCCTGCCCATCGCTATCTGGCTGATCCGCGCCGGCTGGGGGGCGTTGGGGGCGTTGCTGGCCCTGCCCCTGGCCAGCGCCGGGGTGTTGTTCCTGGGTCTGGGGGCGGTGCGCGATCTGTGGCAGCCACGGGTGGCGACCGGCTCCGGCCGGCTGCCGGCCGGCGTGGCCCACTACTCCGCCTACACCGCCGCCGGTCTGATCGGCTTTGCCTTGTTGGTAAATATGGATGTCATTCTGGTGCGCCGCTTCTTCGACCCCACAGCGGCCGGCGTCTACGGTGCGGCTGTGATCCTGGGGCGTATTGTGCAATTTTTCCCCCTGGCGGTGATCATGATCATGTTTCCCAAGTCGGCGGCGCGCCAGGCAACAGAACGCGACCCGGCCGGGGTGTTGTGGCCGGCTCTGATCATTGTGGGGACGTTGTGTGGCGGCCTGACCCTGGCCTACTACACCCTGGCCCCCTGGATCACGGCCGTGAGCGTGGGGCCCAACTACCCGATTGAAGGGGCGCTACTGGGCACGGTGGGACTGGGCATGACCCTCATGGCGCTGGTGAATGTGTGGCTCAACTACTTTCTGGCGCTGGAGCGGCCGGCTTATGTCTGGCTGATTGGGCTGGCCCTGGTGGTGCAAACGCTGTTGATGGTCGCCTTTCACGCCCAACTGATTTATCTGCCGCTGATCATCGCCGGCAATGGGGCCTGGTTGACAGCGGCTGGCGCGCTTTTATTCTGGCGTGGCCGCCGCGCCCCGGCCGTCAGGGTGGGTTGAAACTGTGTGGAACCGGTTCTGGCGACGCGACCACGCCCAACATCCCAAATGGCTCCGGGCCCGTTACCGCCTCTTTCGCTTTCGCCATCGCCTGCGCACCCTGGCGGCCGCCCCCACAACACGCCGTTACCTCGACCTGGGGTGCGGCGATGGTGAGTATTTACAGCGCGTCAGCGATCTACCCATCCAGGCTGTTGGGTTGGATGTCGCCTGGGGGCGGTTACAGGCGGCGCGCCGCGCTGGCCTGACGGTGTTGCAGGCCTCTGGCGTGCGTCTTCCCTTTGCAGCCGGCGCCTTTGACCTGATCTACGTCGCCCACGTTCTGCACCATGTGGCCGATTACCCCCAGGCGTTGGCGGAGATGGCGCGTTGTCTGACGCCGGCCGGCCGGCTCTTTATCGTGGAGACAACCAGCGATCACCCGGTCTTGCGCTGGGGGCGACGGCTTCATCCCTACTGGCGTGGCGACCGCGTCGAGGCGGATTGGCGCTATGCCACGTTGCGCCAGGTGTTGACGGCGGCCGGTTTTGAGGTGGAGGAGGCCGGGCGCTTCAACCTCATCTTCTGGCTGTGGGAGATCGCTCCTCTCACCTTTTGGCCTCTGGAACTGTTCACCCCCCTGTTTGTAGCGCTCGACCTGGTGCTGGCGCGCTGGCTGGGGCGCTACGCCGCCCATTGCTACTTTGTGCTGCGCCGGCCGGAGGCAGACTAGGCCATGGCTACAACCCGCCTGGTTTTGATCGCCCTGGATGGGGCAACGCTCGATCTGCTGGGGCCGTGGATGGCGCAGGGACATTTGCCCACCCTGGCGCGCCTGTTCGAGAGCGGCGCTGGCGGAGTCTTGCTCAGCACCGTTCCCTGGGCGACTCCCACCGCCTTTGCCTCGTTGATGACTGGCGTCAACCCCGGCCAGCATGGAGTGTTCGATTTTGGCGAGCTGCTCCCCCCCGACTACACCGCCTTTGTGCCCACCAACGGGGCGCATGTGCGCGCCCCCACCCTGTGGCATTTGCTATCGGAAGCGGGCCTGACAAGCGGGGTCGTCAACATGCCCATGACCTACCCGGCCGAGGCGATCCGTGGCTTTGTGGTGGCCGGTATTCCCTATCCGGCCGGTAGCCCGCGCCTATGCCACCCGCCGGATCTGCTGGCGACATTACAGGCGCAGGGATGGGACCTTTCCCGCAACTGCTCCGATGATTTGCGTGGCAACTATGCCGAGTATCTGACCGGTTTGCTCCACCTGGTGCGCCAGCGCGGTGCGGCGACCGCCTGGCTGTTGCGCACCCAACCGCCTGATTTCCTGGCGGTGCACTTTCTGGAGACGGATCAGGCGCAGCACCGCTATTGGCAATTTTTGCCCCGTGAACCGCGCCATGCCCCAGATGAGCCGCTGCAAAGCGCTATCCTGCAGGTGTTCCAGGCGGTGGATGAGGCGGTGGGGCTGATCGTGACGGCGGCCGGCCCCCAGGCGACGGTGTGCCTCATGTCGGATCACGGTTTTGGCCCTATGCGCACTCAGGTGTGGCTCAACAACTGGCTGGCGCAGCATGGCTATTTGCAATTTAAGGCGCGCCCCGGTGTGGCCTTCAAGCGCTGGCTCTACCGCCGCGGCCTTTCTCCCTTCGCCATCCGCCAGCGCATCCCCGAACGCTGGAAACTGGCGCTATGGCAATTTTTTGAGCGCCAAAAGGGGCGGGCCATTGCCTCGGTGATGGAGGAGGCCGGGGCCGCGCCGCACAAAGGAGTGCTGGATTGGCTGACAGAGCGGCTGGCGCTTGACTTTTATGACCTGGATTGGCGACAGACGCAGGCTTTCTCCACCGGCACCACGTCGGTTGGCTATGTGTGGTTAAATGTAGCCGGCCGTGATCCTCAGGGCAGTGTATCACCGGCCGATTACCCGGCCGTGCGCGCCGCCCTGCAACGTGATCTGCAAAGCTGGGCGCTGGTGGGGGAGGTGTTGCCTCGCGAAGCGCTGTGGCAGGGGGCGCAACTGGTGCACGCCCCCGACCTGGTGGTGCGTTGGGCTGACCGCACCACCGACGCCCGCTACTTTCAGACACGCTTCAGCAGCCACTATCTCGCCTGGCCCACCCCCAACGACAATGCGATTCACCAACCGGAGGGGTTGTATGTCTGGCATGGGCCGGAGGTGCGCCCCGGCCGGCGCGATGCCCGATTGCTCGACCTGACACCGACGCTGCTGTGGCGGTTGGGGCAGGCCATCCCCCGCTACATGGAGGGGCAGGTGATGGATGACTGTTTCACCGTTGGCCCACCTGTGACCTATGTTGACCGTGCGCTGACGACGGCGGCCGGCGCCCCTCTCTCCGCCGCTGATGAAGAAGCGATTCGTCAATCCCTGCGTGGTTTGGGCTACCTGGAGTAGCAAGGTCAGGGACTGGCGCGGTTGGGAAACCGCGGCTACGATGAACAGAGGGGTTGGTGAGGGTCGCCCTACCCGGCCGGCTAATTCCAGGTATACTTGATCCGCATGACACTCATTCCCTGCACCATTGGTGTGGCCGCCCACAATGAAGAGGCCAATATCGGCCGGCTGTTGCAGGCCCTGGTCAGCCAGCAACTGACCACCGTTCAGCCCACCGAGATCATCGTCGTCTCCAGCGGCAGCACCGACCGCACCGAAGCTGAGGTGCAGGCCTGGGCGGCGCGTGACAGCCGCATCCGGTTGCTGGTGCAGGAGAAACGGGAGGGCAAAGCCTCCGCCATCAATCTGATTTTGCGCCATTTGCAGCAAGAGGTGGTGGTCATTTGCAGCGCCGATCTGCTGCCTGCCCCCGATGCGGTCGAAAGGCTCGTGGCCCCCTTTGCCGATCCTGAAATGGGCATGACCAGTTGTCGCCCCATTCCGGTCAACGATCCCCACACCTTCATGGGCTTTTGCACCCATTTGCTGTGGGAACTGCACCACCAGATCAATCTGGAAAGCTTCAAAGCGGGTGAGATGATCGCTTTTCGCAAGATTTTTGAGCGCATTCCTTACAAGACGGCCGTGGACGAGGCCAGCATCGAGCCGGTCATTCGTGGACAGGGTTACACCGTGCGCTATGTGCCTGATGCCATTGTCTATAACAAAGGGCCGGAGACGGTGGAGGACTTCCTGCGCCAGCGACGACGCATCTACGCCGGCCATCTTGATGTGCAACAGCTATTGGGCTACTCCGTCAGCACCATGAGTCCCTGGCGTGTGTTGCGGCTGTTGCTGCACACCCTCGACTGGCGTCCCCGCCCCTTCATCTGGACATGGGGGGTGGTGGCGTTGGAAGGATATGGGCGTTATTTGGGCCGACGTGACTTCAAGGCGCGGCGCGATCATAGCGTGTGGGAGATAGCCGCCACCACCAAACAGTTGTCGGGCGAGAGTCACGGGCGCGAGTGACTGTCACCCCCTTGATCTTATAACGTATGCGATCCATGCTGGGTGTTCTGGCGCGCATTCCTGCCTTTCAGGCTTTCCGTCGCTTCGGTTGGCCCCGCATGTTGCCCCTCAACATCACCCTTTCCCCCTCACCCAAGTGCAACTCCCGCTGTCTGACCTGCAACATCTGGATGAAGCGGGAAAATGAGCTCAAGCTGGGGGAGTGGGATCAGGTGTTGGCCTCGATTGGGCCCGCTCCCTACTGGTTCACCATCAGTGGCGGCGAGCCGTTGATGTTCCCCCACATTGTGGAGCTCACCCAGCTGGTCTATCGCCACTGCCAACCCGGCATCATCAACATCCCCACCAACGCCATTTTGAAGAGCGGACCGGAACGGGTGCGTCGTATTTTGGAAAGCTGCCCCGATTCTCAACTCATCATCAACGTCTCGTTGGATGGGGTGGGGGCGCGCCATGACTTCATCCGTGGGGTAGTGGGCAATTTTGAGATGGTACAAGAGCGGCTGGAAGCGTACTACGCCCTGCGCGACGCCTTTCCTAACCTGACGGTGGGCATTCACTCTGTCATTTCGGTTTTCAATGTGCACGCCGTTGACGAGCTGATCGCCTATGCGGAACAGTCGCGGGCCGATCAATTCATCACCGAAATCGCCGAACCGCGAGTGGAGTTGGATACTGTTGGCCTACCCATCACCCCCAGCCCGGCCGATTATGCCCAGGCTATCGACCGCCTGAGCGCCTACATTCAGCAGCGCTCTTACCGGGGCGTGGCGCGCATTACAGAGGCCTTTCGACTGGAGTACTATCGACTGGTTAAGCGCATCCTGGACGAGCAAGACCAGGTCATTCCCTGCTATGCGGGTTGGGCCAGTGCCCAAATTTACGCTGATGGCACGGTCTGGCCCTGCTGTGTGCGGGCAGATAACCTGGGCAACCTGCGCGACCACGACTACGACTTTAAGCGCATCTGGTTTGGGGAGAAGATTCGGGCGGTGCGCCGCAGCATCCAGGCCAAAGAGTGTCATTGCCCTCTGGCCAATGCCCACTACACCAATATGTTGATGGATGTGCCTACGACGGCCCGGGTTGGCGCGCGCCTGATTCGCCCCGATACGCTGGAGGTGCGTCGGTGACGCCTGCCGGCCGTCGGGTGGTGGTGACGGGGGCCGGTGGCTTCATCGGGGCAGCCATAACGCGCCGTCTGGCGCAGACGGGCCACGTTGTCACGGCTCTGGTGCGCCCTGGTTCCAGCCGGCAACGCCTGGAGGGCCTGTCGGTTACCTGCGCCCCGGCCGATGTGACCGACCCGGCCTCGTTGCGCGGCCTCTTTCGCGGAGCAGATTGGGTGGTGCATGCGGCCGGTAAGTTGGGGGCGGCCGGTGTGCCGGAGCTGCTGTACCAGACCTTGCATGTAGATGGCACGCGCCATGTCTTGCGGTTGGTGCAGGCGGAAGCGCCCGGGGCGCGGGTGCTGCATGTCAGTTCGCTGGGCGTCGTCGGGCCGGTGAGGCACCCCCAGCGCACCGGTTGGCCGGATGAACGCGCCCTCCTGGCCCCGACCAACCCCTATGAGCGTAGCAAAGCCACGGCCGAACGGGTGGTGCGCAACTTTACCCAGGCCGGGCTGGATGTTGTCCTGGTGCGCCCGGAGTTTGTCTATGGCCCCGGCGATAGGCATGTCTTGGGTCTCTTTCAGGCCATTCAGCGAGGCTTTTTCTTTTACATTGGCTCTGGTCTCAACTGGTGTCACCCCACCTACATCGAGGATGTGGTGGATGGCATGATGGCGGCCCTGGAACGCGGTGGAACCGGTCAGGTTTATCACCTCACCGGGCCACGACCGGTCACCTGGCGCGCCCTGGCCGGGACGGCGGCCGATATTTTGGGCGTCCCACCACCACGCTGGCGCGCCCCGCGCTGGCTGGTGGCCGCCGGAGCCTGGGGGGCGGAAGTGGTAGCCGCCTGGTTGGGGCGCACGCCTCCCCTCAGTCGCACCGGCGTGGCCTTCTTCAGCGAAAACCGGGGCGGCAATTGGGCCAAAGCGCAGCGGGAGATTGGTTACACACCGGCCACCTCGCTGCCGGCCGGCCTGGCTCGAACCATCCTCTGGTATCGACAACATGGCCTGTTATGAGGTCTGATGGGGGTCAAGAAGCTCAAGCTTAGGAGAGTGGACCATGCACAACAAACTAGCCTGGATTGAAGAATCTTTGAATGATCTGCGCGCGCGCGGTCTGTACACCACCATTCGCACCCTGCATTCACCCCAGGGGGCGTGGTTGGAGGTGGACGGCCGACGGGCGCTCAACTTTTGCTCCAACAACTATCTGGGGCTGGCCAATGACCCGCGTTTGATTGCTGCGGCTCAAGCAGCCATGGCGCGCTATGGGGTGGGGCCGGCCGCTGTGCGCACCATAGCCGGCACAATGGATGTGCACCTGGAATTGGAAGCGGCCCTGGCCTCCTTTAAGGAAGCGGAAGCTGCCATCCTGTTTCAATCGGGCTTCACCAGCAATCTGGCGGCTGTGCCGGCGCTGGTGGGGCCCGGCGATGCCATCTTTTCCGATGAACTCAACCACGCCAGCATCATCGATGGCTGCCGCTTAAGCCGGGCCGAAATTATTCGCTACCGGCACAACAGCCCGGCCGACCTGCGCGCCAAACTGACAGAACAACGCGGAGCGTATCGCCGAGGGTTGATCATCACCGATGGCGTCTTCAGCATGGATGGGGATATTGCCCCCTTGCCACCCATCGCCGACCTGGCGGATGAGTTCGACTGTCTGATGATGGTGGACGACGCCCACGGCGAAGGGGTGATGGGGCATGGCGGTCGGGGAATTGTGCATCACTTTGGCCTGCAAGGACGGGTGGATGTGGAAGTGGGCACTATGTCCAAAGCTTTCGGCGTCGTGGGGGGGTATGTATCGGGCAAAAAGACGATTGTGGAATGGCTGCGGCAGCGCGGCCGGCCGTTCCTCTTCTCCTCCGCCATGACCGCGCCCGACACGGCGGCCTGCCTGGCGGCGGTGCATCTGTTGGGTGAAAGCACCGAGCTGGTGGATCGACTGTGGCGCAACACTCACTTCTTTAAGGAGGAGATGAAGCGCCTCGGTTTCGACGTGGGGCAGAGCGTCACCCCCATCACGCCGGTGATGCTGGGCGATGAGAAGTTGACGCAGCAGTTCAGCCGCCGCTTGTTTGAAAATGGGGTTTTTGCCACCGCCATCGCCTACCCGACGGTCGCTTTGGGCCGGGCGCGTATTCGGGTCATGATCTCGGCTGCGCATAGTCAGGATGATCTGGAAACAGGATTGGACGCCTTTGACCGCGTGGGGCGGGAGTTGGGTGTCCTGAGCGCCTGAGCCGGCCGTCCGGCCGTGATCTTCATCCGGCTGACATGTGCCAGATGTCACTACGCGCCGGCCGGTTTGTTGCCTACACTTAACCCTGGAACAGTCGACCGGCCGAAACGCCGCGCCCCAGATGGCGGCCGGCCGTTCGACCACACTCTGGAAAGCATGAGCCTGCCCCCAGGGACAGGCGAAGGATGTTGCCATGAATTTCGGTGTACCCAGGGAGATTCGAGACCTGGAAAGGCGCGTGGGCCTGACCCCCGCCGGTGTGCGCACCCTGGTTCAGGCCGGTCATACCGTCTATGTAGAACGGGATGCCGGGGTTGGGGCCGGCTTTCACGATGAGGCCTACCGCCAGGCCGGGGCTGAAATTGTCTACTCGGCCGCTGAAGCGTATGGCCGGGCGGATATTGTCGCTAAAACCACACGGCCGGCCGCCAAAGAACATATCCACTTCCGGCCCGGCCAGACCATCTTTTCCTTTTTGCATTTACCTGTCGCCTCGCCCGACCTGTACGAGGCGCTCGCCACGCGCAACATTACGGCCGTGGCCTATGAAATGATCCAGGATGTGGATGGCTCGTTGCCCGTTTTGTTGCCCGCCAGTGAGATCGCCGGACGCATGGCCCCCATCATTGCCGGCAATTTGATGATGTCAGCGGCCGGCCGGGGTGTCCTGTTAGGCGGCGTGCCCGGTGTGGCCCCGGCCGTGGTCGTCATTCTTGGTGGCGGCGTTCTGGGTACCAATGCTGCCCGCGCCTTTGTCGGCGTGGGGGCCGAGGTGATTGTTCTGGATCGGGATGTGCGCAAATTGCGCCGCCTGGATGAGCTGCTGGCCGGCAGCGTCACCACCTTGTTCGCCAACGAGTACAACATTCGCCGCACCGTTGTGTTTGCCGATGTTCTCATTGGGTCGGTTTCAGCGCCGGGGGAACGCGCTGCCATCCTGGTGGACGAGCAGATGGTGCGCCAGATGCGTGATGGAACGATCATCATCGACTTCTCCATCGACAACGGTGGCTGCATTGCCACCAGCCGGCCGACCAACCTGCGTAACCCCACCTATGTTCATGAAAATGTGATCCATTACTGCGTGCCCAATGTCACCGCGGCGGCGGCGCGCTCCGCCAGCCACGCTTTTACCAACGCGGCCCTGCCCTACCTGCTGGCGGTGGCGGAGCATGGCATGTTGGGCGTTTTGGGGCGCGAACCCGCCCTTATCGAGGGGCTCATTTTATACCAGGGGCAGCTGGTTCATCCCAAAGTGGCGCGTGCCCTGGGCCGCCCGGTGGAAGCCACCGTGTCACGCGGAGGTGAGGCATGAGCTGGCAAGATATCTACCGCCGCAAAGTCACCACTGTGGAGATGGCTCTGGGGTGTGTGCAATCCAACTCCCGCATCTACATTGGGGGTGGGGCTGGCGTGCCGGTGCTTCTTTCACAGCACCTCATCGACCGTGCCCATGAACTACGCCACGTCGAGATTACCCACATCTTGACCTTTGCCGAGGCTCCTTACGCCCGGCCGGAATATAGCGATTCGTTCCGCGTCAACGCCCTGTTCATTGGTTCCAATGTACGCCGGGCTGTGCAAGAGGGACGGGCGGATTTCACCCCGGTCTTCCTCTCCGAGATTCCGCGGCTGTTGCGTGGCCCTTTACGGCCGGATGTGGCTATGATTGCTGTTTCGCCCCCCGATGAACATGGCTTTTGTAGTTTTGGGGTTGAAGTGGGCACCACCAAGCCGGCCGCTGAAGCAGCTCCTTGTGTCATTGCCGAGGTCAACCGACAAATGCCGCGCACCCTGGGGGATAGCTTCATCCACGTCAGCCGCCTGACACACATTGTCGAGGTGGATTACCCCCTGCCGCAAGCGCCCCAGGGCGGAAGCAGCCAGGTGCATTTGCGCATTGGGGAAATAATCGCTGGCATGATTCCCAACGGAGCAACGCTCCAAACGGGCATTGGCAGCATTCCCGACGCTGTCTTGCAAAATCTGAAAAACCATCAAGATCTCGGCATTCACACCGAGTTGTTCTCCGATGGGGTGATCGAGCTGGTCAACCTGGGGGTGATCAACTGCGCCCAGAAGAGTTTCCACCCCGGCAAGATGGTGGTGGGCTTTTTCTTCGGCACCCAGGCTTTGTACGACTTTGTCCACAACAACCCAATTGTGGAGATGCACCCCACCGATTATGTCAATGATCCCTACAACATTGCCCGCAATGACAACATGGTGGCTATCAACTCTGCCTTGCAGGTGGATCTGACCGGGCAGGTGTGCGCCGACTCGATTGGCCCACGCTTCTACAGCGGGGCCGGCGGCCAGGTGGATTTCATTCGCGGCGCGGCGCGGGCGCGGGGTGGGTTGCCCATTGTGGCCCTCTCCGCCACAGCCCGCGACGACACAGTTAGCCGCATCACCCCCATGTTATATGAAGGCTCCGGCGTGGTGACGACGCGCAGCGATGTCCATTATGTGGTGACGGAGTTTGGTGTGGCGTCGCTCTACGGCCGCTCGGTGCGCGGTCGCACCCAGGAGCTGATCAAGATCGCGCACCCTAACTTTCGCGATGAGTTGACCTATGAGGCCAGGAAGTTAGGTTATCTCTAGAGAGACCGGAACCCAGACCCGATGGGTCAGGGAGATAAGATGGGTTGTTGTTGGGGCGGGTTTCGGACCCGCCCTGACTGTTTCAATGGCCGGCCGGCGCAACCAGGGCCACCAGCGCCTGACAGATAGCCGGAATAGCCCTGGCCACGGCCGTGCTGAGAGCCACATCCCAATCCAGCCCGGCCGGCTGCACTCCCACCAGGGTCAGTCGCGGCGGCAAACGGTTCAGCGCCGCCGCCAGCGCCAGCGCCTCCCCCAGGCCAACGTCGTGCAGCGTTCCCCCCACTGGCCGTTGGGCCACCTCCGCTTGGCTTAAATCAAATAGGCGCCATGCTCCCGGCGGCAATTGCATCTCGGCCGCGTCCACCACAATCACGTGTTGGAACCCTTCCCACAGCAGCACCAGCTCCAGACCTGGCGCGCCGGCATCTTGCAACTGGATACGGCCCGGCAACGCTGTGGCGCGCAGGGCGGCGATCACGGCCGGCCCGACGCCATCATCGCCGCGCAGCGGGTTGCCCAGACCCAGGATCAGCGTATCAGGTTTCAACGTCAATGCTTTCGAGGTAAAAGGCGTGGCCCGATAGCAGCTGCACCTGAGGGCTGGCGCACACCGGGCAGGCGGCCTGGGCCGGATGTAGGAGGGGTTGGTCAACCTCTTCCGGTGGGAGCTGGAACGTGTGGCCGCAGGCGCGACATTCCAGGTTGACCGGCGGGTAGTTGAACTCCAGGGCTGTGTCGGCGCAGGGCGTACCCTGGGCCAACATCTGCCAGTAGAACCGCACTGCCTCAGGCGAGACATCGGATAGCGGCTCAATCACCAAACGGGCGTGGGTGACACGGCCGGCCCCGACTTTAGCCGCTTCTGTCAGGGCTACATTCAGCACGTCTTGAATCAGGGGTAGTTCGTGCATGGGTTACTTACTTCCATGTGATGTTGAGCATGTGCGTGGAGCAGGAGATGCAGGGGTCATAGGCGCGCACCAACATTTCCAGCGCCTGACCAATTTCTGCCTGGGGGCGATCCAGAATTTGCGGCACCAGGGTGCGCATGTCCAGTTCGATATTGGCCAGGTTTTGACCGGTGGGAATGATGCAGTTGGCCCCCACAACGCGCCCCTCTTCGATACGATACTCGTGGAAAAGTACGCCGCGAGGCACTTCACACGCCCCCACGCCCACACCTGAGAGGCGGGCCGGTGGGACGGGCGCTTCCCAACGCACACCCCGGTCGAGCAAGGTGTCCAGCAACAAGATGCCCTCTTCCAGGCCATGAATGATCTCCACCACCTGAGCGGCGGTGTTGAGGTAAGGGTTGGTGACCGGGGGTGTCAGCCCCAGTGCGTCAGCGGCCGCCTGAGCGGCCGGATGCAGGCGGGTGTGATTAACATTGAAGCGCGCCAACGCTCCCACCATGTAGGATGGCCGCCAATGGCGGGTGTGTTTGGCGGAGGAATGGGGGGTGAGGTATTCGTTGGTAATGGCGCGATACATCTCCACCGGCCAGCTTCCCCCATCCGTGCTGACAATATCTCCATCGATGAAACCGTAACTGCCATCGGCCGGCTGCAAAGCGATGTACTCCGTCTCGCGGGTGAAGTCGGGCATAGTCAGGCTTTGGAACAGCTCCACGGTGGCTGCGCCATCCGCCCGGGCTGCCACAAAGCGCGCCTGCAGGGCCTGCAGCTCCGCCTGGGTGGGGAAGTGGGTGAAACCGCCGGGGGTCATGGCCAGAGGATGGGTGTGCCGGCCGGCAATGATTTGACATAGGTCGCCGGCCAGTTTTTTCAGCCGTAGCGCTCGTAACACCACTTCGGGTGACTGTTTAGCCAGGGGTAAGACGCTGGGAACCCCCAAAAGGTCGGGCGCGACCAGCATGTAGGCATGGAGGACATGACTATCCAATATCTCGCCCAGGAAGTTCAGTCGTCGCAGCAACACCGTTTGTTCGCTGGGCACAATGCCCAACGCTTTTTCTGTGGCGCGTAAAGAGGTGGTGGCGTGACCCACAGCGCAGATGCCGCAAATGCGGGAGGTGATGTGGTGCGCCTCTGAATAGGGACGCCCACGCAACATAGCCTCGAAAAAGCGGGGGGTCTCCACGATGGCGAGTTCGCACTTTTCCAGCACGCCATTATGCACGTCAATGGTGATGTTGCCGTGCCCTTCAACGCGGGTTACATGATGGATGTGAAGTTTGACGTCAGACATAAGCATCAGGTGGCCAGTCGTCCTGGTTTGGGCGTCTGGTTGGTCAGGAAGAGGGTCAGGCGTTCGTCGATTTCAGCTTCGCTCAGGCCGCGGCCGGCCAGAGTTTGATACAGGGCGTCGCCGGCCGGCTGGCTGATCAAACCGCGACATCCCACGCAGGTAAAGCCATAGGCCGGGCAGATCGCCTGGCAACCGCCCCGGCTGATAGGCCCCAGACAGGTTTCACCGCGCATGTAACGGCACACTGTGCCGCGTACTTTGCACTCCAGACAGACGGGGTACTCCGGCAGCCGCGCCGGCCGCCCCTGGGTCAGATCGCTCACCAGGCGCACAAATTCCTCACGGTCAATCGGGCAGCCTGGAATGACCGCATCCACGCGGATAACCGCCGCCAGGGCGCGTGGTTCATAGGTGGCATACCAAGAGGCGCGGTCACCGTAAACATAACGACGCACTTCCGGCAGGGGTTGGCGGTTGCGTATGGCGTTGATGCCTCCCAAATGGGCGCAGGCCCCCAGAGCTACCACCAGACCGGCGCGTTCACGGATGTCGTGCAGGCGCGCTTCGTCTTGCGGCCGGCTGCATGAACCTTCGATGAAGGCGATGTCGTAATAAGGTGCCTGGTCGCTGCTGGCCTCACGAAACTCCACGATTTCCACCACATCCAGCAGTTCAGGGTGGGTCTGGAGTGCGTCAAGGACAGTCAGCTGGCAACCTTCACAACTGGTGAAGTCGAAAAAGGCCACCTTGGGGCGTTGCCTGGTCGGTGCAGAGGTGGGTTGAGGCGTCTGGCCTGGCAGCATCATACATCCATTTTCCTGTTATCACTATTTGTGACAAATTTCACAATCGCTTCTATTGTGCCCCAACGCCGGCCGCCCGCCAATTGACATTTATCCAGATTTTATCGGTCGTATGTCATTGACGCCGGCCGGGGCTTACCTTAAGCAGGTTGCCCCGTCGAGATCAGGTGCGCGCTTCGCGGCCGGCCCACCAGGCGTCGATCACCAGGAACACACCCGCAATAATAAAAGGCGAGGCATAAACGAAAGCGGCCAGGCCTGGGTTGTGCTCAACGGTCGCCAGGGTCAAGATAGCCACACACACCCCTCCCAACAGACTGATCAGCCCGCCCCAGGTTTCCTGGAACCAACCGATCAACAGAGCCAGGGTGGCGCTGGTTAAAATGACCAACAGGCCGAGGGTGATCCAATCGATCTCACCGGTGGTTGTGATGAACCGCTCCTCCAGGGCAACGCGCACATAGAGCAGACCGGTGACAAAAGCTAACGCTTCGATCCAGCGGGCAGTCAGATGAAACTGCCGCCGGCCGTCAGAGGAAGAGGGTTGAGAAGAGAAGGCGCTGTTCATGTTAAACCTCCAGGTGTGGATGGTTGTTCAGAATGGCAGGGGTGGTTCGCGAACCGCCTTGCCACCCGCCCCTACCTTATTGACACCATACGGCAAATGGAAGCAGGATGATAGTGACAATGCTCACCCAACGGCCGTGACAGGCTTCCTGAATGGGTGAAAGGGATAGACGTTCGTTAGCCAATCGGCATCGCTATCACTATCGGATAGCGATCTGATTCCGCCAGCACCTCTTTATGGACTTTTCAGAAATTGGATCGGCCATGACCGGTCGGCGAACGAATTCTTCATTGCCGATGTATTTTCTAAACGTTCATTAGCCGTTGGCTATCTCTTTGCCGCTCCCGTTTTCACAGGAGTACGGCGCGGTTGGGAAACCGCGGCTACGGGATGGGAAGGGGGCGTATTTGAGAATGCGCCCTCCTCAATCATGACGAGCGGTAAGCGCGGTTAAGAAACCGCCTTTGGAAAAGTTTATCTACCCGCTTCTGGCCTGTCTTCTCCAACAAGTGACCAGGAAGTAGGCCAAAGGCCACCCTTTTGGCTATACTGGGTAGCCAACGGCGTGGCGCATGGGAGAAATGCGCCCCTCTAAACGTCGTTTGAGAATCCACCCCGTTCGTCGTAACGGCCGTAGCCGCGGTTTCTTAACTGCGCTCACCGCCATCCATCCTGTAGACGGGGCTATATAACAAGGAATGTTCTCCAGGGGCCTATGAGCATCGACGCCGATCCCAACAAGCCTATTGAAAACCCCACCCTAACCGGTGGTGATGGTGCGCCGCCGGAGGCTCCGCCAACCGATCCCCTCCAGCTAACGCGCTGGCAGCTGCAAATCAACGGCGTCGTGCAGGGGGTGGGCTTTCGCCCCCATGTACATCATCTGGCACACAGCTTAGGGCTGGGGGGGTGGGTACGCAATAGCTCCCTGGGGGTTGAACTGGCGTTACAAGGGACGCAGGCCGCTCTGGAAAGCTTTGTGATGCAACTTCAGCAACACCCCCCACCGCTGGCCATCATTTTGGAGCTAAGCATCACCTCGCTGACCCCCTGGGAGGAGACACCGGCCGGCCTGACCATCCTGCCCAGCCACAGTCACGCTGCCCCTCAACGCACCCTTGTCTCACCCGATGTGGCGGTCTGCGACGCCTGTCTGACAGAAATGGGCACTCCGGCCGACCGACGCTATCGTTATCCCTTCATCAACTGCACCCACTGCGGGCCACGTTTCACCATCATCACCGGCCTGCCGTATGATCGTCCGTTGACGACCATGGCGAATTTTGCGCTATGTCCAGCGTGTCAGGCAGAATATGACGCCCCGGCCGACCGCCGCTTCCACGCCCAACCGGTGGCCTGCCCACAGTGTGGCCCACACCTCACCTTTGCTACCCCCTCCCAACCACCCCTGATGGGTGAAGCAGCACTTCAGGCGGCCGCCACGGTCTTGAACCAGGGAGGGGTTATCGCTCTCAAAGGGTTAGGCGGCTTTCATCTGGCCGGCCGCGCCGACCATCCAGAGGCAGTGGCCCACATTCGCCGCCTGAAAGATCGTCCGCAACAGGCGCTGGCGCTTATGGTGGCCGACCTGACGGCAGCGGCGGCGCTGGCTAACATCTCGCCGACGGAGGCAGCTCTGTTAACCAGCCGCGAAGCGCCTATCCTCTTGCTGCGCCGGGCCGGGCCAGCCTGGCTGGAAGCTATCGCCCCCCAGAACGGGTATGTGGGGCTCATGTTGCCCTACACCCCCCTGCACCACCTACTGTTGGGGGTGGTGGATGCGCCCCTGATTATGACCAGCGGCAACCGTCGGGGTGCGCCCCTGATCATCGACAACGACGCGGCCCTGATGGAGCTGGGGCCGCACACAGCCGGCGTCCTCCTGCACAACCGCCCCATCCAGCGGCGCTGTGATGATACGGTGATGTTTGTAGCGCAAGCAGCCGGCCGGACCCAGGTGCAACCCATCCGACGCAGTCGTGGCTACGTCCCCTTGCCGCACCTGCTGCCAGCGACACTGAGTCTGCCCATCCATCTGGCGGCGGCCGGCGGCGACCTCAAAAACGTTTCGGCGGTGGCGGCCGACCGTCTGGTGTTTTTAACCCAACACATCGGTGATTTGCGTCATCCTGCCACCCGCGCTGAACAGGCCCACGCCCTGGCCGACCTGGAACAGTTATTTCATATTCACCCCCAGGCCATGGTGTGCGATTACCACCCCGACTACGCCAGCCGACGCTACGCCGAGGCCCGCGCCCAGGCAGAAGGGTTGCCGCTGATCGAGGTGCAGCACCACCACGCCCACATCGCCGCCTGCGCGGTGGAACATGGGCGCACTGATCCCGTCCTTGGCCTGAGCTTTGATGGTGTGGGGTATGGGCTGGATGGTCACATCTGGGGCGGGGAAGTGTTGCTGGCCGACCTGGCTGGCTTCGAGCGCCTCTTTCACCTGGAGCTTTTGCCCCTACCCGGCGGTGATGCTGCCACCGGCCGCCCCTATCGCATCGCCCTGGCTTATCTGCACACCCTGCTGCCAGGGATCGATCTGGCATCTCTTTTCCCCTATGTGTCGCCGGCCGAGCTCAAGTTGTTGCGCGCTATGCTGGATAGGCGTCTCAACACTCCGCTAACCAGCAGCCTGGGGCGGTTGTTCGACGCTATCAGCGCCCTGGTCGGTTTTTCCCGACCAGTCACTTACGAAGCGCAAGCGGCTATTGCCCTGGAAGCGCTGGCGCTGGAGGCCCCACCCGACGACAGAGCGTATCCGTTACCCCTGGAGGGCAACGTGTTTCGGCTGGCTCCCTTGTTGGCCGGTGTGATGTCCGACCGGCAGGCGGGCGTCCCGGCCGGGGTCATCGCCCGGCGCTTCCACAACAGCATAGCGGAGATGGCCCTGACAGCGGCACGCGCCGCCGCCCATCACCCGGCCGTGCAACGTCTTGGCTCCACACCGTTGCCCGTAGCTCTGGGGGGAGGGGTATGGCAAAATCGGCTGTTGTTGGAACTGGCAAGTACGCAGCTGGAAGCGGCCGGCTACACGGTGTTGTTGCCCCGCCACGCGCCGGCTAACGATGGCGGTTTGGCATTGGGGCAAATTGCGGTCGCGGCCGCACGCCTCGTCGGCCTTTCAACGGTGACGTTTGACCCACCCGAAACATGACACCCCACACTGTTACTTCTGGCTTATTGCGGCTAAAGTACCCTCAGAGGTAACCATAGGCATTCCGGGGCGAATAGGCCGGCCGGTAGTCGGCGCTCCGGTTGCGCAGAGGCAGTTATTATGTGTTTAGGCATCCCAGGATGTATCACCACCATCTGGCCGTCGCCTACCAGCGGTCTACCCATGGCCCAGGTCGATTTTGGCGGCGTGCGCAAGGAAGTCTGCTTGGCCTTCACGCCGGAGGCGGAGGTGGGGGATTATGTGATGATTCACGTCGGCTTCGCCATCAGTCGGATCGACGCCGCCGAAGCACAGGCCACGCTGGCGCTATTGCGTCAGATGGGTGAGCTGGCAGAATTAGACCCGCTCTAGCCGTAGCCGCGGTTTCTTAACCGCGCTTACTACTCGTCTCGCATAGCGGCGGCGCAACGCCTGGGTAGGAATCAGAGATGAAATATTTAAGCGAATACCGCGAGGCTGAGGCTGTCCAGCGCGTGCTGCGCGAAATCGAGTGCACCGTCACCCGTCCCTGGGTGCTGATGGAGGTGTGCGGCGGACAGACCCACAGCATCATCCGCCACGGACTGGATCGCCTCTTGCCGCCCACGATTGAATTGGTGCATGGCCCAGGTTGTCCCGTGTGCGTCACGCCGCTGGAACTGATCGACAAGGCCCTGGCGCTGGCAGCACGCCCCGATGTGATCTTCACTACCTACGGGGATATGCTGCGCGTACCCGGCTCTTTCACCTACCACGCTGATGGTACTGTCCTGGCCAATGACCTGTTCGGGGTGAAAAGTCGCGGTGGGGATGTGCGCATCGTGTACTCGCCGCTGGATGCCTTGCAACTGGCGCGCCGCCACCCGAACCAACAAGTTGTTTTCTTCGCCATTGGCTTTGAAACCACCGCTCCGGCCAACGCTATGGCCGTATATCAGGCGGCGCAGGCGGGTGTGGATAATTTCAGCGTCCTGGTCAGCCATGTCACCGTGCCCCCGGCCATCGCCGCCATCATGGAGTCGCCCAATTGCCGGGTGAACGCCTTTCTGGCGGCCGGCCATGTATGCACCATCATGGGGGTTCAGGAGTACCACGCCTTAGCGCAGCGGTATCACATCCCCATCGTGGTGGCCGGCTTTGAACCGCTCGATCTGGCGCACGCCATCTGGCAGGCGGTGCGCCAGCTGGAGGCGGGCGAAGCCCAGGTGGCGAACGCCTACGCCCGCACCGTTCCCAATCAGGGCAACCGGCCGGCCCAGGCGCTAATAGAAGAGGTGTTCGAGGTGTGCGACCGCGCCTGGCGTGGTATAGGGGTCATTCCCCACAGCGGCTACCGCTTGCGGCCCCCCTACGCGGCTTTCGATGCCGAACAACGCTTCCCCGAAGTGCTGGCTATTCAGCCTGTGGAACCAGATGTGTGCCGCAGTGGGCAGGTGTTGCAAGGGTTGCTAAGGCCGGATCATTGCCCGGCTTTTGGCAAACAGTGTACGCCGCTGACCCCGCTGGGAGCCACCATGGTTTCGAGCGAAGGGGCGTGCGCGGCTTACTACAAATATGGTCGCGCTCAACTGATGGCACCGTAGCGTTGTAGCCACGGTTTCCCAACCGCACCTCTTCGAAGGAAAAAGCCTGCCCTACACTGTTGTGTTGACGAGTCGCCTACTATGATCACCTTTGTTTGCCCCGCGCCGCTGCGCCGTTATCCCCAAATTGTCATGGGGCATGGCAGTGGCGGCCAGATGATGCAAGATTTGATCGAGCATCTTTTCATGCCGGCCTTCGGCCGGCCCTCCAACGCTCTGACAGATGCGGCGGTGATTGCGCTCCAGGGGCGCTTGGCTTTCAGTACCGACAGCTTTGTCGTCTCCCCGGCCATCTTCCCCGGCGGAGATATTGGTTCGCTGGCGGTGCATGGCACAGTCAACGACCTGGCCATGATGGGGGCGCAACCGCTATACCTGTCGGCCGGCTTCATTTTGGAAGAAGGGTTACCGCTGGAGCAATTGGGGCAGATTGTGACCTCTATGGCCGCCGCCGCCCAGGCGGCCGGTGTGCGGGTCATCACCGGCGACACCAAAGTGGTAGAACGCGGCCATGGGGATGGCGTGTACATCAACACCACCGGTCTGGGGGTGATTCCGGCCGGCGTTCACCTGGCTCCCGAACGCATCCAGCCGGGGGATGTGTTGCTGGTCAACGGGCCGCTGGGAGATCACGGGGTGGCGATTATGAGCCTGCGCGCCGGTCTGACCTTTGAAACAGAGGTGGTCAGCGACTCAGCCGCGCTCCACAACCTGACGGCCATGATGGTGGAGGCGTGCCCCGACCTGCACTGTTTGCGCGACCTGACACGCGGGGGGCTGGCGGCAGCGGTCAACGAGCTGGCGCGCGCCGCCCAGGTGGGGCTGGTGTTGGATGAAGAGCAGATACCCATCCGGCCGGCCGTCGCCAACGCCTGTGACATGCTGGGGCTGGACCCGTTGCAGGTTGCCAACGAAGGCAAGTTAGTGGCCGCTGCGCCGGCCGCCAACGCGGCCGCGCTCTTGCAGGTCATGCGTCAACACCCGCTAGGGCGGGAAGCGGCGATCATCGGCCGGGTGACAGCCCAACATCCCGGCGTCGTAATAGGGCGCACCGCCATCGGCAGTCAACGTGTGATCGACTTACCGGCCGGCGAGTTACTGCCCCGCATCTGCTAAAATAGATATAATGGATACCTGGAGATGACGGATCCATTCCAATTTTCCTACGGTGACCTTGCCATGTGTTTTGTTCGCGCCCTCTCGAAAACCTGCCTGTACCATGAGGAAATCAACCTATGACTGTTATGACTCCCACCCACCCTGTTCCGCCCGTCCCATCAGACCTGGAGATCGCCCAGGCGGCGGCCATCCGCCCCATCGCTGCCATCGCTGAGCAATTGGGAGTGACCGATGAGGAGCTTATTCCTTACGGTCGTTACAAAGCCAAAGTCCATCTCGACACCCTGAAGCGATTGGCCGGCCGGCCACTGGGCAAATATGTCGAAGTCACCGCCATCACCCCCACCCCTTTGGGTGAAGGCAAAACCACCACCACCATTGGCCTGGTGCAGGCCCTGGGGCGGCTGGGGCAACAGGCCATAGCCACGATTCGTCAGCCCAGCCAGGGGCCGACCTTTGGCATCAAGGGGGGCGCGGCCGGCGGCGGTTACAGTCAGGTCGTGCCCATGGAGGATTTCAACCTCCACCTGACCGGTGACATCCACGCCATCACTGCTGCGCATAACCTGATTGCGGCGGCCATCGACGCCCGCTGGTATCACGAAGATCGCCTCAGCGACGCCCAAATAGCGCGCCTGGGGCTGACCCGCCTCAACATCGACCCCTTCAGTCTGACCTGGAATCGGGTGATGGATGTCAACGACCGCATGTTGCGCCACATTCTGGTGGGGTTGGGCGGCAAAGAGGACGGCCGGCCACGCCAGACCGCCTTTGACATCACCGTGGCCAGCGAACTGATGGCCATCCTGGCGCTGGTCAATGGCGTCGATTATGTCTCCGCTCTGCACGACCTGCGGGCGCGCCTAGGGCGGATTGTCATTGGCCAGAGCAAAGACAAAAAGCCGATCACCCTGGAAGATTTGCAAGTGGCCGGGGCGGCGGCTGTCTTGATGAAGGACACCATTCACCCCAACCTGATGCAGACGCTGGAAGGACAGGCGGCTTTTGTCCACGCCGGTCCCTTCGCCAACATCGCGCATGGCAACTCCTCCATCCTGGCGGATCAGCTCGCCCTTCGTCTGGGCGACTACGTGGTAACGGAATCAGGCTTCGGGGCGGATATTGGCATGGAGAAGTTCTTCAATATCAAGTGTCGCGTCTCCGGTCTCATCCCCAACTGCGTTGTCCTGGTGGCTACCATCCGCGCCCTGAAGATGCACGGCGGTGGCCCTAAGGTGACGCCCGGCCGGCCGCTCGACACGGCCTACACCACCGAAAATCTTAACCTGCTCGACAAAGGGCTGGCTAATCTAGACGCCCACATCCGCAATGCCCGGCGCTACGGCGTGCCGGTGGTGGTGGCGGTCAACAAATTTGCGGCCGACACCCTGGCCGAAGTGGCGCTGGTGGAGAAAGCGGCTGAAGGGGCCGGAGCGGAAGCAGCCGTGATGAGCGACCACTGGGCGTTGGGTGGCGCGGGAGCGTTGGAACTGGCCGAAGCGGTGATGGACGCCTGCCAAAAGCCGGCCGACTTTCGCTTCCTCTACCCGCTCGATATGCCCCTGGCGCGCAAGATCGAAACCATCGCTACGGAGATGTACGGGGCGGCCGGCGTGACCTTCGAGCCGCTGGCCAGCAACCAGATCAAAACCTACGAGGCCAACGGCCTGGGCAACCTGCCCATCTGCATGGCTAAAACGCCCCTCAGCCTGAGCCACGACCCAGCCTTGAAAGGCGCGCCGCGCGACTTCATTGTACCGGTGCGCGAGGTGCGGGCTTCGGCCGGGGCAGGCTTCATCTACCCCCTGTTGGGAGAGATCAGCACCATGCCCGGCCTGGGCAGCAAGCCAGCTTATATGCAGGTGGATGTGGATGAAGCCGGCCGGGTGGTAGGCCTCTTTTAACCGCCTGGATAGATTGGCACAGCCGATTTGTCCTGAGTGGGCAATTCTCCAACACGCTGGAGGCTCGCTTCTGCTTTGCCGCCCCATGCGTAGGTAAGCTGCCGAAAAAATAAAGCACAGATCCACGGCTGTTAGGCTGCACCCCTTCCCTTTACGAAAAGCGAATAGTTTCCCCCCACTTGAGGTCATGGTGCAGCCTAACAGCCTGCGTTTCAGTCGCGGCCACGAAGCTTCTAATAACCAGTCGTCTCAAAATGCCAAAGACAACTTCACAAAAACCAAGCTGAGGGCGTCGGCTGCCAACGGTTGTTGAGCCGCTTTTTGGGGGAACAATGTCCCCTATTATTATAGAACGTGACATCCACTCCTCATGACAAGTCCGATGGGACGCCCCCTTGAGCCGCTCCTGGTCATTTTATTAAACGCTCCATATCCAACAAGCCTAGAATTTTTGTAACTGTACAGGTCAAAAGCCTGTGGTATCCATGATACTCATGGACGAAGTTCACAACTGCGTGAAGAAGTCAGACGGTTGACACAGGAGAATCAGGATCTCCGTGAGCGTTTGCCGACTGTTGCGGAGCTGATACCAGAAGCCAGTCAAACATAGAGATGTCGGTGACTGCGTTGGCGCTAGCTGACTTGACCAGTCAAGGCATTGAGTCCGCCCAAAACGCGGTCATGGGTATTACTCTGGTAAGCGCGCCGGGCTAAGGGTTGCGTTGGGCCTACTTCTTCCCAGGCTCGAGCCAATGATGGCTGGCGATAGTAGGTCAACTCATCCAGGTATAAGGAAGAGATACCGTTCTGGCTCGTAGCAAGCACGCCTCCACATCAACTCAATCAGGCTCAACTTCTCATTATAGTGGGGGTCGGGGCTGTGAACATAGTCCCGGCCTCGTTTGTAGCTGATTTGCAACCGCTTGAGGAGTCGGCTAAGGCCACCCAGACTGTTGAGAACTAACCAGGGGCAGCTTTCTAAGAGTGTGATATCGCTATCTTAGCTTCTTCGGCCTCCTCATACTTAGGGGGAAGAAGTCGGTTTTCTACCCCGGCCTTCTCGCACCAGCAGCCCTTCGACTCCTTCAGCTTCGTATCTCTCCAGCCATCCATAGATGGTATCTGGGTCTCTTCTTTTAAGTAATCCCTTCAAAGCTACCTGATGGGGTGACTGACCGGCGGCTATTTTCAGCAGCGCCGCCGCTTTTTCCCGCATATACGCCTTTGGATGTTTGTCCCGTATCTGTTCTAGCTTCGCTGTTTCTTCGTTTGTTGGTTTGAAATAGCGTCTTTTGGGCATTTTTTCACCTCCATTACTATTTTACCCCCTTTTTTCTTTATTGCCTAAATAATTTCTTAACTTTCATAAGCCATTACGACGAACCAGAGCATCCCGTAGCCGCGGTTTCCCAACTGCACTGGGGCGAACACACAGGTTCGCCCCTACACGTGAAACGGGAGCGGCAGAGAGCCGGCCAACGGCTAAAGCCGTTACTACGAACCAAATGATAGGGGCGGGTTTACAACCCGCCCCTACCAGTTATTCCGTGTCTTCTGTGGTTTTCCCCCTCAAGCCGGCGCTGCGACCGGCGGGATGTGGATGGGCGTCGGCAAGGCAGCGTAGTAGCCGCGTCGCAACACCTGGCGGTTGATGTCGTTCAAGCGGGCGGCGTCGCTGGAGGCGTATTCCACCAGCGCTTCCTCCAGCGCTGCCAGCGTCACGACAGGACGGCGAGCCAACAAAGCGCCTAACATCGCCATATTGAGCGTTTTAGGGGCTTCAAAGGCTTCAGCGTACAGGTTGGCGGGAATGGAGACGACCTCGATATCTGGCCGTGACGAAGCGCTGGTCGCCAATGACCGGTTGACCACCAACAGGCCGCCTGCTTTCACCAGCGGTTCATATTTGTCATAGGAAGGCTGATTGAGGACAACAGCCACGTCAGGATGGGCCACAATGGGTGCGCCGACCGGCGTGTCGCTGATGATCACCACACAGTGAGCTGTACCACCCCGCATCTCTGGCCCATAGGAAGGAATCCAGCTGACGTGATGGCCGCTATCCATGCCGGCGTAGGCCAGCAAACGACCAGCAAAGAGGATGCCCTGTCCGCCAAAACCGGCAATGACGATTGAAGTTTCCATAGGGTTTCTCCCGGCGACAAGAGGGCGGCCGGCGCAGGAAACGGCCGGCGCCGACCCCCTGGCCAATCATGTGAAGACCAGCGTATGTTCGGCTTGCAACGCTGCGTCAATAGCTTCGCCCAACCGCTGGATGCCAATATCGATTTGATCCAGTTGGGCGTTAGAGAAATTGAGGCGGAAATGATTGCGCTCTTCTTCGTAAGGGTAAAAAGATGCGCCGGGGACGAAGGCCACCTGGCGCTCCACCGCCTTTTGCAACAGCGCGTACTCATCGATGCTGGGTGGGAGGGTTACCCAGAGGAAAAGCCCTCCGTGTGGCCAGGTCCAGGTGACACCCGGCGGGAAGTACCGCTTCATGGCGGCCAACATCCGGTCGCGCCGTTCGGTGTAAACCTGACGGATGTGACGCACGTGGGTTTTCAAGAAGCCATCCTTAACCACTTCATACGCCACCATCTGAATGAACGTGCCGGTGTGTAAGTCCATGCCCTGTTTAGCCATCACAGCCCGTTGAATGACTTTGGTGGGGGCCATGATCCACCCCAGCCGCAAGCCGGGGGCCAGGGTTTTGGAAAAGGTACTCAGGTAAATCACATTGCCCCGGTAGAAGCCCTGATCCTCGTCCATCTCGGCGCGATGGTTGAGCCGTTCGTTGTCCAGCACCACCAATGGGGGGATATGATCCCCTTCATAGCGCAGTTCACCGTAAGGGTCATCCTCCACAATGGGGATGCCATACTGATCGGCCATGTGAATGAGCTCCCGCCGACGTTCCAGCGAGAGCGTGACGCCGCCGGGGTTTTGGAAATTGGGCAGGATATACATGAATTTAGGACCGGTGCATAGCGCCTCTTCTAGCTTGCTGGTCTGGATGCCGTTGTCGTCGACCGGAATGGTGACAAACTCAGCCTGATAGGCGCGCCAGGCTTGCAGCGCCCCCAAATAGGTGGGGCTTTCCGTCAGGATGACGTTGCCGGGGTCGATCATCAGTTTGCCGATCAGGTCAATGGCCTGCTGGCCGCCGCTGGTGATCAACACATTGTCCGTCGTGGCATGGATGCCATAGGCGGCCATTTTGCTGACGATAAACTCGCGCAGGGGCAAGTACCCCTCGGTGGTGCTGTATTGCAGGGCTTTGCTGCCAAATTGGGTCAGAACCCGGTCCGTCGCGGCGGCGAATTCAGCCACCGGAAAGACTTCGGGAGCGGGCAGGCCGCCGGCAAAGGAGATCATGTCTGGTTGTTCAGTCAGTTTGAGTAACTCGCGAATGGCGGAACTTCGGACCCGTTGCATCCGCTGGGCATACCGCTGGTTCCAGGGTGTTGTCATCTTGTGCTTCTCCTGAAAGTGCTCTCAAGGGAGGGGGGGCGATCAATCGTTAGCCGGCCGGTTCGCGCCAGACGCACCGTTGGGTGCGGTTTCTATTCGGGTGCTTGTTTCACGTTTGCGTCCCCCGGCCAACCCCTCGGCGACTTTGAAATCACCCAGAGGGTAGACAGGAATCATGTTGTCGCGCACCCAGTCACAGGCTTCGCCGGGGGACATGCCCCAGTTCGTCGGACAAGTGGAGAGCAGCTCAACGATGCTGAACCCCAGGCCTTGCACCTGGGCTTCAAAAGCTGTGCGCACCGCTTGTTTGGCTTTGAGAATGTGGCGGGCGTCGTGCAAGCTGCGCCGTGCACTATAGGCTGTGCCCGGCAGGGAGGCTAATAGCTCGGCCATGTGCAGAGGGTAGCCCGCCAGGGTGATGTCACGTCCAAAAGGGGAGGAGTTGGTTTTTTGTCCGATCAGGGTGGTGGGGGCCATTTGCCCCCCCGTCATGCCATAGATGGCGTTATTGACGAAGATAACCGTGATCTGTTCCCCGCGGTTGGCGGCGTGAATGACCTCCGCCATGCCAATGGAGGCCAGGTCGCCATCTCCCTGATAGGTGAAGACGATTTTGTCCGGGTGCACTCGCTTGATGCCTGTGGCCATGGCCGGTGCGCGACCGTGGGCCGCTTCACAGGCGTCCACATTGAAGTAGTTGTAGGCAAAGACGGAACAGCCCACCGAAGCCACCAAAATGGTGCGTTCCTGCAGGCCAAGTTCGCTCAACACTTCGGCCACCAGCCGATGACCGATGCCGTGGGTGCAACCAGGGCAGTAATGGGTGTGCGCGTCTGTCAAGGTATCGGGACGGGCGTAAACAAGTTGTTCCACAGGTGACGTTTGGGTTTCCATGCTTGACCTCACACTGGCAGGGGGTGGGCGGCTGAATGGGAGATGAGCAGGCGTTGAATGGCCGCTTCCACTTCTTCTGGCATTGGGATGATACCTCCCATGCGTCCAAAGAAAGCTACTTCCACCTGGCCGGCGACAGCTTCGCGCACATCGTGCACCATCTGGCCGGCGTTCATTTCAACCACCAGGAAGCCGGCCGGTCGTTGGCTGGCGAGTTCAGCCAGCCGTGCGCTGGGGAAAGGCCAGAGGGTGATGGGGCGGAAAAGCCCCACCTTCAGGCCGGTCTGCCGCAAGTGGTTCACGGCGCTTTGTGCCACGCGGGCGGCTGTGCCAAAAGCCACCACGATGATGTCCGCATCCTCCACTTCCTGGTCACTGTAGCGGGTTTCCTCCGCTTCAATGTGCGCCAGCTTGGCCTGGAGGCGCAGGTTGAGCGCTTCTAGGCTCTCCGCACCCAGGTAGAGAGAGGTGTTGATGCGCCGCGGTCGACCCAGCGCACCGGTCAGGGCGTAATCGGGCCACGTCTGACGGGCAGGGCGCATGGGGGGCAGTTCGGCCGGCTCCATCATTTGCCCCAGCGCCCCATCCACCAGGACAAACACCAGGGTGCGATACTTCTCGGCCAGGTCGAAAGCCAAAACGGTGCAATCAATCGCTTCTTGAATCGTAGACGGGGCCAGCACAATGGGATGAAAATCCCCATGCCCGGCTGACTTGGTGAGCTGGTTGTAATCGCTCTGGCTGGGTTGAATATTGCCCAGCCCCGGCCCTCCTCGCATCACGTCCACAATGACCACCGGTACTTCAGAACCGGCGATATAGCTCAGCCCTTCTTGCATCAGGCTGATGCCAGGGCCGCTGGAGGAAGTCATGACGCGGGAGCCGGCGACCGCCGCTCCGTACACCATGTTGATGGCGGCGACTTCGCTCTCCGCCTGTAAAAACACCCGATCCAGTTCCAACATCCGCCGCGACATGTGCTCCAGGAGTTCTGTCTGCGGGGTGATGGGATAGCCAAAATAGGCGTCGCATCCGGCCCGAAGCGCTGCCTCGGCGATGGCAATGTTTCCCTTAAGCAGCTTTTTGGACATGTTGTCTCGCCTCCCTGGGCGCTGGCCGGTCGCGATAAACCGTAATGCACCCATCCGGGCACACCGTGGCGCACAGGGCGCAACCGGTGCATTCATGGGCCGGGTCGAGCAGGATCACCGGCCGGTAACCTTTGGCGTTCAAACTTTCGGCTAACGCAATCACATCTGGTGGACAGGCGGTGCGACATAGTTCACAACCTTTGCATCTGTCCACATCGATCACAATTCTGCCAGTTGCCATTGACCTTTCTCCGCATGTGCGATCTCGGTATTCCGATCTCCCCCACAAGATCTGGGGGTAGTGGGAGACGCAGACACATTGCTTCAGGTGGACCGAATGCCAACAAGGGTATGAAGAAGCGGGTCTGGTCTGCGCTAACTATAGTTTGCCAGAAGCCGGCCGGGGGATGTAGTGACAAATGACAGACAGGTCAGACGATAAATGTCAGGAATCCAGCGCGCCCCGTTGGAGCAGGAAGGTGTAGAGAGCGATCAGGGTGTGATGAGTCGTTTCCGCCAGGGGCAGACTGGCATCTACCAACAACCGTTCCGCTGCTGGAATCTCATCGGGCGGCGTGTAGTGCGCTATCTGTTGGTCTAATAGCTCCAACCGGCCGTCACTACCCTGTTGTGGCTCCAACGCCTGGCGCGCCAGCAAACGTTCTCGTACGGTGGCCGATGGACAGCGCACCTCCAGAACTGCCCACAGGGCCCTCTGGTCGTGCGCCACCTGTCGGGCTGCAGCGCGCAGTTCCGCCTGTCGGTAAGAGGCATCCAGAATGACGGAGCGCCCTTGTGCTAGGCGCTCGGCCGCCAGGGCGTGCATGGCGGCGTAGGTGCGGGCGTGAAAAGCGTTGCTATAGATGCCTGTTCCCCAGGGCACATGCTGGGGTTGGTCGGCCGGTAGGCCGGCCAGTGCTTTGCGGATGAGGTCAGCGGTTAACACGTCGGCCGGTAGACGTTCCCCCAACGCCTGGGCCAGGCTGCTTTTGCCCACCCCCATCAGACCAGTGGTGATGAGCAGTATCGGCGTGCAGGGCTGGATGTACCGCCGGGCCAGGTCGAAATAGCGCGCCGCGTGCGCTTGAATGCGCTCTCTCTGGATCGCCGGCAGATCCACTTCGTCCAGACGAAAGCTTTCCACTTTGCCCCGCACATAGGCGCGGTAACACTTGAAGTAGGTCAACATCTGGCGCAAGGTTGCGTCACCGGTGGTGGCTATGTAGTGCGCCGCTAAAGCCTGGCTGAGGTCGGGCCGCCCCAAATAATCCAGGTCCATCGTCAGAAAGGCGAGGTCCAGCCCCACATCACTGTAGCGGAAACGGTCGTTGAACTCAATGCAATCGATGAATTCGATCTGCTCACTTTCGTTTATGTGCACATGGCTGGTGTGTAAGTCGCCGTGACAGTCGCGTACCCGGCCGGCGGCGGCGCGCGCCTCGATCAGGGGGGCAGCCTTGGCGAGAAAAGCGGTGGTATAGGCGCGTAGGGCATCATAAGTGGCGCTTGATAGCGTCACCCCTCGATAGCGTGCTGTCTGGTCGAAGTTTTCCGTCGCATTGCGTTGCAGCGTTTCCCCCCCACCCAGCTCTGTGATGTAGGGGTTGGTCTCAGTTGCAGCGTGAAAGTCCGCCAGGCGGGCGCTGATGCGCGTCATTAAAGCTGGTGTAGCGCGGCCGGCCGCCACCCAACAGGACAGCCAGCCGTCGCTCGATAACTGACGCATCTGCACCGCATACTCCACCGCCTCTCCTGCCCCACCTAGCTGCCAGCCCGCTTCCGTGCGCACAATGGGTGTGACCGCCAGATAAACCTCTGGCGACAAACGCCGGTTGAGTTGCACCTCGGCCACACACGCTCTTTGTCGTTGAGACAGGGTGGTGAAATCCAGGAAACCAAAATTGACTGGCTTTTTAACCTTATAGGCATAGTCGCCGGTTAGAAAGACCCAGGAACTATGCGTTTCTTGAAGCTGAATGGGCAAAACGCAAGGATGAGGATAAGCTTCGGGTTGGAGTAGCGTAGTAACAAGAGGTGAATAGGTCATGCCAGCCTCCTGGCAGGCGCAATGACGCATGAACAACACCAGCTTCATGTTTAGCCTACGGCAAAATGGCGCCGGCCGTCAAGCGCCAGATGTCATATTCTGTCGCGTCAATGGTCACCCGACTGCCGCCCTGGCATGGGGAGACCCCCATTCTTTCGCTTGTCGAGCATCCTAAAGGTACAATGGACACCATGGCCCATCAGTCGCCCCCGCCCGGCTCGTTGCGCATCTGTCCCCATCTAGGACGACGTGATGATCCGGCCACCATTTACAACTACCCATCAGAGGGTAATTTTTGCCATGCTGTCCAGCCGCCGCGGGGCGTTATGCTGGGGCATCAGGCCACCCATTGCCTGTCTGACCAACACATCACCTGCCCCTTATTCACCGGGCAGGCGACGCCGGTCTTGATGAATCAAGTGACGGGGCACCCGGCCCGGCGTCAGTTGCCAGCGGCGCGCCGTATAGCGGCCTGGGGTGGCGTGATCGCTCTGGTTGCTATCCTGGTGTTGGCCTGGGTCGTGCTCCGTTCTTGGTCGCTGAAACCAAGCGTGACCCAGGTCGGCGTGGAGTCGGTAACCGCCTCGACGACGACCGGGCCGGCCGCAGTCGCCTGGCCTTCTCCCTCGCCTCTAGCTGACGCAGTAGCATTAGCTGCCCACTCCGTGATGACGCTCACCCCCACCTCTACACCTGTTGCTGGGTGTTCTGTCTGTTCCGTCGTTCCGCCCTCCCCCTCCCCTACGACGGATGCAGCCGCCCTGACAACCCCATTGCCTGTGACACCCTCGCCCAACTCTGGGGATAGATGTTCCGACTGCGCCATAGCTCTCCCATCCCCCTCACTCACGACGGATATAGGGGCGCTGGACCCTCCCACCGCCGCCACACCCTCCCACGCGGCCGCTTCTGTGTGTTCTGCCTGTACCGGGGTTCCCCCGGCCCCATCACCAACACCGGCCGTTCGCGCCCGCCCTGTGGAAAGCATTGTCCTCAACGTGCGCGCAGGGCCGGGCGCCTACTTCCCTCTGGTAGGTCAGATCAGGCCGCCGGCCGACGCTGTAGCTGTGATTGGGCGTGACCCCGAAGGCGCGTGGGTGCAGATTTGTTGTTTGGCGCCGGGGGTAACAGGTTGGGTAACGCTGGACTTCATCGACCTGGAGGGTTCGCTGGACGAAGCGCCGGTGATCACCGAGCTCCCCCGGCCGCATCTCGTGACGAACGCCTGGGCCAATTTGCGCGCTGCCCCGGCGGCTGACGCTCCGGTGGTGGAGGTGAGCCCTCCGCAACAGGTTTTCACTGCCATTGGCCGCAACAGCAGCGGTGATTGGTGGTGGGTGTGTTGCCTTGTCAATGCCCCTGTCTGGGTCTTTCAGGATTACGTCACCCTGCTAGATGACGCCAGTTATTTACCCGTGGTGACGCCCACTGCCCCCTAAGAGGTGAATTTTAGCAAAAAGTAATATAATGGAGGGAAAACCAGGCGGGTTATGAGTTCCTTTGTATACTTGTCGCCCTGTCTGTTACGATCGGGCCCACTGAAACCGCCGCCAGCGCCATACCCCACCAGATGGTGGCAAATGATTTTGTTTGAGGTAGAGGCTGGGGAGGAGTTACAGGATTGGAACCGGACATCCCCGATTCCTGAGCGGCTCCAAATTGCGTGAAGAGGTAGGAGGTTTTTATGTTGAAGGGTGCGCACCAAAGCCCAGAGCCATTGCCCTGGCCGGTCAGCAACACCTTTTGGTCGGGTAAACGGGTCATTGTCACCGGGGGAGCCGGCTTTTTAGGCTCTTTTGTCACGCAGAAGTTACAACGGCGTGGCGTTCAAGAGATCATCGTCCCCCGTAGCGCCGATTATGATCTGGTGGAAAAAGAGGCGATTCGGCAACTGTTAGCGGATAGTTGCAGCGCCGGCCGGCCGGTGGATATGATTATTCACCTGGCAGCCCGCGTCGGGGGCATTGGGGCCAATCTGGTTCATCAGGCGGAATACTTCTATGATAATTTGTTGATGGGTGTCCAGCTGCTGCATGAATCTTGGCGGGCGGGCATTCCCAAGTTCGTGGCAGTGGGCACTATTTGCGCCTACCCCAAGCATACCCCGGTTCCCTTTCAGGAAGATCATCTGTGGGATGGCTACCCGGAGGAAACCAATGCTCCTTATGGCCTGGCCAAGAAAATGATGTTGGTGCAGTCGCAGATTTATCGGGCGCAATATGGTTACAACTCTATATACCTTTTGCCCGTTAACCTGTATGGCCCCGGCGATAACTTTGATCTCGCTTCTTCCCATGTTATTCCGGCGCTCATTCGCAAATGTATCGAGGCGCGCATCATGGGGAGCTCCTTTGTCGAAGCCTGGGGAGATGGCTCGCCCACCCGCGAGTTTCTCTATGTCGAAGATGCCGCCGAAGGCATTGTGTTAGCCGCTGAGCGCTATAATGACAGCCTGCCCGTCAATTTGGGCAGCGGGCGGGAGATCGCGGTTCGGGATTTACTTGGTTTGGTAGCCCGCCTGACCGGTTTCGAGGGTGAGATTCGCTGGGATGTCACTCGTCCCAACGGCCAGCCGCGTCGCCGTCTGGATGTGAGCCGGGCCCAAAAATTGTTTGGCTTTGAGGCGCGAATGGATTTGGAAGAGGGGTTGCGGCGCACCATTGCCTGGTATAACCACGAGTACGCTGTGTTGCCCGTCTGATGACAGCCAGGCAGAGCCGGGCCAGCCCTGATGAAGCGGTGCGGTTGGTTCGTAGTAACGACTTTAGCTCCCGTTTTCACGAGAGTTGGCCGGCTGCAAGCTGGCACTTGGTTGCGGTGAGGCGTGGTTGGGAAACCGCGGCTACGACTCGGGGAGAGCCGGGCCAGTGGGTAGAGACTTTTTGGCCTTCCCTTTCGCTCAATTTATCTTTCCCAATGATATGATACGCCTAACGCCTTTTACCTTGCTGAAGCTTAGTTTGTTGGCGCTGGCTGCTGTGTGGCTCACCCCAACACTTAAGCAGGCAATGGCTTATAACCGGTGGTCGCTACCTTACGCTCAGCTGGCGCTCACCGCACCGGATGAGGTGTATACACACTTGCCAGCGCCGCCGGCCGGTCACTCGCAACACAAGCTATGGGATGTTAAACACGCCCTGGTCACTGGCGATGTCGACCGCGCGCGCGTCGGGCTGGCCACGCTGACGACGACAGGTAACCCCGAAGCCTTGACGTTGTGGGGCGATGTGTTGTGGGAGGCCGGGGAGAATGAGGCTGCAGTAGCGGTGTGGCTGCGCGGCTCCGATTGGTTGTCGCTCGAACAGGCGGGGCAAGCGGCCCAGACTGCCGAAGAGTGGGAATTGGCGCGCCAGGCTTACGCTGCTATGGTCACGCTGGATCCCGGCAATCGCCGCGCCCAGGCGCAGTTAGGGGCTGTTTTGTTGGCCCAAGCAAGATACGCCCAGGCAGCGGAACAGTTGCAGTCTGCCAATGTTCTGGGGATCAACCTGCCGTGGCAAATGGATCAGGCCAAAGCTGCTCACAAGGCAGGCGACCTGACGCAGGCCATTGGTCTGTATGAGGCGATCATTGAGGCAGACTCCGAGTTTGGTCCGGCCTATTATGAATTGGCCTGGCTGTACTACCTGACTGCCCAACCCGTAGAGGCAGTCGGAGCGATTGAACAGGCTTTGGTGAGGTTGCCCAGCCCTGGGCCGGCGCACTACACGCGCGCCGGCCGCATCTATGAGCTGGCCGACCAACTGCACCAGGCGCGCGCCAGTTACGAGCAGGTGTTGTTACTGGAACCCGCTAACCCTTTCGCCCAACAGCGCCTGGCTGTGTTAGCCCCTCCACCTGTCCGCGAGGTAGGCGACCTGAGGCAGGCCATGACTATGTACGAGGCGATGCTGGAGGCGGCATCCGACTTTGGTCCGGCCTACTATGAATTGGCCTGGGCTTACTATTTGGCCGACCAACCTCAAGAAGCGGTCGCTGCGATTGAACAGGCTTTGAGATGGCTGCGCAACCCTGGGCCGGCCCATCACGTCCGCGCCGGCCGCATCTATGAGCTGGCCGACCAACCGGAACAGGCGCGCGCCAGTTACCAACAGGTGTTGCTGTTGGACCCCGCTAACCCTTTCGCCCAACGGCGCCTGGCTGTGTTAGCCCCTCCACCTGTCCGCGAGGTAGGCGACCTGGCGCAGGCCATGACTATGTACGAGGCGATGCTGGGGGCGGCATCCGATTTTGGCCCGGCCTACTACGAATTGGCCTGGACTTACTATTTGACCGACCAACCCCAAGAAGCGGTCGCTGCGATTGAACAGGCTTTGAGATGGCTGCGCAACCCTGGGCCGGCCCACTACGTCCGCGCCGGCCGTATCTATGAACTGGCTGACCAACCGGAACAGGCGCGCGCCAGTTACCAGCAGGTGTTGCTGTTGGATCCCGATAACCCTTTCGCCCAACGGCGTCTGGCCGTTTTAGCTCCCGTGTCCGACCAGCCTCCGCCTCTGCCGCCTGAAGCGCCACCTTGAGCATATTGATGAAAGAACCGACAACGCTTTCGGCCGAGCCCCATGATGAGGGCCAGGCCGTACTGGCGCGCAACATGGCCCGGGACAGCGCCATTGTGTTCACCGGCAGCATCGCCGGCCGGGGTTTGCAGCTGATCTTGCAACTGGTTTTGGGGCGTTTGCTGGAGCCGGCCGGCTTTGGGCGCTATGTTTTGGGCATCTCCCTGCTGGACATCGCCAAAGTAGCGGCCGGCGTGGGGTTGGATCGCACCGGCGTGCGGTATCCCGCTATTTATCTGGGGGAGCAACAACGTTCCAAAGCCAACAGCGTGGCGCAATTCATCCTTCTCGCCAGTCTGGTGTTGGGCGTGCTGGCCGGCTGGCTACTCTATGCCCTGGCCCCGGCTATCAGCGCCTGGTTTTTGACACCCGATATGGTCGCTTCCATCCGCCTGTTTGCTTTCGGCCTACCCGGCTATGTTGTGGCGACGGCTGCTTCTAGCCTCTTACGTGGGGCGAATCGCATGGCAACCGATATGGTCATCATCGACCTGGGGATGCCCCTGGTTAATCTGGTCACGGTGGCCCTGGCCGTGTTGGTGGTGGGCAGCGGGCTGCTCGAATTGGTGGTGGCCTACAATGTGACCATGTTGGTGTTGGCTGTGTGGGCTGTCGCCGTGGTGGTGCGCGCCTACCCCGGCATCACCCGTCTCACCCTCTGGCATTTGCCGGGGGGAGAATATAGGGTCATCGTTTCCTACAGCCTGTACATGGCCCTCATCAGCCTGGGTGTGGTCGCCATGTTTCGGTTGGATAAATTGCTTCTGGGCGGCCTGGTGACGGCGGCTCAGGTGGGGTTGTATGGCGCGGCCTCCATGATCTCCCAACAAAATGCCCTGGTGATTATGGCCATCAACAAAGTCTTTTCCCCCCGCGTCGCCAGTCTGTACCACCAGCAGCGCCTGGAGGAGTTGAGCTATCTCTTCAAATTGCTCAACCGCTGGAGCATGGCCACGACCTTTCCTATGGTTTTGGTCACAGCCTTGTTGTCACGTGAGATTTTGGGCCTGGTCGGGCCAGCTTTCGAGCTGGGCTGGGCGGTGTTGGTGGTGATGTCGCTTGGGCAATTCACCAATGCTTCCACCGGGTCGGCCGGCACATTTCTCAATATGAGCGGATATCAGAAGGTGGAGTTGGTCAATTTGGCGGCCACGATCTTAGTGGACATCGTGCTGATCCTGCTGCTCGTCCCGACGTTGGGAGTCATGGGGGCGGCCATTGCTTTTGCTGTCGCTACCACGATCATTAACCTGGCCCGCATCATTGAGGTATACTGGTTAACAGGTGCCCACCCCTTCGATGCCAGCTTGTGGCATGTTGTCCTGGCCGGCGGTGTAACGCTGGGGTTGTGGTTGCCGCTGGATCGCTGGCTGGATTGGAGTGGTCTGGTCAAATTGGTTGGTGGGGTCGGTTATATTGGTCTGGTCTATTTGACTGCGCTGTGGCTCTGGGGCTTGCAGCCAGAGGATAGGGTCCTGGTACGTCGCTTTGTCGGCCGGTTGGGTCTGGCCGGCCGCTGATAGCCAAAGAGATAGGATGGTGCAAGAACAAACCCTACGCAACATATTTGCCGATAAACGGGTCGTGGTCGGCCTCATTCTGGCGCTCCTCGCCGCCTGGCTACTGACGCAGCTCTGGCTGGTGGAGGCGCACACCGGGCCCTTTTTGCTGGGTGTGGTCATGTTGTACGTGATGGTCGTCTGGCTGGCCCAACGAATTCGCGCCCGGCGCTTTGATTGGTTTGAACCGATCAACTGGTTTTTCATCAGCTTGGGGGTTGGCTTTGGCTGGCGGAGTCTTTATATTGCGGTGGGGCTTTACAGTCGTCACACCACCTTTGCTGATGAGACAGAACTGGTCTTTTATGTCACCGTGGCTATAGTCTACGGTCTATTGGCCCTGGCCGCCTATCTCATAGGCTACACTCGTGTCGGGCAGGCGCGTCAGCTGGCCGGCCGGCTACCCGTCTTTCAACCTGTCGTGCGCCCCACACCTTTCTACATCGTTCTCTTTGTTTTGACTGTGGCCGGGTTGATCTCCTTGGTGCTCCTGGTGCGTGAATCTGGCATCTCGCTGGACAATCTTTCCCTGGCGACGCTCTCGCGCAAGCGGCACTATATGCAGACCGGCTACTATCTTAAATCCATCCCCTTCTTACTCTTCTCGGCCGTAGCCATCATGAGCGTTTGGCATTTCACCGTCCGGCGTTCCTGGTGGTTATGGGTTTTGGTAGCCCTGGCTGCCTTTTGGCCCTTCTTTTCCTCCACCCGGGAATCGCTGTTGGGCGTTGTGTTGATCCCCATCATCATGCGCTCCTATCTGGTCAAGCCCATTTCGGGGCGCACTGTGGCTACCCTGGCTATTATCTTCGCCTTTTTATTGTCCGTTTTGGTGGCTATTCGTCAAGCCAACTACCGGGGGAGCGAGATCGTCGAAAGCGCAACCACCTTCATGGGTGTGTTGGACAACACCATTGGCAGCCGAAGCTTCGCTGATGTCGTGACCTTCGCCCATGTCATTCGGGCTGTCCCTGACGACATACCGTTGCAGTTCGGCGCAACCTATGCTCGGCTGTTGGCCGGGCCTATTCCACGCAGCCTCTGGCCTGAAAAACCGTTGCCTATCGGCAAGGAGTTGGGGGAGTTGTTCTATGAACAGGCGGGCGCGGTGCCTCCCTCTATGGCCGCTGAAGCCTATATGAACTTTCACGCGCCGGGTGTTGTGTTGGTCTTTTTGCTCTTTGGTCTCCTTTCGCGCGCGCTTTATGAGTATCTCCAGCTGAACCATCCCAATCCCTATGCCGTGGCTATCTATGCCTTTGTCGTCATTTTTGTTTTTAAGTACAGCAATTCAGATTTCGTGATCAATTCGCAACAGTTTCTCATGCGCACCGTTCCTCTTTTGGCCGGGCTCTATGTGATAAGCGGTGGTTTTGTGCGCCGCGCCGTGGCAACACCGGCAACCGCAACGCCCCCGGCGACGGAACAGCGCGCCGGGGTTGAGTAGGCGGCGATGAGAGGCATGGCTGATGGGAACGGCCGTAGCCGCGGTTTCTCAACCGCGCTGACCGCTCGTCGTCGTTGAGGCAGGAAGTTGTATGGACAGGCTGGATTGGATATCTGAGGCGAGAGGTTGAGAGCAGATGAAAATCATTGTGTATGTGTGCGATGCCTTACGGGCGGATCATCTGGGGTGCTATGGCTATGCACGGCCTACCTCACCCCACCTGGATGCGCTGGCGCGGGCCGGGGTGGTCTTTGAAAACTGTTTCACCGCCACCACCTGGACCCGTCCCGTCGCCGCTTCCATTCTGACCGGCGTCTATCCAGCCGTGCATCTGACGCGCACCCGACAAAACGTCTTCTCCACTTCCTTGCCCCGTCTGCCCGAATGGTTTCGGGCGGGCGGCTTTGCCACGGCGGCTTTTTCCGCCATGGCCAATGTGGGACAGACAACTGGTTTCGGACGCGGGTTTGACCACTACACCGAGCTTTTTCGCGACCCCCAGGTGGCAGCCAAACGGTGTATCCAGACCTTGGACCTGGAGAACGATCCTCTGGCTGACTGGCATGGTGGACAGGTTGCCATCCCCTATGCCGAAGACCTCAACGCCGCTTTGATCCCCTGGCTGGAGGAACATGCTGCTGACCGTGCTTTCTGTTTTGTCTGGTCGGTGGAGCCCCATGCCCCCTACTTACCCCCGCCCGAATTCCGGCGCTTCTCCACCCCCGACCCAATGCGCCCCCAGGCGGGCTGGCCCGAAGATTTGCGCTCGGCCGGCCCGGCCGACCGCGACCGATTGGTCGACCTGTATGACGATGAGATTGTGTACAACGACCATTGTCTGGGTGAGCTGGTCGCGTTTTTACAGCACGCCGGGTTGTACGATGAGACCTGTTTGATTGTGGTTGGCGATCATGGGGAGGCGTTTTACGAGCATGGTTTCTACGGCCATGGCTACGCCCCCTATGAAGAACAGATCCACGTCCCGTTGTTGATGAAGTTTCCTGGTGGTCGCCACGCCGGCCGGCGTGTTGGCGCGCTGGTGGAGCTGATCGATCTCTTGCCGACGTTGTTAGCGGTGGCGGATCTGACCTCGCCCAACGCCGCCCACCTTCAGGGGCATGATTTGACAGCCCTGTTGGATGGGCGGCGCGACACTGTGCGCGACTACGCCTTTTCCGACACTTGTTCTCCCGATACGGTTAGCGGCCATCAGTTTTGGTCGGTGCGCAGCCTGGAGTGGAAATACATTCAGGTGCAACGGACTGCTCAGTTGTCACAACGTCTGAAAGGAACCTGGCGGCGTGGGTGGCGCGCCGGCCGGCGGCTCAGCCTGGGGCGTATCTGGCAACATTGGCGCAAAATGTACACCGGCGGCAGCAGTGAATTCCTCTTCCACCTGGCCCATGACCCCGGCGAAAAGCACAACCTGGCGGCCCAACAGCCCGCCCGCCTCCAGGCCATGCGTCAGGCGCTGGCGACGTGGCAGGCGCGCAACAGCCACCTGGCAACCACCATTGGCAGCCAGGCCATGAGCCAGGAGGAAAATGAAGAGTTGCGCCAGCAGTTAGCCGCCCTGGGGTATCTATAACGGGCCAGCCCAGCCGGGCCGTCGGCCGGCATAGCGAGCTATGGTCAGGCGAGTCGCAGTCAACGCCTTGAATTTCACCAACCAGCCGTCGGGCGGGCGCACCTATTTGCTCCAGCTGATGATGGCCCTCTCGCAGGCGGCCGATGAAAGCTTTCACTTTTGGCTTTTGGGCACGCCTGATGTTGTGCAGCTGTTCCAGGGGCGCACCGGTTCCAACGTCCAGCTGGTTCCCTTTCCCTCTTTTTGCCGCCGGCCGGCGCTGCGCCTGCTTGTGGAGCAACTTTACCTGCCGCTCTGGCTCCGCCGCCATCATATCGATCTCCTCTTTGCTGCCCGCAACATCATGCCCCTCTTAGCCCCCTGTCGCAGCGTGATCGGGGTGCTGAGTATGCACTTGAACTACGAGCAGTCGGCTCTGCCCGCCTGGCGTCGACTGATGGGTAATATGCTTTTGCGCGCCTCGGCGCACCGGGCCGGGGCGTTTTTGGCGATCTCGGAGTACGCCGGCCGTAGCTATCGAGATCAATTCCATCTGCCGGCGGAAAAGTTGTTTATTGCGCCGCTCGGCTACCGGCCGCCGCCGCAACCTCTCCCTTCTCCCCTCCTGACAGGGGACTACTTGCTGTTTGTCAGCACCCTCTTCCCCCATAAAAATATTTCCCTATTGTTGCAGACCCTGGCTTTGTTGCGCCCCTCCTTTCCTCATCTTAGGCTGGCCATTGTGGGACGGGATGTGGACGGCGCGATGGCTCGACTCAACCGACAGGCTCAGGCGTTGGGCATAGAGGATCAGGTTCTCTTGTGTGGCCCGGTCAGCGATGATGACCTGGAACAGCTGTACACCCACGCTCGTGTCTTTGTTTTTCCTTCTCTGGTGGAGGGCTTCGGTCTGACGGTTTTGGAAGCGATGGCGCATAGCTTGCCGGTGGTTGTCAGCCACTGCACGTCATTGCCAGAGGTGGTGGGGGAAGCTGGCGTGATCTTGCCGCCGGACGCTCCTGCCGCCTGGGCGGAAGCAATCGAGCGTCTATTGCGCGAACCAGCCTACTACCAGGCGCTGGCGACTCAGGCGCGCCGCCGGGCGGCCCACTTTACCTGGGAGCGTACAGCCCAGCAGGCGCTGGCTTGTTTTCGCTATGCTCTCCAAGAAAACTCGGTTTAACGCGCTACGGCTGATACGGAGCGCTGGCTTCCAGCCGGCATTTAGGAACAAAAACGTGCATATCATTGTCTACGTTCTCGACGCCCTGCGGGCTGATCATCTTGGTTGCTATGGCTACCCCCGCCCGACGTCGCCCCATATCGACCGCATAGCGGGCGATGGGGTGCGTTTTACCAACTGTTTCAGCGCCACAACCTGGACGCGCCCCGTGGCCGCCTCGCTTTTGACAGGCGTCTACCCGGCCGTCCATGGCACACGCACCCGCGCCGACCGCTTTTCAGCTGATCTGGTGCGGTTGCCGGAGGTTTTGCAGGCGGCCGGGTACAAGACGGCCGGCTTTTCCACCATGGGCAATATTGCCGGCGAAATCGGTTTTGCCCACGGCTTCGACCATTACATGGAGCTGTTCCGCGAACCATCCATCCTGGCCCGCCGCCAACGTCTTGACGCTGTGGCTGCGGCTCTGATGCACACCCTGGACGATAATGAAGTCGCCTTGCCCCTGGCTGAGGACATCAACGAATTTCTGTTGCCCTGGCTCCAGCAAAACCGGACGGCCAACACCTTCAGCCTCGCGTGGTCGATTCAACCCCATGTCCCTTATGACCCTCCGCCTGGGTTCCGACGCTTCGCGCCCCCTCGGCCGTCGCGCTCCAATGAAGGGCAGCAAGATGATATTCGCAGCGCCGGAGAGCAAGACAGGCAGCGCTTGATGGACCTCTACGATGATGAAATCGCCTACAACGATCACTGTCTGGGGGAGTTGACGGCCGGTTTGCAGGCGCTAGGCATCTACGAGGATGTATGGTTGATTCTGGTGGGGGATCACGGCGAAGCGTTTTATGAACATGGGGTCTATGCCCACGGTCATGCGCCCTTTGAAGAAGTGGTGCATGTTCCCTTGATCATGAAACTCCCCGGCCAGCGCCACGCCGGTATAGTCGTGGAGGGGTTGACGGAGCTGATCGATATCTTGCCCACGCTGGTACATGGCGTCGGTCTGACCCTGGACAGCGTTGCCCCCGGCCATCTGGTGCAGGGGCGCGATCTGATGCCCCTGATTCGGGGAGAAAAACGCCAGGTGCGTTCCTACGTTTTTTCCGATACTCAGGCCCTGGAACTGCACAACCGCTATCTTTCGGTGCGCGACGACCGCTGGAAGTACATTCGAGTGTTGACTCCCCGCCGCGATGGCCGCACGTTGCTCAACACCTGGCGTCATGTACGCGAGAGACGACTGATAGGCAATATTTTACGCCACCCGCGCCACTTTTGGCGTAACTACTTCCGGCGCACCCGCGACTATCTTTTCGATCTTCAGGCTGACCCCCACGAACAAGACAACCTGGCCGGCCGGCGGCCGGCTCAGGTTGAGGCTATGCGGCAAGTACTCGATAATTGGTTGGTGACCAATGAGACCCTGGCTGGCCAGGTACGTCATCGCTCCATCGGGTTTGAGGAAAGCCAGGCTCTGCGCCAACACCTGGAGAAACTCGGTTACCTATAGCCCGGACCTGAACATAGATGTAGCATGATGCATCTGGAAAGACCCATCATCATTCTTGGCGCGGTGCGTTCTGGCACGACTCTTTTAGGTAATATCCTGAAAGAGCATCCTGCCATCGCTTATTGGGAAGAACCCAAGCACATCTGGCGTCATCGCCATGCCTACCGCCGCCATGATGTCTTAACCGCCGCCGATGCCACGCCGGCCGTCAAGCGTTACATCACCACCCAATTTGCCCATTACCTGGAGGTGAGCGGCAAACAACGCTTCGCAGAAAAAACCCCCTCCAACTGTTTGCGCGTGCCCTTTGTGCGCGAGATTTTCCCCGACGCCCAATTCATTCATCTCATTCGGGATGGCCGTGCCTCGGCTCTCTCTGCCCGTGTGCAGTGGATGAATGATTATCTGGTGGCCAACGTTGAGGCCGATGCGGAGATGCCCAGCAACACCAGCTATCGCCAACCCGTCGAGCCGGCTGGCGTTTTGAGCGGCTTACGTGAGTTCGGCGTCACCGTGCGCAAATTTATGGTGGAAAAACGGCGCCTGGCCGGGGGCATGTGGACTTTCATCGAAGCCCCCGCCTACATCCCCAGCCTCTTGCGTGTGCTGGCGCGCAAAATGACCACCCAACGCTCCTTCATTTGGGGCACACGTTTCCCCGGCATCCAGGACACCCATCGCGCCTACACCTTGCTGGAAACCTGCGCCTTGCAATGGGCGTACAGCGTGCAGTCAGTTTTGATGCACACCCGCGATCTACCCCCCACTCACTATTTAGAGTTGCGCTATGAAAACATGACCGCCGCGCCGGAAGAGACGCTGCGCCAGGTGATGGCCTTTGCTGGTCTGGCCGAGAGCCAGACGGTGTTGGAGTTGGCTGCGCGTCGTATGCGTCCCGACAGCGGTCGCTGGCGTGAGCGCCTGACCCTTGAGGAAAGTCAGTTGTTAGAAGGGTGGTTAGGTCCCTTGCTCCGCCAGCTCAATTACAAGTGATCCCTTCCGCCCCTTCATCGTAGCCGCGATTTCCCAACCGCGCCCTGGCCACGCCAGCCTAACGACAGGTGATCCCTTTTGCCTCTTTACATCCCCAAGATTATAGGCATAATAATGCCCAACATATTCCATGTAGCCCTACTCTTTTGTAGCTCGCCCGGATCAACGACCTATACCCTACCTGTTGGCCGATTCAACCCAGCTTATTGCCCAGACAGGGGTGTGATATTTTTGTCCTTTGTGATTTGTCGTGGAGGGTAAGGCATGGGGTCAAAATGGAACGTATGCCTAAAATCTTGATCATTTCAATGTTCTACGAGCCGGAGCAAATCGGCATCGGCAAATACACCACTGAGATGGCCAAAAACCTGGTCGAACAAGGGATGCAGGTGCGGGTGGTGACCGCCTTCCCTTTCTACCCGGAGTGGAAGCGCTACCCCGGTTATCCCACCTGGCGTTACCAGCGTGAAGAAATCGACCAGGTGGAGGTTATCCGCTGTCCTCTGTATGTCCCGGCCAGGGTGAACGGTCTGACCCGTATCTTACATCTCTTAAGCTTTGGCCTGACCAGCTCGTTGGCGATTCTGGCCCAGATCCTTTGGAAGCCAGATTATGTCTTTACCGTCATGCCCACCAGCGCCAGTGGGCCGGCCGCTGCCCTGACCGCCCGAATCTGTGGCAGCCAATCCTGGCTCCACGTCCAGGATTTCGAGTTCGACCTGGCATTGAATTTGCGTATCTTGCCCAGCCACAAATATATGAGCTGGTTAATGCACAAGATCGAGAGGAGGTTGTACCATTCGTTTGATGTGGTCTCCACCATCTCGCATTGTATGGTCAAACGACTGGTGGAAGAGAAGCAACTGGGGTGTGAACGCATTCACTTTTTCCCCAACTGGGTGGATACGCAAGAAATTAAACCCCAGAACGGCCCCAATTGGTATCGGCACCAGCTGGGAATTGATGACGATCAGGTCGTTGTCTTATATTCAGGCAATATGGGGCGCAAATACGGTCTGGAGGTTTTGGGAGGCGTGTCACGCCAGTTATCCCATAACAGCGAATTTGTTTTTATCTTCGCCGGCGATGGCGTTGCTCGTTCCGAATTGGAGAGCGTATGCGCCGACCTGACCAATGTTTACTTTTTACCGGTTCAGCCGGCCGAACGACTCAACGATCTCTTGAATGCCGCCGATATTCATGTTCTGCCGCAGCGAGCCAATGCCGCTGATTATATGATGCCATCTAAACTGTTGGGTATGTTGGCCTCCGGTAAGCCGGTGGTCGCGACCGCCCATCTCAACAGTGAGATCGGTATGCTGGCCCGAGGGTGCAGCGTCTTGGTGGAACCGGAAAACGGTCTGGCTCTGGCGGAGGCGATTGTCGAGTTAGGTTATGCACCGACGCGACGCCAGGAGTTGGGGCGATTGGGGCGTCAATTGGTGGAGACGACCTATGCTAAAGACCAGGTTCTGAGCCACTTCTACCAACGTCTGCTGGCTTCCTGGAACTGAAGGTTAGGGCGTATCTTGTTCAAACGGTATGCGGGCGACTCACCGCTTTCCCACACCTGGGTCAATCTTTTGGTGGAACAGCACTTATGGCTTTGGGAAGGCGTTCTGCTTGGTCTGGCCGCCCCTTTTTTGCTTTTCCCCACTCTGGCGACCGGCCTGGTTTATCTCGCGCTGGGTTTGTTGCTGGTGGGGGTTGGGTTACGCTGGGGGCTGGCCGGCCGGGACATCCTCTTGCCGACCACGCCCTTCACCTGGCCGCTGGCGCTCTGGGTGGGCATGGTCGTGGTGGGCATCCTCGTCTCCCCCACACCAACTTTGACCCTGCCCAAGGCGACCAACCTGGCGCTTGGTCTGGCGTTGTGGCGATATGTCACCCTGTATGCTGCTGGCCGGCGTCTGATGGCGGCTCTGGCTCTGTACCTACTGGTTGGGTTGGGGTTGGTAGGAGTAGGCATTTTAAGCGCCAATTGGAATTTCAAGTTTCTGTGGTTGCAAGACACCCTGCGTCTTTTGCCCTCCCAGGTGATCCAATTGCCTGAAGCGCCGGATAATGGCGTTCATGCCAACCAGTTAGCCAGCACGGTGATTTTGCTGTTGCCCGTCAGCCTGGCGACCTGGCTTGGTTGGCGACCGACGCGAGGGAGATTCCTCATCTGGATCGCTGGGGCGATGTTGACGTTGGGCTGTCTGGCGGTGTTGATCCTGACCCAATCACGCAGCGCCTGGCTGGCAACCACGGTGACGCTCTTTGCCCTGGGTTGGCTCAGGGCCGGCCGGCGTCTGCGCTGGGTCTTGGCCGTCATGGGCCTGACTGTCGTGGTTGTACTGGCGATGTTGGCCCGTTCGCTGGATGTGAGTTATTGGAGCGAACCAGCGACCCAAGCTGCCTTGGGTTCTCTTTCACCTCTGGGCTTTCGCCTGGAGGTATGGCATTGGGGGTTGCAGGCGGTGCAAGATTTCCCGCTGACGGGGGTGGGGCTGGGCGCTTTTCGCCAGGTGGCGCTGGCTATCTATGCCACCCAGATACCGCCAGACTATGACTTTGGTCATGCCCACAATATCTTTTTGCAGGTCGCTCTGGATGTGGGTTTGCCGGGCCTAGTGGCCTATATGGCCTTGATTGGATTGGGGTTGGTGGCCGGCTGCCAGGCGCTGCGCACAGGCCATCGCCATGGGTTTCTGGCTTTGGGGTTCATGGGGGCTGTGATCGCTCTTCACCTCTTTGGTTTAACCGACGCCATTGCGCCGGGGGCTAAAAATGGGGTTTTGCTGTGGCTAGCTCTCGGTGGCTTGGCCGCCTGGCAGCGCCCATCAGTCGCGGCCCCGACGCCACAACCTAAGCGAATTGAAGCGTAAGACCGGCTTTGTTTTCTTTTCTTCACCCCGGCGGCGGTTTGGGTTGGGGCCGGCAGCGTACCATTATCTTCAGGGAAACATGACGTTTGTCACTATTACGTATTTCTAATAATTCGTTATACTAGGGCTGTTAACCCGTTTGGGTGGGCCTTTGCTCGATGGAGGTTACGATGCGCCGCAGCAAAATCGTTAGACTCTTGGCACTTTGTTTCCTGGCTGTCCTGGCGGCTTGCGTACCCCAGCCTGGGCCACCTGGGCCGGCCGGCGCACCGGGTCCCCAAGGTTTACCCGGCCCACAAGGCCCGACTGGGCCGGCCGGTGCGCCGGGACCGGCTGGTCTAGATGGCCTTAGTTTTGAACAACCAGCCTTCATTGGCAGTGAAGCGTGCGCTGAGTGCCATCAGGCCATCTACGATGTTTTCATCCAGAGCGGCCATCCCTGGAAATTAAACCAGGTGATAGACGGTCAACCGCCTGATTACCCTTTCACCTCCATTCCTCGCCCCCCCGAAGGTTACACCTGGGACGATATTAGCTATGTCATCGGCGGGTATAACTGGAAAGCCCGCTTCCTGGATCAACAAGGCTACATCATCACCGGCGCCGACGCTGAGGCAGTCACCCAATATAATTTACCCAACCCTGAGTTGGGTTTGGGCAACGAGTGGGTCGGCTACCACGCCGGTGAAGCCAATTTGCCCTACACCTGCGGTGCCTGCCACACCACCGGCTATCTAGCCCAGGGCAACCAGGATGGCCGGCCGGGCTTGGTGGGAACCTGGGCTTTCGGCGGCATTCAGTGTGAGGAGTGTCACGGCCCAGGCAGTTTACATGCCAACAACCCCCTGGCCTTCCGCCCCACTGTCGACCGGGATGCAGCCGCCTGTGGTCAGTGCCACAATCGGGCGGCTACCGAACAGGTAGAGGTGCAAGATGGCTTCATTGAACACCACGACCAATATGACGAGCTATTCCAAAGTAAACATGCGGTGATCGACTGTGTCATGTGTCACGATCCCCACGCCGGGGTGGTGCAGTTGCGCCAGGCGGAGTTACCCACCACCCGCACAACATGTGAAAATTGCCACTTCGAGCAAGCGGCGAGCCGGGATGAGGAAATCCATGACCGCATTAACATTGCCTGCATCGATTGCCACATGCCGCGTCTGACCAAGAGCGCTGTGGGCGACTCGACCAAGTATACGGGGGATATCCGCACCCACATGATGGCGATTGATCCGCAGCAGATGGGCCAGTTCACCGAGGATGGGGCCTTTGCTCTATCCCAGCTTTCCCTGGATTTTGCCTGTCGTGGCTGCCACAACCCTGATGGACGAGGCACCACTCAGAGCGATGAGGCGTTGATCGAAGCGGCCACCGGTTATCACGATCCGGCCCCCGCCCCAACGCCTGAGCCGACGGACTCGAACCCGCGTTGAGAATGCCAGACGTTAAGCTAAGGGGTTGGACGCAACAGCCCCGCTCATTTTGCAAGGAGCGCCCTGTGCATCGAATCTGGCCTGGTCGTCCACTCTGGTTGTGGGGGGTATGGTGGGGGCTTATCCTGGCGGGTGCAGCGACCTGGTTCCTGGCCCACCCGGCTGCTGCTGCGCCTGCGGTCGAGACGCCGCTGACCTGGCTGTCAGCTTCTGACGCAACGGAGGCTTATCCTTCGGATGCCGCTTGCCGGGTGTGCCACCAGCAGAGTGACGAACAGATCCTGTTTCCTTCGGGTGAAAGTTTGCCGGCCGGGGTGAACCTGGCTGACCTGGATCAGTCGGCGCATGGTCATGCGGCCGGCGCGCCCCTGCCATGCACCGCCTGCCATGAAGGGCCGCACTATCAGTTTCCCCACCAACCGGTGACAGCCCCGGATGTTGCCAGCTATCAGCTGACGCAATCGGCTACCTGTCAGCGCTGCCACCAGCCCCATCTCACCAGCCATGCCGCGCCAGAGATGGAGAACGGGGTTAGCTGCACAGCCTGCCACGGGGCGCATACCGTTCGGCCGGCCGCTACCTGGGCCACCGAAGAAGCGGTGGGGGTGTGCCTGGCCTGTCACGATGCTGCCGGCGTGGAGCGTAACACGCCCGCCTATTTGACCAGCGTGATTCAGGCCGGCCTTTTGGCCGCCCACCAGACCGACAATCCCTATTGTCTGGCGTGCCATACCCAGCCTGGCCTGACGTTGAATTTTCCCAATGGCGACACCCTCTCCTTGACGCTTTCCGAGGAGACATTGCATGCTTCAGTGCATGGATTGAACAATCCCTGGCAGCCGCTGGCCTGCGTCGATTGTCACCAGAGCTATCGATTCCCTCATGAACCTGTTATCGCGACCAGCGAACGTGAGTACAATCTGACCCATTACCAGTTGTGCGCCGCCTGCCATGAGCAAAACTATGACCTGGCGTTGGACAGCGCGCATGGGAGCGCCCTGGCCGAGGGGAACAGCGAGGCGGCTGTGTGCACCGATTGCCACGGCGCGCATGACACTCCGCCACCCGATGAACCGCGCCAGCGCATTTCACACACCTGCCAGCAATGCCACGCCAGCATTTTTGAAGAGTACGCGGCCAGTGTGCATGGGGATGCCTTGTTGAGCGAAAGCAACCCCGACGTGCCTACCTGCATCGAATGCCATGGGGTGCACAACATCGAAGACCCCACCACCTCTCTCTTTCGCATCCGTTCCCCTCGCTTATGCGCCTCTTGCCATGCCGATGCCGATCTGATGGCGCAATATGACATCTCCACCGATGTCTTTAGCACCTATGTAGCCGATTTCCACGGCACGACGGTGACGCTCTTTGAGCAGCAAGACCCGACGGTGGAGACCAATAAGGCGGTCTGTTTTGACTGTCACGGGGTGCACAACATCAAGCGTCCCGACGATCCGGCGGCCGGCATTAAGGCCAACCTGCTCATCACCTGTCAGGAGTGCCACCCCAATGCTACGGCCAACTTCCCCGACGCCTGGACGAGCCATTTTGAGCCGTCATTGCAACACAACCCCCTGATCTACCTGGTCAACCTGTTCTATCAGATTGTTATTCCACTAACGCTGAGCTTTTTCGGCTTGTTGGTGATAAGCGATATTTATCGGCGGGTGCGGTTACGCCTGAGGAGTTAAGCGCGTGAGCGGAGAAACCCAACAGTACCCCCGTTTCCGACTGATGGCGCGCATTGAGCACGCCATCTTAATGGTGAGCTTCACCATTCTGGCCGTGACCGGGCTGCCCCAAATGTATGCCAGTGTGCCCCTGGCGGCGCGCCTCATCGACATCATGGGGGGTATCGAGATGGTGCGCCTGATCCACCGCTGGGCCGCTTTCTTGCTCGTCCTGGGAACGGTGTACCATGTTTTCACGTCCGCTTATCGCTTCTTTGTTTTGCATGAGCGATCTAAAATCTTGCCTGAACGCCAGGATGCCCGCGATGTGGCCGCCACATTGCAACACAATCTCGGCCTGCGGGCCGATCCCCCTAAGATGGCTAAATTTAACTTTGGCGAGAAGCTGGAATATTGGGCCGTCGTTTGGGGCACGGGCGTCATGATCATCACCGGGTTCATGTTGTGGAACCCCATTGCCACCACAGAAATTCTACCGGGGCAGTTGATACCAGTAGCTCTGGCCGCGCACGGCAACGAAGCTGTTTTGGCTGTGTTGTCGATTTTGATCTGGCACATGTACAACGTGCATATCAAGCATTTCAACCCGAGTATGTTCACGGGTTACCTGCCTCGCGAGCAGATGGAAGAGGAGCACGGATTGGAGTTAGAACGTTTGGAGCGCGGCGGCGACCCCTGGCCGAGCGCCGGTAGACCTGTGAGTCAAAGGAGGCAACGCGTTTTCATTATAACCAGTGCTGTTATCGGTGTGGTGGTTGTGGGGGTGCTGATCTGGGCGTTTACCTTTGAACAGACAGCGCTGGAGACGGTGCCTCGCGCCACGCGAGATGTGTTTCAACCTTTGTTGACGCCGGCTCCCTGACGGGACCGATCGATGATATTCATGCACGAAGCGTCAACCGACGCATGAACTTTTTGGAACGCGAGAGGGAGGTTGATATGTCTTACGTCGAGAGACGTCCTCTCATCCTTATAGGGTTGGTGTTGGTGTTAGGGGTGTTGCTGATTGCCGCCTGCCAACAGCAAACCCCTGTTGAAGTAACCAGAATCGTTGAGACAGAAGTGACGGTAGAAGTGCCCGGGCCTGAGGTGGTCGTCACCCAGGTGGTGACAGTTACGGCCGAGCCGGCCATTGCTGTCATCCCGTTCGAGGCGGAGTGGATGAGCTCCGGCCATGCGGACGCCACAGCTGAGGCATTTATCCACTGGAACGAAGACGACCCGGCCGAAGTGCCGACGGGATGCGCCAAGTGTCATAGTACACCGGGCTATCTCGATTTTATCGGGGCGGATGGGAGCCCGGCCGGCGTGGTAGATGCGCCGGCGCCCATTGGCTCCACCGTCACCTGCGCCGCCTGCCATAATGATACGGCCATGGCTATGACCAGTGTTGTTTTCCCTTCAGGCATTGAAGTCACCAACCTGGGGGCGGAGGCGCGCTGTATGCAGTGCCATCAGGGGCGGGCTTCTAAGGTGACGGTAGACGAACGGATTGCCAGCGCCGGCGTCCCGGATGATGATACCCCCAGCGAAGACCTGGGCTTCACCAACATCCACTACTACGCGGCTGCGGCTACCCAATATGGTCATATCACCATGGGCGGCTATGAATATGATGGCAAAACCTATGATTCCCGTTATGACCATGTGGAAGGGTACAACACCTGCACCGGCTGTCATAATCCGCACACCCTGGAGATCAAATACGAGCAGTGCACCCAATGCCACCAGGACTTGACCTCGGCCGAAGACCTGGTGACTATTCGGATGCCCGGTTCGCTAGTGGATTATGACGGTGATGGCGATATGGAAGAAGGGATTTACGATGAGATCGAAGGCTTGCGGGCGATTCTGTATCAGGCGATGCAGGCTTATACAGCCGAAGTAAATGGAACGCCGATTGTTTATGATTCAGCCAGCTATCCCTACTTCTTCATTGACGTCAATGGTGACGGTCAGACTGACGCCGACGAAGTCAACGGCGACAATCGCTACAATGTCTGGACTGGGCGTCTGGCGAAGGCAGCCTATAACTACCAGGTGTCATTGAAAGACCCCGGCCGCTTTGCCCATGGCGGCAAATATATCATCCAGTTGCTTTACGATTCCATCGAGAGCCTGAATGAGAAGCTGTCCACCCCGGTGGACATGACGAACCTGCGCCGCATCGACCACGGCCACTTTGCCGGCTCCGAAGAGGCTTTCCGCCACTGGGATGCTGAGGGCATGGTGGTTCCCGGCTCGTGCAGCAAGTGCCACTCGGCAGAGGGCTTGCCTTTCTTCCTCCAGGAAGGGGTGACTGCCTCGCAGCCGGCCGCCAACGGCTTAAACTGCGCCACTTGCCACAACGACTTGACCACCTTCTCTATCTATGAGGTGCAACAGGTGACGTTCCCCAGCGGGGCGCAGGTAACCTTTGGCGAGAATGACCTGGGTAGCAACCTGTGTATCAACTGCCACCAGGGACGTGAATCCACCGCCAGCGTCGACCAGGTCATTGGCCAGCTGCCGGATGATGAAGTTTCAGACAGCTTACGTTTTCTGAATATTCATTACTTCGCGGCCGGGGCGACGGTCTTTGGCACAGAGGCCAGGGGTGCGTATGAGTACGCGGGGCAGGTTTACAAAGGACGCAATGAACACGTGGGCGCATTTAACAGCTGCAATGAGTGCCATGATACCCACGCTCTGGAAGTGGTGGTGAATGAGTGCGCCGACTGTCATGAAAACGTGACCTCGGAAGAGGATTTGGTCAACATTCGGTATGTGGATGATGACCGGCCGGCCGTGGATTACGACGGCGACGGCGACGTGACAGAAGGCATCGCTGGTGAGATTGAGACGCTGCGGGCCGCGCTCTATGCCGCGTTGCAAGCCTATGCAGCCGACACGGTGGGCACAGGGTTGCTCTACTCCTCGGCCGCCTATCCTTACTACTTCGCTGATGTCAATGGTGATGGCGTCGCCGATGCTGACGAAATCAACTTCGGCAATCGTTATGTGACCTGGACACCGCGTCTGTTGCGGGCGGCTTACAATTACCAGTATGCCACCAAAGATGGAGGCGCGTTTGCTCACAACAGCCAGTACATCATACAAATTTTGTACGATGCTCTGGCCGACCTGGGCGCTGCCACCCCAACGATGGTACGGCCTTAAGTCTGGTCAGCTCTGACCAACGCAAAGGGGTGAGTCACACGACTCACCCCTTTTTGTTAGACACACCTGTCGGATGGCCCGGCCGATCTCAATTCTGATTTCCGTGTTGCTTGACCAACTCTCGCTTGAGTACTTTGCCCACTGTCGTTTTGGGCAGCTCCGGCCGGAACTCGATCTGGCGTGGATATTTGTACCTGGCAAGTTGTAGTTTGCTAAACTCCATCAACTCCTCGGCCGAGGTGGTCATGCCTGGCTTTAAGACTACCCATGCCTTGACCGTTTCGCCCCGCTTTTCGTCTGGCACGCCGCCGACTGCGACTTCCAGCACGGCCGGGTGTTGTGCCAGGACTTCCTCCACCTCCCGTGGGTAGATGTTGTAGCCGCCGGCGATGATCATATCCTTCTTGCGGTCGCGAATGTAGAAGTAGCCATTTTCATCACACTCCACAATGTCACCGGTGTACAACCAGCCATCCTGCACTGTGCGAGCGCTGGCGTCGAGCATATTCCAGTAGCCGGGCATGATGGTGGGGCCTTTGATGACCAGCTCACCCACTTCTCCAATGCCCAGGTCACGGGTTGGATCGTTGACATCTACCACCCGGCATTCCACACCCGGCAAAGGCATGCCAATGGAACCGGCCACATTGCGCCCCTGGAAGGGGTTGGCATGGGTGGCAACGTGCGCCTCGGTCAGGCCATACCCTTCCACCAGAACACCGCCGGTCAGCTCTTCAAAGCGCTGCTTGGTTTCCAGCAGCAGAGGCGCAGAGCCGGAGAGGCAGGCGCGAATGGAACCGATCTTGTATTTGCCGGCCGCTACATCCGGGTTGTTGTTGATGGCCACATACATGGCCGGCACGCCAGGGAACATACTGGGCTGGTAACGATCCACGCTCGCCAGCAAATCTTTTTGGTCGCGTGGGTTGGGAATGATGATCAGCGTGGCGGCCATCGACATCCCCAGATGCAGGGCTGTGACCATGCCATAGGAGTGGAAGAGGGGAATGGCGGTGAGAATCACTTCCCCTCGCTCCTGCCAATCAGGTAGCCAGGCACGCATCATGTACACATTGGCGACCATGTTGCGGTGTAATCCAATGGCCCCTTTGGAAAGGCCGGTGGTGCCACCGGTGTATTGCAGCAGCGCCATGTCGTCGCCGGTGACGTCCACGCGGGGCCGGGGAGCTTTTTCACCCAGAGTAATGAAATCGGTGAAGGCCATATCCCCGGCCTGCAAGGCGACAGCGTGCCCCTCTTTCTTCTCTTTGGCCAGCGTGAAGAGGAAGCGCAGGTGGCTGGGCAAATACTCCTTGATGTTGGCGACAATCACCCGCTTAACGTTGGTCTTGCCGCTTTGCTGCACTCGTTTGAGCTGGTTATAGTAGAGGCTGAGGACGAAAACCGTTTCTGCGCCGCAGTCATGCAGTTGGTGTTCCAGCTCCCGCTCGGTGTACAGGGGATTGGTGGCCACCACCACCCCGCCCGCTTTCAGAATGCCGTAGTAGGCGATGATGAATTGGGGTGTATTGGGCATGTATACCACGGCCCGGTCGCCTTTTTTGAAGCCCTGGGCATGCAGGCCGGCCGCTATCGCATCGCACAACTGATTCAAGCGGCGGTAGCTGATTTTACGCCCCTTGAATACCAGAGCAGTGTGGGAAGGATGCTTGCGGGCGGAATCTTCCAGAAATTGGTGCAACGGTTGATTGGGATAATCGATTGTGTGGGGGACGCCAGGATCGTAGTTTTTAAGCCAGGGTTTGTCTGACAGTTGGATGCTCATGGGAAACGCTCCGCTTACACAGGCTGGCGAGGCATGGCGTTCACGGCCCATGCGTCACCACGCCGATAGAGGGTGACAGCGCACACAGGGTTGGGGCGCCTGATCCAGGCGCACCAATTTCCATCTATGCTTGTTCTACCACAAATGACGCAATGCGGCAAAAAAGTGGGGGGGCAAGCGAGCGCCAGAAATAAAACTGCCGCTCATAGAGCGGCGGTGGAGGTTCCCATTTAGGAGCAAGCCAGGCGTTTGGTTACATTTGACGTTCGATCACCAGATCGACCAGCGCTTCCAGTTCATCACGGGCTTCAGAGGCCGGGATTTGCAACACAGAAGCGCGGGCGCGCTCTGCCAGTTTGTTGGCTTGCAAACGAGCGATAGCTACGGCGTCCGATTCGCGCAGACGGGCGAACATGGCTTGCAAGGCATCCATAGGCGCTTCTGCCACTTCTGCTACTTTCGCCACCGGGGCGCCCCCTGAATGGAGAGGCCCGTTGTGGGCCGCCAAAACTCCCCGGCTCTGAGCGGCATCCAGCCCGGTTGGTTTGCCCATCAGCTCGGCGTTGCCCACAATGTCGAGAATATCGTCCACAATTTGAAAAGCCATGCCCAGGTTACGAGCATACACGCCCAGAGCATCCACAACGGCCGGCTCTGCCCCGGCCACAATAGCCGTCATGCGCGCCCCGGCCTCGAACAGGCTGGCGGTTTTGCGTTCGATGATCGTTTGATAGGTTTCGCGATCCATCTTGCCAGCTTTGGCCGCTGCTGCTTGCAACGTCTCCCCCTCCACCAGACGGACGCAGGCGGTGGACATGATGCTGTTGCAGGCTACGCCGTAAGGGGCCATCAGTTCGTACACTTTGGCGAACATATAGTCGCCGGTCAGCAAGGCGAAGGTGCGCCCCCAGCGGGCGTGGACGGTCACTTTGCCCCGGCGCGTCAGGCTGTGATCGTTGATGTCGTCATGAACCAGGGTGGCGGTATGCACCAGCTCCACAGCCGCTGCCAGGGGGATTGCCTGTTCCAGGGTGGTTCCCCCGGCCGCCAGATGACATAGAAGAGCCATGCGGGGACGCAGGCGCTTGCCGCCAGACATAATGATATGGCGACTGGCGTCCATCAACGTCGCCACATCACTGGCAACGATGGTCTCTAATGTCTGTTCAATGGCGACCAGCCCGTTGTCAATTTGCCCTTGGATCATGCTCTTCTGCCCTAACTTTCATAACTTTTAATTTTTTCTGAACGTTGTATAACTAGCTAAATTATAGGGCGGTCACCGGAGGGCGTCAAGCTGCCTGGTGAAGGGTGTAAGATATTACTTATGCTGACCGAGCGCGCCGGCCGACGCACAGCGCTGGCCGCATGGTATAATGGGTGTGTATGGCCCACGATACCATTGTCGTTCTTGATTACGGTTCCCAGTATTCTCAACTGATTGCCCGCCGCGTGCGCGAAGCCAACGTCTATTGCGAGCTTTTCTCCTGGCGCAGCGATCCGGCGCGGGTACTCGCCTTGCAGCCTAAAGGGTTTATCCTCAGCGGCGGGCCCAACAGCGTTTACGATCCCGGCGCGCCCACCCTGCCCGCCTATGTGCTGGAGAGCGGCGCGCCTGTTTTAGGCATTTGCTATGGGATGCAGCTCTTAATGCACCACCTGGGGGGACAGGTAGCCCTAAGTCAGAAGCGCGAATATGGGCCGGCCGCGATTGTGTTGGACGAACCCTCCAATGTGTTGTTCCAGGATATTCGCCTGGCAGAAGAGGCGTTGGCGCTTCTGGTCTGGATGAGCCACGGCGACCGGGTGGAGCGGTTAGCGCCGGGGTTTCATGCCATTGCCCACTCCGAACATTCCCCCTATGCCGGTTCAGCCGATCTGGAACGGGGCTACTACGCCGTCCAGTTCCATCCCGAAGTGGCGCACACGCCCCAGGGGCGCCAGCTGCTGGCTAACTTTGTGACGCGGGTGTGCGGCTGCCGGCCGGATTGGACGCCGACCAACTTTATTGATGAACAGCTGGCCGCTATTCGCCAGCGGGTGGGGCGGGAGCGCGTGGTGGTGGGGCTGAGCGGCGGCGTCGATTCGGCCGTCACCGCCGCCCTGATTCACCGCGCCATTGGGGATCAGTTGACCGCCATTTTTGTGGATACCGGTTTGCTGCGCCGTGCTGAGCCCCAAGAGGTGATCGGTGCGTTTGCCCGCCAGACCGGCTTGAACCTCATTGCGGTCAATGCTGTCGAAGAGTATATGGAAACCCTGCAAGGGGTGACCGACCCCGAAACAAAGCGCAAGTTGATCGGGGAAAAGTTTGTCCGCATTTTCGAGCGCGAAGCGCGCCGACTGGGTCACATACCCTTCCTGGCGCAGGGAACCGTGTATCCCGATGTGATTGAGAGCGCCGCCAGCGACCGCCCCGATGCCCGCACTATCAAAACCCATCACAACGTGGGTGGGTTGCCGGCTGATATGACCTTTCAGCTCTTGGAGCCGCTGCGCTGGCTGTTCAAGGACGAAGTACGCCGGTTGGGTGTAGCCTTGGGTTTGCCCGAGAACATCATCTGGCGACAACCTTTTCCGGGGCCGGGCCTGGCGATCCGCTGCCTGGGTGAAGTTACCTGGGAGCGACTGGAGACTCTGCGCGGCGCAGACGCCATCTTTGTGGAAGAGTTGCGTCGGGCGGATATGTTGCGCAGTGAGACGCAGCAAGCTTTTGCTGTGCTGTTGCCGGTCAAAAGCGTTGGTGTCATGGGTGATGGACGCACCTACAAAGAAGTGGTGGCGTTACGAGCAGTGACAACTGAAGATTTCATGACGGCTGATTGGGCGCGCCTGCCCTATGAGCTGTTGGCGCGCGTCAGCCGGCGCATTGTCAACGAAGTGCCCGGCGTGAATCGGGTGGTGTTCGATATCACCTCCAAACCGCCGGGCACCATTGAATGGGAGTAAATAGTCTGTAAGTTTGTGGAGGGTTCTATGGATTATAGCGCTGTGATGAGTCAGGCCTGGCAGATCACCTGGCGGCACAAGTGGTTGTGGGTGCTAGGCTTTCTGGCGGGACTAACGCTAGGTGGCGGCGGTGGTGGTCAGGTTGAGTACAGCACCTCCGACCCCAATGAGATTACCCGGTGGATGGAGCAGTGGATGGCCTCCTGGGAAACCTGGCTTCCCTTGCTGCTTGGCTTCGGGGTGGTGATGGTGGTGGTGGGGATTCTGTTGTGGTTGGTCGTTCTGGCGGCGCGGGGTGGGTTGATCACGGCGGTGGATACTTTAAACCAGGGAGGAATCAGCAGCCTCGGCCTGGCCTTTCGCCAGGGCTGGCGGAGGGTGGGACGTTTGGTGGGGATGAATCTTTTGTTATATCTTCCCCTGGTACTTTTGGCCGGCCTGGTTGTGGGTTTGGTGGTGGCCGGGTTTATCACCATGCTGATTAGCGCGGTCGGTGAAAGTGGTCTGGACCCGGCCGCTGACATGGAGACAGTCATCCGCTCGTTGGAGGGCTTGGCCGGCATGGCCCTGGGCCTGGTCGCTATGCTATGTGTCTTGCTGTGCACGCTCTTTGTGCTGCTCATTGTATTGCAGTTTGTGCAGGCCTACGCTTTTCGGGGGATCATGTTGCACGACTACGGCATCTGGGCCAGCCTTCGACATGGGTGGGATGTGTTCCGGCGCAATTGGGTGGATAACCTGGTTTTGGCTTTCATTTTCTTTGTCATTCACCTTGTGACCGCCTTTGTGGTGGGCGTGATTCTGGCTGGCCTGGCGTTTCTCACCTTTGGTAGCGACTTTTGGCGGGTGGTGCTTGAGGGACAATTTGACGCCGTCAATCTGCCGGCCCTCATAGCGGCCGGCCTGGCGGCCGGTATCGTGGCGGCAGCCTTGATGGCGATCCTCGTCACCTGGCAATCGGCCACCTTCACCCTGGCTTACCGCATTTTCATCGCCCGGATGATGCCGGAAAAGCAGCCAGAACCGGAACCCAAGCTGGCGTTGTAGCGCCTGAAATTGTATGCGTGTTGGCGTGGACACCGGCGGCACTTTCACCGATTTTGTCTGGCTAGATGAATCGGGTAGGTGGCGCCTTCACAAGGCGCGCAGCACTCCCGACGATCCGGCACGCGCTATTCTGACCAGCCTGGCTGAGCTGGAAACGCCTCTGACAACGCGGGTGGTGCATGGCACCACGGTGGCAACCAACACTCTGTTGGAGCGACGGGGAGCGCGCACGGCTCTGATCACAACGGCCGGCTTTGCCGATGTGCTGGCGATTGGGCGGCAGAATCGCCCCGATCTCTACGCCCTGACGCCTCACAAACCGCCCCCACTGGTGGAGACAGCCTGGCGGCTGGAAGTACCGGAGCGGGTGAGCGCCCAGGGTGAGGTGTTGATTCCCCTGACGCCGGCCGCCCTGTCTGCCCTGAGGACACGCCTGGCGGCCGGCGAGGTGGAATCCATCGCGGTCTGTTTGCTCTTTTCTTTTCTCCACCCGGCTCACGAGCAGGCGATTCGCGACGCTCTGGCAGCCACGGGGCGCGACTGGCACATCTCTCTCTCCTCAGACATCTTACCCGTCTTTCGTGAATATGAACGCACCGTCGCGACGGTGATCAACGCCTACGTTGCCCCCAAGATGAGTCGGTATTTGCGCCGGCTGGCGGCCGGTCTGGCTCCGCGCCGGTTGAACGTCATGCAGAGCAACGGTGGGGTGATCAGCGCCGCCGTGGCTGGCGCGCAGGCGGCGCGTACCGTTCTCTCCGGGCCGGCCGGTGGGGTGGTAGGCGCGCTGTACGTGGCGCAGCAGGCGGGTTGGCGTGACATCATCACCTTCGATATGGGAGGAACCAGCACCGATGTGGCCTTGTGTCCAGGGCGGCTGCCGTTGGCAACGGCAACCACCATCGTGGGATTGCCCTTAGCTTTGCCGGCGCTCGACATTCACACGGTGGGGGCCGGTGGGGGCAGCCTGGCCTATGTGGATGCTGGCGGGGTGTTGCATGTGGGGCCGGAAAGCGCCGGGGCCGACCCTGGCCCCGCCTGCTACCCCAGCCTGAACGGTGCGCCGGCCGACACCCGACCGGCCACCACCACCGACGCCAATTTGTTGTTGGGGCGTCTGGATGCCGACCACTTTTTAGGTGGGGCATTGCGCTTGCAGATCGCGCCGGCGCGTGCAGCCTTGGAGCGGCTGGCCCACCAGATGGGGGCCGCCTCGGCCGAAGCTGCCGCCTGGGATGTCCTACGTGTTGCCAATGCCCACATGGAGCGCGCTATTCGCGCCATCTCGGTAGAGCGTGGGTATGATCCTCGCTCCTTCACTCTGGTAGCGTTTGGCGGGGCCGGCCCGTTGCACGCCTGCGACCTGGCGGCCCACCTGGGCTTGCCGCGGGTCCTGGTTCCGACCGCGCCGGGGGTTTTGTCGGCGTTGGGAATGCTGGCGGCCGCGCCGATGCGCGACTATGCCCGCACAGTGATGCAGCCGGCCGCCTCCTTAGGCGACGCCCGGTCTATAGCTGTCTGGGTGGCGGGGCAGCTGCGCCCGTTGCAGGCCCAGGCGCTGGCGGACATGGCGGGGGAGGGGTTTACCCCGGCCGAAGTCGTTTGGCGGCCGGCGGTGGATATGCGCTATCGGGGTCAATCCCACGAGTTGACCATCCTGGCCCCGGAGGATGCCTGGCCCGATTGGGTGGGGCTGTTTCACCAGGCCCACGCCCACCGCTACGGTTACGCTCAACCGGGCGCGGCCGTGGAGCTGGTCACCTTGCGCCTGACAGCCATGGGACCGACCCAAATGCCTGGGTTGCCGCGTCTGATGCTACAGCCTGGTCAAGGCGAGGCGGCGCCGGTGGGACATAAATGGGGGTATTTCGCCGGCCGGCCGGTGTGGACGCCCCTCTACCAGCGGGAGCATTTGCCCCCAGGTGTTCAGATGGTCGGCCCGGCCGTTATTTTTCAATATGATACAACGACGGTTATCCCACCTGATTGGACTGTGGGGGTGGATGACTGGAGCAACCTCTTGCTCACCCCATCTTCGCATAGTTAAAGAATCAAGGCCGACTCATCGGCAAGGAGTAAGGTTGTGCAACGTTTACTGTGGAAATGGTTTGTCGGTCTCCACACCATCATTTACCGCCTGACCAATGGTCGCCTGGGAGGCCAGATGGGGGGTAATCGGGTGTTATTGTTGACCACCACCGGACGTAAGACCGGCCGGGCGCGTACCACGCCTCTGGCTTATTTTCAAGCCGGGGAAAATTACGTGGTGATGGCTTCCAATGGTGGTCGCCCAAGCCACCCCGCCTGGTATCTCAACCTGCGCCACACCCCCCAGGTGATGATTCAGGTTAACGGGAAGCACCTGGCGGCCACAGCGGAGACGGCCGGCCCAGAGGAGCGGCCGGCGTTGTGGGAAATGGTGACGCGGGCCACGCCTGCCTATCAAACGTATCAGGCACACATGACCCGCGAGATACCGGTGGTAGTTTTGCGGCCGGCGGCTTAGGTATTCAGTGAGCCTCAGCCGTAGCTGCGGTTTCTTAACCGCGCTGACCGCTCGTCACCCAGGTGCAGGATACATGACCTGTGAGGCTGAAGTGGCAAGTTTACTCGCTTACAACCAGGTTGGTATCTACCCGCAGATATTGGCTGGTGGGCGAGGCAGCGTAGCCATCTGTTGCCAACCCCTGCACCGCCAGTTCAAAGTTATACGCCACGGCCGGACACCCTTGCAGATCGGCCGGGAGGGACGTCACAGCAAAATCGACCAGCTGGCCGTTTACGCCACTCCACAATCCGGCGCCATGATTCCCTGACAGCGCGGCCCCGGCGCTGCTGGCCGTTTTGCCCCGCGTTCCGCTCAGGGTATAGTGGGCCATGTGTCCGGCCGGGTCATAGGCCGTAATGCGGAACTGAATGGTACGCTGCATCGCGTTGAGCGTCAGCGCCCCACACGGCGTCACCTGTCCCAACAGCGTGCCGACCACTTCCAGCTTGACCTCCGGCCGGGAGTTATCCACCCACATTAAAGGCATCTGGAAGGTTCCCAGCTGAACGTTGGCAGCGTCGTAAGCGATCAGGCGCAGGGCATAAAGCCCATCTGGCTCGTTGGCGCTGTTCCACGTCACCTTGAGCGCGTGCTCATGCCAGTTCGCCTCAGGCTGGGTGTCAATATTTTGATAACGCCCTGTGACCGGGTCAGGTCCCAAGACCAAATTGTCCCACTGGTGCAGCAGCGCGTTCCACTGCCGGTTGTAGAGGGGATCAGCCACATTTTGCCACGCCCCAGGCGTGCCGGTGATATCTACCCGGGCTATCTGCACCTGGTAGCTGGCGACCGGTGGGGTTTCCGCAAAGAGGCCAAAAATACGCAGCGTGCCGCACAGCGGTTGATGTTGCAGGTTGATGGGATCGCCCGGTTGAGAAGTGATGTAACCGTCCACAAACCGCAGGTCATCGATAGGAATCAGGCCAAGGCTGGAGAAGCGAAAGCCTTCTTCCGGTTTCACGCCGGCGTCGGGAATGGGGTGGAGGTCCTCCACCGGAATAAAGTAATCCCGATGGAATGTCTCGACAATGTTCCAATCCACCGGCCCCTCGTAGATTGCCTGCCACGCCCCATCCACAAACTGGAAGATGCGCACCCGGATATCAGGTGTCTGGTCGGTGAAGAGCCAGCTCCAGGCCCAGGGGGTGTTTTGATAGCTGAATTGGAAGTCGAAGTTGTAACTGCCATCCGGCTCACTGTAGGTATAGCCCAGAAACTCCTGGGTCAGAGGCGGCTCCATGCCAATAGGGTAAATGGGTGGGGTATCAACCTCGTAAAACTCCAGCTTGACGCCAGCCAGGGGATCAATCGAAATGGGCGACGGGGGCGACCCACCAAAGGTGGTGGCATACACGGCCCCGTGCATCCGATAATTTTTGGTCATCTGGGCGATGAGCGTCAGATAGTCCTGGGGAATTAACCAATCGTAACGCAGGCGCATTTCTGGTTGGTCGCGCCCGATGGCATAGCGGCTGGGGTTCAGTTGCTTGCTGATGGCCAGCGCCTGGCGTCCGTGGCCGTTGGAGGGAAAATCTTCGGGCTGCAAACGCAACTCGGCTGTGGCCACCGCCTGGTCACTTTCAAAACTCAGTCTGTAATGGTTGCGCTTATCCACCGGCGCTTGAGCGACTTGTTTCCCGTTGATGTAGGCGCGCACCGCCAGATGCGCCTGACTAAAGTTGGCATCCGGGTCGCTTTTGAGATGCCCCTCAATCACATAGCGTTTGCGGAGGGATTTCATAGCTGGCTCCTTGCCCCAGATATGAGGCGATGGGGTGAAACACGTAAACTATCGTGGGGGAAAATGGCTCCATCCACTTCCCATATTAAGCACTCTAAGCCTCGCTATAGGGCGCGTCCAGTGTCCATTGTCATTTTTAGGAGATGATTTCTGTCACCTTTTTATGGCCGTGCAGCGTGGTTGGTTAGCTTAAAAGAAGCAGGGTCACCCCGGCCAGGGCGGTGATGGTGCCGGCGATGGCGCGCAGGGTGATGCGCTCGGCGAAGAGCAGGTAGGTTAGGGGAATCAGAAAGATGGGAGGCAAGGCCATCAGGGTGGAGGCGATGCCAACGCGGGTGGTTTGGACGGCCAGCAAGGAGAGCCAGATGCCCAGGAAAGGCCCCACCAGCGCCCCACCTGCGATAGCTGCCAGGGCGCGCCGGTCGCGTAGGCGGGCGACCATAGGCCCTATCTCGCCCCGCAGCAGCGTCCAGCCCCAGAGCGCCAACGCTCCCACCACCAGACGAATCTGGGTGGCGGAGAGGGCGGAGAAGCCATCCACCAGCGCAAACTTAGAGAAGATGAGGTTGGAGGTCTGCCCCAAGGCCCCCAGGAAGGCCATTAGCAGGCCCAGCCCATATTGCCGTTGCGCCTGGAGGTCGCGCTGCCCGGTCTGGCGCTCAGTGATGACCCAGGCCACCCCTGCCAGCGCCACCGTGATCCCCAACGCTTCCGGCCGGCTGATCGTCTCGCCAAAGGCGACCCAGGCGGCGAGGGCGCTCAGAATGGGCACGAGCGACATGACCAGCATGGCCAGGCGCGGCCCAATCAGGACATAGGCGTAAAACAGAGCGCCATCCCCTAACACCAGCCCCAGCAAGCTGGAAAGAGTCAACCAACCCCAACGCCACAGCCTGGCCTCGAAAGGGAAGAGGACGCCCTCCAACACCAGATGGGTGAGGGAGATGTAGAGGATGGCGAAGAGGAGGCGGGTACGGTTGACGGTATCGGAGCCAATGCGCCGGCCGCTATAACTGAACAACACCCCGGTCAAAGACCACATGACGGCTGTGCCCAGCGCGGCTAACTCACCTTGATAGGGCATATCGATTTCCTGTCCGGCCGGCGGGGCGAGATAGTATGAAAAGCATAGAACGCCCCCACCCAGTTTCAACTTTAGCCCTGAAGCGGCTATAATGTTGCCACCTTGCGGCGGTTGGCCTGACCCAAACGCAGCATTATAGCCTATGGCGTTCAGGCGACGCCAGAAACGGAGGTTTGGCATGTCGGTGTTGAAGACCCGATTGTCCAATGGGTTGACGGTTATCCTCAAAGAAATGCACCACGCCCCGGTCACCAGCTTCTGGGTCTGGTATCGGGTGGGCAGCCGTGACGAGAAGCCGGGTTACACCGGCAGCGCCCATTGGGTGGAGCACATGATGTTCAAGGGCACGCCCCAATTCCCTCCCGGCGAGCTTGACCGCGCCGTGTCACGCGAAGGAGGGCGCTGGAACGCCTTCACCTGGATCGATTTCACCGCCTATTTTGAAACCATGCCGGCCGACCGCATTGAGTTAGCCGTCCGTTTGGAAGCTGACCGCATGGTGAACGCCATCATGTCGCCGGAAGATACCGAGTCTGAGCGCACGGTCATTATCTCCGAGCGTCACATGTATGAGAATCGCCCTATGTTCTTGTTGGCGGAGGAGACCACGGCGGCTGCTTTTCGGGTGCACTCCTATCACCACGAAGTCATTGGGGACGAAGTCGACCTGGAGAGGATGACGCGGGACGATCTGTACCATTTCTACCGTCGGCACTACGCCCCCAACCAGGCTACGGTGGTGGCGGTAGGTGACTTCGAGTCGACCGCTATGCTCGATATGATCACCCGCTACTATGGGGATATTCCCGTCGGGGAAGCTGTGCCCCCCATCACCCGCCCCGAACCGCCGCAGCGAGGTCAGCGCGAAGTGACGATTAAGGGGCCGGGGGATACGACCTATGTCTTGTATGCCTACAAAGCGCCGGCCGCCACCGACCCCGACTATCACGCTGTGGCTTTGCTCAATGCCGCCTTCTCTGGCGGCGGCAGCCTGGGCTGGTTTGGCGATGGCATGTCCAACCACAGCTCACGCCTGTACAAGGCGCTGGTCTCCACCGAGCTGGCGGTGGGCGTTTCGGGCGGCGTGACGCCTTCGATTGATCCTTTTCTGTACACGATTGTGGCGATTGTCCGACCGGGGCGCACCCATCAAGAGGTGGAAGCAGCGCTGGATGCGGAAATTGAGCGCCTGGCGACCGCCCCCATCACCCAGGCGGAGTTGGACAAAGCCATCAAGCGCACGCGGGTGCAGTTTGTGGCGGCCAGTGAGAGCATGACCGGGCAGGCGCAAATGCTGGGCCTATCGGAGGCGGTGACCGGCGATTACCACTGGTTTGCAGAGGCGCTGGCGCAGCTGCAAGCGGTGACGCTGGCAGATATTGAACGTGTGCGCGCCCGTTACCTCAGCCCGGACAATCGCACGGTGGGGCGTTACCTGCCCCAATAGCGCGACCGGCCGCTCACCTCTTTACTCTTGTGGATGGAGTTTATGATCGACCATCAGGTTCATTACCCCGGCCCCGCTACCATTCGTCGCACGGTGTTGGACAACGGGATCACGGTGCTGACTTACGAAAACTTTGCTGTGGAATCGTTTGTGTTGCAAGGCGTGGTGCGCGCCGGCGCGCTGGGACACGGACGCGACAAAGCTGGCCTGGCTGATTTCACCGCCGAGATGCTGTTGCGGGGGACACACCGCCTCTCCTTTGAGGAGATTTATGAGGAACTGGAGTCGGCCGGGGCCAGCCTCAGCTTTGATTCCGGTTATCACACGGTGGGTTTTTCCGGCGATGGCCTGGTGGAAGACCTGGACCTGGTCTTGAGCCTGGCGGCCGAGGCGCTGCGCTACCCCACCTTTCCTGAGGAACATCTGCACAAGGTGCGCGGGGAGATTTTGACCAATTTGCAGATACGGGCCAATGACACAGCCCGCATGGCCGGCCTTACCTTTCGCGAGCACCTGTATGGCGACCATCCCTACGGGTGCAGCGTGTTGGGTTACCCCGACACCATTCAGAGCCTCACTCGTGATGATATGGCAGCCCTACATGCAACGTACTATGGTCCTCAGGGGATGATTGTGACGCTGGTGGGAGCCATCTCCCATGCAGAAGCGCTGGCGCGCATTGCGGCCGTTTTTGGTGATTGGCGCAATCCGCAGCAGCAGGCGCTGCCGGCCGCTCCCCCGGCCGCCCGCCCGGCCGAAACGGTGCGTGTCGCCGTTGCCATGTCCGACAAAACCCAAAGCGATATTGTCCTGGGGTTGCCCGGCCCCCTGCGCAGCACGCCCGATTTCCAGGCTGCGCGCCTGGCGAATGTCATCCTGGGTGTCTTTGGCATGATGGGACGCCTGGGTGAGAGTGTGCGCGAGAAACAAGGCCTGGCTTACTACTGCCGCAGCACCCTTTCCAGCAGCCTGGGGCCGGCCCCCTGGAGCGTGGCGACCGGCGTCGCTCCCAACAAAGTGGAACAGGCCATCAGCAGCATTCAGGCGGAAATTCGCCGGATGCAGCAAGAGCTCGTCCCCACCGAAGAGCTGGCAGACAGCCAGGCGTATTTGACCGGTTCCGTGCCGGTTAGCCTGGAGGCGAACGAGGGGCTGGCCTCAATCATTGGCGATATAGAGCTTTACGGCTTAGGGTTGGATTATTTACACCACTACGCCGCGACCATCAACGCCATCACACCGGCGCAGATTCAGGCGGCGGCGCAGAAATACTTCAGCGCCGATGAGGTGGTGATTGCAGTGGCCGGCCCGTAAGGGCGGCGGACGGCCCTATGCTGGCGACCGGCATCGACACGATTGAGATTGCGCGGGTGGCCCAGGCGGTGGCGCGGCGCGGCGCTTCCTTCTGCGACCGCATCTTCACCCCCCGCGAGCAGGCCTATTGTCAAAACCGCCCCCCCTGTCTGGCCGGCCGCTGGGCAGTGAAAGAAGCAGTCGCCAAAGCTCTGGGAACGGGCATTGGCGACGTGGCCTGGTTGGAGATTGAAATTGTCAACGACGCTCGCGGCCGGCCGCAGCTCATCTTGCACGGCGCGGCGGCCCGTCTGGCGGCCGAGCAACAGCTGCAACACTGGTCGGTTAGCATTTCCCATGACCAGACCCATGCCATCGGCCTGGCAGTAGCTTTAGGCGTTTGATGGCGGGGCGCCCAAGACAAAGGCAGGGATCAGAGGCTATGAGTAAGCGGATGTTGGTTATTCTAGCGCATCCTGATGATGAATCGTTTGGCATGGGGGGAACGCTGGCGCGTTATGCCGCCGAGGGGGTGGAGGTGCATGTCGCCATCGCCACCGATGGCGCGGTCGGCTCGGTGGCGGAAGGATACGAGGCGGCCCGTGAAAAGCTGGTGGAGGTGCGCGCCCAGGAGTTGGAAGCGGCGGCCGCCATTTTAGATTTCACCCTCCACCGTCTCAACTACCGTGACTCTGGTATGCGTGGCGACCCAGGCAACGACCACCCTGACGCCTTCATCAATTCTGCTGATGACGAGGCCATTGGCCGTATTGTTCGCCTGATTCGAGAAGTGCGTCCCCAGGTGGTGGTGACGCACGATGAAACGGGAGGTTACTTCCACCCCGGTCATATTCGCTGCTGGCAAATTGTGACGCCAGCCTTTCATCAGGCAGGCGATCCGGCCTGTTACCCTGAATGGGGTTTACCCCCCTTTCAGCCGCAACGTCTTTATTACGCTGCGTTTCCTAACACATGGGTCAGGTTGTTTATCTGGATCATGCGCCTGCGCGGCCACGATCCCCGGCGCATGGGGCGCAACAAGGACATTGACTTCACCCAGGTGGGAATTCCGCCCCGCCGTCTGCACGCCCACATCCGCTTTGGCCCCTATTGGGATCAGCGGGCCGCTGCCAGCCGGGCGCACGCCAGTCAGGGGGGGGGAGGCGGGCGCAGCTGGCTTTTGCCCGTCTGGCTCCAGAAATGGTTGCTGGCGACTGAAACCTATATCCGCGCCTACCCGCCTGTGCCGGATGGCTTCCGTGAATACGATCTCTTTGGCCAGGATGGGGCGTAGCCCAATCGTCCCGGCGTTGCCATAGGGGAAGATGATATGTCGCTTTTTCAACGCCTGGTACGACTTGTGGTGGCGCTGGGGACGCTGGTCGTTTTAGGGGTGGGGGGTGTGGCCCTGGCGCTGGCGCGGCAACTCATTCGCCCCACCCGCCGACCGCTGCGGGCCACGCCGCGCGATGTGGGGTTGGCGTATGCCGAGGTGGAGTTTCCGGCCCAGGATGGCGTGCGCCTCTCCGGCTGGTTCGTTCCAGGACGGGGCGAGGGGGTACGGCCGGCCGTTCTGGTGGCGCATGGCTGGCGCTGGAACCGTCTGGGCACAGGGGCCGAGTCGTGGGCCGACAACGTAGCCAGTGTAACCCCGGTCGATTTGCTGCCCCTGGTGCAGGCCATCCATCAGATGGGCTACCATCTGCTGCTGTTCGACTTGCGTAACCATGGTCGCAGCGCGGCCGCACCGCCGGTGACATTTGGTTTGCAGGAAGCCAATGACATTTTGGGGGCGGCTGCCTATCTGCGCGCCCGTCCTGATGTGGATGCCCAACGTCTGGGCGCGTTGGGTTTCTCGTTGGGAGCCAACGCTATTTTATTTGCTCTGCCCCACGCCGTGAACCTGCGGGGCGCGATTCTGGTGCAGCCCTTCACCCCGGCGTTGTTTGTCCCCCGCTTTGCCCATGATCTCTTTGGCCCATGGGGGCGCATGATTTTAACCCTGGCGCAGCCACTCTATCGGGCGGCCGGCGGTGCGCCCTGGCGCGTTTTGGATCCCCGGCCGGCCGCCGCCGCGGCCGACTGCCCCTTGCTGTACATTCAAGGCCAACAGGATCGCTGGGGCAGCCCGGAAGATGTGGGCGACCTGGCAGCCGCAGCCCCCCAGGCGTCGCCCCCCTTGCTGGTGGATGTGGCCGATCGCTACAGCGGCTATCGGACGGCCATCCATCAACCCCGCCTGGTGACCGATTTTTTGTGGCAAAATGTGTAGCCCGGACAGGCTACCTTCCCCGGCGTGATTCAGACACACCGCTCAAATTCACCGCGCACAATCTGCCCAATATCCATCAGCCGCCCCACTTGTTGATAGAGGGCGCTCATGCTTTCGTCAGCGTCCACCAGCGCCATAACCGCGTCATGGTGGGCGCGGTCGTGGAAGCGGCTGAGGCTGATGACCACCACTTCATCTTGGGCTGTTTCCAGGACAGCCGGAAAAGCTGTGCAGCCATATTTGGCCTCCAGTTGGGTGGGCGCCCAGGTCTCATCATCCTTTGCCCCATAACGGCAGTAAATCTCACGCGCCGCCTGTTGCACCTCCAGAAAGGCCGCCAAGTGGGCGCGCGGTAAGCGATAAATATAGATGGAAGCGTACATCGATGACCTCCTGCCGGCCTGAACTCACAATGCGCCGGCCGCTTGTGGCTTCCATTCTAACCAGCCATGTGCCAGTCGGCTACCGATCATCCTGGTGTAGGCGCGGTTGCACCGCATTTGGGTTATAATCACGCTATCGTCTGACAGGGCTCCAGATGCCAGACGCCTCTCAGGCAGGCTAACTTTATAGGGCATCAGGCTGGGATCGGTTATGGAAACACCTTACACCCATCGTTATGTTGTGACCAACAGCATCAATCTGCATGTCGTGCAGGCTGGCCCCACTGATGGGCCGCTGGTGATTTTACTCCACGGCTTCCCCGAATTCTGGTACGGCTGGCGCAATCAGATTCCGCACCTGGCTGAACAGGGGTATTGGGTTTGGGTGCCTGACCAGCGCGGCTATAACTTAAGCGACAAGCCCCCGGCCGTCAACGACTATGCCATGCCATCGCTGGCGGCTGATGTTCTCGGTTTGCTGGAGGCGGCCGGCCGGGAGCAGGCTTTTCTGGTGGGGCACGATTGGGGGGCAGTGGTGGCCTGGTATCTGGCCATGCACCACCCGGAACGCTGGCGGCATGTCCACATTTTGAATGTGCCCCATCCGGGTGTCATGGATCGGGCGGTGCGCTTCAGCCCGGCGCAGATACGCAAAAGCTGGTACGTGTACTTTTTCCAGTTTCCCTGGCTGCCGGAATGGGCGGCGCGCCGCCACAACTGGCAGACGTTGGCAGACGTCATGCGTCGTTGTGCCCACCCGGCAAGCGTAACGGATGAGGTGTTGGATCATTACCGCGTCGCCTGGTCGCAGCCGGGCGCTTTTAGCGCCATGCTGAACTGGTACCGGGCGGCAGTGCGCACCGCCTTGTTGCGCCCCTGGCCCCAGACCCGGGTGCGCATCCCCTTACACATCATTTGGGGGCAGCAAGACGAGGCCCTCGGCCTGGCCCTGGTCAGGCCCAGTCTGGCGTTGTGCGATGCCGGCCAATTGACGCTTTATCCTGATGCCACGCATTGGGTGCAACATGACCGGGCCGGGGATGTCAACCAGCTGTTGACCCTTGATCTGGCGCGTTGGAGGAGTTAGGAGATACTTATGCCGACAGCAATTGTGGTTCATGCCGGGGCTGGCCCCTGGCGCGTGCGGCCAGAACACCTGCCAGAAGCGATCAGCGCCTGCCTGGCAGCGGCGCGGGCTGGTCAGGAAATTTTGCTTCAGGGCGGCTCAGCGCTGGATGCGGTGGAAAGGGCCGTTGGCATTCTGGAAGATTGTCCCGTCACCGATGCCGGTGTGGGCAGCTATCTGAGCGCCGTCGGCAACATTGAAATGGACGCCCTGATCATGGATGGACGCACCTTGGGGCTGGGGGCGGTGGCGGCGGTGGAGCGGGTGCGCCACCCTATCACCCTGGCGCGGCGAGTGATGGAGCTGACGCCCCACGCTTTCCTGGCCGGGGCCGGGGCGAGCCTCTTTGCCGACGCCATTGGGTTTCCTCGCTGCGAGCTGGCAGAGCTGATCACCCCCCATACAGCAGCTTATCACGCGGCGCAGCACCGGCCGGCCGCTGTTGAGCCAGGCGCGACGGGAACGGTGGGAGCAGTGGTGCTTGATCGGGCCGGCCACGTTGCGACGGCCACCTCCACCGGCGGCACGCGCGAAAAGCTACCCGGCCGGGTGGGGGATACCCCACTGGTTGGCTGCGGTGGCTATGCCGACGATCTCATGGGGGCTGTCAGCGCCACAGGCCAGGGGGAAGCGCTGATGAAGCTGGTGGCGAGCAAACAAGTGTGCGATCTCATGGCGCAAGGCTTGTCCCCCCAGGCCGCGGCCGAGGCAATGATTCAACGCCTGGGTGAGCGGTTGCAAAGTTCGGGCGGCGTCATTGCTATCAGCCCACGCGGTGATATAGGCTGGGCTTTCAATACCGACGCCATGCCCTATGCCTACGCCCTGGACGGGGCTGAGGTGGTAGCTGGCCATTAGACGGTTGATGGATGCCCCGGCCCCAGGGGTGAAGCATGTCATTAGCTTTGGTGTTGTGGCTTATCATCATTTTTATGCTCCTGTGTGGCCTGCTGGTAGCGCTGGCGCTGTTGCTCATTCCTGAATGGGGGCGCTGGGCGCACCACAATTGGCGCGAGCGCGAGCTGTTGCTGCAACGCCGCCAGGTGGTGATAGATATTGCCCAACGGCTGGAAAAGGTGTTGCCCGCCTTTCGACGTGTGCGCGCTCAGCGCGCACGCGCTACCTACGAACAATGTATGGCCGGCCTGCAGGAGGTGCGGGCCAGATTGGTTGAGTTACAGGCCCTGGATAAATTGCCTTTTACTTTTATTCCGGCCGGCCACGACCTCTTCGTCTTTTTTGAGACCCATCTGCTGCATCTGCTGTATATCCCCCGCGTGGCCTATCGTTTGCGCCCCTTGCGCCGGGCGCTGGCGGACGCTGAAAAGCGGCTACTGGAAGTGGAGCGCGGCTGGGAAGAGCTGCACCAACGGGCGCGTGAGGTGCGCCAGCTGGCCCAGGAGATGGCGGCGCGGCGTCTGCCTGCTTTGGATACCTTGATGGAGGCGGCCCAGCGCCATGAAATTGGGGTGGATGATTTTGCTGCCCAGACGCAACAACTGCAACAGCAGCTGCACTCCATTGAGGAGAGTTTGCGTCTCGATCCGCACGCCCCCATCCCTCTTTTGGATGAGATGGAGCAGCAGCTCGACCAGATTCAACAGGACCTGGATACGCTGGGGGTTCAGTTGGAGGGGGTGGAACGCGAGCGACAAAAGCTGGATAAAGTGTTGATGGAAGCGGAACGTCAGGTGCAGGCGTTGCAGCCAGCCCTGACGGCCCAAGAGGCAGGCAACGAACTGGTGACCCTGGTTGAGCGCGCCCAGGTCTCGCTGCGGGAAGCGCGTCAGATGCGCGCCCATCGCCATTGGCCGGCCGCCGAGGCGCGGGCGCTGGTGGGGTTGCGCTGGTTGGAGCTGGCCGGGGCGGTGCGTCGTTTGAACCAGGCTTTACCGGACGTGCAAGCCTATCACCATCTGGCGCGCTATAGCGCAGAGATCGAAGCCTTGACGCGCCAGCGGGATCAGGCGGTGCAGGAGATTTATCGCCGCCTGTTACCCCAGGAACGTCTCGCGCTGCCGGCGTTGGCGCAGCAACTGGCGGAGGCGACGGAGTCGGTGGCCGGCCTGGAGCGGGCGGTGTGGGGCCTGTTAGCCAGCTGCCAACAGGAGATGCGCCGCGCCGAGCAACAAGTGGAGAACGCCTGGCGCCAGGCGGAGGAGGCGTGGCAGACGGCGCAACAGGTGGTGTTGTTGCACGAAGACCCCTTGCAAGAGCGCTACGCCCAGCTACAGTTGCAACGGGAGGCCATTCGCGCCCATCCGGCCGGCAGAGGTGATTTTGTCCAGGCGGCGGAGGAGTTGACGGAGTTGCTGCGGGCCGCTGAAAGACAGGAGCGTGACCAGTTGCGCCAGGCAGAGGAGACGCTGCGGCGTTTTCCCCAGCGCCTGGAAGCGGTGCGGGCGCTGGCCGGCCGCTGGCCCTGTCTGGCGGTGCATGGGGTGAAGATCGAAGCCTACCTGAAGCAGGCTCAGGAACAGCGCGAGGGTGTGTTGACGTTGGGACGGCTGACAGATACCGTGCGTGGGCTGGAGCGAGTCAACAACCTCGGTCTTTTGGCGACGCGCGAGGCGCAGACAGCAGCGGAACAGGCGACCCAACTTGATCAGCTGCGACGCGAAATCGACAAATGTCTGGCTGCGGCCGGCCAGTTGCCGACCGGTGGCGATGCCACGTTACGCTACATGATCGATTACAATCGCAACCAGGCGCGTCAGGCCCGCGACGCTAAACAAGCTCTGGAAGCGTTGCGCGAGGCGCACCGCTTTGCGACCCAACTGTTAGCCTGACCTGGCGTCGGGGGAGCGTCGACGCCCCCCGACGGGTCAGAGGTGATGTGGACGGGTTAATCTTCGCAGGGCACATGCAACTCCCCATTGTCGCGGATGATGGGGGTGTTGATCAAAGCGCGCAGAATATCTGCGCCGCGAAAACGCTCTTCGCGCCCAATAACGCCCACGTAGTCCCCTGCCATACCGGCCGGGTCCCAATATAACAAATACCAGGTTCCAGGAGTGGCGACCACCTCGTTGTAAATGGGGGCGTCGTAGTAGAACTTGCCCCCAAACGGCTCGTAAAACGTCTCGCGTGGTTCGCCGGGGGCCAGATTGGGGGTCACAATCGCGCCATACCCTTCCGGCAGGGTGTAACCAGGGGGCAATGCTTCGTTCGGCTCCGGCAGACCAGGCCCCACTAGAGCGAACCAGGGTAGAAACGCCTCGTAACCCGGGCAGACCGGCACAAGGGCTTGGGCGAAAATCTCCACCGCGTCCGTGACTTCAAAGGTGTAATAATCCACATCCGTCGCCGATTGTAGCCAGCCGTAGTAGGCTTTGGACTGTTCCACATCTTCCACAACCTCAGGGCGGTTTTCACTGTAATCCAGACGCTCCAGGTAGGGGACATGGGCTTCGGCCGGCGGCGTTCCCAAGACGAAGAGTAAGGCAGCCAGAATCAGAGCGAGCAGAGGGCGAATCGAGATCATCACATTCCTTCCTTATTCCATGCTGGATGAGGTAACGATGGGGCGCAGCTTGCTGCCACCTCTGGTATGATAACAAAATGCACATATTTTGTCAATATAATATCTTTTCTTCCGTGCAAAATATTGACAAACTATCGACCAGAGCCTACAATATATCCTTGTGAGCGGCCCCATGATCCACAACCTGCGATCAAGCTCCGCTCGCAATTTGCAGAGCACGTGGCCCACACGTCAAACACACGTCAAAAAGGACAAAGCTGATGATGGTAGGGATCGTTTCATGGGAGCAACATCTGGTGTACAAAGCTTTGCTCGGACTGATGGATGAGACATCGCTGTCAGTGGACGCGGATAGCGACTCTTTGGCGACGGCTTATGCCCACTGCCGGCGGCTGACCCACTATCACAGTCGCACGTTTTTTCTGGCGTCGTCCCTGTTGCCGCCGGCGCAGCGCCGCGCCATGCGGGCGCTGTACGCTTTTTGCCGCATCAGCGATGATGTCATCGACCGCTCACCGCTGGATGGCCCCCGGCCGCTGGAACAGTGGCGGCGACGGGCGCTGGCGTCCACAGCGGCGGCCAACGACCCAGTGGTCTTGGCCTGGCTGGATGCCCGGAGCCGCTTTGGCATTCCCCGCCTCTATAGCGAGCAACTGTTGGAAGGGGTGGCGCAGGACCTGACGCGCCGGCGCTACGAGACCTTTGCTGAACTGACGGATTATTGCTATGGTGTAGCCTCCACAGTGGGGCTGATGTCGATGCACATCACCGGCTTCGCCGGCCCGCACGCCATTCCCTACGCCGTCAAATTGGGAGTGGCCTTGCAACTGACCAATATCTTGCGCGATGTGGGCGAGGATTGGCGGCTGGGCCGGGTTTATCTGCCACAAGAGGAATTGCAGCGCTTTGGTTTGAGCGATGAGGATATTGCCGCCGGCCGTAACGATGTCCGCTGGCAGGCTTTCATGCGCTTTCAAATCGGACGGGCGCGCCAGCTATATGCCGAGTCGCTGCCGGGGGTGGCGCTGTTGGGGCGTCAGGGGCGTTTTGCGGTGGCAGCCGCGGCCGAGCTATACCGTCAAATTTTGGATCGTATTGAGCACAACAACTACAATGTCTTTGATCGGCGCGCCAGCACCCGTGGGCGCGACAAGCTGTGGCAGTTGCCTGGCATCTGGCGACGTTCGCAGCTGAATACCTATCGGGCCGGGTTGCCGGCCGCCCTGGCCGAAGAGACCTGGGCCGGCCGCTGGCAATCTTCCTACGAGATGGTGTAATCTCCCCCATACCAGGGAGCAAGGAATGAATGTTTAACCATGTCAGGTAAAAAAGTCATTATCATCGGCAGCGGCTTTGGCGGTCTGGGGGCAGCGGCGCGTCTGGCCGCCCACGGCTATGACGTCGACGTGTTTGAGCGCCGCGACAAAATTGGCGGGCGCGCCTATGTTTATGCCATCAACGGCTTCAAGTTCGATGGCGGCCCCACCGTCATCACTGCCCCCTTTATGTTCGACGATATTTTCGCCCTGGCCGGCCGCCAACGCGCCGACTATGTTACGTTTGTCAAATGCGACCCCTTCTACCGCATCTTCGACCACACCGGCCGGCAATTTGATTACAACGACGATCCTACTTTTATCTTAAACCAGATCGACCAGTGGAACCCGGCCGACAAGGCCGGCTATGAGCGGTTCATCGCCAGCACCCAGGCCATCTTTGAGAAAGGCTTTCTGGAACTGGCGGACAAGCCCTTTCTCAAGTGGACGGATATGCTGCGCGTGGCGCCCGATTTGATCCGCCTGCAATCTTACAAAACGGTCTATGGCTACGCTTCCCAATTCATTCAGGACCCGTTTCTGCGTCAATGTTTCTCCTTTCATCCTTTGTTGGTGGGGGGCAACCCCTTCGATACCACCTCCATCTATGCTCTGATCCATTACCTGGAGCGGCAGTGGGGCATCCATTATGCTCTGGGGGGCACGGGGGCGCTGGTCAACGCCCTGGGGCGGCTGATTGAAGAGTTGGGAGGGCGATTCCATCTCAACGCCAATGTGGCTGAAATTGTAACCGACGGCCGGCGCGCCACCGGTATTCGGCTGGCGGATGGCAGCTTTCACCCGGCCGACCATGTCATCTCCAACGCCGATGTCGCCAACACCTATATGAAGATGATCCCGGCCACTGCCCGCCGGCGCAACAGCGACCACCGCTACCAACAGATGCGCTACAGCATGTCGTTGTTTGTGATCTACTTTGGGACGAAGCGGCGCTACACCGATACCCGGCTGGCGCACCACAACATTATTTTAGGGCCGCGCTATCGGGAGTTGCTGCGCGATATTTTCCAGCGCAAGACATTAGCCCAGGATTTTTCGCTCTACCTACACATGCCCACCCTGACCGATCCCTCTATGGCCCCGCCGGGTCACGAGGCCTTTTATGTGCTTTCGCCGGTTCCTCATCTCGGTGGGCAGGTGAATTGGGCGCAGGCGGCCGGGCCCTACCGCGACGCCATCATGAGCTTTCTGGAGCAGAATTATCTGCCCGATTTACAGGCCAACCTTGTGGCCGAGCATTGCATTGACCCGCGCCATTTTGAGGGCACGCTCAACAGTTACCTGGGTTCCGCCTTTTCCGTTGAGCCGATCTTGACCCAATCCGCCTGGTTTCGCCCCCACAACCGCTCGGAGGATTTTGACAATCTCTACTTCGTGGGGGCCGGAACCCACCCCGGCGCCGGTCTGCCCGGCGTTCTATCCTCCGCCAAAATCGTCCAGGAGTTGATCCTTTCTCACAAGGGTATAGCCGCTGGAAGCCCACGTTCGCGGATGTAGAGGTTGGGGCTGGTATCGGTGACCACGTTCCCCCGACGTTCTAGCCCGTTTTCTCGATCCAGGGTAAGGCCGCTGGAAACCGACCGATCATGTCACTCCCGGCCGGTGGGCGTGACCTGATCCAGGTGGCTGATAAGCCGGCCCCTTTTCGGCTGATCTGGCTTCATCGACCCGCCTCCAATCGCATGACTGTGGGTGTCAGAAAACCCACCACCCCCATGCTGGCGCACACCAGCCCCCCCAGCCAGAACCAGGGTTGGATGCCGACGCGATCCGCCAGGGGGCCGGCCAACATCAGCCCCAGCGGCGACATGGCGGTGGCGGCGCTGAGGACAAGGGCAAAGACCCGCCCTTGCATATCGGGGGCGATGGAAGCTTGCAGCGCGGCCCCAAAGGAACCATTGGTGATGGGCATCATCAGTCCGACCCACCCCATGGCCACCAACGCCAGCCAGAAGGCGTCGGCCGGGGCGGCCGCTGTGATCATCACCCCCACCCCCAGCCCAATCAGCCCGCTCATGGCCGTGACGACGCGGCGCTGAAAGCCGCCCCACACACTCAGCAACAGCCCGCCGGCGATGACACCCCCGCTGGAAGCTGCCTGGAGCCAGCCCAACTGCCAGACATCCCCGCCAAAGTGGCGTGTGACCAGCAAGGGCAGCAAGGCCCCTACCGGTGTGAGCAGAAAGTTGATCAACGTCACCATTAGCAAGATGATCAACAGCGCCGGCCAGCCGCGCACATAGGCCAGGCCGGCGCGCAAATCTTGTCCAAAGGTGGGGCGGGTGTCGGTCGTAATCTGGCGCGGCGGTTGGGGGATGGAGACGACCAGCAAGGGGCCAATGGCCAGTAGCGCGGTGAAGATGTCCAGCGCCAGAATGGCCTGCATGGGCAGCAGCCCCAACAGGAACGCGCCGAGAGGGGCTGCGGCCAGATTCAGCCCACCATGCAGGGTTTGGTTCAGCCCTTGAATACGCGTCAAATGTTGCGGCGGAACGAGCAACACCACCGAGGCCCCCATGGCCGACTGATGGAAGCCGGCCCCCACCGCTCGCCACAACATTAGCCCGTAGATGTGCCAGATGGCTATCTGTTCCCAGGCAAAAAGCAGGGCCAACACCAACGTAGCCAGCGCCACGCTGGCGTCGGCGACAATTAAGATGCGCCGCCGGTTGCCGCGGTCGACCAGCGCGCCGATGAAGGGGGAGAGCAAGACCCCCGGCAGCAAGCCTACCAGCGAAGCGGTCGCCAGGGTGGCGGCGGAATCGGTTTGCTCGGTCAGATACCAGATAAGGGCGAATTGCACCAACTGACTGCCCAGGATGGAAAAAGCCTGCCCGCCCCAAATGGTGAAGAAACGCCGCTGCCAGCCGGCCGCCGGGGTCATATTGAGCGGCAGAGGTTCAGCGCTCATGGGGTCGTGCGGTAGCCTGGCCCGGCCGTCCCAACCCGCGTGTCGGCCGGCGGTTCCAGTTCCGCCAGGCTGTCTTCGATCAGGTTGACTATTTCCTGCAACGTTGCTGCGTCGAAAGCAAAGCGCGCCCCGGCCGCAGCGTACAGTTCGGGCAGGGAACGGGTGCCCCCCAGGGTCAAAGCCTGATGGTAGTGCGCCAGCGCCTGGGCCGGGTCGCGCCGGGTGTTGCGCCACACCTGCGCCGCCCCCAGGGCTGCCAGACCATATTCGATATAGTAGAAAGGAACCTGGAAGATGTGTTGTTTGCGCTGCCAGCCGGTGACCAGCTCCGCTTCCAGGCCACTCCAGTCCAGGGCCGGCATAAAACGCTCGCTCAAACGCCCCCACTGCACATCGCACACCGCCGGGTTGGCTGCTTCATCGGGGTGGGTGTAAGCCCAATGTTGGAAGCTATCCACCGTGGCCATGTAGGGCCAGAACAACAGCATTTGCTCCAGGTGCTCCCGCAGCGCGCGGGCGGCGTCGGCCGGTGTGTAGAACCCATCCTCCCCGGCCGTCAGATAGGGCGCAGCCAGTAGCTCCATGGCCATAGAGGCAACCTCATTGAACTCCATGGGGACATCATATTGCGGATGGTAGGGCAGGTGGGAATGGGCCAGGGAGTGGAAGGCGTGGCCGGCCTCGTGCAACATCGTTTGCACATCATCGTGCAGCCCGACGGCGTTCATAAAGATGAAAGGACGGCGCGCCGTGGCAAAGTAGGTGCAGTAACCCCCCGGCGCTTTGCCTTTGCGATTATCCACATCCAACAGGTTTTCATTGGTCAGTGTCTGGAAATAGGCCCCCAGCTGGGGATCGAGGCGGTTGAAAAGGTGGGTGCTTTTGCGCACCAGATCGGCCCCGTCGTGGTAGGGTTGGAGCGGGGCCAGACCGGGAGGATCGGCCGGCCGGTTCCACGCTCCATCACTCAGGTCCCAGGGGCGCAATGTCGCCAGCCCCAGGCGTTGTTGATGGCGCTGATAGAGCCGTGTGGCGGCCGGCGTGCACACCTGTTCAATCGCTTCCAGGAAGGTCAGGGCGTCGGCCGGTGTGTAATCGAAGCGCAGGTAAGCGCGCCAGATGTAGGCGCGGAAATCGGGACAATCGGCGTTGGCAGCGATCTGACGCCGCAACCCCAACATCGTTTGCCACAGCTGATTCAGCTCCTCCCGATCGGCCAGACGGCGTTCATGGGCCAGCCGCCATGCCTTCTCACGCACGGCCCGTTCCGGGTGGTTGAGCCAGGGGCGTAGCTGGGGCAGCGGCGTCTCCTGCCCTTCCCATGTCACCGTTTGCGCCCCCATGAGCGTGTCGTAGTGGGAGATATGTTTTTGCAGTTGGGTGAAGAGGGGGAGATTGTCCTGACGGAAGAGGTCAGCCTCGGCGCGCAAATTGCGCACCGGAATCGCCATGCCGGCCGGCTCCAATCCGCTGGCGACGAGTTTCTGTTTTAATGTTTGGTCGGCGGCCGCAGCCGACGGGTAGATGTTCTCCACAAAGCTGAAGAAAGCCGCCTGCGCGGCGGCGTCGGTGGTATCCAGATGGTGGGCCAGGCTCAGGCGCGTGCCTACCTCGCTCACCAGACGATACAGGCGCGACCAATCCGCCAGCCAGACAGCCAGCGTTTCGGGCGTCACGGGACGACTTGCGAGATCGGCAAAGTAGGGGGCGAACTGTTCCCAGGGCCAGGCCAGGGCAGCGCGAGCGTCGGCGGGCAGGGTGTCGAACATACAACGTTCTCCTTGTAGCCAGATGGGTTGATGGGGCGTCGCAACGCCGGTTGATAGGTAGTATAGTGGCCGGCCGGGGTGGAGGGGAAGCGCCAAAAGGTGTAGATGGAGGGTGTAGATGGGTTACAACAGCCGCCGTTCACGCGCCGCTGCCAGGGCCTGGGCGCGATTGTGCACGTCTAGTTTGTGGTAGAGGTTGCTCAGATGACGTTTCAGCGTGCTTTCAGCCACCACCAGCCGGCCGGCCATCTCCCGATTGGAGAGACCGGCCGCCAGCAGGTGCAAGATTTCCTGTTCCCGCGGCGTCAGGCGAGCGGTCGGTGGCCACGCGGCCGTGTCAAAGCTGGCGAGCAGGCGCGCCACATAGGCCGGATGACCGGTGGCCTGCTGTAACAGAGTCGCTACTTCTGGCCCTTCATCCACAAAAACGCGCACAAAGCCCCCCGGCGCGCCCTGCTCCAGCGCCTGATGCAGCACGACCTGCGCCTCGCGGCTACGCCGGCCGGCGTGGCGCGCCAGCGCTTCCAGCAGCAAGGCCTGCAACCAAAAGGGAATGAGCCCGACCACTGCCAGGGCGCGGCGCGCCTGTTGGGCGTGGTGCAGGGCCTCATCGGGCCGGCCGGCCGCCAGGGCAAATTGCGCTTCACACACCTGATGGGCGTAGTCGGGTTGCGGTGGGTCGGCGGCCCGCAACAGCTCCAGCCAATGGCGCGCCGCCGGCCGGTCATGTTGACGCAGAGCAGCCAGGAAGCGCCGACGGGTGACCCACTGAGCCAGAGCAGGATCGGCTGTCCGGCGCGCCAGTCGCTCGGCGTAGTCGAGCATGGATTGAGCTACTGGCCAGGCGTGTTGCGCCAGGGCGATTTGGGCACGCAACAGTTGGGCGCGCACTGCCAGGCCCCAATTTTCCCACGCTTCGCACAGGGGCAGGCTGCGGTCGGCATAATGACGGGCCGTTTCCAGCTCGTTCCACTGGTAATGGATCAGCCCCAATGTCCAGTAAGCCCAGCCGGCGTAGGCAGGTTCAGGCGCACCGGCCGGTAGCAGCGTCAGAGCATGGCGACAAGCCACCGCCCCACCCGCCAGGTCCCCCTGTTCCAGCCGCAAATCTCCCAAATTGGCGGCGGCCGAGAAGGCCAGATACCCATGCCCCTGCGCCAGGGCGAAACTTTCCGCCTGATGAAAAGCGCGTTGGGCGCGGTCGGCGTCCCCGCCCACCTTGTAAGCGGCCGCCAGGGCAAAGGCCACCAACGCCCGTGCCAGAGGGTCCTCCAGACCGGGTTGCGCCTCTGCCTGCTGTGCCAGCGTCAGCGCCTCCTCCGGCCGGCGACGCATGGCGGCCGCCACCGCCAGCAGCGCCAGAGCTTCGGTCGCCAGCGGCGCGTCAGCGTCGGCCGTCAGTCGCCCGGCATTGAGCGTCACCGCCTCAGGCTGGCCGGCGCTGGCCAGCAGCCAGAGACGCGCCAGCGCCAGTTGGGGGTGACGCCAGATCAGAGGTTCCGGTAGCTGATCCAGCCAGCGGCGCAGCGTCAACAGCTCCCCCTGACGCACCCACCCCAGGGCCAGATCGGCCAATGTCTGGGCGGCGGCCGACACTTCCCCGGCCGCCAGCCAATGAGGCAACGCTGCCGCCGGCTGGTCATGCTGCGTCAACCATTCGGCCGCCCGTCGATGCAGCCCCGGCCGATCCACCTGGGGGTCTTGTTCCAGTTGCGTTTGTAGAAAGCGCCGAAACAGGGGATGGCAACGATACCAGGCGGCGCGCCCATCCAGCGGCGTTATAAACAAATGGTTGGCTGCCAGTTGCGCCAGAATGGCCTCGCTATCGGCCGGGCCGGCGACCGCCGCGCACAGGGGGCCGTGCAGGCGTTCCAGGATGGCGGTGTGTTTGAGAAAGTTTTGCAGCTCAGGCGCAAGATGCTGCCACACTTCGCTCAGCCAGTAGGGGCTCAGGGCGTCGGTCGAGGCTGCCAGACGGTCGGGCCAGGGAGAGCGGGCGGCCTGGTTGTGCAGCGCCAGCCCCACCAATTGCAGACCGGCCGCCCATCCCTCGGTTGCTTGGGTCAATGCGGCCGCCTCATCCGCTGCCAGGCGTAGTCCCATGACCTCTGTCAGAAAGCGGTCAGCCTCGGCCGGGGAGAAACGCAGTTGGGCGGCGTGTAATTCATGCAGCTGGCCCCGCGCCCGCCAACGTGGCAAGGGCAGCGGCGGCTCCTCGCGCGTGATGAGAATGAGGTGGAGATGGGTCGGTTGATGCTCAATGAAAAAGGCCAACGCCTGGTGAATGGTGGGGTTGTGGATCAGGTGGTAATCATCCAGCGCCAGCGCCAGGCGGCGCGCCGGCCGCTGCGCCAGAGCGTTGAGCAAAGGTGTCACCAGCGTCGCCGGCGTCGGATTGGGCGTCAAAGCGTCGGGGGAGGGGATGAGGGGCCCGGCGGGGTTTGCCTGGTGGCAGGCGGTCGCCAGATAGGCCACAAAACGGGCCGGGTCGTTATCCGTTTCGTCCAGGCTCAGCCAGCCAACGCCCCAGGGCGCGGCTATCTCCATCGGACGTTGCGCCAGCCAATCGGCCACGAGGGTGGTTTTGCCCGCCCCGGCCGGCGCAGCGATCAGCGTCAGGCGGCCGGCCAACCCCTGTTCCAGCTGAGCGTACAACCGCGCCCGCTGCACTCGGCGCGGACGTAGCGGAGGCGGAGTCAATTTGGCCTGCAACAGATGATCGGACACAGGGGGATTATATCCTACGTCAGCCCAGGAGCGTGCCGGCCGGGGGCTATCTAGGGTGCAGGGTAGAGGAAGATCGGCGTCGGCGTCAGGTCGAGCGTCACCACGCCCGCCTCCGTAGCGACCGTGACGCGCTCCGGTTCCGTCTGACCGAAGCGGGTGATCACCGGTTCGATAATCAGAGTAGCCGGGCCGGCCGGCCAGCTGACGCGCATCACCGGTGTGGGATCATCTGGCAACACCAGCACACCGGCATCCAACCAGGCCACCCAGCGGGTGGCCTCCCCCTCCGTCACGGCGTAGACGCGAGCGCGTGGGTTTCCCACCTCCAGACGGGTGATGTGCGCGTAGCCGTCCAGAAAAGCCGTCACCTGGGTGAGGGCGTAATAGCCGGCCCGTTTTTCATCAGAGGCCAGGTCGATCAGGCCGGCCCAGGCGCTGACGCCCGCCCCGGCCTGAAAAGCAGGTAGCTGCGCCCAGATCAGGTCCTCGGTGAAGGCGGTGTTGATCAACACAATGCCCTGGTCGGCGGCAATCACCACCTTTTGTACCAAATCCTGGGCGGTGAAGCCCTGCGTCCAGCGGCGCAACGCCTCATCCCCGGCCGTCAGCTGGCTGAAAAAGGTTGCCAGGCGGCAGCGATCCGCTTCGGTGGCCGGGTAGATGACCTGCCCCATCCAGGCGCGGGGGCGGTCGCAGCGGGTGGCCGGCCCCCAGGCCATAAAGGGGGAAGGCGTGGTATCGCTGATCATGATAGGCTTCGTATAGCCACGTTGGCCTGTTTCATAGTGCAGCCAGCGTACTATCTGCTCGATCTCCCCTGGGTCGCCCAGGGCATGGATGTTAAGCAGATCGAACAGGTCGGGGCGATCCAGAATGGCGCGCAGCTCCGCCAGGCTGTGCTCATGGATGGCGGGCGCGGCCTGGGCAAAAGCAGCCTCATACTCACTGGGGCCAGGATTGGTGTCGAAGGCAGTCGTTGTCAGGAAGGCGGCATGGGCCACCTGCACCTCAGGATAAGCAGCGTGGGCGGCCTGGTAAGCCAGCGCCAGCATCTCCAGATAGTCGGCGGCCGGCTCCGGCTCGTAGCTGGAAAATTCCACCCCCACTTCATACAAGCGCACCGGCCGTTGCAGGCCGGCCATATCCTCCACCCCATCCCCGTCGTAGCGTTCCACGATGGCTGTCACCCAGGCGCTGTACAAGGAGGTGTATGCCGGCCGGGGGGCGGCATGGGTGGCTTGTAAGGGGCGCACATCGACGCTGCCCCAGGGGTTGTGGGACTTGAGGGCGATAACCAGCTCGCGAAAGCCGGCCGCCTGCGTTTCGCGCACGTAGTTGTCCAGGATGGTGAAGTCGAGCGGGGCGCTGGCGTGGGCCTGCATCGCTCCCCAGGTGACCTGATCGGGCAGGTGCTTGATGGCTGGAACGCCGGTAGCAGCGAAGCTTTGCGCCAGACGACGCAGGCGGGCCGGGTTATCGCTCAGCAGATACTCCAGGCCAATCAAGATGCCCCCGGTCTCGGCCGATGGGGTGGGAAGAGGCGTGGTCGGTGATAGAGGCATTGGCGTGGTCAATTCGGGGGTGGGGCGTGCGACCGCTGGCTGGCACGCCACCATGACCAGCAGCCACGCGCTGCACAACCCGAGGTGAGCCACAGCCGGGCGGAGTAGCATCCATCTGAGCATACGCATCTGTCCATGAGCCAGACGCTCTTGCAAGGGTCTGGCTCCTGAATCACTTGCCTTCAGCTGCATTCTGACACACAATAGCGCTCAGGTCAAAGGCTTCCTTGCGCCTTTTTGACCGTCGCCAGGAAGCTGTCAGACACACCCAAACCAACAGGTTTTGTATGGGAGGTATGTATGGATGACCAACGTTGGCCCCGGCCAGGGTGGCGGCTGGGGGTGTTCATCTTTGTTGTCGCTGTATGGGGTATGGCGCAACCGGCCGGCAGCGCCCCGGCCGGCCGCCCTTTGACGGCCTGCGCGGCCGCTTACACGGTCACCTCCGATTGGGGCAACGGCTTCATCGCCACTCTGGAGATAACCCATCTGGGCAGCGACCCCATCAACGGCTGGACGCTGACCTGGAACTTCCCCGGCGACCAGATCATCACCTCCCTGTGGAACGGTATCGTCAGCCAGACCGGGTCTGAGGTGAGTGTGCTCAACGAGAGTTGGAACGGTTTCCTGGCCCCGGGGCAAAGCGTCACGCTCGGCTTTGAAGCTGCCTACAACGTTGCCAACCCTGACCCAACCGCCTTCAGTCTCAACGGCGTGGCCTGCGCTGTGGGGAGCCTGCCCACGTCTACCCCCTGGCCTTTGCCCACCCCCACACCGGCCGGGGTGGTGGAAGTGCGCGCGCGGCGTCTGCCGGGGACAGATGATGTCACCCTGGAGCTGGCTATCTTCAACCACGCTCCCTGGGCGATTGTCGACTGGAACTTGAGCTTTGCCACCGACTATCTGTTAACCGATGTGGAGGGGGCGGTATGGCTGGATGACATCGGGCCGATTTATAGCGTGGGCGGAACGGCCGGCCAGGAAACCATTGGGCCGGGCCAATCCGTCAGTTTCCAACTCCTGGGGCCAGCCCAACCTCATTGGCCTTTGCGCCAATGCCGCCTCAACGGCATCGCCTGCGTTTGGAATGGGGAGTCCAGCGCTCCCCCACCCCCCACCCCGACGCCCACGCCCACCCCTTCCCCTACACCGGGGCCAACCCCGGTTCCACCCCCCAGCTGGCCGGCGCGCGTTTTCGCCCCCTATGTGGATGCCACGGGCTGGCCTCCCTTCGACCTGGTGGGCGTGGCGCAGACGATTGGGGTGCGTTTCTACACCCTGGGCTTCATTGTGGGCGAGGCGGCTACCTGCACCCCCAGTTGGGGCGGCTATTACCCGGCCGATGGCGGTTATCTGGCGACAGAGATCGGCGCCCTGCGCGGCCTGGGCGGTGATGTCATGCCCTCCTTTGGTGGGGCGGCCAACACAGAATTGGCAGTGGCGTGCAGTAGCGCCGCCGCCACCCAGGCTGCCTATCAGGCGGTGATCGACGCTTACGACCTGACGCATCTCGATTTTGATATTGAAGGGGCGTGGCTGGCCCATCCCGCCTCGATTGCTCGTCGTTCCGAAGCCATCGCCGGTTTGCAAGCGGATGCGGCGGCGACCGGCCGGGAGCTGCACATCTGGTTCACCCTACCCGTCTTGCCCGATGGCCTCACGCCCGATGGCTTGAACATCCTGAGTTCCGCCTTGACCTACGGGGTGGAGATCGCCGGCGTCAACATTATGGCTATGAACTACGGCGATGCGGTCGCTCCCGACCCGGAAGGACAGATGGGGGCTTACGCCATTCAGGCGGCCACCAGTTTGTGGGGGCAGTTAGATGCGCTCTACACCCAGTTTGGCATTCCCAAATCTGATGAGGAGCTATGGGAGATGGTGGGCGTGACGCCCATGATCGGCTTGAACGATGTGACAACGGAGGTTTTCTACCCGGCCGATGCGGCGCAACTGGTGACCTTTGCCCAGGCGAATCATATCGGTTTGCTCTCCTTCTGGTCTGCCAATCGGGATAAGGAGTGTCCTGAGGGGGAGGTGGATTATGTTTCCCCCACCTGCAGCAGCATTTTGCAAGCCCCCTTTGAATTCAGCCTGCTCTTCCTGCCCTTTACGCCCTGATGGACAGGTCTAGACAAGCGTTGAGGAATGGAGGCTGAGCAAGCTGAACATTTTCAGGGGGTGAGCCTTGAACGGTTCAGGTTGAAAGATCGCCATCCTAAGCGCTTGTATAACTATAAAAGGTTGAGAAACTACGTCGGCAATGTTTTGGCGTGTGCTGCATAGGCCTGGAAATTCATTCCCAGGCGTATCTCCCCCCTACCCAGAAGGATTGACAAGGCCCCTCCGATGGCTATAGAATAGCGTCAACAAATTTTTCTCTTGAGCCTGTTGCTCCGTCAGGAGGATGTGATGGTCTCTGGCAGGTTGGGGCGCTGGCTGGCAGCGGCCGGCACACCAGGGTTGCATAGCCGTAGCCGCGGTTTCCCAACCGCGCCTTCGGTAGCTTCTTGATCAGCATGGTAACCATGCCCATGTTTTCTTCCCAGGCTTACCCACCCACTGCCACCCCCCTTCTCAGCCCGACACCTATCCCCCCGGGGGGCTGCCTTGACGCGGTCAATCCCTGCCCCACCCCGTCGGGCGGTTAAGGAGAGCCTTATGTCGCGCTGGCCTTTCAGGTTGGGGGTGGGTTTAACCGGATTGCTTCTCCTGGCGGGGGGAACACCTCGAACCGCACCGGCCAACGAAACAACCACCACCCAGGATGTCTGGGCAACTTTCGTCATTGCGGAGGGTCCCGAAGTCGATACCTTAAAACCTGCTGTCTACGAGAATCGGGTGGTCTATAGAACAGATAATTACTAGGAATACTTGCACGATCGCGTAACGGTTCAAGACCTGAACACTGTGGAAGTGCGCGTCCTGGCTG
>DAOTXO010000083.1:0-18342 GCA_034435495.1 Anaerolineae bacterium
CATTCACCTAATTTATCGATTGCTGTTTCATTTAGCCCCCATTGGGCTAATCGTGAAGTTTTTTCTTTTTCATTTTCAAATTTTACTAACAATGGCTCTCATGAGTCTAATTTAACATTGTCAAATTACTCACCAACAGCCAATTGCAGGTGGGCGAGCTGTTGTTACAGGCGGAGGGAACACCGCTGCTGGCGCGACGCGCCTGGGGGGAGGGGGCTGTTTTCTTTCTGGCCCTTGATCCGGCGCTGGCTCCCTTGCGCGATTGGGGCGGCGCGTTGACTGTCTGGCAGCGTCTGGCAACCACATTCCCCTTGCCTGTTGCCTGGCCTGCCCAGGAATTTCTCAACCCCTACTATGCCCGTACAGCGGTGGAGAGCCTGCCTGCTTTGGCCCTGCCTACCGGCTTGAACCTGTTCTTCTTTTTGCTGGTTTATGTGGCGACAATTGGACCGGCTAACTACCTGGTGTTGCGCCGTTTCGGCCGGCCGGAGTGGGGTTGGGTCACCACACCTGCCATCACCCTCTTTTTTATCCTCCTGGCCTATGTCACCGGGTTTCAACTCAAAGGCAACGACCTGATCATCAACCAGATGTCGGTGGCGCAAGGCTCGGCTACGACCGGTGAAGCGCGGGTGGAGAGTATTGTTGGTCTCTACTCTCCCCGGCGCGCCACCTATGATTGGACGCTGACTGGCGATCCTCTGCTCCATCCGCTCAACGACCGGCCAGTCAACGAGACGCAGCGTTTGATCCAGCTTGGTTCCGCCAATCAATGGGCGCAAGTTCGGGTGGACGTGGGGGGAGTGGAGGCGGTTATCGCTTCCACCTATGTGCAGGGAATGAAACTGAGCGGTCAGGTGCGTTTGACGCCCCAGAACGACAAACGTTTGGGCCTGGAGGTAGACCTGCGCAATGATACCGGCCGGCGGCTGGAGGATGTGGTCTTGTTGACCGGCAACGCCGCCTTGTCTCTCGGTTCGCTGGAGCCGGGGGAGCGCTACGTGGGCAATCCCATGCTTTCTCCCACCTCAACGCCGGGCAGCGGCAGTCTGACTGTTCCGGGCGTCCATGTCTATGGAGGGAACTTCTCCATAGAGAGTTTGATTGGCCCCGGAGATATGTACAGCGATCCCCGTACCTATGGACGGTGGCAGCTCCTTCAGGCGCTGACGAGCGATCCCTACTCTGCCATCAGCACGCCCAGTCAGCTAAGTGGGTTAACCGACCGCGTGACGGTGGTTGCCTGGGCAACAGATGTACCTTTTCAGGCGTCACTGGATGGCCGGGCATTCGAGATGAGTGGTGAAACGGTGTACTTCCTGCACTTTCCCTTGACGGCCGCCCTGGATGTGAGCGCTGGCCCATTGGAGCTGGGTTTTGCCTGGCAGCGTTGGCGTGTTCTGGCGGACAACATTGGCTTCTACGCGCAGACGCTGGAAGATTTGTTCCTGCCAACGGGATGGGTGGAACTAGAATACCAGTCCTGGTTGAGCCTGACCACTGTGCCCATCAGTGGCTTGCGCGTGGCGTTGCAGGGGGATGCCAGCCTGACGCCGCCCCACCTGGCCATCTGGCATTGGGGAGAAGAGCGTTGGGACATGCTGCCCATTTCGATCTGGGGGACGTACACTCTCCCCGATCCCACTCCCTATTTGGGGCCAAACCAGGCGGTGCGTCTGCGTTTGGAGAACGACACATCGACCACTACCACGGTGGCGCAGGTGCACCCCATTTGGGTTCTGGCGTCCCCATAGAATAGACGGACGGAGCGCCGGCTACCAGCCGGCATCCAGACAAACACCGGCAACCGGCCGAATGAGCTGAGTATGAGCGCTATCATTGAGATAGAAGGATTAACCAAACGGTACGGCTCCCTGACCGCCTTGCACGACCTGACCCTGTCCATCGAAGAGGGGAGCATCGTGGGCTTCATCGGCCCCAACGGAGCCGGCAAGACCACCACCATCCGCATCTTAACCACTTTGTTGCAGCCTACTCACGGGGAAGCGCGGGTGGCCGGCCACTCCGTCTTGCACCAACCCCAGGCAGTGCGACGGGTGATGGGGTATATGCCCGATTTCTTCGGCGTCTACGAAGATATGCAAGTGTGGGAGTACCTGGATTTTTTCGCGGCCTGCTATGCCATTCCGCGCCACCAACGCCAGAGCATCATCGATGATCTGTTGGCCCTGGTCGATTTGGGGCACAAGCGTGAAGCGTATGTAGAGACGTTGAGCCGAGGGATGAAGCAACGTCTGTGCCTGGCGCGCACCCTGGCGCACGATCCTCAAGTGTTGATTTTAGACGAGCCGGCCAGCGGACTTGACCCCCGCGCCCGGATTGAAATTCGGGAGCTTCTGCGGGAATTGCGTCAGATGGGCAAGACGATCTTTTTCTCCTCCCACATTTTGTCCGAAGTGGCGGATATCTGCGACAGCATCGCCATTTTGGAGGCCGGCCGGCTGGTGACCTTCGACGAGTTGCATGTTTTGCAGCGCCGTTTGCGCGCCCACCGCCTCATCCAGTTGCGTCTGTTGGGGGATGTGACGTCGGCCGCTGCTTTTCTCGGCCAACAAAGCGGCGTCTCGAACCTGGTGGTTGGCGCATCCCCGGCTAACGCCGCTGATGCCAGTCTGGCGACCGACGCCATTCATTTCGATTTCAATGGTGACGACGAGAGTCTCAGCGCCCTGGTGACGACACTGGTGCAAGGCGGTTTCCGCCTGCTGTCATTCAGCGAGCAGACCGGCGATCTGGAGGATGTTTTCATGCAACTGACTCAGGGTGTCGTCAATTGAGCCATTCTACGTCCGCCGCGACGCATTCCGGTGTGCGCGCTGAGACTATTTTCCGGTGGTCCCGGCCGTGGCAAAGCTGGCGCGAGTTGCGCCAGCACCCCGTGTATTTGCGCGAGAAGGGCGCCTGGGGGCGCCCCAATCCCTTCTTCGATGGCTTGCATCGTTTTGCTCCGTTGGTGTGGTTGGCCGCCTTCTTCTTGGGGGCCTGCACCGCGGTGGCCAATCCCGCCTTTCTGGCTAACCAGGAGGAATTAGGGGTGTTGTTGTGTCTGGGTTGTTTGCCGGCCTTGCTGGCGGTGGGCGTCAAATTGTACGGCCTGACCATGGCCCCGGCCCTGACGGCTCCCGCCATCAGTCTGGAGGTGCAACAAGGCACTTGGGAGATATTGCGCGCCACGCCGGTCTCGACCCGTTTCCTGGTGTTGGCCAAGCTCATGGGAGCGCTCGCCCGTCTGCGTATCTGGACCCTGTTGCTGCTCTCGACCTTGTTGCAGGCCGGTATGACGTTTTTGATCTTGGGGGTGTGGCTTTCGCAAGACCTGACCGCGCGTTTCAACCTGCCGGCGACGCTGACCGCTCTGACGCTGTTGGGTCGGCCATGGTTGGAAATCTGGCTGGCGGCTCTGTTCGGGCTATTTTTCTCTGCTCGCTTGACCTCGCCTACAACGGCGCTGGTCAGCAGCTACACCCTCCTATTGGGGTACAAACTGTTGAACAACGGTTTTATCTGGACCTTGGTCGGCCTCCAGCTGGCGCTGGAGGGGCCGACGCTGTACTTTATGTCCGGGTTGGGGCCGGCGGCGGTGGATGCTCTCGTGTCGCTCGTGACCCTGACTCTTGTGGTGCGTCAACTGGAGTATGTGGGCGGCTAACGCCGACCGTGACTCTCTGGAGGAACGTGCATGTCAATCTCACCCCATCCACAGCCCGGTCGGCTGCAACGTTGGCGGGCAGCGTTGATGGAGAATCCAGTGGCGCTGAAAGAGTTGCGCAGTCGAATGCGCGGCCGGCGCGCCTATGTCATTCTCACCCTCTATTTGTTTCTCATGAGCTGCCTGATCACCTTGGTTTATCTGGCGGCCGCTGACCCCTTGCCTGGCGGTGGGAATCGACAGGTGGGCAAAGTTATTCTGAGCGCCGTGGTGGGGGTGGAGGTTTTCCTGGCGGCTTTTGTTGGGCCCGCCTTCACCTCGGGCGCGATCAGCGGCGAAAGGGAGCGCCAGACTTATGACTTGTTGTTAACCACCCTCCTGCGCCCACGCGCTCTGGTGTTGGGCAAACTCCTCTCGGCGCTGAGTTATGTCGTTTTGTTGATCATTGCCTCAGCTCCCTTGCAGAGCATCGCCTTTCTTTTGGGCGGAGTGGATTGGGTAGAAGTGCTGCTCTCCCAGACACTTATTTTGGTGGCGGCTGTGACTTTCGCCTTATTGGGCCTCTATGCCTCTGCTCGAATGCGCTCCACCCTTTCCGCCAGCGTCCTGACCTACCTGCTGAGTATGTTGTTGCTGGTGGGTTTACCCCTGATTGCCTTGCTCCTGGTAGCGGTGGTGGGTGCCTTTTTGGAGCTACTCATTCCAGGCTGGGAAATCATTCTAGCTTATTTGGGCGCTATCGGGGCGGGTTTGAATCTGCCGACCGCCCTGATCGTCAGCGACATTTTTCTGGTTGAGGATGGCGCACTGTGGGTGTCACAGCAGTTTGTGTCGGGAACGCCCATCTACCTGCCCTCCCCGTGGTGGCTGTTTGTGCTATTCTATATAGGGATAGCGTGGCTTTTATTGGAGTTGACCGTGCGGCACATCGCCCGCACCACAACTTGAGCTGAGCGCCGCCAATCAGGCGGCTTAAAATATGGATGAACTACTGGCGCATTTGAAAAGCTGGGAGCGGCGACGACGCTGGTTGTTGGCCGGCCTCTGGTTGCCGCGCGGCTTGTTGGTCGGGTTGTCGTTGGCTGCCCTGGCCGCGGCGATAGCCCGGCTGCGCCCCTGGCTGATGCCGGAAGCTTTGTTGGGGCTGACGGCCGGGTTGGCCGGCGCGGGATTGCTGCTGGCCGGCGTTGGTGTGATGTTGGCGCGGCGCTCGCTGCTACAGCAGGCGCGTGGGGCCGATCATCAGTTTCACTTGCAAGAGCGTGTTGCCACTGCCATCGAAATTTACCTGGCCCAGCTAACCCCGCCGGTTCCCTGGGGGGAGCAGCAGTTGCAAGACACGCTGCGGGCGGCGCGCCGGGTAGATGTGGTTCGTGCCATGCCCTGGCGCTGGCCGATGCGTGAAATGGGCCTGCTGGCGCTGACCACTCTGCTGTTGATCCTCGCCTTGGTCTTGCCCAACCCTCAGACAGAACAGTTGCGCCAACAGCAGGCGGTCGCTCAGGCGATTGCCGGACAGACAGCGGCGCTGGAGGCGTTGCTGGAAGAGCTGCGCCAGACGCCGGGCCTGACGCCAACGCAAGAGGAAGCGCTGACTACTCCTCTGGAAGAGGCTTTGCAAGAGTTGCAAGCGGAGGATTTAAGCCAGGAGGAAGTCACCGCCGTTTTGTCGGAAGCGGAAGCAGATTTGCGCGCTCTGGCGTCGGATGGGTTACCAAACGACCTGGCCGCCACCCTGGCCGAAGCAGGTGCGTCGCTGGCTGAAACGCCGGCCGGCCGAGCGTTAGGGCAGGCGTTGCAGGCCGGCGATTTGTCGGCCGCGGCCGCCGCGGCCTTCGATCTGGCGGACGAACTACCCGACCTGACCCCGGCGGAGACGGCTGCCCTGATGCAACAGATGGACAGCGCGGCGACGGCTCTGGCCGAGGCTGACCCGGAGCTGGCTACTGCACTGGCAGAGGCGGCTGAAAGTTTGAACCAGGGGGATATAGCGGCGGCGCAGGCCGCGTTACGTCAGGCCGGGGCTCTTTTGCAACAGCGTGTCGCCCAGTTAGCCGCCGCCGAAGCAGCCGCTCAGGTGGCCGCCGGTCGGCAGGCCGTGGCGCAGGCGGGTCAGCCGGAAACGGCCGGGGAGGCGAACACCCCAGGCGAAGGGGGTGATTCGTTGGGAGAAGAGTCCCCCGGCTCAGAGGCAAACTCAGAATCGGCCGGCGGCGCGAGTGTTTCTTCCGGCGAGGAGAGCAATAGCTCGAATGCGCCGGGCGTTCCCGGCCCAGGCGGAGGGCATGTCGAGAATCTTTTTGTACCGCCTTCTTCTCCATTGATAGACGCGCCTGGTGTGTCGGTGGAGCTGCCGGCCGTGTGCCAGGGCAACCCAGAGGCGTGCGGCCAGTTGGTGACAGAGCAGGAAACCCCCTTCCGCGACGAGCAAAGCCGTGTGCCTTACGATCAAGTTTTTGGTGACTACCGTGACCAGGCCTATGCCGCCCTGGAGGACGATTATGTCCCCCTGGGATTGAAGGATTTTATCCGGGACTACTTTTCTTCTCTGGAGCCATGATTGCATTCGGCGCGGTAAGGATACCAGGGCTACAAGGCGTGGTTGGGAAACCGCGGCTACGTCAGGAGCCATGATCTTATGATCCCATCCGACTCTCCTCCTCTTGATCCGGCGCGCTTTCGTGCGCTGGCCCAGGCCATTGAAGCCGAAGTTGGGCGTGTTATTGTCGGCCAACAAGCGGTCGTGCGCCATGTGTTGATGGCGGTGCTGGCCGGCGGCCATGTTCTGCTGGAAGGTGTGCCGGGGTTGGGCAAAACCATGCTCATCCGCACCTTGAGTCAGGCGCTCGACATCCGTTTCAGTCGCATCCAATTTACGCCGGATCTCATGCCGGCTGACATCACCGGAACTGACGTGTTGGAGAGCATCAACGGACAGAAAAGCTTTCGCTTCCAGCCCGGCCCTCTCTTCGCCAACCTGGTGTTGGCGGATGAGATCAACCGCGCCACTCCTAAGACCCAATCGGCTCTCTTGGAGGCGATGCAAGAGCAAACGGTCACTGTCGCCGACGCGACTCGCCCCCTGCCCCAACCCTTTTTTGTCCTGGCGACCCAAAACCCGCTGGAGATGGAAGGAACTTACCCATTACCGGAAGCGCAACTCGACCGCTTCTTGTTCAAGGTGCTGGCGCTTTTTCCCAGCGTCGATGAACTGACGGAGATTGTCGCTCGCACCACCGGTGAACTATTGACATCGGTTCGGCCGGCCGCCGATGGCGCGACGTTGTTGGCTATGCAACGCCTGGCGCGCCAGGTTCCCGTCGCCACCCATGTCGCCCGCTATGTCAGCCAGCTGGTGGTGGATACCCATCCCGCCGCCAGCGCCAGCCCGTTGGTGCGGCAATATGTGCGCTACGGGGCCAGCCCACGCGGGGCGCAAGCCATCATTTGGGGTAGTAAAATTGCGGCCCTGTTAGATGGGCGCTTCAACGTCAGCTTTGATGATGTTCAGTCCATGGCTCCGGCAGCGTTGCGCCATCGCCTTATCCTCAATTTTGAGGGGCAGGCAGAGGGTATCTCCCCTGATAGCATCATTGCGGATGTGGTGGCCCATCTGCCGCCCGACGGCCGCCGCGCTTAGGACGCCAGGGTATGGTATTTGACGAAACCACCCTACGCCAGTTGGAGCAACTCTCCCTGGTCGCCGAACAGGTGCGGTTGGGAGTCTTGAAAGGCGACCGCCGCAGTCAGAAGCGTGGTTCCGCCATCACCTTTGCCGATTACCGCGACTATGCGCCGGGAGATGATTTACGCCGACTCGATTGGAATGTTTATGCCCGGTTGGAAAAACCTTTCATCAAGCTGTTTGAGGAGGAAGAAGACCTGGCGGTGCATCTGGCGTTAGACGCCAGCGCCAGCATGGCCTGGCCGGAAGAAGGAGCGACGCATAAATTCCATTACGCCCTGCGGCTGGCCGGCGCGCTGGGACACATGGCCCTGGCGGCCCATGACCAGTTGTATGTCACCTTTCTGGGAGCTGCGCCACGGCGCTGGGGGCCGCGCCGGGGACGCCACAGTCTGACCTTGTTTCAATTTTTAGAATCCGGCGTGGCGGCCGGCGAAACCCATCTCACTGCTGCCTTGCGGGATTATGCCTGGCGTGCGCGCCGGCCGGGTCTCCTTTTGCTCATCTCCGATCTCCTATCTCCCACCGGTTTTCAAGAAGGGGTGACGGCGCTCCAGGCCCAGGGTTACGAGGTGGGGGTGTTGCATCTGCTTAGCCCTGACGAGATCGACCCGCCCCTGGCTGGCGATTTGAAGCTGGTGGATGTCGAGACACAGAGCGCGACGGAGATCACGCTGGATGGAGGGATGTTAGCGCTCTATCGGCGACGCTTGCAGGCGTGGTTGCTGGAGACGGCCGCCTTTTGTCGCCAGCGAGGTGTCCATTATGTGCCGGTGACAACGGACTTACCCTGGGAGAAGTTGGTTTTGTACACCTTGCGCCAACGTTTGATCGTGCGTTAAGGCTATGTCTTTTCTCACGCCGCTCTTTTTCTGGTCAGGACTGCTGGCCATTCCCATCGTCTTGCTTTACATGTTGCGTCTACGTCGGCAGGAACGGTTGGTGAGCAGCACCTGGCTGTGGCAACGCCTGGTGCGCGACCGCGAAGCCAATGCCCCCTGGCAGAAGTTGCGCCGGAACTTGCTGTTGCTGGTGCAGCTGCTCATTCTCGCTTTGCTGGTCTTGGCTCTGGCGCGCCCCTATTTGCCGGCCGGCCGGCTGGCCAATGGCAGTGTGGTCGTTTTGTTGGATGCGTCTGCCTCTATGCAGGCGACGGACGTTGCGCCCAACCGCTTTGCCGTCGCCCAGCAGATTGTGCGCCAGATGATCGATGACTTGGGCGGCGGCGACCAGATGACGCTGATCCTGGTGGGACGCACCCCGCAGGTGTTGGTTTCGGCCACAGCCGACCCGGCTCAGCTGCGCCAGGCATTGACCGACGCTGCCCCTGGCCAGGGAGAAGCGGATTGGGAGGCTGCCTATGCGCTGGCGGCCGGGGCAGCCCAGGGGTTCAGAGACGCCCAGATTGTGGTGGTCTCTGATGGGGGCGCCTCGGCCTCGGCTGCGCTTTTGCCTGTTCCTCCCCAGTATGCGCCGGTGGGGGTCTCCGATGTCAATCTTGGCCTGGCTACCCTGGCAACCCATACCACCGCGCAGGAGACGACCTTGCTGGCCCGTGTGGTCAACTATGGCTCTCAGACCCAAACGGCCGTCTTGAGTCTGCGACTGGACGATGCGCTCTTCGATGCCCGTCGACTGACGCTCGCGCCTGGCGAGAGTGCCAGCCCCATCTGGCAACTGCCGCCAGCAGAGGCGGGCACATTTGAGAATGCGCCGATAGAAGCATCCCTCACGAGCGATGGGCCAGATTACCTGGCGTTAGACAATGTGGCCTGGGTCGCGCTGACCGAGCCGTTACGCAGTCGGGTTTTGTTGGTCACGGCCGGCAATCTTTTTTTAGAACAGGTCTTGGGTGTCATGCCGGGGATGGAGCTGTTCAAGGCGACGCCAGAAACGCCGCTGGAGAGCGGTTACGACCTCTATGTCTTCGATGGGGCGCTGTGGCCCGATCCTGCACCGCCGGGGCCGCTCTTGATCATCGATCCACCTGCCAGTCAACCCCCCTTAACGGTGGGGGCGCTCTTTTCCAACACCATCACGACACGTCTGGCCGATTCCCCCCTGTTGCAATTCGTGGATTGGGACGGGGTGAGCATTCGCCAGGCGCACGAGGTGCAGGCGCCCTGGGCGCAAACTCTGATTGGGGCTGAGGGAGGGCCGCTAGCGCTGACAGGTGAATGGCAGGGGCGGCGCGTAGCTGTGCTCACCTTCGACCTGCGCGACTCTGACCTGCCGTTGCAGATCGCTTTTCCCATCTTGATGGCAAACCTGACCACCTGGCTCAACCCAGGGCGACTGTTGGCCGGAGAGGGGTCTTTAACCCCCGGCCAACCTGTCGCCCTCCAACCCTGGGCGGGCGCGACCGATGTACGGGTGGTACGCCCGGATGGCGTTGCCTGGGAGCAGCCAGTGACAGGCAGCAGCCTGATCTTCGATGATACGATGCAGACCGGTGTGTACACTTTGTGGGTGCGCGATGCGGTCGGCGAACGACCGGCCGGTGTCTTCACCGTCAACCTTTTCTCAGATCTGGAGTCGAGAATCGCGCCGGCCGCAACTTTACTGGTCGGCGCGTCGGGCGCTGTTGTCCCGGCCCAACCGCAAGTGGGGCAGCAGGAGTTGTGGCCCTGGTTGTTGGGGTTGGCGTTGGCGGCGCTGGTGGGGGAGTGGTGGTTACATCAGCGGGGTGTTATCTGGCCGCGCTGGTCGCGCCGGCCGAAGTAGAGGTGTGGCGCGCCTTCGCCGTCGATGAGTCTTGCGCGGTAAGGATACCGCGACTACAAGCTACGAATGAAGTCGGCGCTCTGTCTGGCTTTGCGTGGTTTCCTCCCCTGGCGTCTAAGCTATCAGTAACAGAGCGCCCAGGCCTTTCGTTTTTTGGCCCACTTTCCGTTACACTTAAGATCTGAATTCGTGGTTACGGAAACAACATGCGTCGCGCCCTTATGTTGCTTTTACTTGGTTTAACGTTGCTGGCTGGTTGCCGGGATGATCAGGCGCGCCCACTTAAGCCGGGGCGTCCCTCCCCCACCCCCAGCCCGCTGGTCATTGATGGCATCCCCCGCCCGGTGGCATTTCCTGATTTAGGCGCTAACCCCCGTGTCTTTATCAATCAGCTAATTCAGGTCACAGGCAGCTACACGCCCCTGACCCCGGCCGTATGCGACCTGTATAAAGGCCCGCTCACTGTCTGGGGATTGGTGGCTGATAATTTGCAGATGGGCGCGGTGGGCTACGAAACAGTCTTGCAATTGGTTCCACCAGGAACGAGCCTGACGGTGGAGGGATTCTGGCGCTTTTACGTTGGGCCGCTGGGGTGTGGCAAAGAGCCGCCGCATGAAGGCCTGTGGTATCTGGAGGTGCGGCGCATCGTACAGCCCAACCCCTTGACCCGTGCGACCATCGGCGGTGAGGGAGCGGCCGATGGACTGCCGGTCCCCACCGAGAGCGTGGGGAGTTTGGATACACCGCCGCCGGCCAATGTCATCACACCGACGGTCGAAGTGGGAAATGGCGGTGTTGTTGTCTCCATCACCCCCCCGCCCAGTGCTACCCCCACACCCATCACGGTGGTGTTGCCCTCGCCGACAGGCGGGGCCACTCTGCCCGGTACCAGCGTACCTTCCCCAACCCTCCCTGCCCAACCTACTCCCTCAACGCCAGCGCCAACCCCAACCTCATCCCCTACCCCGGCCGGCAACCTCCCGGTTGTCTCTCCTTCCCCGACAACACCGTCTTTGCCTACGCTGCCCAGTGGGCCGGGCACGCCAGAGCCTTGCCCCTATCCAGGCGACGACGAATGTAAACCGACATCCACGCCCTACCCCTGACATTGCCTCTTTGCTATCAGGTGTGCCATGAGCCAACCCGTTCGTTTTACGCCTGGGGCGCGCCCCTGGCCGCCCACCTTGCTTGATTACTGGTTTTTGTTCCGCCAGGAGCGGTTGTTGCTGCTCTCCCAGGCGGGAACCCATTTTCTGCCGCGTCAGCCGGAAGCGGTGGCCTGGGGTGTAGACCCAGCCCAGGCGCATTTTCTGGGGCGTTGGGAGGGGGTAAACTGTTGGGCGGCCGGGTTGGAGGAAATGGAGACGCTGCCGGCCGGGCAGTGGGTCTCGTTGCGCCAGGCTTACAGCTTGTTGGAAGAGGAGATGTTTTGGGTGGCAGCGCGGGCGGTGCAAATTGTAGCCTGGGATCGCACCCATCGTTATTGTGGTGGTTGTGGTGCGCCCACCAGGCGTAAACCAGATGAGCATGTCAAAATCTGTCCGGTTTGCGGCCTGACTGCCTACCCCCGACTGGCCCCGGCCGTCATTGTGGCGGTGGAAAAGGAGGGGCGTCTGCTGTTGGCGCACAATCACCGCCATCCGGCCGGTTTTTACAGCGTCCTGGCCGGTTTTGTGGAACCGGGTGAAACGCTAGAACAGGCAGTAGAGCGGGAAATTTTGGAAGAGGTCGGGGTGACAGTACACGCTATTCGTTACTTTGGCAGCCAGCCATGGCCCTTTCCTCACTCGTTGATGGTGGCTTTTACGGCGGTCTATGCCGGCGGGACGTTGACATTGGAAGATGAGGAGTTGGCGCACGCTGATTGGTTTGCGGCCGACCAGTTGCCTCTGGTTCCCCCACCGATGAGTATTGCCCGTCGCCTGATTGACGATTTCGTTGCCCGGCACACCGCTCCCCCGGCATAGGCGTGGGTTGCACCCCCGACCGCCTGTCGTTTCTATTCGGTGGGCAGGGTGTAGAGACGGGTCTGAGGATACCAATCCTTCCAACCAAACCAAAAGACGCGGGTGAATTTAACGGCCTGTAACTGCTCCCCGGCGGCCGGCCCACTCACAGCCCGGCCGGTGAAGCCATCCCAAATCGAATTGGTTTCCTCATCTTGCAGCCGGCCGGTTGCATCCTGGCTAAAGGTCAGCGGTTGCCCGGCCAGCTGCCGTCGCCAGACGGCCGCTCCGCCGCTCTCCACATCGAAGACCACAACAATCGGTGTAACCCCGTCCAGCGTATCGTTGAGCACCGGTTGCAGGTTCAGCACACTGAAGGGATAGGCGACTGTTTCCTGCTCCCCTTCCACCCCCACCACAAACTCTTTGGGGTAGAGGCGAGCATCGTAGGTGCTTTCTCCCAGCACACCGGCCGAAGGAGAGTTGAAGTAGCTGCGGTAAGCGCCGCGCTGACCGGTGTATCCCTTAACCAACGCCAGTGTGTCAGGGTGTTGGGTGCGCCACTCAGACCAGGTGACATGGACGGCCGGGACAAACGTCAGTCGGCTGCCTGCCAGCGGTCCCTCAATTGCCTCGCCTAATATTTGCCCCCACAGACTCTCCGTTTCACGGTCATACATCACCAGTGTGTTGCGGATCAACTTGCCGCTGACGCCAAAGCTCAACACCTGACCGTTCACGTTGCGGGAATACACGATTCCCGTGAAGCACAGGGGTCACCAGGTGACTGCGATGGGGTGGCCGGCCAGAGTGTCGTTGACAATCTCATGTCTGTCGAGCAAATCGGTGGAGTAGGCCCGGCTTTCATCTTCTAGAACGACACCCAATACCAGCTCGTCGGGTGCATATTCGCGGTCTGCTTCGTCGGCGGTGTAAAATTGTGGGGCGTCGATGGCCGGGATGCCATCCCGCGCCAGCAACGTCACCAGACGAAGCTCTCCCTCTACATGGGGATTTTCCACCGTCACCACCCGACTGGGCCGCCAGATCAGGCGCGCTGTCAGGTAAATCAGCAGACCAAAGATGAGAATGGAGAGCCAGTTTTGACGTAGAAAGCGTACCATCGTTAGGCCACCAATGAACGTGTTCCGCCGGGGTAGCGGTGTGTAGTGTAGTAGCCGCGGTTTCCCAACCGCGCCTAGAAAGGTAGAGCCAGTTGTTGGGGAGCCGGCAGAGCTGGCTTGTGTAAGACAAACCCCCACAACAAGGCGTTGATTGGCTGTTCGACGCGTTCCTGAAAAGCTGTCTGGTTGAACAGGGCTTCCCATTCACCGATGAAAGGAACCCCGGCCAGCCACGGTTGCAACCACCAATTGGCCCAGCTGCGCGCTGGCTCCACCAACAGCAGACGCCCGCCCGGGGTCAGGATGCGATATATCTCACGCAATAGGGTAGCACGATCACCGGGTTGAAACAACTCCACCAGCGTCTGGTTCATGATAACAATCGGCAAGTAGTTGTCGGGCAGGGGCAAAAAGTCCAGCCGTCCTTCCAGCGCCTCCATGCGCACATCTGTCTGATAGTCGTAACTGCGCTCATACTGCACCTGGCGCAAACGAACCAGCGCCCGGTGAGGGCTGAGCTGGGGATTGTAAACATCAATGGCAATGATACGCCCTTTGCGCAGGCGGCTGCGCAGGGCAATCGCCAGGCGGCGCAAACCCAGGTCTACAATCGCCAGTCGATCATCCTGGCCTAACTGCCCCAATTGCCACAAGGTGTTGGCCAGAAAATGGATGTCTTGTGACTGACGAGCTAGCCACAACGACGCTGCCAGAAAGTAATTCAACCCCAGGAGCAAGAGAGCCAGCGCCAAAACCCCATCCCACCGGCCGAGCGCGCCGCTGACGACAATCAGCAACAGGCCGCCTCCCAGGCCCGCCACGAGTAGTCTGGTGTACGCCGGCCAGCGCGCCAGCAAGTAAGTGCGGATCGGCTCGTTGTCCATCCGTCACCTCGCGTCGCCGCTGCTTGCCAGGGATTGCAAGAGGTGCGGCAGCCGCGCCACATCTTGCCCCAGATGCAGCTCGTAAGCGGGAGCCTGGCGCACCAGCGCGCTCAAAAAGGTGGTATGGTCAGTTGCCGCGTCGAGGTCCCAACAATCCAGGCTTTCTTCCAGCAGCCGCGCCAGGGTCAGGCTCTGGCTTTGGGGCCGCAGACGAGTGGCCCCGGCTGTCACCTGGGGGAAACAGATGGCGCTGATGACCGTTGGGTTCAGGCCGGGGCGTGGCGTCACCGGGTGAAGGCGAATGGTGTTGGCGCTGTTCGAGCCGGCCGCGCCGGTTGCCTGATAAGCTGCCAGCGCCGGCAGGAGCGCCAGAGTGGTCGGTCGTATCCAGGTCTCATCTGGCGTGGGCCAGGCCATGATTCCCGCCTCCCCCCGGCGCAAAAGCGTGACATCGTTGGACAAATGCGCCCAGCCGTGCAGCGCCAGGTTAAGGACGGTGGTGGTTTTGCCGCTGCCGGAACGCCCCACTAACAACAACCCGGCCCTCTGCCAGGCGCAGCTGGCGGCGTGCAGCAGATAGCCTCCCTGACGGCGCAGGCGCGCTGCCAGACCTGAATAGGTGACATCTGGCAACAGACGTGGGGAGAGGCCGACGGGAGTGACAACCCCGCGTACCGGTTGCGTCGCTTCGGCCGGGATGGACAGTCGGGCGATGGATTCCAGGTAAAGCTGGGTAGTCTGGGGGGTGGGATGATAAGCCGTGATGAGCGGAGCGGTGGTCGTTTGGAAAAAGGGGGGTACATCAGGCGGAGGAGGGAGCTCCGCCCTCATGGTTAGCTCCAGCTGGACAACAGACGATGCGGCCGGCCCCAGCCAACCCGCAAATAACCGTCGCCAACCCGCCTCAATCGCTATGTCCGGTGTAATCAGTTCTAAAATGAGAGGGGGCAGGTGAACATGCATAAGCCATGCAAGTTGGGTCGCATCCAGTCGACCACACTGAAACCTGCCCCCAGAAGCTAGGCTTAATTCTCCAACTCGTCGTCAATCATCTGTTGAAAGACCGAAAAAGGTTGTGCGCCAGAGATGGGGTTGCCATTGACAAAAAAGGCGGGTGTGCCTTGCACCCCCAGGCTCAACCCTTCCTGGAGCTGGCTGGCGATCAGGGATTCATATTTACCGCTGTTCAGACATTCTGTGAAATCTGCTTCATCCAGCCCCATCTCCTTGGCGTAGCCGGCGAAAATTTCGGCTGCTTGCTCGTTGCCCCACTCACTTTGGGTCTCAAACAGCCGATCGTGCATCGTCAGGAAGGCGTTCTGTTCATGGGCGCAGCGCGCCGCCTGGGAAGCCAGGTTAGCCTGGGGATGAATGCTCTCCAGGGGGAAATCCTTAAAGACGTAGCGCACCAACCCGGTGTCCACATAATCTTGAATCAGTTGGGGATAGGTCTGCGCGTGGTGCCGGGAGCAGAAGGGGCATTGATAGTCGGTGTATTCCACCAGCACAATCGGTGCATCGGGATCACCGATAGCAATATCATCCTCGCCCAGGGGAACATCCACCGGGCCGCTGGGAGTGGGGGGCGGGGCTTGTTGGGCGCGTTGACTTTCCAGTTGCTGGCGGATGGCGTTGCGAATGGTGTTGACCAGGTTATCCTGTTCCACCAATTCCACTACTTGATTGAACACATCGTAGGGTTGCGCCCCGCTGAACAGATTGTAGCCCTGAATTAAGAAAGAGGGTGTGCCGTTCAAGCCGATCTGGCTGGCTTCATCCAAATTGGCCTGGACGGCGCTATCGTAGCGTTGTTCATCCAGGCAGGTCTTGAAGGTCGCCTCGTTCAGATTTAGGCTGCCGGCCAGATCAACAAACCAACCATTGCCCTGACCGCTCCACTCTGCCTGGCGTGCGAAGAGGGTGTCGTGCATCTCCCAATACGCGCCTTGTTCCCCGGCGCAGCGGGCCACCCCGGCCGCCAGACGCGCATCGGGATGGATGCTTTCCAATGGCAGATCGTAGAGTGTATAGTAGACCCGCCCGGTCTCAATCATGTCACTCAGCAAGCGAGGCATGGTGTCCAGCGAGTGGCGAGCGCAGAAGGGACATTGATAATCGGTGAACTCGGCAATGACGACCGGCGCATTGGGGTCACCCAGACTGGCTGCGAAATTGCCGGACAGGGTCACCGGCTGCGGCATGTAGAGATCAATGTCTTCTTCTGTCACCGGTTCGGTACCGTCTTCACTTTCCTGAGCCACCGGCTCGCCGCTCTTCGCTGCTTCGATGGCGCGGTCGAAAACAGTGATGGGTTGCGCGCCAGAGACAGCCTGCCCATTGATGAAGAAGGTCGGCGTGCCGCGCACTCCACGCTCCAGGCCAAGATTATAGTCTGCCTGAACCGCCTCTTCATAGCGGTTGCTGGTCTGACACGCTTCAAAGGCGGCTTGATCCAGACCTAACTCTCCGGCCAGATCGACAAAGACATCTGTGGGGTCGGCAATACTCCAGGCTTCCGTATTCTCAAAGATGCTGTCGTGCATCTGCCAGTAGGCTTTGGCGCCCTGCTCACCGGCGCAACGGGCTGCGTGGGCTGCGGCCGGGGCCTGAGGGTGAATGTTGAGCGGGAAATCGTAGAAGATTAAAACGGCGTCTCCGCTGGCGATTTGATTCTCATCCAGCGAGGGCTTGGTCTGGGCGGTGAAGCGAGCGCAGAAGGGGCATTGGTAGTCAGAAAACTCCTCGATTTGCACCGGTGCATCCAGACGACCGCGATAGGGTCGGCCTTCGGCTGTGAAACCTACCGGGATACCCAGATCATCGACCGTTTCGGCCGGGGCCGCGTTGTCGGCCGGCGCATCGCTTTCAGGGTCGATAGGAGCAGCCTCGGCCAGATTGTCAGGGGAGGCGGTTTCCTCGGAGGGGGTTGTGGCGGCCGGGGCCGCATCTTCCAACAAAGTTTCGGGAGCTGGCCCACAGGCGACAATCAACCATAGACACATAAGGCCGACCACAGCCAGCCAGGAACGACGCGGCAATTGGAACATGGTTACTCCGTTACATATATCAGCAGCAGACGCCCCAATGCAATGGGAAGGGAGCGCGCCTCTGGATAGGATCAAAACACCAAAACCAGCGGGTGTTAAGCCGTGGATAGGTGGTGGGCTTACGCACACCTGATTGAATTATGGCACATTTAAGAAAGGTTTCCAAGATGCCCTGATCCCCTTCATGCCCCTTTCATCCCCATCGTCTCTTGTTAGTCAGACACGCCTGGATGTGCTAGACTGGAGTGCTTTGTATCGCTCACCCCAGCCTGTCTCTCTTGAGGCAGAAGGGGATCACCACCTCAGGCGCGAAAGGGGCCTGGCATTGCTCGCCCCAGGTCGTTTTGTTTGAGGCCGGCGGAGTTCCCGTCCTCAGATGCGGGAGGGGAGCGCGGGCGATTGCATGTGACGGCCGCGTTGGTGTTGTTGAGGTTGATACGATCGGTTGATGGGACAGATGACAGGCGATAGCGAACGCTTTCTGATTGTGGGCCTGGGCAACCCAGGTCGTGAATACAAAGGCAACCGCCACAACATCGGGTTTATGGCTATCGACCGACTGGCGACCGCCTGGGATATTCCGTTGACCCGCGCCCAGGCGCGCGCCCTGGTGGGATTGGGACAATGGGCCGGCCGTTCACTCATTTTAGCCAAGCCCCAAACGTTCATGAATGTCAGTGGGCAGGCTGTTGGCAGCCTGTTGCGGTTTTACAAGATTCCGCTGGGTCGCCTGCTGGTGATGTACGATGATCTGGATTTGCCGTCGGGGGCCCTGCGACTGCGGCGCACAGGCGGCGCGGGCGGTCACAATGGTATGCGCTCCATCATCGCCCATCTTGGCCAGGAGTTTCCCCGCTTGCGCCTGGGAATCGGCCGGCCGCCTGGCCGCCTGGACCCGGCCGCTTTTGTGCTGCAAGATTTTGCGGCTGTCGAACAGGTTTGGGTGAACGAGGTTTTGGAGGAAACGGTCAAGGCGGTGACCACCTTCATCACCGAGGGGTTGGAGATAGCCATGACGCGACACAATCGAGGGCCGGCCGCGGATGCACATTCTGCCTCTGGAAACCAGACATAGCATGAAACTATCGGGGTTGCTGCCGATTTTTGACCACATACCCGCATTCGGCCGGCTCGAAGCACAGCTGGCTGCCCACACCGGCTTGTTGGCGGTGCACACGCCGGCCAGCGCCCGCACTCCCCTGTTGGCGCGTCTTTTCCTGCAACAAACTGCTCCAGTCTTACTCCTGGTAGCCCGGGTAGAC
>DAOTXO010000084.1:0-37569 GCA_034435495.1 Anaerolineae bacterium
TGATATGGACATAGTCGGTCAATTTTGGTTCTGCCATTGGGCACCTCCTTTGGTTTGGTCACCTTAAGGAGTACCCTTTTGGCCGGCTATGTCAAGTTTTTGGGCTGTGCTATTTATGCACACCCCTCAATTATTTGACTCATTTTTGAGTTATCCCATTGGATACATGCACTTGTACGAGCTTACTAATAACTTATTTTGAGTCATAACCAACTTCGGAACCTGATCCGGGTTAAGCACTACTCTATTGGCACTGAACAGACCTATCTGCATGGGATGCGCCTGCGGATCAAAGACTTGGACTTCGGAAACCAACAGATTGTGGTGCGCGACACAAAAGGAAACGAAGATTGGGTGACTGTCCTTCCTCTACAACTATCACCCATTCTAAAGGAGCCGTTGCGCCATGTCAAGCAACTGCACGCAACCGGGCCACCCATCTCCTGGAAGCTGGTTACGCTATCCGCACGGTTCAGGAACTCCCCGGCCACAAGGATGTCAAGGCCACCCCAAGCGACACCCCTGTTCTCAACCGGGGGTCGGCGGCTGTGCGCAGCCGATTAGATGTCTCATGGCATCAGCTACAAGTCGAAGCCCTCTAGGGCAGGCAGGGGCTGCGTTTTCTGACCAACGAACGAGACCCTGAAAAATTGCCTGCTCGTTACCTGGTCGCCCTGTATTATCACCGTTGGGCTATACGAGTTGTTGAGAAGACCGGTCTTGCGGGGTTGTTAGGGAAAGAGGCGGCGCGCTTTGATTTCGGCGACGGCATTTTCGCGGTAGCGATACAGCCTCGCCGGCCGGCCTTCTCCCTCGTGAGTGCGTCGGCCCGTTTCTTCCAGGATTTCAGCCGCCAAAATCTTGCGCCGGAAGTTGCGTTTGTCCAACCCTTCACCCAGGATCAGCTCATAGGCGCTTTGTAACTCAGATAGGGTGAACTCATCGGGTAGCAAGTTGAAGCCGACGGCGCTGTACTCCAGTTTGTAACGCAGGCGCTGCAACGCATATTCGACAATGGTCTGATGATCAAAGGCCAGCTGCGGCAGATTGAAAACGGAAAACCAGGCTGTTTCCTGAGCGTCGCTGCCCGGCCGGTGTTGGATGATGTTATAGGGCACGAGCGCGAAGTAAACCACCGTGATCACCCTCATACGCGGGTCGCGTTCGGGCGCGCCAAAAGTGTACAGTTGCTCCATGTAGACCGAAGAGACCCCCGTTTCTTCCTCCAGTTCCCGCGCCGCAGCTTCTTCCAGCGACTCCTGCCGGTGTACAAAGCCGCCGGGCAAAGCCCACATGGCCTGATAGGGTGTCACGGCGCGCTGCACCAACAAAACGCGCAGGTCTTGCTCCGCCATGAAAAGGGAGAAAATAACCACATCGACCGAGACGGCTAAACAGTCGGGCGTGCGGTCGGTGGGCGGTGTCAAATCCCCACTCATAGCCTTAGCGCGTGGGGGCCGGCGCGTCTGTCAGCAGACGCCACCACATCTGCCAGGGCCGGGCGTTGACCAACGGATCGGGTGTGGGGGGAACAGGTGGAGGTGCTTCAGGCGTGGACTGCACCAGATTGGGAATGATGACGCGCTCGCCGGGCAACACGAGACCCCCCTCGTTGTGCAGCACCTCGTTGGGATACAACTCCCCTTGCACATAAGTCAGGGTGGCTTGTAGCTCCACCTGCCGGGTGCTTTCCGCGCTGACTTCAGCGGCAAAAGTCAGCTCAATGAGGTGCAGACTCTCACGGTCAAATGAGGTCCGGCTCCAATCGATGAACACCCACACCCCCAACGCCGCCAGACCCAGCAAGGCCAGCTGGGTGAGGGTCAAGGTAAAACGGCTGGGGAGTGATTTTGGATCCATCTGACATTGCCGGCCGGTTATCCGGCGACGCCTTCCGGTGACAAGAACAGGGCATTGGGCGTTAGATCAGGCGGTCGATCAAACCATCGAGATCACTCAGGGTTTGATTCAGGCGGCTGAGAATGGAGCGCGCCCGCGCTCGCGGCGTCAACTCCAGGACATCGCGCACCACCTCATCATTGTAGCCCGACTCTTCCATCTTTTCCAGTTGTGGAATGACGGTGCGGGCGCTGATTTGGATCCCATGCCGGGCCAGGGTTTCTTTGTAAAAATGATAATCTTTGGAGAGATAGAGCGTCACCGACTCATACCCATGTCGTCCTACGTCCATACGTTGCGAATAGCGCATGACGTGAGAATTCAGAATGCGCGCCTCGCCGGGTTGAGGCTCAATTAAGATAATATCCACGTCTGGGTGTCGGCGACGCAGCTGTTTGATGTGGTAGCGCAAACCGGAATGCAGCAGGATACGAAACACCTGATCCGCCACGGCTTGCATCCCCTGCTGGCTGATGAAATCCGGTTCCTTGTTGCCTGTAGAGGGGTTATGAAAGGGCACCAGCGCGTTGATGCACACCACCAGTTTGGCCCCACGCTCAATGGCCAGGTCAAGACTGGCATTGCCGCCCAGGCCCCCGTCAACATATTCGTTGTTGCCGATGCGCACCGGCTTGTACAGGAGGGGAACAGCGCACGAAGCGGCTACAGCCTGGGAAATGGGGGCGGGTAGATGCGGCCCGAAGCGATTGGAACCAAAGACGGCGCGTTGACCGCTGTTGAGGTCAGTAGCAATGACAAATAGCTCTTTGGTCAGACTGTCGAAATCATCGCGGAAATCAGAAGTTTTGAGGAGTTCAGCAATATAACGGGCCAGCGTCTGCCCATCGTATAGAGCGGAGGGAAGGGTTTCCGCGAAGATCCAGGCCAGATCGACCAGAGTGAAATCATGGGGGTGGCGCATGTAGTGGACAAAGGCATTGCGCAAGGTGCGGGGTAATCGACGGCTGCGCTGGATCAACTCGCGGGTGTTGAAGGAGAAGATGTCCTGTCGTTGAATGGGGCGGATGCGTTCGTGCGTTCCCTCAATTGCCTGGAGTAGCTCTTGGGGGCTGAGCCCATGCGCCAGGCCGGAGGCCACAATCGAGCCGGCGCTCGTTCCCACAAAGATATCGAAGTCATTGACGCTTTCTCCCACCAGCAGGTCGTTGATGGCCCGCAGCGCGCCGATCTCATACACCGCGCCGGCGACACCGCCACCGGCCAGCACCAGCGCCCGTTTGGAGTGTGGCTGGTTTAGCTGGCCCGCTATTGTCCTCAGTCCCGTCGGCGCGCTATTACCTGTCCCGTTGGTGGATTGGCTTCCATTGTGCATTGGCTACCCCGCTATGGTTGTATCATTTTGTGGGCCGGCCGGGCACCCTGGTTATTTTGACCTATTCAGAGGCCCTGACCTTTGGAGCTTTTCTCCAATCAAGATAGTATCAACCATCTGGCGCATCGTCAAATACCAACTGTGCAGCGTCAGTGGGCAATTTGTCCTGCCTGTGTTATCTTTCCGGCGGCCGGGGCCTGGCGCGCCGGCCGATGTCGAATACTGTTGGAGGAACGAACACGATGGCCTATGAGTTTGGCAGTGATGCCTGGGCGCAAGCCATGTGCCAGGCGCTTAACAACAGCCTGGCTTACCGCGAGGCGGCCGCTAACTGGGAAGGCGATTTCTATTTTGTGTGTAACCCCGGCCCAGATGTCCCTGAGACTGTGACCATCTATTTCGATTTGTGGCGCGGCGGGTGTCGGGAAGCGTATGTCATGCACGACCCTGCCAGTCGGACGCCGGCCTATGAACTGTCGGCCGACCTCGATAGCTGGAAAAAGGTTTTGGATGGGACGTTGGATCCCATTAAAGGCATCATCACCCGTCAGTTGAAGCTCAAGGGCAATATGGTGAAAGTGCTCCAGGCCCCCAAGGCGGCTATGGAGATGGTCAAATGTGCCACGCTGGTGGATACGGTGTGGCCAGCGTGAAGGGTTGGGCGTCAAAGGAGAAAACATGGGCCGGGCATTAGGGCCGGGGGATATAGCCCCCCGCTTTACCATGGCGGCCGCTGTTTCGGGGCGTTCTGTCACGCTCCCGAGCCCCAGCGGCCAGGTGAGTGTGTTGCTGTTTCACAACCACAAGACGATAGAGGCTGTGCGTGAGATCAACCGGGTGGTGCGCGAAGCGCATTACCGGGCCGATCAGGTTTTGGTGGCCAGTGTTTTGGATTTGCAACGTGTTCCCCGCCTGTTGCGTGGAGCGGTGGAGTCGGCGATTGAAAAGGTGTACCGGGGGATTGCTGACAAAGTGCCGGCCCCTTACAAACCGGAAGATTACATTGTGATTTTGCCCGATTGGAAAGGCCGCGTCAGCGAGGCGTTTGGCGTTACGGGTGTGGATGTCGCGGCTTGTGTGATCATTGTAGATAGCCAGGGCAAGATTGCTGGGCGCTATCAGGGGGCGGAAGGCTTGGGAGAGCATACCCTGGGGCTGATTGTGGGGTTGCTCCCCCAGCCCTAAGGGTTTAAGGTATAAGCGCGGTTGGGAAACCGCGGCTACGGATGTTGCTGCCTGGCCGGTTTTACTCTTCGCGGTAAGGGCGAATTCCCTGATAGATGCGGGAACCGCCCAGGGTTTGATAGATGATTTCGGCCGGCCGATGGAGTTGGGCGGCGATTTCAGCAGCGCTCATGGGCTGATTCCCATTGGTTAACAGAACGAAGAAAATAGCATCCACCAACGAGGCATTGTGTAGAAAATCGGCCGGCAACTGTCGGAAGTAATGCTGCAAGGCGTATTCAAATCCGCTCACCTGGCGTACCTCACCGGTGCGGGGGTCGATCATATCCACCTCTTCCGTCTCGACGGGGAGGGGGGCCTGTCCACCCAGTTGGGTTTGCAGATAGGTTTGCAGACTCAGACCAGAGCGATCCCACCAGCTGTAATCGATGAAAAAGCGGGTGTGAGGCCCGATTTGTTGCCAGTTGGCAATGGTGGGACGTACATTAGGGCGTGGATTGGCCGTCATACAGTTGCTTATCCTTGCCACCGTCGCTGGTCGAAGCGCCAATAATGGTCGCCAACCGATTGGAAGGCGGGGTGGCGCACCAGTTCCGCGAACAGTGGGCCGGGCGGCATCCGCCGCACCATGTTGATGGCGCTATATAGGGTCTTGGCGTGCACCGCGCCTTGCAGGCTCAGGCGCGCCAGATCTGGCAACAGATCCGCCAGCAGGGATGCCAGTGACCGCTGGTGGGTGTGGTAGCGCACGCGTAGGCCTTCCACGGCGGCGGCGAAATCTGTATCCACGATCAAAAGATCATCATAGCCGCAGCCAATGCGCCGGCGGTCGAGCTCAAACTTGAGCCGGCCGTCCTCCACCGACGCCAGGCGCACATCTTCCCGTTGCGGCCGGCGGCGGTCAAAGTCTAACAGGAACTCATTCGGGTTGGGGGTGGTCTGAACAACAATCTTGCCCCCCACCGGAATACCATTGGCTTCATACCAATCCCACAAACCATAAAGGTAGCGGAAAGCCTCCACCATCCAGACCTGGATCACATCATCTGTTTGCGCGTCGCGGAAGGTGATCAACTGGCGCGGGGAGCGCCCCAGCGGCAATATTTTGCGCAGGCGGCTGTTGAGGGGCAAGGTTCCCATGCGGCGGTGGGGGTAGATCAAGCCAATCTCAATGCTTGAGACGACGGAGAGCGCTTCTAAATCTGACCATTCATCCGCCAGCTCTCGCTCCAGAACCAACAGAGGGGGGGCCAGCAAGGCGCGGTCGTAGGGGATGGGTTTGTAAGCCAGTGGCTCAGCGCATACCTGGACTCGTTCCGGTTCCAGGCGACGCAAAAACCAGGCCACCTGTCCTTTAGGGGCCACTTCATCGAAGCGTTCATCGTTGAGCAGCGCGTAATTGAGGGAGAAGCGCAGCGTGCGCTCATTCAAACTGGGGTCGAGGTCGAGATGGACAAGGATATTTTCGATTTTCAGCGGGCCGCCGTTGCTCATTTCCAGCACCGCTTCCGCCAGATGGAGATGGCCGATATTGACCTCGGCCAGTAATGGTTTGATCAGCCATTCCCCGCCCAGATAGATAAACTCTTCCCGGGCGCGTAGAGGAGGGATGATCTTTTCTTCAACAATTTTGCTATAGCGGGCAAAAATGTCATCGACCGAGACAGTTTCGATTAAGTCACGCACATCGGCAGCAACATTATTCAAGGCGTGAGGGGTTTGCAGCTCGGCGGCAAAATGCCGGGTTTTGCCGTTGATGTTGACGCTCAGCACCTTGAACGCGCCATGTTCCGGGTTGTGTCCCTCACGCAGGTTGATGACCCGGCCGTAGGCATAATTCAAAGCCGGGAAGACCAATTCATCCCCTGGTGTATAGGCGGTGTGAGGTTGGTAGATAGTACGTCCAGAGAGCCGACGCAGGAGCTCGTTTTGTTCCTCCGCCACACGATAGGACATAACGGCCTTCGCCAGCTGGGCCGTCGGTTGAGGGCTTTCAGTTTCCAGGAAAAAGTTATAGATTTGATCGATGTCAGCGCTGGTCAGGGTGAAACTATTTTCCCAGTATTCCCGCGTCTGGGTCTTGGGTTGGATCACACACGACTCCTGAAGTGATGAGGGAACTGAATGTCTATCATGCTGTTGTGAACCTCACCGCGAAATAACATTATAACAATAAAGAGGGCCGGGGGCAATTTTCACGCCCCGTTTGGGGGCGCGCGCTTCTGAAGACGGGTTAGGGGAAGCGTGTCGTCAGCCATTGCAGCGCGTTGACGGCCACATTGTGCACCCGCAACTCCCAGTGTAAATGGGGGCCGGTGGAAAGGCCGCTGGATCCCAACGCCCCAATGACCTGACCCGTTGTCACCCGCTCTCCTACCGCCAGCGGGGCGGCCGATAGATGGTAGTAACCGGTGGTGACCCCCAGGCCATGATCGAGGATCAGCACCTGGCCGCGCAAAGGCGTCAGGCCGTTGAAAATGACCACACCATCGGCCGGGGCCAGTACGTCTTGGCCGACCGGGCCGGCATAATCGACGCCGGTGTGAAAGATGCTCACCGGTCCCCCGTTGTATGATCGTGCGTCACCGTAGGGGGCGCTTAAAAACGCGCTGGCGCTGGGTGGCTGAAACAGGTCACGCCATTGCGGCGTGGGAGAAAAGGTTTGGTAATAAGGAGCCAGCAGGGCATCGTCACTGGCGCGCACTGAGGGGTCGAGCAAAGGGGAGAGCGTTTCGGGCACGGTGATGGTTTGGAAGCCGTAACCGCCGCTTAGAACGGGCAACGATTGTTGCCACGGTTCCCAGGGACGCGACCCGCTGCCGTGCAGCTCCAACGTGTAAAGACCGACCGGCGTGAAGGCGTCCAGACCTACCAGCGCCACATATCCCTCGCCATGCGGCGCAAAGCGTAAGGTCTGGCTGTAAGCCTGGTTGTGGTAGATGCGTCCGAACGGCTCGCCGCTCCAAATGCTTTCGATGTACAGGGAGAAGGTTTGCCCCTGGGTCAGTGGCAGGCCATTGACCTGGATCAACCGCCAGCCGCCGGGGAGCGGGTGATAGGGTTGATTCCCTGGCAGACGTAGCCGTTGGCCGGTGTACAACCGGGCCGGATAGGGCAGATGGTTCAAGGCGGCCAGTTCGGCCGGTGAGATACCAGCCCGCGCCGCCAGCATCAGCCAGGTATCGCCGGGATTGACCACGTAGGGTTCACCCAGGAGGGGGGCCGGGGCGCTCGATCCAGTCTGGCTTTCCAGGCGCAGCGTCTGGCTGGCGATGAGCTGCTGGGGGTTGATGATCCCGTTAGCGGCGCTGATGGCGGCGGGTGAGGTTCTAAATTGTTGGGCCACGCCCGCCAGGGTATCCCCGACCTGAACCTGGTACACCAGCTCCACCGGCTCGCCGGCCGCCCCAGGAATGACCAACGTTTGCCCAATCGTCAGGATACTGGTCTCACTCAGGTTGTTGGCCCTGAGCAGGTCATCGACTGTCAGGCCATATTGTTGGGCAATCAGGTAGAGGTTCTCACCTTCTTGCACGGTGTGGACTTTGGGGATGGCCGGGACAGGAGGGGTCGGGGTTTGCGCCAGGGCGGTCGGGGGGTGGCTGACAATCCACCCCAGGGCCAGACAGGCCAGCGCCATCCAGCCACGCCGCTTCCAGCTGACGATGTTCATAGCGCCTCACGCCGGCCGCGCAGGACGGCATAAATCGCCTGACTCACCGGATAGTGCAGGTGGGGCGGGGTGTGCCAGAATTCAGCCAGACGACGATTGCCGCTCTGCTCTTCATAGAGCCAGGCCTGTAAGTAGAGGTCGATTTTATCCGCATCGTGCACCAGCCGCGCTTCAGGCGTCGCCTGAGCGTGGAGGCTTTCCCACCAGGCGCGCCATTGCCCGGCCGCCGGAGCGTTGTTCGTTATACGCTGTAAGGCAGCTCGTTCGATGGCGTGTTTCAAGCCGACCGGCGCATCCGCCGGGAAAAATTGTTCCACCGGCGACGGCAGATCCGATGTCAATGCTTCGGGCAGGTCGTGCAGCGTCGCCAAAGCCAGCAATTCTCCCAGGTCAATGGGTTCGGTCAGCAGGGGAGCTAAAGTCAAAGCAATGTAGACGACGCCAAAGGTGTGGGCGGCGACGCTTTCCGGTTGGGGCACACCGCGCTGCATCCAGCCGGTGCGGATCGTTTGTTTCAGTTGCGCGCCATAGCTCAAGAGCGCGATCAATTGTTCGACTTCCATTATCTCTATTCAACGTTGGGTCACCCTGGGGCAACCAACGCCAGATTGTAACACTCTGGCGATGCCTGATCAAAAATCGCAGCCATCTTCTCTCAGTGGTATAATAAACCAATGCCTGGATCGGTGGCGCGTCCCCGCAGAATACGTTTGGCGCTTGGGTGTTTGGTAGCTTTGGGCGTTGCTAACCTGGTCAGATGGGTGGGCTGGCAGCAACAAACGCCGGCCCTGGAAACCTTGTCGCTGCCCTTTGCCCCGGCCGCTCCGTTGCTTATGGCGGCGATGTGGGCTGGGGTGTGGTCAGGTCTGGCCATGTTCCTCTGGAGCGAGCGTGTACTTCGTTGGCCGCTCATCCCGCTGGTGGTTTTGCTCTATGCCATCTCCCGTTTGCTGGGGCTGGCTCTTTGGGGGCAACCGCGCCCGTGGTGGGGTTGGGGGATGCAGCTGGCCTGGTACAGCGCCCTGATGCTCTTCTTTGTATGGGCGCTCCCGGCCGCATCTTCCCATTCTACGAACGCACAGGCTCGATCAGGCGATGGTGAAGAACGCGCCCTCACCAGACAAGACACAACCACATGAACAACAGTTATAACACTAGCTATAGGATGAATTTACGTACTGGACGTTTCGAGAAACTACTGGTTGCCAATCGCGGCGAGATTTGCCTGCGCATCCAGCGCGGGGCGCGCCAGCTTGGCATTCGGACGGTAGCAGTCTACTCCGATGCCGACCGCAATGCGCCCCATGTGCGTTACGCCGATGAGGCCTACCACATTGGCCCTGCGCCGGCGCGCGACAGCTATCTCAACATCGATAAAATCATCGAAGTGGCTCACCGCTCGGGTGCAGAGGCCATTCACCCCGGTTACGGCTTTTTAGCTGAGCGCGCCAGCTTTGCCCAGGCGTGCTACGATGCCGGTCTGGTGTTCGTTGGCCCACCCCCATCTGCCATTCGCACCATGGGGGATAAACAGGCGGCACGCGCTGCAGTGATGGCGGCCGGCGTGCCGGTGGTGCCCGGCACAGAGCCGGGCCTGACTGACGAGGAACTGCTGGCGGCAGCCCAACGCATGGGCTTTCCCGTGTTAGTCAAGGCAGCGGCCGGCGGCGGTGGCAAGGGGATGCGCCCGGTGTATGCCCCAGAGGAGTTGATGGGGGCGCTGGCCGGGGCGCGGCGCGAGGCAGAAGCTGCCTTTGGCGACGGTACGGTTTATCTGGAAAAAATGATCGTCGGCGGGCGGCATATCGAAATCCAGGTTCTGGCAGATGTCTTCGGCAACACCCTTTTCCTGGGAGAGCGGGAATGCTCTTTGCAGCGCCGACATCAAAAAGTTGTTGAGGAGTGCCCCTCCGTTTTTGTCACCGAGGAGCTACGCCAGCGCATGGGGGCTGTAGCTGTGGCAGCAGCGCAGGCTGTCAACTATGTCAACGCCGGCACGGTGGAATTCCTGGTCGACCGCGACCGTCAATTTTACTTCCTGGAGATGAACACCCGCCTGCAGGTGGAGCACCCCGTTACGGAACTGGTGACCGGGGTGGACATCGTCCAGGAGCAACTGCGCATCGCCCGTGGGCGTAGCCTGGCTTATACCCAGCAGGACATCAAGATGGAAGGCTGGGCCATCGAGTGTCGCATCAACGCAGAGGACCCCTACAACAACTACCTGCCCTCCACCGGACAGATCACAGCCATGACCCTGCCCGGCGGCCCCGGCATTCGAGTGGATACCGGGGTGGACGTTGGCTCGGAGATCACCCCCTACTACGATTCCATGATCAGCAAGCTGATCTGTTATGGCAAGACCCGCGGCGAGGCCATTGTGCGGATGTTGCGTGCGTTGGAGGAGTATCATATCATGGGCGTCAAGACCAATATTCCTTTCCACATGCACCTCATCAACAGTCACCGCTTTCAGGCCGGCAAATTCGATACCAAATTTGTGGAAGAGAAGTTCTCGATGGAAGACCGCTTCGCCGATAACCAACTTGAAGCAGCTATTATGGCAACCCTGATGGCCCATCGCGCTGGTCAGAAGGCCAGCCAGATCTCTTCCCAGGACGGCAACGCTCAAGCGGGCAATGCGTGGAAACTCGCCGGCCGCACGCAGCAATGGCGCCGCTGAAACACATGAGTGAAAAAGTATGAAGTATTACGCCACTGTCACTACTGTTGATAGCCGCGCCCAGGCAGCTGAATTTGTCATTGAAATTGATGGGGAACAACGCATCACAGTCAATGATCAGCCGCAACAGATCGACTTTCAAAATTTGCCCCATGAAGGATTTCTCTCGCTGTTGTTGAACAACCAATCCGTAGAAGGTGTGGTGGAAAGTCGGGATGTCAATGTCTGGGAGGTGCTCATTCATGGTGAGTTGTACACCGTTGCGGTTCAGGATGAGCGCTCCTACCGTCTGGCTAAAGCGCGTGCTGGCGCGGCCGGGGTGACGGGTGAGGCAACTCTGAAATCTCCCATGCCGGGGGTGGTGTCCAAAATCCCTGTTCAGGTGGGGGATGCTGTCCACAAGCAGACCACCCTTGTTATTCTGGAATCGATGAAGATGGAAAATGAATTGCGCGCTCCTCGCGAGGGGGTGGTGTTGCGCATTCATGTCGCGCCGGGCGCAACAGTGGACAAGGGGGCCGCGCTGGTGGTGGTGGGCGATCCGCCAGCCATGGCATAGTTTCCCCGGCCCCGGCCGAAACCATGACGCATCTAGAAGTCGAAGTTAAATTTTGGACGCCCGATCTGGCCCCCCACCGGGCGCGCCTGGTGGCGCTGGGGGCCAGGCTGCATCAGGCGCGGGTTTGGGAGCGCAATGTGGTTTACGACACGCCAGATGCCACCTTGCGCCGTCGTGATGCTCTTTTGCGCCTGCGTCAGGACAACGAGGTTCGTCTGACCTTCAAGGGGCGGCCGCCGGCCGGCCTCGACGCCGCATCGGAGGCCCGGGTGCGAGAAGAACTGGAAGTGACTCTCTCCGATGCAGCTGTGATGGATCTGCTCCTCCAACGCCTGGGCTTCGAACCGCAACAGGTGTATGAGAAATATCGGGAGGCGTTTCGTCTGGGGGAGGTGGATGTAGCGTTGGATGAGCTGCCCTTCGGTCATTTTGTGGAGCTGGAAGGGCCGGCCGTCAGCTTGCCCGGTGTAGCGGCTCAACTTGGCCTGGCCTGGCCCCAGCGCATTTTGAAAAACTATCTGGCGCTGCTGACAGATTTGCAGGCCGTCTACGATCTCCCTTTTCACGATTTAACCTTTGCCAATTTTGTGGGACGGTCGGGAGCCTTTGAGGCGATTTTCCAACCCCCATCTACCCTATCGTAAAAGATGATGAGAGATGAACACCCTGGATCAAGCCTATCAGATTGAAACGGAATTGGTGCGCCTGCGACGCGACATCCACGCCCACCCAGAGTTGGGTTTTGCCGAGCACCGCACAGCGGCCCTGGCGGCCGACACCTTGCGTGAGCTGGGCATTTCCCATCGCACGGGTGTGGGACGCACCGGCGTTGTGGCGGAGATTGGGTCGGCGACTGGCCCCACCATTGCCATTCGAGCGGACATGGACGCCTTGCCCATCAGCGAGGCCAACGATGTTCCCTACCGCTCCCAAACGCCGGGGGTGATGCACGCCTGCGGCCACGATGCCCACACCGCTATGCTGTTGGGGGCTGCTTATCTGTTGCAAAACCGGTGGCGCGCTGAACCGTGGCAGGGGCGCGTGCGTTTGCTCTTTCAGCCTTCGGAAGAGAAGGCCGATCCCGATGGAACCAGCGGCGCGACCGCCATGCTGGCCGATCAGGCGTTGGCGGGGGTGGATGCGGTCATCGCTCTGCATGTCGCCTCGGAATTGCCGGCCGGCGTGTGCCATTTCCAGGACGGTTACAGTCTGGCAGCGGTGGACTCCTTCGAGGGCTGGGTTTACGCCGCCGGTGGACATGGGGCCTATCCCCATCGCGCCGGCGATCCGCTCTTCATGCTGGCGCCCATTTTGACCACCCTGTACGCCATTCCGTCGCGCCAAATTGACGCCCTGCGCCCCAACGTTGTCAGTTTGGGGCAGATTCATGCCGGGGCAACCAGCAATGTCATCCCCAGCGAAGTCTATTTGCACGGCACCATCCGCTCCTATGAAGAGACGGTGCGCCAACAGCTGCACACGGCGGTGGAGAACGCTTTCAAGCTAAGCGCCGCTTTGGGGGGTAGTTACCGTTTTCAGCTTTACCCCAGCTACCCGGCGCTCTTCAACCACCTGGAGGTCAACCACTGGCTGGCAGAGACGGCCCGTGACTTGTTGGGCGCTACCCACGTGCGTTCCCATGAGTTTGGTATGGGCGCAGAAGATTTCGCCTATATGACGCGCCTGACGCCGGGCGCCATGTTTATGTTGGGCGCAGCCCTACCCGACGGACAGGCGCGCCCCCACCACACCCCGCACTTTGACATTGATGAGCGTTGCCTGCCGATTGGCGCGGCCGTGCTGGCGGAGACGGCCCATCGGTTTGTAACCGGCCGCTACGAGTTGGCCCCCTAAAGGGGCTTTGCACCATGTGGTTTGGATGACAATTGTCACTGTTGTCAGGCTCAGGTGTGGCCTACAATACTAGTCGTAGCCGCGGTTTCCCAACCGCGCCTTCTGTATAGATGTAGGACGGTAACATGACCCATGACACCCCTCCCAACCCTGTGGATAGCGCCTTCCAGCGCTGGCAAGAAGACCAGCTGGGGCCGGTTTTGCAACGCTTTCCTGAACGTCGGCCCCGCTTCCAGACCAGTTCTGATATTCCGGTGGAGCGGCTCTACCTGCCCCCGGCCGTCGAGGCCTATCTGGAAACGCTTGGCTTCCCCGGCGAGTACCCTTTCACTCGTGGGGTGCAGCCCACCATGTACCGGGGACGCTTTTGGACAATGCGTCAATACGCCGGCTTCAGCACGGCCGCCGAATCCAATGCCCGTTATAAATATCTTTTGAGCCGGGGTCAGACGGGTCTATCCGTCGCTTTCGATTTGCCGACCCAGATAGGATATGACGCGGATGACCCCATGGCCCTGGGGGAGGTGGGCAAAGTCGGCGTGAATATTCCCACCATTGAGGATATGGCGCTACTGCTGGATGGCCTTCCGCTGAACAAAGTTAGCATTAGCATGACGATCAACGCCCCGGCTGCTATTTTGTTGGCTATGGTCATTGCCATTGCCCGGCGGCAGGGTGTGCCAGTGCATCAGCTGCGGGGCACCATTCAAAATGATATTTTGAAGGAGTATATTGCCCGTGGCACCTACATTTTCCCGCCGCGCCCATCCATGCGGCTGATCACCGATGTATTTGACTATTGCAGCCGTGAGGTTCCCCATTGGAACACCATTTCCGTTTCCGGCTACCACATTCGCGAAGCGGGCAGCACCGCCGCCCAGGAGCTGGCTTTCACCCTGGCGAACGGCATCACCTATGTCCAGGCCGCGCTGGAGGCGGGCCAGAATGTGGACGCTTTTGCCGATCAAATCTCCTTCTTTTTCAACGCCCACAACAACTTTTTGGAAGAGGTGGCTAAGTTCCGCGCCGCGCGGCGTATGTGGGCCAACCTCATGCGCTACCGATTTGGAGCGCAGAAGCCCGATAGCTGGCGTTTGCGTTTTCACGCCCAGACGGCCGGCTCCACTCTGACCGCCCAGCAGCCAGAGAACAACATTGTGCGCGTTGCTCTTCAGGCTCTGGCCGCCGTTCTGGGCGGGGCGCAGTCGTTGCATACCAACAGCATGGATGAGGCTCTGGGGCTGCCCACCGAGGAGGCGGTGCGCGTGGCGTTGCGCACGCAGCAGATCATCGCCTACGAGAGCGGGGCGGCCGACACGATTGACGCCCTGGGCGGCTCCTATGCGGTGGAGGCTTTGACCAATGCCCTGGAGGAGCGCGCCTGGGCCTACATTCAGACGATTGATCAGATGGGTGGGATGCTCAACGCCATCGAATCAGGCTATGTGATGCGCGAAATTGAGGATGCTGCCTATCAGTTTCAACAAGCACTGGAAGAAGGGGACGAGGTGATTGTGGGGGTCAATCGCTTCACTGAAGCGGATGTGGTGGAACCCCCCATCCTGCGCATTGACCCGGCCATCGAGGCTGGTCAACGCGCGCACCTGGCCGCCTTTCGGGCGACGCGGGATAATGAGCGGGTGTCTGCCTTGCGGTCGCAGCTGGCGCAGGCGGCCTGTGGCCGGGAAAACCTGATGCCCCTGCTGATCACCTGCGTCGAGAACCAGGTCACATTGGGCGAGATTTGTCACACCTTGCGCCAGGTGTGGGGTGAATACCGCGCCCATCAAATCTAACCCCGGCCGGCCGCCGCGTTGTGCCTATACCAGTGAGGAGGGCGCATTTGAGAATGCGCTCATGTGTGTATAGGGCTGGCCAGGATGGAGTGCCCTCTTCCGTTCGTAGTAGCGGCTTTAGCCGCCGAGGAGGGCGCATTCTCAAATGCGCCCATGTGCGTATAGGGCTGGCCAGGATGGAGTGCCCTCTTCCGTTCGTAGTAGCGGCTTTAGCCGCCGCCATTCAAGTCAAGGAGTATCATGATGGGTTCAGAACCATACGGCTTTCACATTCATCTGGAGCTACCCTATGCCGAGGCGGTTCCATTGGCGGTGGAAGCTTTGAAAACAGAAGGCTTTGGCGTTTTGACGGAGATTGACGTTCAGGCGACGTTGAAAAAGAAGCTAGGGGTGGATTTCCGGCGTTACATTATCTTGGGAGCGTGTAATCCCCCGCTGGCGCACCAGGCTCTGACCCATGAGCTTGAGGTGGGGTTGTTGCTGCCCTGTAACGTCATTGTGTACGAACAGATCGGAGGCGGCAGCGTGGTTTCGATTGTGGATCCCCTGGCGATGTTGGGGGTGGTTGATAACCCGGCCATGGCTGACGTGGCGCGAGAGGCGGAGATGCGTTTGCGCCGGGTGCTGGCAACGCTGGCGCAGCGCGAGCCGGGCAGTGTGGCGTAGCCGTATGCACATCGCCGTCTCCAGCGACGAGTATACGGAGTTGGTGGGGTTTATCCTGGCTGAATTGGAACGCCGGGGGCACACCGTTACCTACTGGGGGCCGGCCGCCAGTCAACCTGCCAGCCCCATGACTGATTGGCCCCTGGTGACGGCCCAGGCCGCGCGCCAGGTAGCTAACCGACAGGCGGATGAGGCGGTTGTGATGTGCTGGACGGGCACAGGTGCGGCGCTGGCAGCCAACAAAGTGGCCGGCATCCGCGCCGCCCTGGTACACGACGCCCCCACGGCCCGCGGAGCGCGGCAGTGGAACCATGCCAACGTTCTGGCGCTTAGCCTGCGCGCCACCCCTATTCCGATTGCCGGCGAGATTTTGGAGGCCTGGTTTGATACACCTTACAGCGGGGATGAATGGAACCAACGGCAGATAGCGCGGATTCAGGAGTTGGAGGCGCATTTTCGGCCGGCCGACCCGCCGCCTGACCTGAGTTCTCTTTCCCAGGAACCCGATGCCTGATCCCAACGTCAACTCCCGTGTCACCCTGCGTGACGTGACCGATGATAACCTGCGCGCTGTTTTGCGGCTGAAGGTAGCTCCACACCAGGAGCAATTTGTCGCCTCCAATGCCATCTCGTTGGCGGAGGCAGCTTTCGCACGCGATCATGCCTGGTTCCGCGCTATCTACGCCGATGAGACGCCGGTGGGCTTTGTGATGCTCTACGACGATCCGCGCCAGCCCACTTACTACCTGTGGCGCTTCATGATCGATGCACGTTATCAGGAGCTGGGTTTCGGCCGGCAGGCGTTGCAGCTGGTGATCGCCCATGTCAAAACCCGGCCGCAAGCCACGGAGCTGCTGCTCAGTTATGCGCCGGGGGAGGGCAACCCCGGCCCCTTTTACCGCAAGTTTGGCTTTCAGGAGACGGGAGAAGTTGACCAGGGCGAGTACGTCATGCGGCTGACTCTGACCTACGGCCCAGATGAAGCACCGGCCCCGGCTTGCGGCCCGGCTCTGAGCCATATCGTGTTGTTCAAGTTGCACGACCCCCGGCCAGAAACGCTGACCGAGGCCATGACTCGTCTGCGCCAGCTGGTGGGGCAGGTTCCCACCTTGCGCAGCCTGGAAGTGGGGGTGGATGTGTTGCACAGTGGACGCTCGTATGATCTGGCGCTGATCGCCCGCTTCGACGACCGCGCCGGTCTGGAAGCCTATCAAATCCACCCGGCCCACCAGGAAACGCTGGCCTATCTGCGATCCATCACCGCCGCTTCCGTGGCAGTAGATTTCGAGTCATGAGCATGGACGTGCGCGCGGCGGTGCTGCACGCGCCGCACACCCCCTTTGTCATCGAAACCTTGCAGCTGCATCCACCGCAAGCAGGTGAGGTGTTGGTACAAATGCGGGCGGCCGGTGTTTGCCACAGCGATTGGCATCTGGTCAGCGGCGCGACGCGCCACCCACTGCCGGTGGTGGCCGGCCATGAAGGGGCGGGAATCGTAGTCGCGGTTGGCCCTGGCGTGCAGCAGGTGCAATCTGGGGATCATGTGGCCTTGAACTGGGCCCCTCACTGCGGCGACTGTTTTTATTGCACCCACGACCAACCCAGTCTGTGCGCCGCTTATGTGGAACCGATCTGGGCCGGTGTCATGTTGGATGGGGCGACACGTCTGTGGCGCGCCGGCCGGCCCGTCTACCATTTCAGCGCTCTGGCCTGCTTTGCTGATTTCATCGTGACGCCGGAAGTGAGTTGTGTCCGCCTGGAGGCAGATATTCCCTTTGCCGTGGCGGCGCTGATCGGCTGCGCTGTCACCACCGGCGTGGGGGCTGTGCTCAACACAGCCGGGGTGCGCCCCGGCAGTAGCGTGGTTGTTCTGGGGGCTGGGGGCGTGGGGTTGAGCATGATTTTGGGGGCGCGGCTGGCGGGCGCAGAGACGATCATCGCGGTGGATCGCACCCCGGCCAAAGCTGCCCTGGCCCAGCAGTTGGGCGCTACCCACACCCTGCTCAGCCATGAGCCGCTGGTAGAGGGGGTTCGCGCCTGGACGGCCGGCCGCGGGGCGGATTATGTTTTCGAGGCTATCGGCGTGCCTGAAGTACAAGAGATGGCGCTGGAGGCGGTGCGGCCGGGGGGCATGTTGGTGCTGGCCGGGATTGCCCCCATGGGCACGACCACCCGTTTTCCCAGCGCTATTTTGACACGCCAGGAAAAGCGGGTGGTGGGATGTTACTATGGTAGCTCCAACCCCCGGCGTGACTTTCCGCGTTACGCCGACTTTTACCGTCAGGGGCGGCTCGATCTCGACCGACTCGTCTCGCGCACCTATCCGCTGGAAGCCATCAACGAGGCTTATGCTGATATGCTCACCGGCGATCTGGCGCGCGGTGTCATTATCTGGTGACGTAAAAGGGGGAGCTGCCAGGCGGGCTGAGCCGCCGCCTGGCAGGGGGATCACGGATTCAGACCAGCCAGCAAACTTTCCATTTGCTGCACGACCACAGCTTCATTCAAGGGGCCAACCCAGGCATGTAGCTGTTGACCATTGGGGTCGACGAGCAAATACATGTGGCGACGGCCAAGGCCATATTCCTGGCGCGCTACGTCGTAGTCGGAGTTGTCAATGTCGAGGTGGAAGAAATCCACGCGGTCGCCGAACTGTTCTTCGAGCCTATGCACGATAGGCTTATTGGCGCGTCAGGTCGTTCACCAATTGGCGTAGGCGTTGAGGAATTGCGGCCGGGCTGTCGCTCCCAGCAGCGTCAGGTCCGGCGGGGTGTAGGGGCGGTTGGGATCCAACGCCGCCGACGAGCCAGACGATGACGCTTCGGATGGGTTAGCGGCCGGCGCAACCGGCTCCCGCGTCGAGCAACCCACAGCTAATCCCAACAGCATCCACAAGAAAATCAGACGTAACCAACCAGGCATAGCTCCTCCAGAAAAAGTCAGATTTTGTAAACGACAAGGATAGCTTATCTCAACACGCCAATATAGGCCGCGTTGTGTTTCTTAAGCAATTCATAGCAATTCGAATAGAGGCCTTGCCGGAGGTAGACCTGACTGCCGTTGGCAAGGCCTTTACCGATGGGATGCTTTTTGCCGACCAGGTTTCGGGCTATTTGTTGGTGGCGCGAATCCTGGCCCCGTTGACCGGGCAACCAAACAGGGGAGCGAAGACGCAAAAGTCAAATACGCCAGCGAGCAAGGGCAATGCGCCGACGATAGCTACGATGACCCCGGCCGTCCCACCGAGGCCGGCCAGACCCCAGGCAATGAGGGCGATGCCTGCGACGATGCGAACAAGGCGGCCGGAAGATGACGCCATGAATGAGATGAAGGGATTCATTTCTATCTCCTTATTGGGTAGGTTGACAGCTTGCTACCACTATAGGAGATAAAAGGGGCTTTGTCGGTGACAAAGTCACAAACCGGCGCGGGTTTGGAAGGACTCCAAATCGATGATTTCGATGGCGCCGCGAGCTGTCTGGATCAAGCCGCGCTCGACGAAGTCCTCCAGAATGCGACTAACCACCTCACGGGCGCTGCCCAGCTCGGCCGCAATCGCCTGATGCGTGATGCGGATGGGTTGTCCAGCCTGCGCGCGCTGCCACAGTAAACGCGCCACTCGCACATCCATGCGGCGGAAAGCCACTTCCTCTACCATCGACATGACACTGGCCAGTCGTTGCGACAGCAAATCAAAGACAAATTCACGCCACAGATCATGGCGGTGTACCCAGGCGCGGAATTCGGTGGCCGGAATCAAGGCCGCCTCTGCCTCCTGCTCGACGGTGGCAATGGCGGGAAAGGATTGCTGGCTGAGAATAGCGTTGGCGGTCAGGATGCAGGATTGACCGAGGCCGAAACGATAGAGCGTGATCTCGCGGCCTGTCTCGCCAATCTTGTAGACGCGCACGACGCCGGAGAGCAAGAGCGCAATATGGTCGGCGCGGTCGCCCTCCATGAAAATATCTCGGCCGGCTGGAATGCGGGCAATGAAAGCTGCCTGCATGAACGCCCGCGCCAGATCAGGATCGGCGCGCCGCAAGATTGGCAAAGTGTGAGTAAGGCGTTGAAAATCTGCGGGATGGATCATAGAAAATACCCGCTTGCACCCAATCCAGGCGTACAAGCGGGTGTTAGGTGACTCCTCCAGGTGGAGCGCAAGGTTTACGCCAGCCGGGGGCGGAATTTGTAACCGTAGACAATGGCCCCTTCGTCACCGTCGGTGCGCAGTTTGCGGGTGACCATCTCTAGGGGCATACCGATGGCGACGGCGTCAGGGTCAACGTCGGTCAGCTGGGCTGTCACCAGCCGGCCGTCCTCCAATTGCACCAGAGCGATCACATAGGGGGCGGCAAACTCGAAGCCGGCCGGCGGATCATAGACGACGGTGTACGAGAACACCTCCCCCCGGCCAGTGTACCAGGGAAAGACGGGCTCCGGCAGCGGGGTCGCGCCGGCCGGAACCGGTGTTGGTGTTGCCATTGCCAGGGTGTACTGTTCTTGTTGCAGACGCCAGATACGAGGGACTTCCATACGAGGCTCCTTATAGGCCTGGAATCAGGCCGTTTGCAAGATATGGGTGACAGCAGTCGCGCCCAGGCCGCCCAAACTTTGCGCCAGACCCATGTGCGCGTTGGGAATCTGGCAGGCGCCGGCGTCACCGCGCAGCTGACGGGCGACTTCGACGATCTGATAAACGCCAGTGGCCCCCAGCGGATGACCGCGCGCCTTGAGGCCGCCAAAGGTGCTCATGGGAATGCGCCCCTGAGGGGTGATGGCTCCTTCCTGCGCCAATCGCCACCCTTCGCCACGTGAGGCAAAGCCACACGCTTCAAGCGAGAGAGCGGCCAGAATGGTGTAGGCGTCGTGTAGCTCTGCCACATCGATGTCATCGGGTGTGACCCCGGCCATTTGCCGCGCCTGGGCGGCGCTGCGGGCCGCCGCCTCCAGCCACAACAGGTCAGGCCGCTCGTACAGCCCGAGGGGTTGAGTCGCGACCGCGCTGCCGGCGATCAAGACAGGTTGGGGAACCATGTCGGCGGCCGCCTCGGCCCCGGTGATCACCAGGGCGGCCGCCCCATCGCCAGCCGGGGCGGCGTCAAAAAGGGTTACGGGATCAGCCAGCAGCGGCGCGCTTGTGAAGCGCTCTGCTTTGAGGCGATTTTGGTACATCGCCAGCGGGTTGCGCGCCCCATTGGCGTGAGCGTTGACGCTGAAGCCGGCCAAAGCTTGCAGCTCCAGGCCATAGGTGTGCAGGTAGCGACGCAGCAGCAGGGCTGCGGCCGCGTCCAGTGTCAGGCCGTGGGCGGTTTCCGCGTCTGCGTCCAGGGCCGAAGCCGCGGCTGTGATCAGGGTATTGCCGGTGACATCGCTCACCTTTTCTACCCCCAGCACGAGGGCGGTCTGGATCAGGCCGCTGCGCACCGCCAGAACTGCCTGGCGCACCGCCGCTGCCCCCGAAGCTTCGGCCGCTTCCACGCGCACCGCTTCCACGCCCGCCAGGCACGTCCCGGCCGCCAGCGCGCCCAGATGACGTTGCTGGTTGATCGATCCCCCCAACATGTTGCCGACAAACAGGGCATCGACATGTGTCAGGCCGGCATCTTGCAGGGCAGCTTCGATGACGGGCGCTGCCAGGTCGCGCAGGGAGCTTTCCCACTGCTCGCCCACCCTGGTCTGGCTGAGTCCAATAATAGCTGTGTTGGTCATGGCTGTGATTCCTTGTCAGGCTAGGGTTGCCCCACCCTGTTTAGCTCACCTTTAACTTGCCCCGATAGCGGGCGTAGGCGGCGTAATCGATGGGTGTGCGCCGGGTGAGGTAGCTGTGGGTGTGGGGCGCGCGGTCGCGCACCTGCGGCAGTCGCCCGGTGACGGTCAGGTCAAAGGCATCAGAGCCAGCCCCGGAGCCATAGCTGACCATGAGAATACGGTCGCCGGGTTGCGCCTCATCCAAAATGGCGGTCAGGCCAATCATGCACGAACCGGAGTAAGTGTTGCCGATGGTGTTGCTGAGCAGGCCCGTCTTCAATTGGGCAGCGGTGAAGCCGAGCAACTGGCCGGCCCGCCCCGGAAACTTGACATTAGGTTGGTGAAAGACGGCGTAATCGTAATCGGTGGCTTGCAGGTCCAGCGCCTGCATGAGGATCGAAGCGGCGCTGGTGGTGTGCTTGAAGTAAGCGGGTTCACCGGTGAAGCGGTCGCCGTGAGACGGGTAGGTGGCATGTTCCCGCCGCCAGAAGTCGGGCGTGTCGGTGACATAGGAGTAAGAGGCGTTGATCAGGACGGCGGCTTCTTCGGCCGGGCCGATCAAGATGGCTGCGCCCCCGGCCGCGGCCGTATATTCCAGAGCATCTCCCGGCCGGCCCTGGGCTGTGTCCATACCAATGCTCAAGGCGTAGCGCGCCATGCCTGAACCGACCAAACCTATAGCGGCCTGCATGGCCTCTGTGCCCGCTTTGCAGGCAAACTCCCAATCGGCTGCCTGGGTATTGGGGGCGGCCCCGATGGCTTGAGCCACAACCGTGCTGGAGGGCTTGACGGCGTAGGGGTGGCTTTCGCTGCCCACCCACACAGCGCGAATCGTCTGGGGGTCGATTTGGGCCCGGCGCAGGGCATTGCGCGCCGCCTCAATCGACATGGTAATCACATCTTCATCTGGGCCATTAACCGCTTTTTCTTCCACCGGTGTACCTCCCTTGCCATTCGTCCACAGGTTGGCGATGGCGACGGCCGGCAGGCGGTAACGGGGGACATACGCCCCATAGCCGACGATACCAACGGGGCGGTCAGGGCGCATAATAGAATGCTCAGCATGTGTTTCATTCATCGATCACCTCGTACTTAAACAAGCATAGCTCACGCGGCCGGCGCTAGAGGCTGCGAAAGGCGGCTGAAGCCGCTACTACGAACCAAAACGCTCAGGCGGCCGGCGCTAGAGGTTACTTGATAGGATGTTGGTTAAGCCGGGAAAAGGGGATGGTGGGTGTCAGGCGTCCCGATGGTGGCCGTTGGAGTAAGCAGCCAGGATTTCGCGGGCACGGTTGACGCGGATGTTGCCTTCGGCCACCAGTTGGTCGGCAACGGCCTGGACAATGCCATTGGAGACCCCGGCCGCCAGGGCTACCTGGCGCGCGTGCATCCGCATGTGACCGGCCTGAATGCCGGTGGTTGCCAGAGCTTTGATGGCGGCCAGATTTTGCGCCAGACCCACGGCGCACATGATCTGCGCCAGCTCTTCGGCTGAGGTGATGCCCAAGATTTTCAACACTACCTGAGCGGTGGGGTGGACTTTGGTCGCGCCACCCACGATGCCTACCGCCAGGGGGATGGTCATCTCCCCGATCAGATCGCCGTGTTCATCCACATGCCAATCAGTCAGGGCGGCGTAGTGGCCATTACGGGCGGCGTAGGCGTGTACGCCAGCCTCTACGGCGCGCCAATCGTTGCCGGTGGCCAGGCAAACGGCGTCAATTCCATTCATGATGCCTTTGTTGTGCGTGGCCGCCCGGTAGGGGTCGACCACGGCAAAGGCGTTAGCTTCGGCAATGCGTTGCGCTACCATCTCGCCGGGCATATCGCAGGTAGCGAGGGCGGCGGCCGGCACGCGGCAGCGGGCTGTCGCCGTGCGCCGATCCGTCAGGTTGGAGAGAATGCGCAAATTGGTGCGTCCGCCGGTCAATTCGGCCACACTGGGGGCGATGAACTCCACAGCGGTGTTGATGGCGTTGGCCCCCATGGCGTCGCGGCAATCATAGAGCAGATGTACCACCAGCATGGGGCCGGCCGGAGTGTGGGGGAAGGGGCGAATCTCGATGCCCCGCGACCCGCCGCCGCGACGTACAATGCTTTCGCTGACGCTATCTGCTTCGGCCATGAGGCGCTGGCGGTTGGCTTCCAGGGCAGCGATGGCAGCGTCCATGTTGGGGATGTCCAAAACCTGAATTTGACCGATCATCACCGGTTCGCTGGCTTCCGTCTGAAAGCCGCCCCCCTGGCGGATCAGTTTGGCGGCGTGGCTGACGGCGGCAATCACGCTTGGCTCTTCCACCGCCATGGGGATGAGATAATCCCGGCCGTTGATCTGGAAGTTGGTGGCAACGCCTAGAGGCAGGCCATGAACGCCAATGCTGTTTTCAACCATCTGGCTGGCGAGTTCCGCGCTTAGACCCTGCTCCAACAAGGTGTCGACCTCGGCGGGCGTCAGGTTAGCCCAGGCGGCCACCTGAGCTATGCGCTCTTCCAAAGAGAGCTTGTAGAAGCCGGCGAGGCGGGAGTTTGGGGCAGGTTGCGCGGCGGCGTGGTGGCCGTTCTTGCCATTGAGTGTGGTAGTCGTTTTTGGCGTCAGAATCATCGTTTGTACACCCTTGTCAAACATTATCTGTTCAAAACATGGACATGATTGTATCATGCCGTCACCGCTACGCTATTACGATAGCGGAAAAAAACTCTCAAAACCTATCGGATTCATGCTTGAGAGAGTTTGAAGGGGTGTATCCAGGCTATTCGTAGCCGCGGTTTCCTAACCGCGTTCGTAACCTCGGTTTCCTAACCGCGACAGCTTTAGGTGCTAGGGGGCGGCCGGCCTTCCGGCCGGTTGCAGGTAGGGGAATTGGAGCAGGAGACCCTCCAGGACTAGTTGGGTGTTGACGTTGTGGTCTAACTGCCACAGCGCTGTCTGAGTGGCGCGGAGAGCGGCGCCAATGGCATCGGCCGGCCAGCGTTGCGCCAGGTCGTGTACCTCCTCCACCCGATCCAGGTTAGTGAAGGCTTCGGCCGGGTCGCCATGCGCCGCCAGCAACACATCCCGCCACCAGCTGATCCAGGTTTCCAAGAGCGGGGGCAGGTTTTCTGGCTGGCTCGCCAGCTGTGTCGCCAGCTGGAAGCGTGGTCGCCGGCCGCTGTCTAATGCCTGACGCAGCTGATCCAGTTGAAAGGTGCGTGTTGCCAGCAGGCTGCGATCCTGAGCGGCGCTCGACGCCCAGCCAAAGCGCCCATGGGCCAGATGGGCCAACAGACGCGCCTGTTCGACCGAGGCGAGGCCGCGGTGTTGCAAGGCGTCGGCGATGACGCTGGCGGGGGTGGGGCGTAACGCCAGAACGCGACAACGAGAGCGAATCGTCTCCAACACGTTGTCGGCCGCCAGCGCCGTCAATAACAAGATGACAGATGGAGGCGGCTCCTCCAGGGTTTTGAGAAAGGCATTGGCGGCGTTGGGGTTGGCGGCGTCGAATTGGCTCAGGATGGCGATTTTGTACGCCCCCTCATAAGGGGCCAGTTGCAGCCCTTGTTGCAACTGGCGGATGGTCTCGATTTTCAACGTCGCTTTGCCCCGGCCGCTAATCTCCGGCTCTATCAGTAAGAGGTCGGGGTGGCGGCCGGCGGCCGTCAGGCGGCAAGCGCGACACACCCCGCAAGGCCGGCCGGCCGGATGGGTCTCGGTGCATAGTAAGGCCTGGGCCAACGTGCGTGCCAGGGTGGTTTTGCCCACCTGCGCCGGCCCGGTGAAGAGATAGGCATGGCCGACGCGCCTCTGCCGCAGGGCTGTTTGCAACACGTGAACGGCCCATTCATGGCCGACGATGGCATCCCAGGCATTCATGGCCTGTAATTGTAGCGTGCTCCGGCCATTTGCGCCCCTTAACCGGCCGCTACCACTTTGCGCTTTGCGCGGTAAAGAGACCGCAGCTACGAACGGCAAAGCTTCCCGATGTTATGTTATAATCGTAGGCAATGGGCCAGGTTGCGCCGGTCGGTGCACCGCCCTGGTTAAGGAGAATGGAACCATGCACGAAGTGGTCATTGTCAGCGCTGTGCGCACCCCCATCGGGCGTCTGGCCGGCGCTTTGGCTGAGGTACGCCCCGACGATATGGCGGGGTTGGTGATTCAAGCGGCGGTGGCGCGGGCCGGCATCGACCCGGCCGAGATCGAGGAAGTCTATCTGGGGTGCGCCAACCAGGCCGGGGAAGATAATCGCAATGTAGCGCGCATGGCAACCTTGCTGGCTGGTCTCCCCGCCAGCGTGGGAGCGGTGACGCTCAACCGGCTGTGCGCCAGCGGTCTGGCGGCTATCAATCAGGCGGCGCGGGCCATCCGCTGCGGCGAAGGTAGCGTTTATGTAGCCGGTGGGGTGGAGAGCATGACCCGCGCCCCTTACTCCCTGCCCAAGAACCCGCGCCCCTTTGGGCCGGCCGGCAACGTCACCGCCTGGGATACTACCCTGGGCTGGCGATATCCCAATCCCCGCCTGGAAGCGCTCTTCCCCCTGGAAGCGATGGGGGAGACGGCCGAGAATATCTACGCCTTGAGCTGTGCCGGTGGTGTCAAGGGGGGGGCTATTAGCCGTGAAGAACAGGATGCTTTTGCCCTGGAGAGCCAGCGGCGCGCTTGCCAGGCCATTAATCAGGGCCATTTCCAGGTCGAGATCGTCCCCGTTTCCCTTCCGCAGCGCAAGGGGACGATAGCGGTGACGGTGGATGAGCATCCACGTATCAAGCTCACCGACCACGGCTATGAGCTGGATACGAATCTGGAGCAGCTGGCGCGGCTCAAACCCGCTTTTCGCCAGGGGGGCAGTGTCACGGCCGGCAATGCCAGTGGTCTGAACGACGGCGCAGCGGCGCTGGTGTTGATGTCGGCCGAACGAGCGCAGGCGTTGGGAGTGCAACCGCTGGCGCGCTGGGTGGCGGCCGGGGCGGCCGGCGTTGACCCGCGCACGATGGGGCTGGGGCCGGTTCCGGCGACGCACAAGGCGTTGCAACGCGCCGGTTTGACGGTGGCTGACCTCGACTTGATTGAGCTCAACGAAGCCTTTGCGGTGCAGGCGCTGGCGGTGATGCGCGAGTTGGAGCTGCCCCATGCGCGCACCAATGTCAACGGCGGGGCCATTGCCCTGGGACATCCCCTCGGTTGCTCTGGAGCGCGTATTATGACCACCTTGTTGCATGAGATGCAGCGGCGGGCGGCGGCTGGCGAGCGGATGCGCTACGGTCTGGCGACCTTATGCGTCGGTGTTGGGCAAGGCGAATCCACCGTGATCGAGTTGTTGTAGGCGAATGCCAGTAGGTGCTGGCTCACTCCAGGCTCATCCAATCTGAATAGGGGCGATATGGACGTTTTGGTAACAGGCGGCACAGGGTTCCTGGGGGCGAATCTGACAGCGGCCCTCAATGCGCGTGGCATCACGCCGCGTATTTTGCACCGCCCCACTTCGTCCCTCAAGGCGTTGGAGGGGTTGCGCTACCAGTCGGTGTTGGGGGATATTCTGGATGAGCCGGCTGCCTTGCAGGCTACAATGGCAGGTTGTACCTGGGTCTTTCATGCGGCTGCTGTGGCCGATTACTGGCGACAGGGGGCGGAACAGGTGTACCGCGTCAATGTGGAGGGAACGCAGCGGGTGCTGGCGGCAGCGCAGTCGGCCGGTGTGTCACGACTGGTTTTCACCAGTTCCCTGGCGGCCATGGGCGCGCCGGCGCGTGGGGCATGGTTGACGGAGGCCTCCGTTTTTAACTTGCCTCCGACTGCCTTTCCCTACGGTCACAGCAAGCACCTGGCCGAACAGGATGTCTTGACTGCCAACCGACAGGGGCTGGAGACGGTCATTGTTAACCCCGCTGTCATCCTCGGCCCGCGAGATGTCAACGAGATTTCGGGGGCGATGATCACCGAGGCGGCTCGCGGTAAGGTGCGCTTTTTGTTGCCGGGGGGCGTGAACTTTGTGGCGGTGGAAGATGTGGCGGCCGGCCATCTGGCAGCGGCGGAACATGGCCGGGCCGGGGAGCGGTACATTCTGGGCGGTGAGAATCTGGCTTATAGGGAGGCTATTCCCATCATTTGCCGCGTGGTGGGCCGGCCGGCGCCGCGGTGGATGATCCCCGATTGGGCTATTCCGCCGGCTGCCTATGGCGTGGATATTTTGCGCCGCGTCCTGGGCAACCGTATCCCCCTGGATGGCACCCAGGTACGCCTGGCGCGTGAGTTCATCTACGCCGACAGCGCCAAAGCGCGGCAGCAGCTGGGGTTGCCACGCACTCCCTTTGAGGAGATGGTTCAGCGTACCTATGAGTGGTATCGTGAGCGTGGGTATGTGTGAGGCGCGGTCGACGCAACCAATAGGTGTGTGGCGTTGTTATGGATAGCTGGATGCTGTATGTTCTATGGGAGGAAGGTGCAAGATGAGCGCAATTGCTGTAGCGATGCACGAAAAGCCGGCCCTGATCGGCCGGGACAACTGGATTTACAACCGGCGCTGGGACCTGGCTTTTATCAGCCTGAGCGTCGTTTTGGTTCCCCTACCTTATCTAATCTGGATTTTGTTTCGCGATGTGTTGCAGGTGGAGTCCGATGCCGGCCGGCAGGTGGTCAATCTGGTCATTGCAGCCCTGATCGGCGGCCCGCACATGTACGCCACGTTCACCCGCACGACGCTGGATCAAGATTTTCGGCGCGATTACAGCGGTCTGGTGCGGTCTTCGCTGGTCATTCCCCTGATTGTGGTGGCGCTGGCTTTGACCAATCTGACTCTCTTGTTGACCATCTTTTTCTTTTGGGCCTCGATCCACGTGCTACACCAGATTGTGTTTGTGGTGGACGCCTACAACCGACGCAGCGGTGAACCGGATTTGTTGCACATTCACCAGACACGGCCCAAAGCAGCGCTGCCGGCCTGGCTGCGTTACCTCGACTATGCGGTGGTGTGCACCAGCCTGGCCCCGATTGCGGCTTACCGCATCGCCATCACACAGGATTTCTCGATTGGCCCCAGCCGGTTGAATGATATTATCCCCAGCTTGTTTGAGCAGCCGTGGCTCTTTTACCTGGCTTCGGCCGCCTTCGCCGTGGCCTTGACCGGCTTTGTAGCCAAGACGGTGTTGGAAGTGCGCGCCGGCCGGGTGCATTGGCCCAAGACGATTTTCATCAGCGTGACCGTCGTGGCCTCCTTCATTGCGCCTGCTCTGGGCAACCTTGATACCTCTTTCCAGGGGTTGAATGTGTGGCACTCTTTCCAATACCTGGCTTTGACCTGGTACATCAACCGGTTGCGGATCGAGAAGGGGGAACTGAAACACAAACCGTTTCTGCAACGGCTGTCGGCCGATGGGCGCAGCCGCCTGTACTATGGTTTCAATCTGGCCCTGACTTTAGGCTCTGGGTTGGTGATTGGGCTTGTCTTTCTCATCCTGAACACCATTGGGGGCAAGTGGGTTGCGCCCGCTTACGCTTTGGAAACCGCCTACTACATTGGGGTGCTATCGGTTCTGTGGGTGCATTACTACCACGACCACTTTCTCTTCACCCAGTCGGACGCGGTCTTGTTGTGATGGTGTAAGCTCTACACCGGTTGCGCCTCCAGGACATCCCAAACGGCATTGGAGAGTGCCTGCCAGCGCCGGGCGCTCTCCTGCCGGCTGAGCAGCTGATTGACTAGAAAAACCACCACTACCTGGGCTGACCAATCAGCCCAGGCCATGCAACTGTTGTGACCAAAGTGGCCGAAGGTGTGGGCGCTGCTGCCCCGGCCCATGCCGTTGCCGGCCGCGCTGTGCGGGTTGAGGTTGCCGCCCAGATGCAGCCCTAAGCCCCAGCGCATCCGAATTCCCAGGGTGTGATCGCGTCCTTCAACGGCTATTTGCGTGGCCGCCGCCAGGGTGGCGGCTTGCAGGTAGCGCCGGCCGGCGTATACCCCCTCGTTGAGCAACATCTGATAGAAAATGGCGATGTCACGGGCGTTGCTATGCAGGCTGGCGGCCGGCAGGGGAGCGCGTCGGATGGGAGGCGCGCCAAAGAGGGCGGCCACCACGCGCTGACGCGGATCGCCGCTGTAGAGACCGGCGACTGGATAGGCCGGCCGGCGCGGCAGCCCCAATGAAGTGTGCTGCAAGCCCAGCGGCTCGAAAAAGGTGGTTTGTAGATAGCGCGCCAGGGGTTGCCCGGTGACCCGCCGCACCACTTCGCCCAGAATGAAGCCGAAGTTCATGGGATGGTAGGCGAGGCGCCGGCCGGGTGGGTGCTCCAGACGACTGGCAGCGACAGCCCGGCTGACAAGGGGCCAGAAGGGCCAGAGGGGGATATGGGCGTACAGACCCCGCTGTGGCAGGCCGGCCTGATGGGTCAACACCTGCCGGATGGTGACGCTGGCTTTGCCGCGCTGCCCGAAGGCTGGCCAGTAAGCTGCTACCGGCGTGTCCAGATCAATCTGGCCCTCTTCGATCAGCTTGTGCAGACACATGGCGGTAAAGGCTTTGGTGACGGAGAGGGTCATGAACAGGGTGTCTGGGGTGACGGGTATGCCGGAACGACGATGGGCCAGGCCGGCCGCCTCGTCTACCATCACCTGACCATGATGCAAAACGACTAGCTGCGCGCCGGGGTGCAGCCCGGCCGTTATCTGGTCTCGCAGGAGCTGACGCACTGGTTCCCAGGCCGGGTTGACGGCCGGGGTGTCGAAGGTGATGGGTGTTGTCAGGGAAGGGTTAGGTGGAGGCCAGGTCATGGGCTTCAACGGCCGGCCGGGGCCGGGCCGCAAGACAAAAGCCCCGTTTCCCCAGATAGCAGGAAGCGGGGCCGACAAGAGCGGCTAACGGGATTCGAACCCGTACCAACAGCTTGGGAAGCTGCTGTGCTGCCGTTAACACCATAGCCGCAACACACCTGTGATTATAATCTCCCTCCCCCGGCGCGTCAAACACCTCCGCCCGGGTGAAAAATGTCTCTTGTGGCCGGGGGGATTACTCGTTATACTGCTGATCATCAGGCCCTCAGCTGCTTCAAGACCAATATCGGGCCGGTGAACAAGGTGTTGGCAGCCATAATCCGGTAAAGAGAATATATGAAGAATGACACCCTGCCCCGGCTTGACCGGGATCAAGAGATGCGACAAACGTTGCTGCCCTTTTGCAGACTCGCGCCGGGGGAAATATGGACGGATCCGGTGCGCGGCCACCGCATAGGGTGTCTGGATGCCGGCAATCCGCAGCAGATGGCTGAACTCATGGGAGGGCAAAAGGCTCAACTAGCCATCCACGATCCACCTTACAACCTTGTAGCCTTCGGAACACAAGCAGTTGAGGATTTCATCGCCTGGTGTTCGCAATGGATTGAGATAACGAACGCCTCCCTTGCTGCGGATTCGGCCCTCTACGTCTGGCTGGGCGCCGATCAAGACAAAGGCTTTCAGCCATTGCCGGATTTCATGTTGATGATGCGCCGGTTCCAGGCCTTTGCTTCGCGCTCGTTTATAACGATGCGAAATCAGCGGGGGTATGGGACACAGAAAAATTGGATGGCGATGAGGCAAGAATGCTTATATTATGTCAAGGGAGAGCCAGAATTTGTCGTTCAGTATACCGACATCCCCAAAATCCTTCGAGGCTATTATAAAGAGGTTCGTGGACGGAAAACTGAAAACCTAGAGCGGAGCAAGTCCGGGACTATTCGTCCTGGAAATGTCTGGGTGGACGTGCAGCAGGTTTTTTATCGAATGGAAGAGAATGTAAACGGCTGCTATGCCCAGAAGCCCCTCATGGCGATTGAACGTCTCATGCTGGCCAGTTCCCGTGAGGGGGATAGTGTAATCGATTTCTTTGGTCATTCCGGCACAACGCTTATCGCGGCCGAGCGATTGAAGCGAAGATGCCTCATTAGTGACATCGACCCAATCTATGTTGAAATCATGATTCGACGCTTAGAGCGACTACGAACATACGGCAAGACTGGATGGCAGAACGGGAACCCATTCGAGAAGGAATTGCATGGTAGGGGCGAGAGTCAGCAACCGATGTTGGAATTGTGGTCATGGAAAACGCGAGATGTTAAATCCGCGGCAGCAGCTGACTCACCCAAACATCAGCGGAGAAAAGATGACCTATACCATCAGAGCTGTTACACAGGACTATCTTGACGATCTCGGCCGGTTGTGGGCTTCGGATCGAGTGGCGGATGCTTGTTGGTGTATGTGGTTTATTCTTCCGGTCAAGGAGTTTCACGCCGCCGGCCGGGAAGGGAATCGTGCTCGTTTGGGTGAACTGGCCGCGACCAGTGAGCTGCCGATGGGACTGTTGGCCTATCACGCGGGTGAGCCTGTGGGATGGTGCGCGGTCGGGCCGCGAGCGCGCTATGGGCGGGCTTTGAAGACCCCCACCTATCGGGGTGGTGAGGGGGGAGACAATGAGACGGTGTGGCTCGTGCCTTGTTTCTTTGTGCGGCGGGATGGGCGCGGCCGGGGAGTGAGCCGGGCGCTGTTGGAAGCGGCCGTTGACCTGGCGCGGCAACATGGCGCTACAGCCATTGAAGGGTTCCCTCACTCCGGCAACCAAAGGCGCTCAGGCAGTGATAGCCAGGTGGGGCATGAGGCAGTCTTTGCCGCCTGTGGGTTTGCGGTGATCCGGACGCCGTCTGCCAGTCGCGTCGTCATGCGCCGCACGTTGTAGGAGTAGGCGGGTTGGATGGGGTCACAGAGGGTGGCTTCAGTTAAGTTTCGACTATCCGGTGGGCCAGGTATGGGGCCGGCCGGACACCCATTTCACATGCTTGAGAGGAGAGATGTTGGCCAAACTGTCTGATACCTTATTGTGACCATGCTCTCGCTGCATCCGGCTACGCCGGCCGGGGTGGCCTGGTTGGGAACAAGCTTCACCCTGATCAAGTGGCTCTTGGCCGGGGCGAGCCTGGCGCTTATTCTGATAGGTCTGGTGATGGCTCGGAAGAACAGGTTTAAGAAGCTATAGCCGACCTTCCCATTCAACAGAGGGTGAAATCGTAGGCAACGGAGCTTGGGACCCAGATATAGGCGCCATCAATGATGAACGGCGCATTGCCTGGGTAGAGAGATATAAGCCGGCCGGGTGGGCTAGGCTGAGGTCGCCCGGCGTGTCCCCAACCATACACCGGCCAGGATTGTTGTCCCCAGCAGGCTCAGGGCCAGGCCGATGAGCAGGCTGACGGGGCGGAAGACGAGCACAACCTCATGCCGGCCGGCCGGCAGCCACACCCCTTTGAACAACCCATCCACCACCACCAGCTCCACCGGCGCGCCGTCCACAGTAGCTTCCCAGCCGGGGTAGGCGGCGTCGCTGATCACCAGCAGGCCGGGGGCCTCGCTAACGGTTGTCAGGCGCATTTGCTCCGCGGCGAAGTGCGTCATGGTGACGACGCCGGTCGGCGCACCGGATGGGACAGGTGGCATGGCGGCCGGATCGCCTGAGACAACAGCTGTGCGGGCCGGGTCGAAGTCGGGTTGGGCCATGCGCGCCACCGCGGCCGCTTCATCCGGGACGGCCAACCAGTCGCCAACCCAAAAGGCGCGTGGCAAGGCATCCAGGTTCTCATAAATCTTGACATCTCCGGAGTGCATCAAACGGTAATTGCCCGCCACCAGAGGGTAAAAGGTGCTGTCCCGTCGATCCACCAGGGCCAGCGCGTCCAGGCTCCAGGGGGCGTCGCCCGCTTCCAGGCGCAGCGTCGTGGGACGAAACGGCGCTTGCCAGGCAGTTTCGTAAAGGTCGCCCTGTAAATTTACCACTGGTGCTGTCTGGGTGTTCTGGCCCTGTTCCACCACCACCCGGCCCGGCGCGCCGCGCCCCAACAACCAGAGACCGGTTGCCTCATAGTCGGGCAGATAGGTCAGGTTCAAGCTCTGGCCGGGTTGCAACACCACCGGATGTTGCAGGTCAAAAAAGACCTGCATCTGACCATCTCCCACCCATTGATCGGCCGTCTTGTCGGTGATGAGATAGCGCACATTGAAGAGATCAAGCCAACGCTCTTCGGGAACCGCTTTCAGGCTTTCGCGTAGCCGGCCGTCCACCACCGCCAATCCCTCTGGTGCGAGCAGACGAGTGATATCCGAATAGGCTGGCAGGGGCAACAGACCCCCGTCAAAACCATCCACCGCCGTCAGGCCATAGGTCAGCGAAAGATTGGGCGCGACGATCTCCCGCTCTTTAACCGTCACCAGATAGAGATAAAGCTCTCCGGCCGGTAGATCGGCATAAATGGTCTCTATTTCCGCTTTGTCGCCTGGATCAAAGGTTCCCTGTGAGATGCTCAGATAACGGCCGGGAGGCTGATGAGCCGCCTGGGCTGTTTGCGTGGCGGCCTGGAGACGAGCTGTAGCCGGCCGGATATCAAAATACGCCTCATCGGCGGTAAAGCGTTGCAGCGAAAGAGCGCGTGCATTGCCAAACAAGCCCCAAAAGATGGTGATAGCCAGAATAACGCGCGGCAGACGCGCCAATGGAGGGGCGATGTCAGGTTCTTCGGCCGGCGCGGCCCGTCGGCGCACGCGCAACGCCACTCCCCAGCGACGCGGCAAAATAAAATACACCACCGCCAGGATAACTCCCCAGACGATCAGGGTAGACGTGGAAGGCATTTCCAGCGGTGACTCCGGGGGTAGGGGAATAGCTAGGGCGCGCGCCAGCGGTGCAGCTATAACAGTTGCCAACGTCAGCAACCCCACGATGCCAAAGGTCAGGCGCAAATAACGGCCCTCGTTGGCCAGTTCCACCCGTCCGGTGTAGCTATCCCAGCCCGCCCCGGCCAGCAGCGACGCCCCGAAAGCGTAGAGCGCCAGCCAGCGCGCCGGCGCACGAAAGAGATTGAAGCCGGGCAGATGCACCAGGCCAAAGTGGTACAAAGGGTTGAATAACCCCAGCGCCAAAAAGAGGCCGGCCAGCGACAGCACTATGGCGGGCCAAAAGCGGGGGTTGTGTCGCCAGCTCAAACCCGCCATCAGCGCCAGCGCCAGGCACACCAGGGGTAGATGGGCGCTGTATTCGATGTAGAGGCCCGACCCGTAACGGGGGAGCAGGGCCGGGGCGAAGAGTAGAGGGTGCAGGGAGAAGGAGAGGGCTTCGTTGCCTGGCAGGCCGCCGCTGCGTCGCGAGAGGCCAGCCAGTTCCAACGTCGGCCACACCTGAATGGCGCTCACCAACAAGGCCAGCAACAGCGCCAGGCCAGCCATCAGCCCCAACTTCATCCAGAGATGTCCCGGCCGTGTTGAGGCAGAGGTCTTTTCCCCCATGCGTCGCGCCTGCCATAGCTGCGTCCCCAGCCACAACAGCAGCCCCACCCCGGTGATGAAACTGGTTTGGGTATGGCCGGCCAGGAGCTGCAAAGCCAACAAACAGGCCAGGCCTGCTCCCCGGCGTATGGCGGCGCGCCAGTTGGGCAACCGGATGCCCCAGGCCAGGGTCATGATCCAGGGTAGCCAGGCCAGACCCTGGAGCTGGTTGACGTGCTCCACCTGGGCGGTGAGATACCCACCCAGCGAAAAGAGGATGGCGGTCAAAAAAGCGCCGGCGTGGCTCAGGCCCAGGGTGCGCCGCGCCGCTATGTAAGCGCCCGCACCGGCGATGAAGAGATGCAGCACCACGCTGGCAGTGACGGCGTAGGGGGCCGGCCACAAGAGCCAGACAAGCCAGTTGAAGGGGTAGAAGAGGCCTACCTGACTGTTGGCGAGGAAAGGAACGCCCATGAAGAGGTCGGGGTTCCACAATGGCAGCCGGCCGGCGCGCAACGCTGCGCGGGCAGCTGTCCAATAGGGGTAGAAGTACAGGTAGGTATCCCCCCGCGCCAGAATGAACCCGCGCAGAACAAGTTTGTTGTACACCAGCAGAATAAGTAGGAGGAGCACGCCCAGGCCCGGCAAATAGGCCAGAGCGGCGCGCCGCCGGGTGAGTGGGGGAGTAGAAGCCGTGTCTGTCATGGACGAATGACCTGATAGAGTGTCAGCTCGGGCTGCGTCTGCACCGGACGCAGGTGATAGTTGGCCTCCGCCAGGGCGCGTTGAACGGGCAACTGGCGCACGTCATTGGGCAACGCCAGATAGCGCTGGTCGTCGGCAAAGACGCGCAAATCTTCCACCAACGCCGCCGGATGGGGGAACCAACTGACGTACACGTTGTGTTCCAGCAAGGCGTAACGCCATTGCCAGCTGTACCAATGATCGTAGAGCACCGTCCCGGCCGGCGCGCTGCTCAAAGCGCTCGCGGCGAGGGTAATGGCTGTGGCCGGAGGCGGGGGAAGGGCGTGACGCGCTGGCCAGACGGCCGGCCCCATGATCAGCAGGTAGAGACAGGGTAGCCCAACTTGTAACCAGCTGCGTCGCGGCAGATGGAAAAAGTCACGCCCACGAGCGGCAAAACGTCCCAACAGCAGGCCAAGCCAGGGTGTGAGCGGTAGAAGATAGCGTAGCTCCACCGCCACAGCCAGAAAGACATGGAGCGCCAGATAGAGCAGGACAAAGATAACCAACCCTTGATCCAACGCGGTCGGCCGGTCGAGATCGTGGATGAGCAAGGCTAGAAAAACGGGCAGCCCCAGGATGAGACCGATGCCTACCACTGGCGAACCGACTAGCTCCAACAAGGTTTGCGCCCAGGCGTCCAGGCGCGGCCACAACTCCCAGCTGAAGAGCAGGCGCAAGCCGCCATGGCTGACCCATTGACGAGCGATCAATGACCCACCGCCCCACAGGAGCAGCCAGCTCAGGGGCAGGGTGACGCCGACCAGCCAGCGTTTGATGTGGGGCCACTCCCAGCCACCCAGCCAGCCCAGGCCGACCAGCAGCGGCAGGAAAAGCCACGCCTGATATTTGGTTGCAGCGGCCAGACCCAAGGCCAGACCGGCCATGAAATAGGAGCGGCGATCAAGGGGTAGACGATCATGGCCGGGCGGTGCCATCCACCAGGCGGCCAGGGTCAGCCACAACGTCAGAAAGGGGTCGAGGAAAGCGGAGCTGCTGAAACGCACCAGGGCCGGGGTGGTCGCCATCCAACCGGCCGCCAGCCCCACCACCAGAGGGTCGCGATAAAGTCGCCACGCCAGCCGGCCGACAAGGGGTGTCAGCAGCACGCCGGCGATCCAGTTGGGCAGCTGCGCCGCCAGGAAGGGAGGGCCGCCGGTTGCATCCAATAGCGCCTGGGTGTAGAAGAGCAGCGGTGGCTTATCCAGCATGGTGGTGTGCAGCCAGACATCGCGGCCGGCGGCGATCAGGCGCGCCCAGGTGGCGAAGAGCGCCTCATCAGGCTCCCAACCAATGATGAAGAGGCCGGGGGCGCGTAAAAAGGCGGCCCACAGGGTGAGGGCGGTTAAGCCGAGGCGCATGGTGACGGAAAAACGTAGGGGGGCGGGCATGGCAAAGGAGCAGGGGCCGGCCGGTCGCCGGCGCGCCGTGGTGGACAAGGCTGGTTTTAATCCACAAAGCGATACTTGAGCAGGTAGTACAACGCTTTGGGGCCATCAACCCAGGGGCGGATTTTTTTCCCTTGCTCAAATTCACGCCCGTAGTAGGAGATGGGTACCTCATAAATGCGGTAGCCCCGCTTGAGGATTTTGGAAGTGATTTCTGGTTCAAACTCAAAGCCACGCGCCTGCAGGGGAATGCCGCGCACCACGCTGGCCTGAAAAGCCTTGTAGCACGTCTCCATATCGGTCAAAATGGCGTTGTACAAAATGTTGGTGATCAAGGTGAGAAACTTGTTGCCCAGCATGTGCCAGAAGAACATCGCTTTGGTGGGGCCGCCCCGCAGCCGCGAGCCATAGACCACCTGCGCCCGCCCTTCCTGGATGGGGCGAATGAGCGAAGGATAGTCGCGGGGATCATATTCCAGGTCAGCATCCTGAATGAGCAAGATGTCCCCGGTGGCGCGCTCAAAACCGGTGCGCACCGCTGCCCCTTTACCCTGGTTGTGGGGTTGTAAGATGATCTGGATGGAGGGATGCCAGGTTTGGATGGCCGGGTAAAGATCACGTGTGCCATCGGTGGAGCCATCGTCCACAATCACAATCTCATGCGCCAGTTGCACCGCCAGCACCTGTCGTACCGCCTCCTCAATAAAAGCCCGCTCATTGTAGACGGGCATAATCACCGATAGCTTCATGTTGTGTTCCTTCCGGGTCGGCGCTTGGGCAGCGACGACCTC
>DAOTXO010000085.1:0-6583 GCA_034435495.1 Anaerolineae bacterium
CCCGCGCCCGGGTTTTGCACACCGCGTGGCGCTCGCTCATAGTCGATCAGATCACAATATTGACCAGTTTGCCGCGCACCACAATCACCTGACGCGGTTCCTGACCATCCAGATACTTTTGCACCGCCTCAGACGCCAGCGCCGCAGCGCGAATGGTTTCCTCGGAGCTATCGGCCGGGATGTCAATCCGATCTCGCACCTTGCTGTTGACCTGCACCACCAGGGTGATGTTCGGTTCGCGGGCTGCTTCGGGATCGTAGACCGGCCACGCTTGTTGATGGATGCTGTACGGCCGGCCGCGCTGTGCCCACAATTCCTCGGTGATGTGGGGGGCCATGGGTGCCAGCAACAGCAACAGGGTATCCACCGTTTCATGCCAGGTCGCCGCAGCCACCTGCGCCTCGCGTTGGGCGCTTTGCAGGATGTTGCGGAACTCCATCAGCGCCGCCACTGCTGTGTTAAAGGAGAAGTTTTCCAGATCGCTGCCCACCTTGTGGATAGTCTGGTGCAGCTTGCGGCGCAGAGCGATGTTGGCCTCGTCATGCACCGCCTCCGGTGTGTAGGCGTGTGTGCCAATGGCCCAGACATCGTTCAGGAAGCGCTGCGGCCCGCGAATACCCTCGTAACTCCACGGCGCGCCCATGTCCCAACGGGCAAAGAACATCAGGTAAACGCGCACCGTGTCCGCCCCGTATCGTTCCACCAGGTCATCGGGAGCCACGACATTGCCGCGTGACTTGGACATCTTTTCATTGTCCTCACCCAACACGATCCCCTGGTTGTACAGCGCCAACATCGGCTCATCGAACTTCACCAGCCCCATATCCCGCATCGCTTTGGTAAAAAAGCGGGTGTAGATCAGGTGCATCGTGGCGTGCTCGATGCCGCCGGTGTACATATCCACCGGCAGCCAGTAATCCCCTTCGACCGGGTCGAATGGCCCCTGGTCGTAGTGGGGACTCAGGTAGCGATATTGATACCAGGAGGAGCACATGAAGGTGTCCATGGTATCCGTCTCGCGGGTGGCCGGGCCGTCACACGTCGGGCAGGTGGTGTTGTAAAAGGCCGGGCTCAGCTTCAGCGGGCTTTCGCCTGTGGGCATGAAGGCGACATCTTCGGGCAGCAACACCGGCAGCTGGTCATCGGGCACAGCCACGATGCCGCAGTTGTCACAGTAGACGATGGGGATAGGCGCGCCCCAGTAGCGCTGGCGACTGATCAGCCAGTCGCGCAGGCGGTAGTTGACCGCCCGCCGGCCGATCCCCTGCGCTTCCAGCCAATCGATGGTGCGGCCTATGGCCTGACTCACCGGTGTCCCATCCAGCCAGTCGGAGTTGATGACCATCCCTTCGGTTTTGCTGACGTAGGCGGCCGGCAATGGCCCATCTTCGTCGCGCCGGCCGGGAGCGCGGATGACCTCCACAATCGGCAGGTCGTACTGCACAGCGAAGGCAAAGTCGCGCTCGTCGTGCCCCGGCACCGCCATGATCGCCCCGGAGCCGTATCCCATCAGGACGTAATCGGCAATCCAGATGGGGATGCGCGCCCCATTGACGGGGTTGATGGCGTAGCCGCCGCTGAAAACGCCTGTCTTGGGGCGGTCGGTCGCCTCGCGATCTACGTCGGACAAGCGGCCGGCCTGCTGACGATACGCTTCCACGGCCGGCCGTTGCGCCGCGCTCGTGATCGTCTCCACCAGCGGATGCTCCGGGGCCATGACCATGAAGGTTGCTCCCCACAGCGTGTCGGGCCGGGTGGTGAAGATGGGGATGGGGTCTCCCGGCTCGGTGTGGAACACCACCTCCGCTCCTTCGGAGCGCCCAATCCAGTTGGTCTGCATCGTCATCACCCGTTCCGGCCAGTCGATGGCGCTGAAATCCAGCAACTCCTCGGCGTATTGGGTGGTGCGGAAGAACCATTGCTCCAGCTCTTTCTTGATGACCGGCGTGCCGCAGCGCTCACAATGACGATCTTCCCCCCACACCTGCTCCCGCGCCAGGGTGGTGTTGCAGGTGGGGCAGAAATCCACAGCGGCGTGCTGGCGGTAGGCCAGACCCGCCTCGAACAGCTTCTTGAAGAACCATTGCGTCCAGCGGTAATAGGTGGGATCACAGCTCACCGCCTCCCGATCCCAGTCGAACATCGCCCCCATGCGGCGTAGCTGTTGGCGCATCCGCGCAATATTGGCGTAAGTCCAACGGGTCGGGTGAATCTGGTTTTTGATGGCGGCGTTTTCGGCCGGCAGCCCAAAGGCGTCGAAGCCCATCGGGAACAGCACATTGTAACCGCGCATTCGCACGTAGCGCGCGCGGGCGTCGCTGGGGGTCATGACGTACCAATGACCGATGTGCAGATCGCCGCTGGGATAGGGCAACATCGTCAGGGCGTAATATTTCGGTTTTTGATGATCGATGCGCTGGCGATACAGACCCGTCTCTTCCCAACGCGCCTGCCACTGCGCCTCCACCAGGGTGGGGTTGTACTCGGACATGTTGTCATCCTTATCTATAGGGCAACGTCTCGTTCGAGGCGAGACCTTGCTTGTGGTTCAAGGGTGTTGCTGTTGCGGGTCGCGGCACGCGCGGATCGAGACCACGCGCTCGTTGCAGTTGGGAATGCCCTGACGCCAGGCGCGGGCCGGCAACCACCCGCTGGCGGCGACAGGGCTAAAGAAGGCTGAGGCGATGAAACCTGTTAAACGTGATCATACGCTTGTATCTCAGACCCGACACCTGGTAAGGGCCGCCGGACTGGCGGCGCCTGGATGTCTGTCGGGTTTCCAACAAAAAAGCCCCCATTCGTTCAGAGACGAAAGGGGCTTCCGTGGTACCACTCTGATTAACAGTGTGGACCTGAGGAGACTCGAACTCCTGACCTCTTCAATGCCATTGAAGCGCTCTCCCAGCTGAGCTACAGGCCCATGGACTATTCACTCTGGCGCGTAACGGGCGCAAGGCGGCGGCGGCTAGGGTATATACAATCCGTTCACCGGCGCGACTCCCAAGCGAGTTCAGAACAGGCGCTCTGCTTCCAGCCCAGGGCAGAGCTCTCTATAGGGGACGTTCCTACTACTCTTGTTCGCCGTCTTTGGTCTATCCAGTTGTTAATCGTTTATGTGCAATGGACCTGAGGAGATTCGAACTCCTGGCCTCTACAGTGCGATTGTAGCGCTCTCCCAGCTGAGCTACAGGCCCAAAGGCAGAATAAGATTCTAGCTTACTTCGGCCTGTCTGTCAACGGATTTTTACCAGCCTTCCCCATGACCCGTCGGGAGTTCTAAGGCTACCAGATAGTCTTAACGTCGTACCGCTGAATATAAATATCACTTGAGAGTAAAGCCAGGCCCTCTAACTGACTTTGGGCTACCAACAGTCTGTCAAAGGGGTCTTGATGAATCCTTGGTAACTGATGCACTCGGAGAGCATGACTTAGTTGAATAGGCAGAGGGGTAAACCGATTATGTACGAGGCTTTCAGTAACATAAACCTCTGGGGGTTCCGGTAACTCCAATCGCCCTTGAGCATGTTTGATGGCTATTTCCCAACCGCTCGCAACGCTAAAGAAAATTTCGTTGTGGCTATCATGAATAATCTCGCGGACACGGGTGGAAAGCCGTATCACATCTACATTCCACCACAAAAACGTGTGCGTATCGAGCAAAACTTTCATATATCAAACTCTGGTAGAGGATCATCAAAATCATCATGCACGATAACCCGCCCCTTATCACGGTCTGGAATTCGCGGAGTAGCTTGTTTGTGTATCGGTGACAACACTGCTATAGGCTGGCCAGCTTTCGCAATGATGATCTCTTCTCCGCTTATAACACGACGCAGCAGTTGGGACAAATGCGTTTTTGCCTCGTGGATATTAACAACTGTCATATAGCACCTCTATTTGAATAATATAGACTAAGTCGTAGACTAAGTCAATGATGTTTTCAGCCATGCAACCGAACCATAGGACAGTAACTCGACTTTTGCAGTCGTTGAGGGCAAAAACAGCATTGGCAGAACGGTAACTGTCCAGCATGTTGTTGCCTGATAAAGATGGTAACCTTTCTCTCGCCAGGGGGAAACAACACCTCAGCCCTGATAGACCCAGGATCAGCGCCTCGGGTCGGGACATTCAATATCATGTCAGGTAAGGTAAGGAGTGAAAAATGAGCACGCACAGCTAATCCAGGCGGAAATCGATAATCTGAGCAGCGAAGACCGGCAGGAGCTTTATGACCTGATCCTTCAGTTCATTCAAGCCAGACAACCAACGCACCCTTCCGATCTTCTATCCAGGCAAAACATGTCGATAAACGCTCTCCCCGACTTTGCTATTAACCACCAGCTGCATCAGGGATAGTCTGATAGCCGGTAAAGGTTGAAATGAGGCCCGGCGTTGGCTATACTGTTGAAGATCAGCCAGGCATCGCCCACACATCACAGGCTGACAGTTGAGGAGTATCCGATGGACAAACGTTACAGCATCACCCTCGAATATTGCGTGCCGTGAAACTACGCCCCACGCGCCGTCCGTGTGACGGAAGAGTTGTTATCCCACTACCAACACATTATCCGCGACTACACCCTCATCACCGGTTCCAAAGGGGTGTTTGACCTCAAAGTCAACGGCCAGATGCTCTTCTCCAAACATCAGGAGGGGCGGCACGCTGAACCGGGGGAGATTCTGGCCCGCTTCCAGGCGTTGGTGGGGCCAGATGTGCCGGTGTATGGCACTTAAGCCGGGTAGTCGTAAAAGCCCCGGCCGCTCTTTTTGCCCAGCCGGCCGGCCGTCACCATACGCTTCAACAAAGGATTGGGACGATAGCGATCCTCCCCCCACTCCTCCTGCAGGCCGCGCATGACCCCCAGGATCGTATCCAACCCCAGATAATCGGCCCACTCCAACGGGCCAAAGGGGTAGTTAGCGCCCAGCTTCATCGCCTGATCGATGTCGGCGGCGCTGGCTACCCCTTCCTGCAAAGCGGAGATGGCCTCATTGACGATGCAACACACCAGGCGGGCGCGCACCAGGCCAGGGCCATCCCCCACCACCACCGGCGTCTGACCTAACTGCTGCCAGAAATGTTCCGCCTGCTGCAAAGCCAGGGGGGTAGTGCGCAAGCCACTCGCCAGCTCCACCAGGCTATCCGGCCGCCAGGGAGGCAAGGCGGCAAAGCCCACCACTCGCTCCGGGCTGGGAACCCAGGCAGCGGCCTGGGTAGTGCTGGTGGAGAGAGCAGAGGTCAGGAAGAGCGCTTCCGCCGGGACGGCATTACCCAGGGCAAAGATCAGCTCCTTTTTGGCTTCGGCTGACTCATTGTGCACCTCGATGACCACCTCCACGCTGCGCAGCTCGCTTTCCAGATACTCCCCGTGCAGAGCATCGAAGAAATCTTCCACCAGATAAACTAGAGCATCCTGGTTATGATCCAGACACAACTCCCCAATTTCACGCACAAAGGGCAACTCACCTGCAATCAACACTTTCGTCATAGCTGTAACCTCTGGCCTATTCTACCTCTGAGGCGTGCCGGCCGACAACGCGCCGACCAGACAGCTGGCCGGAAAAAGGTTACAATGGAGAGGATACAATGAGGTCACCTATGACACCCTCCCCCACCCCACCCCATCGCACCTGGCTGGCCGCTCTGCTGGCCGACGCTCTGAGCCTGTCCCTTGTCCTGGCCGGCCGCTCTCTGTGGCTCGACGCCTTCCGCCAGCCGACGGAGGGCGTGGTGCGAGCAGAGCAGGCCCTCCTCTTGGGCGGAGCGTACCTCCTTTTCCTGACCGGCCTGGGACTACTGCGGCAACAGGGGCCAACAGCTTCGGCCGGCGCGGCCTGGCCCCCCCAGGGACGCCGTCTGACTATGCTGGCGCTGCCGCTTTCCCTCTTTCTTATCGCTGCCCTGGGGGATTTGTCCGGCTACTTTCAGGCAGCGGCGACGGTGGATTTGACCAACCCCGGCGGCAGCTATTTTCTGGTGACCACCCCCGCCCTCTATGTGGCCCTAGGGCTACTCTATCTGCTCGTTTTGAGCTGGCGGACCACGCCCACTCCGCCGCCGGCCGGTCAGTGGGACGGGATGCTGGCCGGTCTGGGCTGGCTGGCGCTCAATCTTTTCGTCATCCCCAGCGCCGTTTATCTGAGCAGCCTTATTCAGGGCTGGGGCGCAACCGGCACCCTCAGCGCCCTTCTTCTGGTTAGCGCGCTGGCGCTCCTTTTCAGCCTGCCACGGGCGTTATACCTGACCTGGCCCGAATCCCGGCCGGCGTGGGCGAGTTGGGTACTTTTCCTGGTCAGCCTGGCCCAACTGCTGACCAACGCGGGAGGGGCATGATGGGAAGCTGGTCGCGCCGCTTGATCAGCCTGCTAATTGTGCTGGCGGCTGGCTGGCTGGCCCTACCCGGCCTGGTCAACGCCATTCCTGGGCGCTATCTGGTGCGCCTGCAAAGTCACCCCTGGACAGCGGCCGCCTTGAACATCATTCGCCCCCTGCCCACCACTTTGCCCGCCCCCACGCGCCACACCCCAGCACCTACGATTGTGGTTCCCACCCTGCCCCCCACACCAACGGCCACCCCTGTGC
>DAOTXO010000086.1:0-7258 GCA_034435495.1 Anaerolineae bacterium
GCGGGGGGCGGGGGTGGGGCCCGGGGGGTGGGGGGCCGGCGGGCGGCGGGACGAGAGACGGTGGGCGATCTGGTAAACGGGCTTGTTCTGGCTTTCATAATAGGTGCGCACCAGGAGTTCCGCCAGCAAACCAATGGCGAGAAATTGCGCCCCCAGAATGATAAGTAAAACAGCCAGCAGGAGAAGGGGCCGATCCCCAATCTGCATGGCTTGAAAGCCAGCCCAGCCTCCCTGAATACCGGCCCATAGCTTGAGACCGCTCAGATATAGTCCCAATAGCACACCCAAACCGCCCGACAGCAGCCCCAGCGAACCAAAAAGGTGCATGGGACGATCCCCGTAGCGATGCAGGAAGAGGACGGTGATCAGGTCGAGGATGACGCGAAAGGTGCGCGACAGACCGTACTTGGAACGGCCGGCCGGGCGCGCCCGATGTGAGACCGGCGTTTCCGCCAGGGAGAAGCCGGCCGTATGCGCCAGTTCAGGGATAAAGCGGTGCATCTCACCGTAGAGGTGCAACTGCCGCACCACTTCCGCCCGATAGGCGCGCAGGGAGCAACCCCGATCGTGTAGCGCCACACCGGTGGCGCGGGCAATCAGGCGATTGGCTACCTGCGATGGCAAGCGACGGAACAACCAGCCATCCTGTCGTTGCTGCCGCCACCCATTGACGACATCATAGCCTTCCTGCAACTTCGCCACCAGCGCCGGAATGTCGGCCGGGTTGTTCTGGCGATCCCCATCTAGCGTCACCACCACTGCACCCCGCGCCTGCTCAAAGCCGGCCGAAAAAGCCGCCGTCTGCCCGTAGTTGCGACGCAGGCGAATGACCTCCAGACGGGGGTCTTCCGCGTGCAGCGCCTGCAATTGGGCAAAACTGTCGTCCTGGCTGCCATCGTCCACCACAATGATTTCATAGTGGTAGTGCGCATCCAGGGCGGCGTGAATCTCCGCCACCAGGGGGCGAATATTCTCCGCCTCATTGTAAATGGGAATGATCAGGCTTAAGTCAAGCTGTTCCGGTTGAACGAGCAGGCGATTGCGATACATAATCCACACACACCCATAGGACCCTCAGGCTACCCTCATTCTATCATGCGAACCTATTCCTTGTCGATCCCAAATGGAAAACGACGCCATGAGAGCATCCTTCCAGGCATAACATTTCTCGTGCAACGGGGTTACTACAAACAGTTTGATGCCCTGCGCGGCTTGCCGTCGCGGCCGACGCGCAGGAGACGGGAGTAGAGCCATCGGTATGCGTATTTCGGTCATTGCCACCGTCAAGAACGAGGGGGAAGCGTTGCGTCCGCTGTTGGATTCGCTGCTGGCTCAAACCCGGCCGCCAGATGAAGTGGTCATCTGCGACGGCGGATCCACCGATAATACCCTGGCTATTCTGGAAGAGTATCAGCGCTTTTTGCCCCTGCGCCTTATTCTGGCCCCCGGCAGCAACATCAGTCAGGGGCGCAATCGGGCCATTCAGGCCGCCAGCGGGGAGATTATCGCCAGCACTGATGCCGGGGTGGAGCTGGCATCCACCTGGCTGGAAGAGTTGGCGCGCCCCTTCACAGAGGCTGGGGCCACGGTGGTCAGCGGATGGTTTGAGCCAGACCCCTACACCGATTTTGAAGTTGTGATGGGGGCGACCGTGCTGCCAGATCGGACAGATATCCGGCCGGAGAGCTTTCTGCCTTCCAGTCGCTCCGTTGCCTTTCTGAAAAGTGCCTGGGCAGAGGTGGGAGGTTACCCGGAGTGGCTGGATTACAGCGAGGATTTGACCTTCGACCTGGCTTTACGACAACGCTTTGGCCCCTTTAACTTTGCAGCGGGAGCGGTGGTCTATTTTCGACCCCGTGGCAACCTGGCGGCTTTTGCCCGCCAATACTATCGCTATGCCCGCGGCGACGGTAAAGCCAACCTGTGGTTGCGTCGCCATCTGATCCGCTACGCCACCTATGGCCTGGGTTTACCCTGGGCGGTGTGGGACATCTGGCGGGGACGCTGGCCGGGGCTGGCTTTCCTGATGCTGGGAGCAGTCACCTATTGCCTGCGGCCGGCTCAGCGGCTGTGGCGCTGGACGGTGGGTTGGCGGCCGCCTGATCGACTACGCGCCCTGGCCCTCATCCCCATCATTCGCCTGGTGGGGGATGTTGCCAAGATGCTGGGCTACCCGGTGGGTCTTGTCTGGCGCTGGCGTCATCGGCGGTTGTGGCGCGGTTATGACAGGCCGTTTCAGGCAGCAGCAACGGCCGGCGGCAACTCGTACAGCTCCACCAACACCCCCCCCGCGCCCTTAGGGTGAATGAAAGCGAACTTCTTGCCTTCAGGCGTCACTTTGGGCGTGACGTTCAACAAAGGCACGCCGGCCTCGGTCAGCCGTGTCAGCATAGCGTTGATGTCCTCCACTTCCAGACAGATGTGGTGAATACCCGGCCCCCGCCTGGCCAAGAATTTAGCGACACCGTTGTCCTCGAAAGGCTGCAATAGCTCCACGGCGCTTTCGCCCACGGGCAAAAAGGTGACATCGACGCCTTCATCCGCCACGCGGCCGGCGTGATCCAGCGGCAACCCCAGGACGGTATGCCAGAAATGCCGGCCGGCCGCCATATCAGTCACCGCAATGGCAATATGGTTGATCTTGGTAATCATGGTTCCTGTTGATCACCCCCACCCTGCCTGTCTGGTGACAGGCGGGGTGGGATTTGTTAGTTCAAAATCTGGCTCAACGGCGTGTACGGCAAGTCAAATGCTTCCGCCACGGCAGCATAGGTCAGGGCACCGTGGTAGGTGTTGACGCCGGCCGCCAGCTGGGGATCACGACACACCGCATCCTCCGCTCCCTGGTTAGCCAGTTTAAGCATGTAGGGCAGCGTAGCATTGTTAAGCGCCAGGGTACTGGTGCGAGGAACAGCCCCCGGCATATTGGCGACGCCATAATGCACCACCGCGTCAATCAAATAGACCGGGTTGGTGTGGGTGGTGACATGGGTGGTTTCGATGCAGCCGCCTTGGTCGACCGCCACATCCACCACCACACTGCCGGGCTGCATGGAGCTGATCATGTCGCGCGTCACCAGCTTGGGGGCGCGCCCGCCCTTGATTAAAACCGCCCCCACCACCAGGTCAGCGGTCTTGACCGCTTCGGCAATGTTGTAGGAGTTGGAAGCCAGGGTATGTAGCCGGCCATGCAACACCTGTTCCAGATAGCGCAATTGATCAAGATTGGTGTCCAGAATCGTAACATTGGCCCCCAGTCCCAGGGCCATTTGAGCGGCGTTGGTTCCCACCACGCCCCCGCCGATGATGAGCACGTTGGCCCCTGGCACACCCGGCACACCTCCCAGCAAAATGCCGCGCCCGCCATTGGGCCGTTCCAAAAAGCGCGCCCCTTCCTGGATCGCCATCCGGCCGGCCACCTCGCTCATAGGCGTCAGCAAGGGCAGCCCGCCGTTGACTTCTACTGTCTCGTAGGCAATACCCTTGACGCCTGAATCCAACATGGCGCGGGTTAACTGCTCGTCGGCTGCCAGATGCAAATACGTGAAGAGAACCAGCTCCGGGCGCATGTAAGCATATTCAACCGCCTGCGGCTCCTTGACCTTGACCACCATATCCGCGGCCCAGGCGTCGGCGGCGGTCGGTACAATTTTGGCCCCTACAGCCACATATTGGGCATCGGGGAAGAAACTGCCATCACCGGCTCCTTGCTCCACCCACACCTGGTGTCCTTGCTGCACCAGCTGCCGGGCCCCGGCCGGCGTCAGGGCTATCCGATACTCATCGGTCTTGATCTCCTTCGGTACACCAACAATCATTGCGCGCTCCTTGTGCGTTTGGGGAATAGTGGAAGCGTAATTGTACTGTCATCAGGACGCGGTCGCCATCTTTAACCGGCCGGCTCGTTGCCCTGGCCGGCCGTCTGAGCCCGTCGCACATAATCCTCCACCCACAGCAGATTGGCCCCGGCATGTTTGATGGTTTGCAACAGGGAAGTCATGCTATTCACTTCCTCAACCTGCTCCATGACAAACCATTGCAGGAAATTATCGCTGGTGTGATCCCCTTCCTGCCGCGCCAGGGAGACGAGAGCGTTGATCTGGCTGGTGACCATAACCTCCTGATCCAGAGCATAGCCCACAGCCTCAGCCGCGCTGGCAAAATCGTTGCGCACGGCCGGCACATCTGGGATGATAGGCTTCCCGCCCGTTTCCAGTAGAAAATGTACAAACTTCATGGCATGGGTATGCTCCTCATCCGCCTGGCGGTAGAAAAAGCCAGCCAGGTCCGGCAGCCCTTCGCCGTCAAAATAGCAGGCAATGGCTATGTATTGGTTGGAAGCGGTCAGTTCATAGCGAATTTGCTGGTTCACGGCCTCCACCAGAGCAGGTTTGATGATCATACCTTTCACCTCACATGGGATATTTATCAAGTATAACAGCCTCATTTGGAATATGCATGAGGGCGCATGGCCTCAAAATAAACAGTTGCCGAACAGGTAGGGCATGGCGATGAGGCCGATGTCGCCGTCGCCGGTGTTGTGGTGCTGATGGCCGGTGTAGCTGTGGTGGGTGAGGCCGGGGTTGGCGGGGGGCTTGCTGGAAAGCCCCGAAGGGTTGGTAGCGGGCTGTGCCGTCGCTGTGGAGTGCGCCGCTGGGGAGGGTCATGAGGGTCAGGCTGCCCAGGTGGTCGGTGTGCAGGTAGTAGAGGCCGTCGCTGCCGGCCAGGGGGTGGCTGATTGCGTCCCCAACTAGCGGAGAGTCAATCACACTTGTGTGTTATGTAGCAGTGAAAGGCAACCTTACCGCCTGCGTAACCAACTATCAAGCCAAGTGCACCGCCGATAGTTAGTCGGGATATCCATCCCAACTCAACTGAATATGGGATAGCGACAGCCATCAGTGTTACAACAACTATGCCTACAACGGGACATAAGCGCCTGAGGATGGGTTCTGCCAATGATAGTATCGTGCCAACCCCACCACCGACAACACCTCCTACAATCCCTCCGATTAACGCCCCTATGAGCGTGTAAACTATCCAAACAATGAGAACAGCGCCGAGAAGGGCATAAACAAAACCAAAGGCAGCCCCGGCGACGAGTCCACCCATGGTGCCACACCGGGCCGCTCTTAAAATTTTGCAAGTTAATTGAGGGGTGTACATAATTCAGGTGAAGGCAGTGGCCATCGTCGAGATATTACGCAGCGGTAAACCCCAGATACTATTAACAATCATGGCAATCTGAACCGAAAAGGTGGCCAGAGCCAAACAAGTTTGCACATTAGCTTGCCGTTGAACAGGCAGTTGCTTGGGCTTACCTGTAGCGCCGAGGACTTTAGCGATCAAATCAAAAAGGGGCTCGACGGATGTGCGACGCTGGCTTAGATGTTCAACATGGTCAGGTTCTTGAATAAAACGATGATAGGCTTGGGCGTAGCCACCCTTGACCCACTTGAGGGCCGGGGTGAGCAGGACCACCCCTTGCTTAGCCCAGTGACGAATGCGGGTAGCTTGGGTGTCCTTGTTGTCCGCGGCCAGAGTCTTAGGCTGGATGAGATGCAAGATGTGGTCGGCTTTCTCGTCCAGGACATCTCCTTCGGGATAAGCCGCCGTTTCGATTTGCGCCAGAGCTGGAAAAGCCGCTTCGTTACAGGTGATGGGCAAGCCATACCCATAGACCCAGCCCTGGTAGGCACTCTTGGACCAGGTCGCATCGGTATCCAGGTTGCGCAGCTTGTCAGGAAGGCGTCCTTCTTGGCGGTCTGATGGATGCCAGACTGGCCCCAAGGCCTTGAACAGACTCTTGTCCTCGACCAGGTGTTCCTGGCTCAAGACGGGTTCCAGTCCAGAGGCATACTCGCCGATGAAGGCCACGAACTCTCGCAGAGTTTCGTACAACTGTTTGTATCGTCGGGAAAGGGTCGTCCGATGCGGAATCGGCTCAAAGCCCAACAGGGCCATCATCTCTGGATTGGCCTTCAGCCAGCGATGTTGTGCCTTGAAGCGGTAGATGCGCCGAAATTGGAAGATTGTGAACAAGACAAGCAGCGCTTTTTCGGTGAAAGTGAACGGGCTACCTCGTTTGGTTAAGCTGTTTGGTTGCTGATGCTGGACAAACATGTCAAATAGTGTCAAGATGATATGGACATAGTCGGTCAATTTTGGTTCTGCCATTGGGTGCCTCCTTTGGTTTGGTCACCTTAAGGAGTACCCTTTTGGCCGGCTATGTCAAGTTTTTGGGGTGTGCTATTTATATTTATGCACACCTCTCAGTTAATTGAAAAGCCATTTTAAGTAAGGCGATGGTAGTTCTTGAAAATAGATTGCACTCTAACGCAATTTCACTCTCTAACGCAATTTCACTTGAGTAAATCGCAAGCCATGTTTTCAAGAACTTTCCACCATCTACATAAGATAAGCAACAGTTGTAGGTAACCCCGATTACGGTTCAACTAAGAAAACCAGTTTGATTACAATAGGTGAAAGTAACAGGAAGCCAATGAGAATGACAATCTGGTCAGTAGGGGTTGGCGGGGAATATCGATGAAGGCTGTGCCATAAACTAAAAGCAACCAATGTTATCCCGGAAACACCCAACAAAGCTCCTACCCAACCTCCAGTCAGGGTCATGAGGATTATTGTTGCGGTCGAATGTATGAAGAAAGCACTAGGCAACAGATAATTTCTGAGTCCCCTAGGTGGGTATCGGATACTATTGAGGGCTTTTGGGAAGGTGTGTCGCAACCCAATGAGAATAAGGGGCGCTAAGCCCCAGGAAATCATATTTGCAAGCATCGCCAGGGCCCATAGTTGAGTTTCTCTCATCTATAAACTCCTACAGGGGATGTCACATGATATGTTCGAGTATCGCGTAAATTTAGCTGTCCCAGAACATTCGTGACAGGTATCTTAAGTACAGGGTAAAGGTTTGCTAACGCCTCATCGGGCGACAAAATATCTTTGAAGCTAATGTAAAGTCCCCGGACTGTAAAGAAAATCCCCAACCCACTCACAGCTGAAGCGGCAGCACCGGTTCCAGCCATGATATTGCAGGGTGGAGTTGTAATACAAACGATTAGGGTGGCACCAGCAATCATGCTACCACCTGCATCGAGTGTTCCCCGTGTGAGTATATCAATGTAAGTCGTTGTTTCCCAGTAAGGGTTCCCATCTGTTCCGAATGCGCGTGGCAGATCTTCCCAATGGTTCTGATAATGCTGTTCAAGCACGTTGGCCAGCGTATCATATCCATCAA
>DAOTXO010000087.1:0-87124 GCA_034435495.1 Anaerolineae bacterium
CTTGGTTTTCATCAAATCACGATACCGTTGATGATATTGTCTAAGCCATTCACCTAATTTATCGATTGCTGTTTCATTTAGCCCCCATTGGGCTAATCGTGAAGTTTTTTCTTTTTCATTTTCAAATTTTACTTACAATGGCTCTCATGAGTCTAATTTAACATTGTCAAATTAGGTAGGGCCGGCGTAGCCGAGGTCGCGGAAACGCTGGCGTAGCGCTTCCGTTTGCTCTGGGGAAAGGGCTGCCTGCTCTCTCGCCGCAGCAGGAGACCAGGCAGTTGGTTCGCTCCACCGAACAAGTTCCGGCCGGCTCCACGCGCCTGTCAACATCTCATGCAACACCCGCCCATCCATGTCGCGGGGGATGGCTTCTCCCAGCAGGTGCAGAATGGTGGGGGCGAGATCGATGAGTTGCGCTGCCTGCGGCCGGCCGCCCGCCCGAATCGGTTCGCCCCAGGCCGCCACCAGGCCATTCATGCGGTGTGTGCCGGAGATGCCTCGCTCTACTCGTTCCACCAGATGGCGCGAGCCAAACTCAAACTCCCCAAAGCCAAAATATTCCAGCCGCGTGGGCAAAAAGAGGATGTCTGGCAATCGCTGTAGCTGCGCCCCCTGGTATAGCTCTTCGCGACGGTAAATATGTTCCACTACCTGCTCGCCTGTCACCGGGTCGCGTAACTCCCGGAGGGCGGTGATGAGACGGTCGCGCACCGCTTCGTATTCAGCGCCGGGGGCGACGCACCCCTGCGGCTCCCGCCCTTGCAGGTTGATATAAATTTGTCCCACGTTCCCCAGCGAATAGGCCTGGGTGCGCGCCCAATCCACTTCCTGAAAAGAGAGAAAGAGCCGCGACAACCAGCCTTGCCCCCGACCGCGCACCACTTCCCGTTTCAGCGCTCCCAGCCCCAGACGCATCAACCCATTGTAGATCGCCATGGGGGTAAAGCCGCGCGCAAACAACCACCCTTTGAACCGCGCCCGAGGGGTCTGGGCCAGGTGCAGGAAACCGGCCTGGCGCAGCCAGTTGTTAACATGCAGAAAGTGATGCAAGGGGCCAAAGCCGTGATCGGACATGAGCCAGAGCGTTGTTTCTGGCCCCAAAGTTGGCAGCAACTCCCCCAGCCAGCGATCCAGACGCTGGTAGACGCGCAGCACCACATCGCCGTAGCGTGCCGCCAGGGTGGGGCGATAGAGGGGATGGCGCGGATCGAGGAACTTCCACAGAGCGTGTTGGGCTGTATCTGTGCCGTTGAAAACCAGCATAAAGACATCCCACGCCTCCTGTCGGTACAGGTGCTCAAAGAGGTTGAGGCGTGATTCAAGGGAGGCGAAAAGGTGTTGGGTGAAGGCGGCCACTCCTTGATCAGAGTAAGCGCGGCCGGGGTCTGGGTAGAGAATATACTCCCCGCCGGCCAGCCGATCTAGCTCTGCCTGCCAGTGGGCCGGATAGGTTAGGGGGACAGCTTTGTTGGGGGCGGGCAGCCCACTGATGAGGATGCCATTGACCGGCCGTGGTGGATAGGTCATGGGAACGTTGTAGACACACACCCGCCGGCCGCGCTGGCTGAGAATGTCCCACAGCGTCGGTTCGGCGGCGTCTTCGGCTGTCACCGGCGAAGCGCTGTACGCGCCGACATCCCGTGCAATCCAATCGATCAAACCATGCCGCCCTGGATTTTTACCTGTCATGAAAGACATCCAGGCAGGCGCCGTCATGGGGGGAACGACGCTGCGCAGCGGCCCATAGCTGCCTTCGGCCAGGATACGGCCCAATGTGGGCAGCCGACCGGCCTGCACCCATGGTTCAACCAGGTCCAGCGTCGCCCCATCCAAACCCACAATCAGACAACGTTGGGGCGAACACATAGAGGCTCGCTCCCGTGAAAACGGGAGTTCGCCCCTACTGGCCATCTTCGTCTTTCTCCTGGACGGCCCCGGCCGCCAACTGTGCTTCCAACTGCGCCACCCGCTGGGCCAATTCACGCGCCTGGAGATCTGCCAGCGCCTGTTGTTGCGCCAGGGCCTTATCCTGGCGCCATAAAATGGTCAGGGTAATGCTGTTAGCGAGCAAGATTAAGAAGGTGAAAGCGATTCCGGCCGTGAAAAGGAGGGAATTGGGTTTGCTCACCCCCACCAGGCGCGCCAACCAGTTTAGCAGGCCGGGGCTGCTGAAAAGCACCACGCCCACCCCCCCCGTCAGCAGCCAGATGAGCGAGTAGCCAACGCGCAACTGCCGTCGGCGCACCAACTCTACAATGATCAACAAAAATAGAAAGATACCTGTCAGGGCGATCAATTGGGTTCTTGGCTGCATGGTACCTCTATTCCTCGGGTATGGGGACGGGCGCGCGTAAAAAGGCGATCAAGGCCGCCACCGTCACACGGGCGGTGTAGTAAATCGACTTCTGCCAGGTGATAGAACTGGCTCCGCCTAAACGGGGGCGCATCGTTGCCGACCGCTCCACCAGCCGCAACCCACTGCGCTGCAGCATGATCCGTGCCTCCACTTCCGGGTAATCCTGGGGATGGTGGCGGGCCAGGTAGCCAATGGCGCGGCGGTTGTAAGCATGCAAGCCAGATGTCGGATCGGTTGTTGGCTGACCAGTCAAGACATGGATCAGGCGGGCGAAGAGTCGAATGCCCAGAGCGCGGCCGGCCGGCGGCCGGTAACGTGAGGGTGTCTGGCCGTCGGCCTCTGGCTCGCCGGCGGCTGGCATAAAGCGGGATCCAATCGCCACGTCTGCTTCCCCGGCCGCCACAGTCGCCAGCAACGCCCGCGCGTCGTAGGGATTGTGTTGCCCGTCTCCATCCAATCGCAGGGCATAGGCGTAGCCACGCGCCTCCGCCAGTTTCAGGCCGGCCTGCATCCCCGCCCCCACCCCCAAATTGCAGGGTAGGCGCAGCAGCGCTGCCCCGGCCGCCAGCGCGCACCCAGCTGTAGCATCGCTGGAACCATCATCTACCACCACGATATGCACCTCCTGCCCGAATACCCGTTGTGTTTCCTGCACCACCTGCGCCAGACTGGCTTCCTCATTGTAGGCCGGGATGATCACCAATACCCGCCCCTCGCTGGCCGCCTGGGGCAGCCCCAAGGATGAAGCGGGTAAAGGCAGCAGTTGCACATCAGCCTGTGTGTGGGATAACATTTGCGATCTAGTTTAACACAGCCGGCCGTCAGCCACGTATGGCTGGCGTATTTCCATCACAACTCTCGGAGGTCGTTTTTGGACACACAGCGCGTTCTTGTCACCGGCGCGGGGGGATTTATCGGTCACCACCTGGTATCCTATCTAAAGGGCAAAGGGTATTGGGTGCGGGGAGTTGATTTGAAACCTCCGGCCTTTGCTGCCACAGAAGCGGATGAGTTCTGGTTGCTTGATTTGCGCCGGCCCAGGGCGGCCCAGCGGGCTATGTCAGGCATCCAGGAGGTGTACGCTCTGGCCGCCGATATGGGGGGGATGGGGTTTATTTCCCGTTACCAGAGCCGGATTTTGCGCCACAATTCTCTCATTGATCTACATACCCTGGAAGCAGCGCGTCGGGCCAAGGTGCAACGTTTTTTCTACGCTTCATCCGCCTGTGTCTACCCTGAGCAACGTCAGTCTCAGGCAGATGCGCCCCCCTTACGGGAAGAGGAAGCCTACCCTGCCCACCCCCAAGATTCTTACGGCTGGCAAAAACTCATCACTGAACGTCTTTGTCTCCACTACCATGACGAGTATCAGTTGTCGGTGCGCATTGCTCGCTTCCACAACATCTACGGCCCCCTGGGAACATGGGAGGGGGGCCGTGAGAAAGCGCCGGCCGCTATATGCCGCAAAGTTGCCCTGGCGCGTCTGACCGGCCGACCGGAGATCGAGATTTGGGGTGATGGCGAACAAACCCGCTCTTTTTGTTACATTGACGATTGCATAGAGGGTATCTATCGCCTGATGCAAGCCGATTACTCCCAGCCGCTCAATCTGGGGCGGGATGAATCGGTTACGATCAACGAGTTGGTGGATATCATAGCTGGTGTGGCCGGCATTCAGCCCATTAAAAAATATATCCCCGGCCCTCAGGGGGTGCGGGGGCGCAATTCAGACAACACACGTTTGTACGCCACCCTGAACTGGTCGCCTGTCATCCCTTTGTCACAAGGCCTTATCCCCACTTACACCTGGATAGAGTCCCAGCTCCGTCTGCGCCTGGCGCCCTCCTGAAACAGCCCCCCTCTCTTCGCGCGTCATCACCGCCATTCAAAAGCCCCGCTAAAGCGGGAACTACAAGCGAAACACGCCTTCCTGGTTCGTTGTAGGGGCGAACTCCCGTTTTCACGGGAGTGATGAACCGCGAAGGCGCAAAGAACGCTGAGAAAAACTTTCGCTCCTTTGCGTCTTGTGTAGGGGCGAACTCCCGTTTTCACGGGAGTGATGAACCGCGAAGGCGCAAAGAACGCAAAGCAAAGAAAGGCGAAAACCTTCGCGTCCTTGCGCCCTGCTCCCGTTTTCACGGGAGGTGAAAACAAACGGTGACGAGCGAAATGCTACCAGCGCCGCCGCCACACTGTCAGGCCTAGATAGACCCACCACACCAGGCTGCCCCTGGCCCCTAGCGCAACGGTGTCTGCTATCCCAAAGATGGTGAAGGCCACCCATGACCACCACGCCGCCAGCAAGAAGGGCCGGGCGCCCTCCCGCCCCCTGATCATCCCCCGGTCTGTCAGAGCCAGCCACAGCCAGCCCCCCAGGCCAAACCACACCGCTAACAGGGCGATCACGCCGGGCGCGCCCATCTCCGCCCAGGTGTGTAAAAAGAGATTGTGAGCATGTCCTACGTTGGCCGGCTCCAGGGGAAAGAGGTAAAAATGAGATCCCAGGGTGGGAAATTGCCCTAAACCCAGGCCGGTCAGGGGAAACTCCTGGCTGGCGCGCCAGCCTGCCCGCCACAACATTTCGCGCCAGCCGGGGTCGAAAACCCCCGTGCTCTCCTGCAGCCACGGAGAGGTGAGGAGCGCCGCCAGGCTGGTTCCACTCCCCACCCCAACCGCAACCGCACCACACAACAGCACCAACAACAACCCCACAACCCACCGCCCCCAGCGCCCCTGAAACAGCAGCAAGGACAGCGTGGCTACTATTGCGCCCAGCAGCGCCCCGCGAGATTGGAGCAACAACCACGCCCCACCCATTCCTAATCCCACCGCGGCGGCCGCCCAGCACTCCAACAGGTTGCGCCGGCCGCCGGCCGCCCACCACGCCCAGGAGACAGGTAAAAACCACAGCAATGCCCCGGCCGCCTCGTTGGGATGAATGCCCGCCTCTGCTCCCGGCAGGCCCGGTAATAGGGACGGGATGTGTTGCGCCAGCGGGCCTATCCAGGGCCATTTGGTCGGCAGCGCGCCACCTGCCAGCGCCAGGCCGGCCAGTCCCAGCCCGGCCAGCCCAAAGACACCCCAGGCCCGGCGCCGGGCCTGGGGTGTTTCCACAGCTGCCAGGCCGGCCGTCCAACTCAGACCGAGCCAGAAAACCAGCCCCCTGGGCAGGGCTGACCAACCCTCACCCATGACATAGCTGGCTGTCAGGTAGGCAGCACTGCCCGCCAGCGTCAGCACCCACAGACTGGTATCCCACGGCATGGCAACCCACCACATCTTTGAGGCCTGCCGACGGGCGATCCAGGCGGCCACGATGCCCACCACTACTACGGCGAGCGCCACGCGACCGGCCGTGTCTGTCCCGGCCGGCCCCAGACCCAGGGCGGCCGTCGCCACCAGCAGAGCCACCCAATGGATGACCCACCACGAGCCAGGGCGGTGCGGTAGGGGGGTAGGGGCGAACCTGTGTGTTCGCCCCCTAGAGCTCAACCAACTACTTGATAGAAACGAGCGCATTGAGAATATGCCCTCCTCTGTTCATAGTCTCAAGGACGCAGGCTTTCCACCAGGGCGCGCAGGGTGGCGTCCTCTGGTTGATAGACCAGGGCTGTTGTATAAGCAGCATAGGCGCGTTCCGCATCGCCAGCCTGAGCGTAGATCGCCCCCTGCAGCCGATAGGGCCAGCCCCGGCCCGGCTCCTCCGGCCACCAACGCAACGCTGCCGTGGTGTGTGCCAGGGCGCGCGCCATGTCGCCGTTTTCAAAGGCCAACTGCGCCAGGCGGTAGAGGGCCCAATAATGATCGGCCGACACCCCAAGCGCCTGCTCAAAATGGGCTTGCGCCCCGGCCTTTTCCCCGTCTGCCAGGGCCAGTTCTCCCAGACGATACCAGACCTCAGCCTCCTGCTCCGGCCGGTCGAAAGCATTCTCTTGCAAGGCCAGGGTATAAGCTGTGCGCGCCGCGGCCGGGTCAGGCGGCGTTTGCCATGTTTGCGCAATCAGCCCCAGACGATAATAAAAGACGCTCCGGCCTACCTCCGCCAGGCCCGGCTGTTGCAAGGCTGCCTGGTACACGGCGGCAGCGGTTGCCCATTTCGCCTGTCCCTCAGCCGCCAGGCCTTGCCACAGAGCGTAACGTCCAGCAGTGGGTTTCAGGGCGCTGGCATAGCCAAAGCCTGCCTCGGCCCGGGCCAGGTCGCCGGCGCGGCGCGCTTTTTCTCCCCAGACAGCCAGCTCGGCCGCCATGTCTGGTAGTCTGCGCCAGGCGGCCAGCGCTGCCTCAGGCTCCCCCCGCAGCAGGTGTGTCAGACTCAGGCCCCGTTGGGCGGCGAGGGCCTCTTGTTCGATTGCCAGGGCCGCTTCTAGCCAGGCTGTTGCCTGCGTCAACGCCTGCTCCTCGACGACTGCACCCAGCCAGCCCTGCCCGTGGGTGGCCCGCGCCAGCGTCAGCAAGCCCACATTTTGCCGCCAGGCGGCCGGCCGGCCCCCCCCCCACACCAGCAGCAGGTGCGCCGCTCCCAGAGCAATTATCCAGTAGGGGTGGAACCATACGCCTGTCCACCTGTTTTTACCCATCCGAACCCCCATCGTAGGGATGGGTTTGCCACCCGCCACCCGGCCGGCGACCCTCCCACGTTACCCTTGTGCATACCTCCAGCGGGTAGCTACGCAGGCCGCTATATTGCAAAAAAAGATGAAAAAGAAAGCGTGGATTACCCAACAAATAGCGTCGCCATAGCCGACGCGGCTCCTGCGCCAGGCGAAAAGCCCACTCCAGCCCTCGTGTTTGCATCCACACCGGGGCCTGGGGAACCCGCCCGGTGTGAAAGTCAAAGGCCGCTCCCACCCCGATCAGCACCGGCGCTTCCAGCCGCCCAAGTTTACCCGCCATCCACCACTCTTGCTTCGGCGTTCCCAGACCCACCCACACCACATCCGGCCGCGCCGTGTTAATCATCTCCACGATACGGGTGTCTTCATCCGGCGTCAAGGCCCGAAAAGGAGGGGAGTACACGCCACACACCTGCAGGCCTGGAAAGCGCTGATGCAGCCGGCCGGCAAGTGCACTGGCTACGCCTTCCACGCCACCATAGAAAAAATGGCGGTAGCCGTGAGGAACGCCATGCCCGCACAGGGCCAGCAGCAGCGTCGGCCCATAGACACGCTCTGTGGCCGGGTACCCGGCGCGCCGACACAGCCATACCAGCGGCATCCCATCGGGCACAGTCAGGCCGCTCCGATTATGAATGTGGCGCAAAGTCTCGTTGCCCTGGCTTTCCATCACACCGTGGGCTGTGGTGACACACACATAATGTTGCTGGCGACGGGCAATCCAGTCATCGGCCGCACCCATGGCCTCTGCCAGGGTAATTGGCGAAACCCCCACCCCCAGGACATTGACCCGCACCTCACTGATGCTTCCTTTGCTGTCACTCATTGGGTAAGCTCCGCCTGTGCAAGCGGCCCGATTGTACTGTGAGTTGCCGGAAACGTAAAGACGCCCAACCGCGCCGTTCTCACCGCGAGGCCCCCGTTTTCACGGGGGTGACGGGCGCGTAGGGGTGAACCTATGTGTTCACCCTTCCCCTTTTCCTTCTTGGCGTTCTTCCCGCCTTCGCGGTTCCATCCTTTTGTCCTCACCGCAAAGGCGCAAAGGACGCGAAGGTTTTTCTTGGCGTTCTTAGCGCCTTCGCGGTTCGTCACTCCTGTGAAAACGGGGGCAAGATGCAAGGGGCGCGAAGGTTCTTCTCGGCGTCCTCCGCGCCTTCGCGGTTTGCAATCAGCGTTCTATCAGCGCTCTATCAGCGTCATCAGCGTTCCATACTAAGGTTTTTCTTGGCGTTCTTCGCGCCTTCGCGGTTGAATCACCTTACCGCTGCGGTTTCCCAACTGGGTTAGCCGTCCCAATTGAGGAGAGCGCCGTCTCAAATGCGCTCGCTTCCGTTCGTCACCTGATCTTTGTCAGGGGCGAATATGCTTTCTGTCACTGCTGAAAGCCTTGGGGTTCTTCGTACAATAGGTAAAGGTGCGTAAGGGTTGGTTTCAAACCCACCCCTACAGCCCTTCCTGTGAACCGGGCTTCAGCCGGTGACGCCTGACTATGGAGGTGCAGCATGTCTTTCAAGCATATTTTACTCCCTCTCGATGGGTCAACATTTGCTGAGAGCGCCCTGCCTACAGCCTTGGACCTGGCCCAAACCTACGGCGGTCAGATAACCCTGGTGCGCGTCGTCCAGCCCCCCCATCTGTTATCGGGGCAACTGGCTATGGAATCAGCCGCGGCCTTCTTAGAGGTGGGAACGCTTCTCTATCAGGAGGCGCAAGCTTATCTGGCCGAAAAGCAGCAAGAATGGCGCGCCCTGGGCGTGCCCCTGACGACCGTCGTTGTGGAAGGTAGCGTGGTAGCGGATCGCATTGTGGCAGTCGCGGCTGAAGTCGGAGCCGATATTATTGTCATGAGCACCCATGGTTGGAGCGGCGTGAAACGCTGGGTATTTGGCAGCGTCGCCGACCGTGTTTTACACAACGCTGATATCCCCGTGTTGTTGGTGCGCCTGCGTCCCGAACACAATGGCGCGCCGGCCGCCGCGGCAGCCGTGAGCGATCCGGCCAACCCGGCCTGAAATACACCGGCCGCCACCCGCTCTAACAACCTTGATAAGGAGCTAACCCCTATGTTCCATCATATACTTGTTCCCCTGGATGGCTCTGGCTTTGCCGAGGCCAGTCTGGCCTATGCCCTGGCTCTGGCCAAACAGTTCAACGGGAAAATCACCCTCTTGCGCATCGTCCCCCATCCCCAAGTGGTGCTGAGCGAATACACTTATGAATCGGCCGATCTCTTCCTCGAATTGCGGGCGGGCGCTTTGGTGGAGGCAGAAGCATATCTCAAAGCCCAGCAAAATGCCTTGCGCCAGCAAGGATATGATGTTTACTATCGTGTGGTGGAGGGGGAAAATGTCGCGGAATGGATTCTAGGCGTGGCCGACGGAGGGGATGTGGACGCTATTGTAATGAGTACCCATGGCCGCAGCGGCATTCAGCGCTGGGTTTTTGGCAGTGTGGCAGAAAAGGTGATGCGCCACGCCAGGATACCTGTTTTGCTCATTCGTCCTGATGGAATGGAATCTGCGCCGGAGATGGCCGACGCAGTGGTGGTTGAGCTGGACGCCGAAGAAGCTTAAAAAGGATAAAAACGGGTAGGGGCAGGTCTGCAACCTGCCCCTACAAGCATTGCTCCAATCAACATTTGATGCCGGATACGTCAGGCGGCTTGTAGCCCCTTTTCTTCTGCCTGCCACTCATAGAGGACAATCATCCGAAAGATATCCGACTCCGTGATAATCCCTGCCAGTTCTCCCCCAGCCGTGACCACTGGCAACCCACTAATTTTGTGCGCCAACATCAGTTGGGCCGCCTCGCCAATCGAGGACTCCTCGCCAATCGTAACGGGGTTCTGCGTCATAAACTGTTCCACTTTTAGCCTGGCCAGCAAATAGTTGAGCTCCCAGATGCTCAGCGAGGTGGCCGGCGAGGCTTCTGCCCCCCGCACATCCCCCAGTGTGATCATGCCCACCAGGTGACCATCGGCATCCACCACCGGCAGGCGGCGGATCTTTCTTTCGCGCATCAAGCGGTGCACCTCTGGTAACGTTGCCTCAGGCGTGACCGTTATAACGTCGCGTGTCATCCAATTTTTGACCAGTTCCTGTTTCATGCCTGTTGTTCCTCAGCCGATCTATGCACTTGCTTGTGGGGTTTGCTTCTTACGGCGCCATGGTGCGCGCCAGCCGTTGGAGGCCATGTGCCACTCCTCACGGTCGAAGTACATTTCGGTGTAGTAGTTGCGCATGTAGTAGCCGCCGTAGGTGGAAGAATTGATGTCAATATCGGTGATAGCCAGGCCGATCACCGGGGCCTTCACTTTTTGCAACCGCTCCAGCGCCTGACGAGCAGCCGTCAGTTTGGTGTGATTGGCGCGCAATACCAGGATGACGCCGTCTACATGTTGGGACAGCGCCATCGCATCCGGCAACGAGAGGACCGGCGGCGCATCGATAATCACCTGATCAAAACGCTCGGCCAGATGGGAGAGGATGTCTTCTCCCTTGCGTGAATCCAACAGCTCCGAAGGATTGGGGGGGAGCGCGCCCGACGTGACGGCGTATAGACCCGGCATCGAAGATTCTTGAATGAATTGGTCAACCCGATCCAGCGGCTCAATGAAGATGTCGCTCAACCCCTTGCGATTGGGCAAGTCGAGATTGAGATGCACATTCGGCCGGCGCATATCCCCATCCACCAGGACCGTGTTTTGCCCGCCGTGCACCATGGCATAGCTGAGGTTAGACGCCACCGTACTTTTCCCATCTCCAGGCGTGGGGCTGGTCACCAGAATACGCTTAAACGCCCTGTCCTTGCCCGCCGCCACACTGGCATACTTAATGTTCAGCCGCAGAGTACGGAATGCCTCAGCCGCCGGCGAGCGCGGGTGGGAGGCCACCACAATCGGGTTGTCCTCAGAGTTGAAGCGCCAGATCTCCCCCAGAATGCTCGTTCTGAGAATCCGCACCACTTCATTCGGGTTTTTGACCGTATCATCGGCAAAGTCACGCACAATAATCAGGGCGCTCGTCAGAAACAAACCAAAGAACCCACCCAACACAATATTCAGCGGAATATTGGGGCTGACCGGCGCAGTTGGGACGGTAGCCACGTCAATGCGCAAAACGTTAGAAGTGGCCTCCACTTCCGCCAGACTGAGCTCCTCAAAGCTTTGCAGCAAAGAGGTGTAGGTCTGATTGTATTGCGCCAGAATACCTTCCAACCGGGCGCGCTCCGTCCGATCCGAGCCAGCCGCGTCCATAGCCGCACGCGTATCGTCGATCTGCTCCTCCAACGCCGTTATTTGCGTCAGCAAGCGGTCCTTAGAGGCTTGCAAACCGGCCGTGCGATAGGCCTGGTTTTCCCCGATAAACACATCCGCGATAGTATTCGCCAGGTCCGTCGCCAGTTGCGGGTTCGTATCCTGTACCTCAATCCGAATAAATTGCGTATTGGCCACAGGCACAGCTGCCACCTGGTTCCGCAATTGGGTGTAGGTGCGGGGGGCCAACAACTCATTGCGCGCCTTTTCCAGAACCGGCCGCGAGACAATCCACTCAGAATAAGTTCCCACCAAACTTTCACTGGCGCGAATCGTGTTAATGTCAGCTTCATTGGTGGAGACGCCAGCGTCCACCAGTAAGGTGGTGGATGCTTTGTAGATGGGGTCCAGCAAAATGAACGTGACAAAAGCCATGACCACAGCCCCAACGATGGCTGCCGTCACAAGCAAGCCGATACGGTTGCGCAACAGGGCAATATAGTAGCGCACATCAAAGTTAAAATTATCGAAGGGGTTTTCCAAAGCTAACCTTCCTGCTTGTTTGACTGACAACGTTAGCACTTCAGGGTGACAGGTTGACACCCCTCGGTTGCAGCCATAAGCAAACCACCCGACAGCTGCAGGCCAACTTGATCAAAATGAGTTCGCGCTAGAAAGGGAGCCTGATCGATCAACCCCGGCGCGCAAACCAGTAACGGAGGCGTGTTGCCTCTACCTATAACTATACCTTACCTGTCCACTTTGTGCCCACTTTGGAGCGCCTGGCTGAGGCTATCCTGAACCAGGGTGTAGGGCAGGGCTGCTGTGAGTCCTAATAACGTCCAAAAAATCAGGCTCGTTTTAGAGCCGGGCGCCAGCGCGTCCAGAAGGCCGTAGATATGGAAGGTGATGAGACTGGCTGCCAGGGCATTAGCCGCAGCGCGCCGCGCCGGCGCTCGCCGTGCGCACCACAGGGCTAGGCCCAGAGCTGTTCCGATCAAGGCCAGATAAGCGCCCAACCCCGGCAGGCCGCTATCCACCCCCACCTGCAGAAAGATGTTATGGGCGTGACCCAAAACATACGACTCCGGGACGGCGATAGGATAGAGGCGATGCACCACATCCCGAAAAGTGCTCAGGCCGACGCCAGTCAGAGGAAAGTCGTGCAGCGCGGCGATGGCCCACTGCCACACTTCGCGCCGAAAAGCCAGCGTAGAAAGCGTGCCGATAACCGTTTCCGTTGGGGGTTCTTGCCACAGCCGTTCCCAGCCATCACGCCCCAAGGCGACAGCGCCAAGGGCCAGCAGCAGGCCGGTCAGCAGGAGCGCCCCGCCCAGCAGACGGCGACGTGGCGAAGGGGGAGAGCTCCAGAACCACAATCCCAGCCAGGCAATGGTTCCACCCACAGCCGCCAACCAGGCGCCCCTAGATTGGGTCATGATGAGCAGCCCCCCCACTAGGAGGCTGAGCAGTAAGGCCAGCAACCGGGCCGGCCATACACCGCGCCGTGGTCGCCAGGTGAACAGCGCCGCCAGGGCCAGGGGAAAGTAAATCACCAATGTGCCGGCCAGCTGGTTGGTGTGGACGCCCGCTTCGGGGCTTTCTGGCAGGTTGAAGAGTTGAGGGGGCAGCCGGCCGAACAACGCCTGCACAAATCCCACCTCAAATTGCCAGTTGGCGCTGAAGATGCCCACCAAGGCAAACCCCGCCCCCAACAGGCTCATACCCAGCAGTCCCAGGGCCAGGGCGCGTCCACTACGCACCACCAGCGCCAGATAGCGCCACAGCGCAAATCCCAGGAACAGCCCGGCCGCCCTGGGCAGGCTAACAGTCAGGTCAGGTGAGACCACCACCCCTACCAGCAAGGTCACCCCCCACAACCCCAACGGCCAGTTCAACGGCGTTGAGGGGAAAAGAGACTGGCCCAACAATACCCGTTGCACCACCCAGGTGAAGAGAATCAAACCAGCCATGACAAGCGCAGCTGGGGGGGAGAGGGTGGGAAACAGCAAGAACGGCGTTGCCGCCAGGAGCAACACACCTTCGCCCCATACAAGAGGGTGTACACGGTCAGGCATCGTCAATATTTTTGTTTTCACCGCAAAGGCGCAAAGGACGCGAAGGTTTTTCTTGGCGTTCTTCGCGCCTTTGCAGTTCAAGCGTCTGTTTTCACCAGCCGCATCATAGATGCCTCTAATAAGCGCCTTTCCCGCGCAAAACCACCAGGGGTGTTTTGAGCAGGATGTACAAATCCAGCCACAAAGAGTAGTTGCGAATATAGAACAGGTCTTCTTCAGTATGCAGGTGCATAGGCTTATCTGACCGCCCATTGACCTGCCACCAACCTGTCAGACCCTGGGGGACGGCGAAGCGAGCGCGTTGCCACGGTTCATACGCTTCCACCAACCAGGGTAGCTCTGGGCGCGGCCCCACCAAACTCATGTCGCCCCAGAAGATGTTCAACAGTTGCGGTAGCTCATCTATGCTGGTGCGTCGAATGAAGCGCCCCACACGGGTGATGCGGGGATCATCCGCTTTTTTGTGCAACACCTGTCCGGCGTCGGTGGTCACATTGACCGTACTTTGTAATTGCTCGGCGTTGACCACCATCGAGCGGAACTTGAGCATCTTGAAGAATCGCCCATTTTCGCCGACGCGATTTTGCTTGAAGAACACCGGCCCCTCAGAATCGAGCTTGATCGCCAGGGCGACAGTCAGGAGCAGGGGGCTGATGACCAATAAGCCGCCCCCTGACACAACAATATCGAAAATACGCTTGATCATGCGCTGCACATCGTTGAGAGCCGGTTCGCGCAGGTTCACCATGGGAATGCCGCCGAAAACCTCCACCTGAGCCTGGTAGAGGGCGACCTTGAAATAGTCGGGGATGATGTGCACTTTGACCGGCAGGTCGGCGACGCTTTGGGCCAGCTCCACCACGCGCTGAGAGGCGTGCAGCGGCAAAGCAATGACGATATGCTGAGGGCGCTGGGCTTCCACCACCTGGCGAATGTTGTAGGTCGAACCCAACAACGGTAGATCGGCTGGGGCCACGTCGGGATTGTCATCCAGGAAACCAATCGGCCGGAGCCGCGTTGGATCATGGGCGCGGATAGTCTGGCAAATGCGGTTTCCAGTTTCGCCAGCCCCTATGATGAGGATTTTTTGGATCTCGCCAGGTCGTCGGCGCATGAAAGTGCGCAAGACAATGCGCCAACTGATCAGCAGGATCAGGTCCAGCAAAACAAAGATGAGAAACAGCCCCCGCGAAATGTTGCTTTTGGTGAGGTAAAAAAGGCCGGCAAATACCACAGCCGAGAAAAGGGTGGCCAGAATGACCAGTTGCAGCTCATCCACCACCCGCACATTCCGTTTGGGATCATAAACGGAGGTGAAGAGAAAAACCACCCCCCAGAGGACAAGCGCTGTCAGGTACCAACCCAGGGCAAGATGATCATCAGCCAGAGGGGATTGAAAAATAGCGGGCCAGCTCGCCGGCCAACCAGAGCGAATCTTCTGAGCAGCAAAAAGAGCCGCCAGAGTCAAGAGGATATCGGCGATCATGGAGAAGATCGCTAGATTGACACTGTTACGTCTTAACATAGCCTGGTCTACGTTTTAAGAATTGGCGGGCCCGCGCCCAGGCCAATTGGAACAACTTTTTGTCTTCGGGCGGAGCCACAAACCAGTAAGCGAGGGTGAAGGTCAGACCGATCAACCCCAGGCCGCCCACCAGACGCACCAGATGAGGGGCTGAGGTCATGAGGGTGACGGCCGGCCATACAACCGCCAACGTTGCCAGACCGGCGGCCAGCGGTCGCAACAGCCCGCGCCCAAACGAGCGAATGCCCACCAGCCATTGCAATTCGATAACCGCGATCAGATTCATGACTGCCATAACAGTCGCGCCAGCAATGGCCGCCCCCATCACGCCCATCTGTCCGATGAGCCACCACCCCAACCCGACATTAGCCGCTACAGCCGTCAGGCTGTTGAATAGGAGCAGCCGCGAAAAGCCGGCCATGTGCAAGGTCACCGAGACTGGCCCGGTGGCGGCGTTGATAAATTGCCCCAACGCCAGGATGAGCAAGACCATCCCCTGGTCGGCAAATCTGTCGCCAAACAGGCGCAAAATATCTGGCCCCAGCAGCCAGGCGGCGATCAAGGCGGGCAGGCTGAAGGTGGTGGCCCAGCGGGTAGCCAGGTGTTGCGTTTGCTCCACCTGATGGAGATCGTTTTGGGCGAAGAACTCAGCCGCCAGGGTGGAGTAGATGCGCAACACCGCCTGCAGGCCGAAAATAACCAAGAAGGCGATGTTGGCCGAGGCGCTGAACAACCCCACCGCCTCGCTTGTTGCCAGATAGCCGAGCAGGAAAATCTCCAGCCGGTTGCCCACTTCTTTCAGGAGTCGGGCCGGGAAAACAGGTATGGAGAAGTTGATCACTTCTCGCATGGAGAAACCGGCTTCTGTGGGAGGAGCGGCCGGCTTGCGCCCTGGGATATAGTAATTGCGCAAAAAGTAAAAGGTGACTGCCAGGGCAATGATCATGGAGAGCAAGAAGGCCTGCACCACGCCCAGGACAGTTCCTTGCAGCACCCACAGCACAATGGCGGCAAAGACAACGGCTGCGCCGGGTTGCAAGATGTCGCGGGTCACAACGCCCAGAGTGATGCGGCGTTGCCCATCTGCAATCGAGGTCAGCAGGTAGAGCAGGGCGGAGAGGGGTACGGCCGGCGCAAACCAGCGCACTACAGCGGCCATGGCAGCGCTATCTTCCGCCTGCGAAGCGGTCAGACGCCCGGCCAGAAGGAACAACCCCAACCCTACCAAAATGCTCCAGCCGGCGACCAATAGCGTCAGGCGGCGCGCCAGCTGCCACTCATTGTGTTTCTGCTTTAGGGTGCGAAAGCGCGCAATGTATTGCACCGCCCCCCGATCCAAAGCCAGCAGAGCGACAAAGCGCGCCAATAAAACGGTTGCCAGACCGAAATTGAATATCCCGTAGGGGCCGGCCCCCAACCCACGCGCCACCACGGCCGCCAGGACAAAGGTCAAGAGTTTGTAGCTGATAGACCCTACCAGAGAGATGGACGTCCCTTTGGCGGCGGCTTTGGCGGTATCCATTCCCACGCCGGTTACAGGCGTTTCCTGGGCATGGGGGGAAGCAAGTGTGGAACTGTTGCTCATTGTGACCCTATGGGTGGGTTGGATTGGAGGCGTGGGGGTGGGTTTCAAACCCGCCCCTACCTGACCCCGGCCCGTAAATAACCCAAACGGTGTAGCATATCACCGGCGATTCCTTCGATCAAGCGATACTCCTCTTCCGTCAGACTTTTGAGCGAACGAGGGTTCATGTTTTGGATGGCGCTGGTCTGTTCGTGGATGCTCCAGGCGCGCCCGGTAACGGAGAAGTTTCCCCCCTCCAGGCCTAAGAAAGCCAGGATGTCGCGCAAAGTGGCGTCGGGCGTGTCGGTCAGGTCTTCGTAACGCACCATCAATTTGTGGGTCAGGTGTTCAAAGTCGCGCAGCATGATGTCGTTGGAACGTTGCCATTGTTGAGATCCTTGTTCCAGCGAGTGCCCCTCTTTGCGGTGAATGCCTTCCACCACAGCATAGCCGTTGCGAATGATGCCGATGAAATGGGCGTTTTCAAAATGGCGTTGCAGCCAGCGGGTACGAGCGGCGTTGGTGGGGGTTTTCTCCAGCAGCACCGGCCGGCGTGGGTCGTTGTAACACGCGCCCCACTGCTTTTTTAAGCGCAGCAAGTCCACCCGGCCGGCTGTCTCTTCGTCCATGGAGAACCGTTCTGGGGCCAGGGCCCACAGGCGCGGCAGGCCTAGCGACATGGGGGTGGGGAGCTGATCGGTTAAGAACTGTCCTTCGCTCGGCATCGTCCCAATTTGGGGGTGGCTGCCCAGAAGATCGTGCAGCAGGGTGGTGCCGGAGTTGTAGCATCCCACGATGAAGACCCACTTCTGCGGGGCAGGCAGCGGCCCGCGCCGGGCGTCGTAGGCGAACTTGACCCGCTTGAGCGTCCGTTTGACCTGTCTGGTAAGGTTAGACATAGTTGTTCTCTATATGGCGTAGTCCCTTGCCGTTTCGTGCCGGCCGGATGTCGGCGCTCTGTGGTGATTAGGGTGACAATTCGCTGAGCGCCCTGGCAGCGGCCCGGTCGTTGGGATCGATCTGCAGCACCTGGGTGTACGCCTCAATCGCGGCCTCAATGCGTTCTGTTGCGCGGTAGAGATCCGCTAGGCCCCTATAAGCGGCTTTATCCTGCGGTTCGATGGCGATGGCCGCCTGGTAGAGCGCTTCGGCCCCGGCCGGGTCTCCCGTTTGCCAGGCCAGAGCTGCCAGTCCCAGGTGCGCGCCATAATGGCGCGGCGCGGCCTCCAGCGTCGCGGTGTATTCATAGCGCGCCTCGGTGGAGCGTCCCAATTGCAAGAGCGCTTCGGCGTAGTAGAAGTGCGCCTGGGTTTGAACTTCATCATGGCTGAAGGTATCACGCACCAGACTTTCGGCCAGCCAGGCGGCCGAGCCGGGCCAATCTTCCTGCCGGCCGGCCACAATACCCAGATGAGCATAGATGTCACTGACGCCCACCTGGGCGCGCTCTGTTTGCTCCAGCGCCGCTTGATAGTGGATCGCCGCCTGTTCCAGGTCGCGCAGCTCTTCGTACACCAGACCGGCGTTGTACCAGCCATCGGCCAGGTCAGGGTTCAAGGCTATCACTTGTTGCGCCCATTCCAGAGCGTCGGGCAAATTGCCTTCATTCAGGCGCTTATTGCTCCAGGCCAGCGCCCAGAGGTCGCTATTGGGCAGCGTGCGCCACACAGCCTGCGCGGCATCCATCTCATGGCGCGCGGTGTGAACCAGTGAGGTTGCGAAGGCAATGCCGGGATCCGCAGCAATGGCCTCCGCACGGTCGAACCAACGCTGGGCCGGGGCCAGATCTGGTTCAGCCGCCATCAGCTGGCGGTCGAGCGCCAGATAGCCGGCATTGCGCCAGCCCGCCTGCGCCAGCCAGGGGCCGCGTACCAGCAACAACATTGCCCCAGCCACAACCGCGCCCGCCAGCCACAACCGGCGAGAACCGGCCGGCCGGCCAATCGCTCCACCGCTACCCTTGCTCAGGGGCACAACAGCTCCTACCTGTTTGTTGAGGCGCTAAGCCAACGCCCCTATTTCCTGGAAGACCTGAAACGCTTCCCGGGCGATATAGGGGTAAACTTCATCGGGATAATGGGCGAAATCCATTTGAGTATCGCTCAGCCCGGCGCGTTTGAGCGCACGATCCACATCAATAAAGGGGAAATTCATCTGTCGCGAAAGGTCCAGTAGCGCCAGATTGAATTCGCGCCGCCGGATCTCGTAAGAGTTTTTGACAAACTGATAATTGTGGGTCAGGGTACCTGGCTCGGTCACCAGCACATTCAGCATCACAATTTGCGCCTGGGTGCGTTGGCGCAACTCGGTGATGATCTTGGCAGTATGATTCACAAAGTCGTCCACCCGCGAGTGGCCGATGCTGACGAAGTTTTGGCGAAACCAGTGGGCCGCCGACAGATCCGACAGCACCTTGCCCATGGATTGGCTCAGCCAGAAGCCGCCGGGATCAACAATGAAGCCATGTTCCCGGTGGCGATAGGCGGCGCGCACCACATCCGGCCCCACAGAGAAGAGAATGATATTCTTGTCAAACGTCTCCGGGCCATTTGGCCCTTGCACCTCAAACGTCGGTTCAAAGAGGCGGGGCTTGAAGTAATCAGGCGCCAGTTCCAGCTTGTCGATCACCGGTTGCAGCACATCTTCTGGCCACTGTTGCAGCGCCTGGAGCAAAATATCGGTGCGCGAGTCGGCCACCGCGCCATGTCGAATCAGGCAGGCTGTGCCGCGCATGGCCCCTTGCATTTGGGGCACGGCCGCGAAGATAGAGGGCAAGTCGCAGCCTCCTTGCATGTAGATGCCCACCCGTTTCGCCTCAGGATTGCCGTTCCAAAAGATGGTATAGTTTTTCCCGCTGAAGCGTTTTTCGCGCCAACTCAGAGCCTTGCTATATTGGCGTCGCAGAAAACGTTCCAGGCCTGAATTTTCGCCGGCAACAGATTGCCAGGTATTCAGTCCGCGCCGCAACAAACCTTCCATTTTCAATCTCCCATCCGGTTGGAAATGACCCGAAAGTTGATGGCATCTGCTATGTCGTCGGTGACCGGTTCATCTTCAGTCGGCGTCAGAAGCGCCATCAGATGGCCAATAGTCACCGGCGCGCCGGCCGGGGTTGTGATTTGACGCAACACACCCCGATCTGACGAGGTTAGACGAATCATGCCCTTTTCAATGCTCTCACCCGTTTTGCTGCTCAGGCCGCGCGACAGAAACAGAGAGCTTTTGGTGCGGCCAATCTTCTTAACGTCGACCTGGAGATCGACAATATCCTCGCCGTAATCCACAAACTCCCCTTCCGCTTTGTGCCAGGTCAGCACCTGGCCGTGCTCAATGGAGCGGTCGATATAAGGCATTTCCAATTTGTAGATCATCGCTTGCCCTTCTTGTGTTGCCCAACCTGCAAAACCAGGGGGCGACGCTCAAAGAAGCCAATATCGGCCATGACGCGTTGAAACTCATTCCGCAGGCTGGTCAATGCCTCGTCGGAATAGACCAGGCGCTGGGGTACATGGGCCGCGCCGCCCAACTCGGCGATGATGCGATCCACATCGATGAGCGAGATGCCCTCATCGGTGGAGAGTTGAATCAGGGTCAGGTTCAGGCGGTGAATGCGCTCCACCGGCGTTTCGGCCCGGCCGGCGTAAGCGTGGATGTGGTCGGCGGGATCGTAGGAGGAAGTGGTGAACACGATCAGGTGCGCGCCCACTCGCTCTTTGATGGCCGGGACAAGCTGCCGCAAGCTGTCGCTGACTTGGGCGGTTGGCAGTTGGCCGCACTCCTCAAAGCTCGCCTGGAACCAGGCCTGTTGCGCCGGCGTCCACCGCTGACGCCAATCTGAGGGAGGGGCGAACCAGTAACCCGCCTGACGATGTTTCCAGATGGAGGAGACAAGATCAGAACGGATGGAGAAAACCACAATATCCCACGGTTCGGTTTGGGGGGCGAAGAGGCCACTGTCGAATTGGGCGGCTACTTCGTCGTCCCACATACCTTGCGCCATCAGGTCGGCCGGCGCCGGCTGTCCCTGAGCTTCCTGCCACAGCAAACTGACGCTGGGGCACGGTTTATAAGTAATGTCCAGGGTGCAGCCAGCGCCGTAGCTGGCCCGCACCGTGTCGGCGATACCTTGGGCCAATCGGCGACCACCGCCGCCGATTGGCAAAAGTGAATCGGCCACATCGTCATTGCCCAGCAGCAAAAGACGCAAACACGCTTTGCCGCCCATTTTCACTGTTTCGGCCATAACTTGATGCTCACAACCTGTTTTAAGTTGATTGGGTTGCCTGGCGCCAATGCCAGCCAAAAACCTTTTCAACAGGCCCCAATCCTACATAACGCATGTAGCCCTATGCTAATCTCGCCGGGGAGAGCAAAGGGCTACCTGAGAGTGTTCCGTGAGGACAAGCACGCCTCTTGTCCTCCATAACAGTTCTGTATGGGCAAACAGCCTGTCCACCATGCACAGACGGCGACAGCATCGTTTGCCCAGGCTGGCGCTGCCAGGATGTCGACGCGCCTAATGCGTCACCTGCAGCTCTTTGTAGGCCTTCAGTTTAAGCGGCTTCTCAGGCCGCGTGCCGGTCTCCGTTTGCATACTCTCGAAGTTATTCGAGCGTGTGGTCAGCGTGGAGACGACTTGCATCAGCTCTTGCACCTGATTACGCTGTAACTTAAGGGCCGATTTAGCCAGAGCAGTGGCGTCCTCACGAGCGCGATATTGTGGCAGCGCCAGGGTGCGCGCAATTTCAATGCGCCCCTCCAGTTGACGGGTGAAGAGCGCCTGCACCTGGGCTTCGGAATCGGGGTGCTGGATGCAGCGATCCACTGCCCAGGCAGCGGCATAAGCGCTATAACAGGCGATGACGCAGCCCACCGAGAAGATAGGATCCACGAAACCGGAGGCGTCGCCCGCCAGGAAGTAACCTGGGCCAGCTACCTGTTTGAGCCGATAAGAGTAGTCGCGAGTCAGATGCAGCGAGTCGGGAATGTATTCGGCATCCTGGAGCAACTCGGATAGCACGGGAATCGACTGACACTGGCGCACAAAGTATGATTCCCAGGACTCTCCATCGTCCATGTTTTCTTTCATGACATGCAGGGGCAGAACCAATCCTACGCTGGTGCTGTCGCGCAGAATGATGTGCCAGCACCAACCCGCGTCATCGGTGGCATTGATGGAGGTCACATACGTGGTTGGCGGGACCTCGTAGACCATTTCAGGTGGGTAAGCCTGGCCATCATAGCCAAAATATTTGGAGTTTTTCCAATAGCCCCACACGCTCATGAAGCGAAAATCTTCGTCAATCTCACGCAAGCCCAGCTGACGAGCAATGACGGAGCTTTGGCCGCTGGCATCCACCACATATTTGCAGCACACTTCACCGCTGCGCTTGTCGGCGTTGATGCGGTAAAAAGCGCCCACACAGCCGTTGGCGTCGCGCTCCAGGCGCACATTGGTTACGGCCACTTCTTCAAAAACTTGCACTCCTTCCTCACGCGCATGTTCGAGCAAGATGTAATCGAAACGATCCCGCTCAACATGCAGCGCCGGCCTGGAGTAGCCGAAATCCTTAAAGTTGTGGGCGCGGGGCTGATCATTCCAATTGATCAACCCGCCTGCTTTGACGATAAAACCTTCTGCTTCCAGTTTGGCAGAGGCACCGATCAGGTCGGTGTATTTCCAAAAGTCAGGGATTAAACTCTCCCCAACCATATAACGCGGGTGCTTTTGCTTGTCGAACAGAACGACACTATGCCCTTTTTGCACCAACAAGGTGGCCGCAATGCTGCCGGCCGGGCCGCCGCCGATAACAACAACATCGCAATGGGTCGGAATAGGTTGCATGGGTTGACTCCTTCGTAAGCTGGGTCTTAATGCCAAAGGCAAGTTCAGGATGCAGGGTGTGACGTGGGCAACGATGCCAGGGCCGGAACAAAACCAGCTCAGTTATCTTTACGCTTTATCCTGCAAGCGTAATTGAACCAGCGCCGTGATGGCGTCGATAGACTCGAAGTTATCCAGGACAACGTCTTCCGGTTGCACTTTGATGCCGTAATGATCTTCGATGAAGCTGATGAGCATGAAGATGCCCAAAGAATCAATGATACCGTCCTGGATAAGTGGTGTATCGTTGGCCAGCGGAGCGCCATCTTTATCGAACATAAACTCCTTCTTGATGTGCTCGCTAATCACCTGCTCAATATTGCTCATAGTATCTTTTCAACCTCCTCATTCATAAGGGGAGGCCAGACTTTCAGAGTGGCATCCGCTACAATGTAGTCAGTCGGCCTCATAAATGCAAGCATCAAATCATCCAAATTTTGGGCCTGCCAGCTTCGGTTTGCTTGGTTAAAATCACCAAGTCCAGTCCACCAGCACGTGCAGCCCTTGTTCTACTCTGCTTAATTAGACTCCAACACCCTTGTCAAGACACCCGTTTAGCCGGGTTGGGCCTCAAGCTCGGCCAGCAAGGTTTGTCGCAGAAGGGTGCGGTCAATCTTACCCGTCGATGTTTTGGGCAGACTTTCGCGGAACTCAATTGCGCCGGGGAGCATGTATTTGGGAATGTAGACGGCGCAATGTTGCTCCAGGGCGCGAGCCGTCAGCTGGCTGCCGGCCGTCAGCGCCACCAGCGCCTTGATGAAGTTGCCGATCTCCGGGTCAGGGATGGGAATAACCACCGCCTCGACCACTTCGGGGTGGCTGTACAAAGCGGCTTCGATTTCGCCGATCTCGATCCGGTAGCCCCGGCTCTTGATCTGGTGGTCGCGCCGCCCCAGAAACGTGTAATTGCCATCAGGGTTCAACCGCACCAGATCACCTGTGCGGTAAGCCTTTTGGTCCCACAGGGTGTGGATCGGGTCTGGAACCAAGACTGCCGCTGTTTTGTCTGGCAATCCCCAATAGCCGCTTAGCAAAGAGGGGCCACGCACATATAGCTCACCCACCTCGCCCACCTCGGCCACCCGGCCACTCTCGGTCACGGCAAAGACCTCGGTGTTTTCACACGCTCGCCCAATGGAGATCGGCTCCACCCGGTCAGGGTCTAAAACGGGTGTCTTGTAATAGGTACAGACGTTGGTTTCTGTTGGCCCATACAGGTTGTAGTAATCAATTCCAGGGATGAGGCTCATCAGTTGCCGCAAATAATTCACCGGGAACACCTCACCGGCGAAGAGGATGATGCGCAGGTGAGGGAAGGTACGCTCAGCCAGATTGGCATGAAGCACCAGACTGGTCAGCACCGAGGGAACAGAGTACCAAATGGTGATCTGCTCTTTGGCAATGAAGTCGGCGATCATCATAGGGAAGACGGAATACCCTTCTGGAACCAACACCACGGTCGCGCCCACCTCTATCGAGGCGAAAAGATCAAAGGTAGAGAGATCGAAATGGAAAGGAGCATGGTTCGAGGTGCGATCCTCCGGCTGCATGGCAAATGTGGCCACACACCAGTTGACGAAAGTCAACGAAGCGCGATGGCTGATCATCACCCCTTTGGGCACGCCGGTGGAGCCTGAGGTGTAGAGAATGTAGGCCAGATCGTTCTCAATCTGGCTGTAGGCCCATGGCTCAGGTGTGGTGGTCTGAACCTCCTCCCAGCTGATGCGGGCCGTCCCAGGCAACAAGTCAGCCTCCACTGTTCCACTTTCGGTGAAAACGACACACGCTAACGCCTCAAACTCCTTTTGGACGCTGCCCAGAGCGGCTGCTTTCTTAGGTGTTGTGATCAAGGCCTTCATGGCGCAATCATCTACAATGAAGGCCAGGCGTTTAGGCGGGGCCAGTGGGTCGAGCGGCACATACGCCGCCTCAGTTTTCAGGATGCCGTAGATAGCAATAACGGAGAATAAAGATTTGTTGAGGTAGAAACCGACGCGATCCCCTTTCCGCACACCGTAGGCGCGCAACACCGTTGCCAGACGGTCGGAAATGTCATCCAATTGATGATAGGTAAGTCGTTGGTTTTTGAAGATCACTGCATCCTTGTCAGGAAAGCGCTGTGCGCTAGCCTGCAAGTATTGTTGCAGCAAGTAATGAGGCATTTCTATCTCCTGCCCACCGCTCTTCGATGTAGAGTGTTGTCAAGTTGTACACCATTTGACAACCTATCCAGCTCCCCAAGGGGGACACCCTACCCAGAGGTCATCACGTTTTGGGTGAGAATCGGGATGGCTGCTTACCGTCGGCCTGGGGCAACTATCCCACATGCTATGATACCCTATAACCGCATAAATTGGGCAATGATCTGACGTTGAATTTCAGAAGTGCCCGAATAAATGCGGCTGCCTATGGCATCCCGCAATTCTCGTTCCAACTCGTACTCGGTTGTATAACCGTAACCGCCATGAATTTGAATCGCATCCAGGCAATTTTGCACCCAAGACTCGCTGATGCACAGTTTGACCATGGCGGCTTCCATGTAGATGGGTTTGCCTATCTGCTTTTTCCAGGCGGCCTGGTAGAGTAAGGCGCGCGCTGTCTCCAGGCGCATCTTCATATCGACTATTTTATTCGCAACCGATTGAAATTTACCAATCGGTTTGCCAAATTGCTTGCGCTCCCGCGCATAGCGAATGCAGGTTTCCAGTTGCCGTTCCATGGAGCCAATGGCGCTTGCCAGAATGAACCCGCGTTCCCACTCCATGCTGTGACTGAAGATGGCCACCCCGGCCCCTTCGCGGCCTAACAGGTTTTCGGCCGGTACGGCGCAATTGTCGAGAAACACCTCTGACCAGGGAGAGGTGCGAATCCCCATTTTGCCAATTTTTTGCCCCACGCTGAAACCCGAGAACCCTTTTTCCACTAGAAAAGCGGAGATGCCGCGCGCGCCGGCGTCGCGATCGAGGGTGGCGAAGACCACCAGGACATCGGCAATGGGAGCGTTGGTGGAGAAGGTTTTGCTGCCGTTGAGGTAGTAGGTGTCGCCCCGTTTTTCGGCTGTGGTACGCAAGGAGTAGGCGTCGGAACCGGAGTTGGGTTCGGACATGGAGTTGCCGCCGATGTAATCGCCCTGACACAGGCCGGGCAGGAAGCGGCGTTTCTGTTCTTCAGAGCCAAAGGTCAAGATGGGTAAGGCGCACGTCCACATGTGGGCATTGATGGAGAACAACAAGCCGTTGTCCTTGCACCCATATCCCAATCCTTCCAGGGTGGCAATGGTGGTCAAGATGTCCGCCCCGCCACCGCCATACTCTTCGGGAATCAACAGGCCCTGGATGCCAAAGCGGGCGCACTGACGCCAGCCTTCGGCGTTGAAGACTCCTTCGGCGTCCCGTTCAATGAGGGTGGTGTTTAATTCATTTTGAGCAAAGCGAATGACTTCCTGCCGTAAAGCAGTTTGTTCCTCACTCCAGGCAAAATCCATACGCTTTCCTAAAAAGTTGCGCCGTTGCTCTTAATGGCAGACCCACTAGGTGGGAACGCCGGCCGGGCACAACCTGATTTTTACTCCAAACAGTTTGTTTGTGGGCGCCCCAGATAGCTACGCCCGCAAGAAGAACCTTGTTTGCTCAATTTTTCACAAGCAACTCATTATAATCTAATCAGGAGAAGTTTCAAGTCTCTGCCTGAAAAAAGGGAAAACTGATCCTCCGGCCGATCGCCTGCAAGCCATTGGGCGGCGGAAAAGGCTCGCGGCTACCTGGAAAAGAGATGCAAATAGGCGGCAGATACGTATAATCAGCTAACTTCCTACCAATGAAGAGAAGAAAATATGTCATAATTCTGTATAATTCTAACATACTGTCCCGGAGGATTATGCGATCTCCTTGACAAATCAAGAGATGGCTGGCATTATTTTGCCGCGAGAAATAAAGAAAACTATCTTAAAGTTGTGCATCGGAGCACGCGGACTTAAAATTGATCTTCGACCGTCTCATTCATGTGGGAGCCTGACCAGGCTGGAGGCTTTCCTGAAAAGCCTCTCCAGGCTCGTTAGCAATATCTTAAGATTTGTAAGGTTGATTACATTAGAACCTCATAATATAATGGTTGCCGGAGCGGGAGCCTTATATTGCCTGATGGATGGGCGCATTGTGCGCGCCACTCTGGTCTTCCCAATGATGATCCTTGAGGCGCACAGAAGGCTCATGCAGGTGTGTAACCTGTGAGAGTGTCTTGGTGTTTGCGATTAACATCCACATGCCTGGGCCAGCGTGGGGATGATATCGGGCAGCCGGCATAGCTGGCTGCCATTGCCTGTTAAGGCAAAGAAGTGTTCTAAACCCAAAAGGAGAGTTGTATTCATTATTGTTGTGCAGGCTATGATCTGTCGCAGCGCTTAAGGAAGGAAAAACTATGAACCGATTTGGACGTATGCGTCTTCCACTGTTCGTTTTAGGGCTTTTGCTGCCGCTCGTTTTGCTGGCGGCGCAAATAGGTTCGGCCGAAACGGTTGCTCAACCGGCCGGGGCAACGCTGGCTGCCGATCTCGACGCCCTCGTGTTTGAAGACGTGGCGGCCGATGTCGGGTTGGTGCTCAGTCACGACATCGACCCCAGCATCTGCCCCGACCCCCTGGTGGCTCCGCCCATCACCAATGGCGCAGCCTGGGGGGACTATGACAACGACGGTGATGTCGATCTCTACGTCACCAACCATAGCGGCCCCAACCGTCTCTATCGCAACGATGGCGACACCGATAGCAATGGGATGCCCAATGTGGTCGATCAGGCTGTTGCTCTCGGCATCGATCTTACCGACGAAGTCAGCATGGGGACAACCTTCATCGACTATGACAACGACGGCGATCAAGATCTCTTCGTAGCTAACTGGGGCGGCAACAAACTCTTCAAAAACATGTTGTCCGAGACAGATGTGGTCTCCTTCATGGATGTCAGCGCTGCCTCCGGCCTGGTGGATGACGGTCGCGCCATCACGGCCGGCTGGGCCGACTTTGACCAGGATGGCTTTCTGGATGTTTATCTGGCCAAGCACACGTACTGCATGAATGGCGATGAGCGTGAGCAGGACAAATTGTTCAAAAACAATGGCGATGGCTCCTTCTCCGATGTCACCGGCTGGCTCTGCCCCGGCGGCGTCGCCCCCTGCGACCAGGTCATGGGCGCAGGCTTCTCTGGCGGCTGGCTAGATTATGACAACGATGGCGACCAGGACCTCTATCTGGTGAACGATATTCTCGATGGCAGCTGGTATCACAACGTCCTGTGGCGCAATGATGGCCCAGATGGGATGGGCGGCTGGATCTTCACCGATGTCTCGACGGCGGCCGGTGTCGACCGCGCCGTCAACGGCATGGGTCTGGGCATAGGCGACTACGACAATGACGGCTTCCTGGACCTGGCTTTCAGCAACATCGGTGTCAACACCCTCTACCAGAACAATGGCGATGGCACCTTCACCGATGTCGCCGTAGCCGCCGGCGTTGATCGCCCCACCACCCCTGAGGGCGACACCGCCACCACATGGGGAACCGCCTTTGTGGATGTCAACGCCGACGGTTGGAAGGACCTCCTCATCGTTGGTGGTTGGGTCATGACCGGCCCTATCCCCCAACCCAACGCCATGTTCCGCAATCAGGGGGATGGCACCTTCCTGGAAGATTCCTCCGCCAACAACATGGACGATGCTGGACGCGGCCGCAACGCGGCTCTCGCCGACTTTGATGACAACGGCTTCATGGATGTCTTCATCGGCAACTTTGGCGAACCCCCGCTGTTGATGCACAACCCCGGCAACACCAACAACTGGTTGAAGGTAACTGTTGAGGGTACCGAGAGCAATCGCGACGGCATCGGCACGCGCCTCTATCTGGAAGTGGGTGGTCGCACTCTCATTCACGACATCACCAGTGGCGCGACGCATGGCGGTGGCGATCAACGTGTGGGTTACTTTGGGATGCGTCAATTTGCCACCGGCCACCTGACCGTCCGCTGGCCCAGCGGCGTGCTGCAGGACGTGGGCGATGTGGACGCCAACCAACGCATCCATCTCGTCGAACCCGTTACCACTTATGTGGACGTGGCCGGGTCGGTGGGTCTCGTTCTCGACCACGGCATTCCCGATCTCTGTCCTCCCAGTGGAATGCCCCCCATTGGCTCCGGTTCAGCCTGGGCCGACTACGACAACGATGGCGACATCGACCTGTATGTGACCAATATGGATGGGGCCAATCGCCTGTATCGCAATGAGGGTGATACCAACCTGGATGAGCTGCCTGACTACACTGAGGTAGCCCTCTCTCTGGGTGTCGGCCTGGCGTTGGAAAACAGCACCGGGGCCGTCTTTGCGGACTATGACAATGATGGCGACCAGGACCTGTATGTGGGTAACTGGGGCGGCAACACCCTGTTCGAGAACCAGTTGATCGAAACCGGCTCCGTCTCCTTCGTCGATGTGACGGCGACGGCTGGCGTGGCCGCCGAGGGACGCACCATCACCGCGGCCTGGGCCGACTACAACCAGGATAGCTATCTGGACCTGTATATTACCAAGCACAAGGAGTGCATGGACTTTGACAACCAACAAGACCATCTCTACCACAATAATGGGGATGGAACCTTCACCGATGTCACTGGCCTGCTCTGCCCAGGTGGCGTGGCTCCCTGTGACCAGGTGTTGGGTCTGGGCTTCTCGCCGGGCTGGGTGGACTACGACAATGATGGGGATCAGGACCTGTATCTGGTCAATGACAACATCGATGGGGTCTATCAGGCTAACATTCTGTGGCGCAATGACGGTACAGATGGGATGGGCGGCTGGATGTTCACCGATGTCTCAGCCTCCTCCGGCGCTGACTTCAGCTTGAATGGCATGGGTCTGGGCGTTGGCGACTACAACAACGACGGCTGGTTCGACTTTGCCTTCAGCAACATCGCCCCCGGCAAACTCTTGATGAGCGATGGCGACGGAACCTTCACCGATGTCTCTGATGCGGCCGGTGTGACGGCGGCTCTGGATGGCACCACCTGGGGTACGGCCTTCTTCGACTATGACAATGACGGCTGGCTCGACCTCTTCTATGTCGCCGGCAACATTGGCGACGCGGCGGCTGTGCCGGATGTCTTCATGCGTAACAACGGTGACGGAACCTTCACCAATTACTCCACCCAGAGTGGTTTGAATGACCCCGGCCGTGGCCGCAGCGCCTCAATTGCTGACATCGATGCCGACGGCTTCCCGGATGTCTTTGTGGGCAACTATGGTCAGGCCCCCAAACTGTTCTACAACAAGGGCAACGACCACAACTGGCTCTCCATCACAGTGGAAGGCACGGAAAGCAACCGCGACGGCATCGGCACGCGCATTTGGGTCACCACCCCGGATGGAACGATGATGCGCGAAATCAACACGGGCCCGACGCATGGCGGCGGCGACCAACGTGTGGCTCTCTTCGGTTTGGGAATGCACACCAGCGCGGATGTAATGGTGCGTTGGCCCAACGGCATCGAGGAAGACCTGGGCAGCCTTAGCAGCAACCAGATGCTTCACCTGGTTGAGCCTGCGGCCGGCTTGCCCGAAGGTCTCTACTATGTCAGCCCCAACCACAGCGGCTCCGTGGGCGGCATCAACTATGAGGCGACGGATGTGTTGGTCTATGACAATGCCACCGATACCTGGAACATGGTGCTGGATGGCTCCAGCGTAGGCCTCACCGTCAATGTGGATGCCTTCCACCGCCTGCCGGATGGTCGTTACCTGCTCAGCTTCTCTGAGCCGACCTCCGTCCCCGGCCTGGCCGGCACGGTCGACGACTCCGATATCGTGCGTTACGACCCGATGCTGAACGACTTTGTCTTCGCCTTCGACGGCTCCGATATGGGCCTGACGACCAGCGACGAAGATATTGACGGCATTGATGTCTCGACTGACGGCCGTCTGTTGTTCAGCCTGGTCGGCTCCTATAGCATCCCCGGCCCTATCAGTGGCGGCGGCGAAGATATTCTCAAGTTTGAGCACACCCGTTTTGGCCGCATCACTCAGGGTAGCTGGCAGATGTTTATAGATGGCTCTGCCATTGTTGGTACGCCGCTGACGAGTAACATCGAAGCTGTGGCGGCCCATTGCAATGGCACAGACTTCTACCTGCGCCTGGATGATTACATGGGCAACGGCGTGGGTATCTACCACTACAACCTGGCCAGCAATACGCTCATGGCCAGCCCGCTGGAGAGCTCTCTGGGCGGGTTAGATGTGAACTTCATTGACGGCCTGGGCTTGCAAGCCACAGGGTGCTCGAACTAAGCATCTGATAGGACGCCAGAGGATTGGCTCGCCAATCCTCTGGCAGGGTTAGAAAAGAAAAGGTCGGCCCTATATAGTAGGGTCGGCCTTTGTGTTATTTGAGACCATCCAGACGATAAACGTCTCCCCGGACGTTTATCGTCTGGCGCTGTCCTATCCTCTTTCGCCGGCCGATGTGGTCGGGAATCTTCGTAGCCGCGGTTTCCCAGCCGCGCCTGGCCGCGACGGAGCTAAAGCCGTTACTACGAACCAACCGCGCCTGGCTGCAACAGAGCGCCGCTCCCGTTTTCACAGGAGTGACGAGCCGGCCAACGGCTAAAGCCGTTACTACGAACCAACCGTGCCTGGCCGCGACGGAGCGCCGCTCCCGTTTTCACAGGAGTGACGAGCCAGCCAACGGCTAAAGCCGTTACTACGAACCAACCGCGCCTCTTCGCCGGCCGATCTGGTCGGGAATCACATACGTCAAGGTAAAAATGATGACCAGAGTCGAGACGGGCACAACAATGCGCGCCTCCTGATCGTCGTTATCATCGTCGTCATCATCTTCCTCACCGGTGGGATGACAGGCTACACAGTTGCTAATGTCGGTAATGCCCTCATCGGCGTGCTCTTCCACCATTTCATTCTGATTGTGGCAGGCAGTGCAGGTATACGTGGCGAGGTTGCCGCCTGGGTGACAGGTGTTGCAATCCCCGTTAGCGCCCCCATGGTTGAGAGGAAAGGTGTGGGAGAAGGTGGCGTTGCTGAAGTTTGTTGTGTCCTGATGGCAGGTGTTGCAGCTGCCGGGAAAATGGTTAGGCGGCGGGGCGTGACAGGCAGAACAATCCTGGTTGCCAATGGTGCTGTGGTCAAAGACGGCGTTCAGAAAGTTGCTGGTGTCGAGATGACAGGTGGCGCATGTGCCGGGGTAATGGTTAGGCGGCGGGGCGTGACAGGCGGAACAATCCTGGTCGCCAATGGTGCTGTGGTCAAAGACAGCGTTCAGAAAGTTGCTGGTGTCGAGGTGACAGGTGGCGCATGTGCCGGGGTAATGGTTAGGCGGCGGGGCATGACAGGTAGAACAATCAGAAACGTCCAACGTTAAGTGGTTGAAGGAGACTTGCAGGAAAAGGGTAGTATCCTGATGGCAGGCGCGACAGGCCCCAGGATAATGGTCGGCCGGCGGCGTGTGACATTCGACGCAGTCGCGCTCGCCAATCGTGCTGTGGTCAAAGTCGACCCGCAGCCACTCCGTTGGCCCGTGGCACGTCTCGCAACTCGTTCCATTCTGGCCGGCGTGGGCGTCATCGGCGGCATGGCAGGCATAACAGGTTGTGTCTGTACCCTGGTAATCGCCGGTTGTGTGGCACGCCTCACAGGCCAGATTGGCGTGCCCATCGAACAGGGGGAAAAAGGTATGGGGCACACGCGTGCCAGCCAGATTGGGAAAAGCTACAGCCTCCCCCTGGGGAAGTTGTCCTTCCACCGTGGCTGTCAGCAAGGCGATGATCCGGCCGGGATCGCCTGGCTCTGTGTTAACAGCTGATGATTCCTGTCGCGCTTGATACAACGCGGCGCTGACAACGATGGCGAGACTGGCGATGACCGCAGCGCTGAAAAGGATGACACGACGCATCGCTACCTCCAGGCTCACCTATAGGCGCGCCACAGCTGCCACACCTGGTCTTTGAGTGCGGCATAGCCGCTGTGTAGATGATCGCGCAGGGGGGCGGTGTCCGCCTCTTGCTCAATCAGGTGGCGCAGCGGGTCTGCCAGACTCTGTTCCCCCATGATGAGCGCCCCCACCAGACGCGAACCATCCAGCGTCAGGCGCAGCGAGTTCGCACCGTCTTCTGACCAGGCGCTCCGATAGTTGCGCGGAAAGGTGAACCATACGTCGGAAGAGCCCCGCCCTAATGGTTCGGAAACGTGCTGGATGACCTCACTTTGCCGGCCGCGCCCGTCATTCGAGCTCCCGGCCTGGCCTTTTTCTTCCTGGGGGGTGATCTGCCCAATGGCGGTGATGTGCATCCCAAACAGCAGACAGGCGTTGAAAGGGATGCCTTTGCGGTAAGCGAGGGGTGCCAACCCATTGTCATTGGCCGCCATATTGCGGCCGGCCGCCCGCCCTTGCGCTACGGCGCTGGGCCAGAGAACGTCGGTCAGGTGGCGTTGGCTCCAACGGTCGTACACCTGGGCGCAATCACCGGCCGCATAAATGTTGGGCACATTGGTCTCCAGATATTCATTCACCAGGATGGCGCGGTCGGTTTGAATAGGTGTGCCGCGCACCAACTCCAATTGCGGCCGGACGCCGATTCCTACCCCCAACACATCACAGACCAACTCTTGATCATCGGCGCAGCGCACAGCCCGCACCCGTCCCCGCCAGTTACCTAAAATTTCCTTGACCTCTGTGTAGGGGTGGAGGTGGATGCCATGCTCCACCAAACGCCCCTCCAGAAGCCTGGATTCCGCCTGATTGAGTACGCGATCCCACAACTGATGGCGGCGCAGAAAGTAATGCGTTTCCAGACCCCGGTGCGCCAATCCCTCCACCATCTCCAGGGCGGTGATGCCGCCGCCAATGACCACTGCCCGCCGGCCGCGGCGCGCCTTTTTGAGTAAGGTTTGCGTCCCCTCCAGGGTGTCCAGATACACCACGCCATCCAGGTCAGCTCCCGAATACGGGGCCGGCATGGCGCGTGCGCCGGTGGCAATCAACAACCGATCATACGCCAGCCCCAGCCCATCCTCCAGATAAACCGTTTGCGTCTCCGTCCCCAGGCGGGTGGCTTTGCCAAAGTAGAGTTGGAAACGTTGTTGGCTGTACCAGGGCAGCGTTCGCGCCTGCACCTGGCGCAGGGGAATTTCGTTGGTCAGGACATAGGCCAGGCCGGGGCGCGAGTACATCGGATATGGCTCCTGGGCCAGGATGGCGATGCTCCCGTCGGCGTCCACCTGGCGGATACTTTCAGCCGCTGCGATGCCGGCCGCTCCATTTCCAACAATCACGTAGCGCGTTGGGGCCATTTTATTCTTCCTCCCCATCCTTTTTTCCCCAGTGGAGGACGCCGCGTGGGCAGACATTGATGCAGTTGCCACAGGTGATGCACGTAGGATCGGTGACAGGTAACCCCTGCCAGGCATGAGCGCGCACATCGATGCCGGCCGGGCAGTTGTAGCTGCAAATGCCGCACTGCACGCAGCGCACCTGAATCGCCTCCACCCGTCCCAGAGGGATGGAGGTCGGCGGCTCAGCTATAGGAGTTTGCTGACGAAACCAGTTACGCCACATACTGTCTCCAACTATGAATCCATGCGCCTGAATCCTCAGGGCGCCGACGGCCGGCGACGTTCATCAAGGCGCCACGTCGGCCGTCTCCTGCCGACCGGTGGGATGGCAATCCACACACCGCGCCAGTTCAGCCACGGTCAGGGCCAGGTCAGCATGTTCGACTGTCATATCGGCCGGCGCGTGACACGCTGTGCAGTGATACGCCGCCAGGGTTGTCTCATGGCATTGGCGGCAAGCAATCGTCCCTTCACCGCCATGATCCAGCGGGAAGAGATGCACCGTCAGACGCGCCGGCCGCCAATCGACGCTGGTGTGACAGCGCACACAATCCGTCCCCAACAACCCGGCGTGCAGTTCTGGCTCGGCGTGGCAACCCGCGCACGTGCGGGGTGTACCCAGATAACGCTCCTCCTGGTGACACGCGGCACAATCTAGCTCCAGATGTGCTCCGTCCAACAGGAAAAGTTGCCCATGTTCAGCCGGGGTGAATTGATCCAGAGCCTGGGCAACCAGATTGACTTCAGAGCCTTGATGCTCGATATGGCAGAGGGTGCAATCGGGCGTTGCCAGACGCCCATGCAACCCGATTTGTTGCGCCTGTTGCTCCTCAATCGTTGTGTGACACAACAAACAACGTGCGCTATCTACCCCTTGAAACGGGGCATGACATTGGGTGCAAGCGTCTTCAAAGTCAGCATGATGGTCAAAGCCGCCACTTTGCGCTTGTGATTGGCTGACGGCCGAAAGGTCACCAGAATTGAAAGCGCGCCCACCGGTTAAAAAGAGAACCACCCCTAAACCAATCAGCAAGACAAGGGTGCTGATGAGCGCAATAGGGGAGAAGAGCGGATGGTGACGTTCAACCAAACGGTCAGATTTCATAGAGTAACGAACCGCTAAGCCCCCGTTTTCACGAGCGCAAAGAACGCGAAGGGAATTCACTCCCCGGTGTATCTACCTCATGGCCGGTTTATTTTCTGAAACTCCATTAGCTCCCGTTTTCACGGGAGTTGGCCGACTCCTTACGTAGACGGGGTATCCTTACCACCCCGTAGCCGCGGTTTCCCAACCGCGCCTGGAGGATGACTTGGTTCGTAGTAACGGTTTTAGCTCCCGTTTTCACGGGAGTTGGCCGTCTGCCGGCCGGAAGCCGGCGCTCCGTAGGCAAACTTTCCGTGCGTTCCGTGGTTCCTTGCCGTTGTGTGAGCAAGATTTTCCTTGCCATACGCGTAGCCATGTTCAAAACAACCCGGCGCGAAAAAAGATGGTGGCCCCAATGTGAATCGCCAGGGAGACGAAAAGGGTTATCCCCAGCGGAATATGAATGGTGTGCCACAAACGAAAGATGGCCCGCGTGCGGTCTAGGCGCGCCTGTTGCTGAATGAGCCGTTGATCCCGTTGTTCCAGCTGCTCCACCTGCCGCCGTAGGATGATTTCTGCGCGTTCTAATTCGACCAAAGTCTGTTGTAGCTTGCGGCGATAGCGCCAGCGTTCGAGCCGCCCTGTTCCATAGTTGCCTTGCAGGCCGACCGCTATCTCTCGCACCCGCCGCGGCTTCTCGGCTTCCCAGCTGGCTAACTCAGCCATAGCCTGTTGTAGATCGAGGGCCACCTGCCCACGCGAGAAGGTGGCATGGGAGATGGAACGGTTGAGGGTGGTATACAGATAGCGCCCAATGAAGCCGCTCACCACCACCACGACGGTCAACCAAAAGGTGAAACCCGCCAGGCCGCGAAAGGCAAAACCGGTGTGCATGAGAACCAGGAATGGCCCCACCAACCCGGTGACAATGTGAAAAGAGAGCCAATGACGCACAGGCCCCAGACGATTGAAGAGGCGGGTACGTTTGCGCAGACTGTAGAGGGTCTCGGTCATGACCATCAGCGTAGCGCCGATGATGCCCAACCAATGTCCAAAAGGGTGGCCGCCGGCCGGCTCTGCCACCATCTCATAGGCCACATACACCCCGCTCAGAATGATGATGCAAAAGAGAGCAATCTCCAGCTCGCGTGGGCGGCCGGGGCGTTGGGTTGTGATCGGGGTTGGACGAATCATGATTTCCAATGTATTTGATAACGAGTCATTTGGCCCGCAGCGGTGAAAACAAAACGATGAAACCGCTAAGGCACAAAGAACGCAAAAAAGCAAAGTAAGAGAAAACCTTAGCGCCCTTTGCCCTCGTTTTCACGGGGTAAGAACGCCAAGAAAAGAATAAAGAGAACCTTCCCGCTTTCGCGGTGGAAACAAAAATCTGGAAGCCGGCGCTCCGTTGGCTCTGACCTTTCCATCATTATAGAGTCGTTTAGCCCTCTGGAAAAGTTACGTTTTCGTGACCTTGGTCTGAGATTCCCCTTTCCCGCCTTCTTCCGGCCGGCAGCCAGCACTGCTTACGTAGCCGCGCTTTCATTTTCACGGGAGTGACGAACCGTGCCCATACTTATTCATCGTCGCTGTAAGGGCGAACTCCCGTTTTCACGGGAGCGAGTCTCTGTGTGTTCGCCCCTTGCGGCCGGCCAACGGCTGAAGCCGTTACTACGAACCAATCACGCCGTAGCCAGATGCCGGCCGGAATCTAGCGTTATGGGGGCAAACCTTGCACGGGTTGCGTGCTTTCCGTCCTCTACCCGGCCCGAGAATTATCCCATCACCGTCATAGCCCGTAACTTTTTTGCGCTGGCTACGACTTCATAGACGATGAATACCCCCACCTTGACCAACGGCGCACCCATGACAGCGCCACACCCCTATATTGCCACCTGGGCCGCTCGCTGGGGGCTGACCCGGCCGGATTGGTCGGCCGTCGCTGCTTTCGGCCTGCCCTTCTTGCTCTACCTCCAGACCCTCGCTCCCACCATCTACAACCTCGACAGCGCCGAACTGACCACCGCCGCCGCTACCGGCGGCATCATGCGCGCCACCGGCTACCCCCTCTATCTTACTCTGGGGAAAGTGTGGTCGCTGCTGCCCGTCGGCGACGTGGGGTATCGTCTCAACCTCTTCTCCGCCTTTTGTGGGGCATTAACCATCTTACAAACGGAATTCATCTTACGGCGCTTGCAGGTCGGAGGATGGGCGCGCTTCGGCGCTCTCACTCTCTTAGCGACCGCCCCTTACTTCTGGTCCCTCTCGTTGATAGCAGAGGTGTATACCTTGCACGTCGCCTTGATGGCCGGGTTCATCCTCACCCTGTTGCGTTGGGGGGAGAAGCCCAGTCCGGCCCGGCTGGCGGTCCCCATTTTTCTGCTGACCATCAGCCTGGGCAACCATGCGGCCACCGTGTTGTTGGCTCCGGCCGGTGTCTGGTATGTTTTGACCAAAGCTCCGCGGGTCGTTTTGTCGCCGCGTTCCTGGCTGGCAATAGTCAGCGCAATCGCCTTAGCCGGAACCATCTTTCTCTACCTGCCTCTCCGCTACGCTGCCGGGCCTGCTTTCAACTATGCCGGTCAGTACAACGCCGCTGGCGTCTTTGAACCGGTCGACCTGAGCACCGCTGACGGGTTGCTCTGGCTCGTCACCGGGCGCACCTTTGCCGGGCAGATGTTCAGGTATGCGTTGGAAGAGATAGGTGGAGAGATGGCAGCCTATGGCGTGCAACTGTGGCGTGCCTTCCTTGCCATCGGTCTGGGGCCGGGCCTCTTGGGCGCAGCGAGTTTGCTGCGCCGCGACTGGCGCCTGGGTGGGGCCTTGTTGCTCATGTTTGCCGCCAACGCCCTCTTCTACATCAACTATCGCGTGGTGGATAAAAACACCATGTTCCTGCCCACCTATCTGGTTTGGGCTGTGTGGGCCGGCATCGGCTACCAAATTTTGCTCGACTGGGCCGATGGGGCGGTTATGGCTGAGGCCAGCAGTTGGGAAACCCGGAGCAAACACACAGCCCTCGTTTTTACGGGGAGACGAACAGCGGGGTTGGTTCGTAGTGACGGCTTTAGCTCCCGTTTTCACGGGAGTGACGAACCGCGAAGGCGCGAAGAACGCCAAGAGAGAAAGATAAAATCTTCGCCCTCTTGGCGTCTTGGCAGTGAAAACTGGGAAAGCGCGGCTACGACGACGAACATAGCCGGGCCGGCCGTGCGCGCCGCTCTGGTGCTGAGTGCGGTCGTGGCTCTGATCTGGACGTGGGGACAGGTTGATCTGTCGAGCGACTTCAGTACCCGCCAACAGAGTCAGGCCATTCTCGATACCGTAGCCCCCAACGCCATTGTACTGGGGTGGTGGGACACCATTCCAGGGGTGCAATACTTACAGCTGGTGGAAGGCCAGCGGCCCGATGTGTTGGCTATCAACCGCTTCTTGATCAGCGGTGAGGCGATGCAGACCTTGATTATGCGTCAGGCTGGCCGCCGCCCCATCTACATCAACAATCCCCCCCTATCCTATATCCAGACCATGGAGATCAGCCAGGAAGGCCTCCTCTATCGTCTGGAGCCTAAACACATGCCATAACAGGCGCATCATCCGCGCCTATGGAAAATTCTTAACTCTTTGGAGGAAGGTATGTCAACAGAACGTACACACTGGTTTAGCCGTCTAGGGCTGATCATCATCATCTTGCTCTCCGGCGTGGCCTTGCTGCCCATCCAGGAACTTTCAGCCGAAAAGCTGAACTGGCAGAATGTAGGGGCTATCTACTCGCCCCAACTGCGCCTGCGCGAAGATCGCGGCCGGCCGGGCAGCGCCTTTTTCTACCGCGCCACGGGCTATCCCCCCAACACCACCGCCACCGTTTACATCGACGGCAGCCCGCGCGGCACAGTTCCCGTCAATCGGCGTGGTCAATCCTATTTCCTGATTCAGACCGAGATGAACGATGATCTAGACCGCTACTATGTCACGCTGATGGTGGATGCCAACGCTTCCGCCACCGAAGATTTCCGCCTGGAAGACGATGAACCCATTGTGCCCCCGCCGCCGGGCTACAACGGCCCCATCTTTTTCCTGACCCCCTAACCTTACCTGACAAGGTTTGTCATCAGGGAGGGTTTGTGTAGTCGCGGTTTCCCAACCGCGCTGCGGGCCTGACAAACCCTCCCCATTCGTACCGCGGTATCCTACCGCGCTTCCGTGTAATGACAGAGATGGGGTATTCAAGTTAACCAGGAGAGAGCCATGCGTCCCTTGCGCGCGATGCCACTTAGCCGCCTCATGTTGGCGGTTGTTATCCTGATTTCTGGCCTGGCTATTTTGCCGTTTCGCCCCTTATTGGCGGAACGTCTGACTTGGCAGCGCTGGGCCAATGTGTACAACCCGGAATTGGATGTGATCGGCGAGGATCGCGGGTTTCCGGGCAGCGCCTTCCTCTTTCGAGGGGTTGGTTACCCCCACAACACCGAGGCTTTCGTCTATATCGATGGCAATTTGCGCGGCAGTGTGACTACCGATGGGACGGGCAGGGTTGATTTTCTGATTCAGACTCAATCGGGCGATCCCTTTGGGCGCTATTTTGTGACGCTGGCGGTGGATGACAACCTGAGCGCCACAGACGATTTCCGACTGGAAGACGATGAACCCATCCAACCCCCACCGCCGGGTTATGATGGCCCGATCTTCTTCCTGACGCCAGACCCAACCCCGACACCCTCTATCACACCGTCGCCGTCGCCAACCACCACCCCGGCCCCGTCGCCAACAGCGACGGCTACCTCAACGCCCCAGCCGTCGGTGACGCCGGATCCGTCGGCCACGCCGACCCCCTCTGCCACACCTGAGCCGTCGGCCACGCCCGAACCATCGGCCACCCCTGAACCATCGGCCACGCCTGAACCCTCTGAGACGCCGGAGCCCAATCCCAGGCTGGATGTCACGCCAGATGATGGAGCGCCTGGTAGCGCCTTTGTTTTCAGCGCCGAACGGTATCCTGCCAATACGGAAGCGATTGTCACCATTGCCGGCGTGGCTGTGGGTAGCGTGATGACAGATGGCAACGGAGAAGCCACCTTTGTGATTCAAACCGATGGCAGCCACCCTGAGGGGCGCTATGATGTCTTTTTGACGGCCGGCGTTTGGTCAGCTGACGAAGATTTCGACCTGGAGTTGGATGAACCCCTGGTTCCGCCGCCGGCCGACTTCGATGGCCCTGTCTTCAATCTACCCCTGGTGGACACCGTGCGCGTCTACCTGCCACTTATCAATCGACCGTAGGGGCGTTGGCATCATGACAGCGCACTCCTTAACCTTTTCGTATAAACAATGGGCCCAGGCGCAATGGGTAGCGGTTCGCTGGGTGTGGCGCCCTCTGGCGCTCCTGCTGGCGACCCGTCTGGCGGTTGGCGCAGCGGCTTATGTGGGCATGACCCTTTTGCCCGACTCCGCCGACCCGCCCCCCTACCACTTGCGTGGGGTGGACATCTGGTGGCTAGATGCCTTTGGCAGTCGTTGGGACACCGGCTTTTATGTCAGCATTGTGGAAGAGGGGTATAAGCACGAAGATGTGCCCTTTCCTTCTACCCCCTTCTTCCCTTTGCTGCCTTTGCTCATGCGTGCCGTGGTGGGGGTCGGCGATCTGCTGCGGTTGGAGGCGCTCTCGGATGCCGTGGTGGCTGGTTTGTTGACAACCAATCTGGCGCTGGTGGGGGCGAGCCTGCTCTTCTATCGCCTGGTGTGGGAAGAGTGGGGAGAGGCCACGGCCGGCCGGGCTGTCTGGTATCTCCTCATCTTCCCCACCTCTTTCTTTGGCTCTGCCATTTACACCGAGTCGCTCTTTTTGCTGACAGCGATCGGGGCGCTCTATGCCGCACGTCATCAACATTGGGGAGTGGCTGCCTTGCTAGGCATAGCGGCCAGTCTGACGCGCCTGGTAGGCGTGATTGTCGCACCTCTGTTGTTGTTAGAATGGTGGTTGGGGCGGTCACGCGCCGCCCCGGCCGGCCACGCCCCCCGATCTACCCTGGCAGATTGGGCCGGCCTGGGGGCGGCGCTGGCGACGCCGCTGGGAACCCTGGCTTACATGGCCTATTTGTGGCGCACCTTTGGCGACCCGATAGCCTTCGTGACCGGTTCGGCCGCCTGGGGGCGTGTTGCCCAAACGCCGGCCGAAACCCTGGCCCGTCTGTTCCAGACCCCGGCCGAAGGGTGGTGGGCGGCCTGGCAGGCTGGTCGTGTCCCACTCAACGATTGGGTAGATTTAGGTTTGGTGCTGCTTTTTCTCTTCTTGGGTTTCGTTTTGCTCTACCAACATCGCTGGAGCGAAGGAATTTTTGTCTGGCTGGGTGTCATGATCCCGTTTAGCTCCGGCTTGCTCATGAGCCAGCGCCGCTATATGTGGGTCTTGTTTCCCGCTTTTGTGCTTCTGGCGCGTTGGGGAGCGCGGCCCTGGGTGGATCGGTTGCTAACTGCCCTGTCTCTCACCCTGTTGGCGCTCATGACTGTTCTCTTTGCCAATGGCTATTGGGTAGGTTAACTGTGCTCCGGGCGTCCTTGTTCTGGCACGGGGTGCGGTATAATGTCCGTCAAATCCATTGGCGCGGGAGCAGCAGCTCAGTGAATGAGGAACTGTTGTTATTGGCCCGGGCGCGGCGATTGGAGCCAGAAGCCCTGGCCGAAGTCCATCAACATTATTACGCCGCCATCTTTCGCTATATCACCTTTCGCGTGAGTGATCGCATGGCGGCGGAAGATTTAACCAGCGAGGTGTTCACCCGGTTCCTCAGTGCCCTGCGAGATAAGCACGCGCCCCAGAACACTTTGCGCGGCTGGCTCTTTGGCGTGGCGGCGCGGGTGGTGGTGGATTACTATCGCCATAAGGGGCGCACCGATGAGATGCCATTGTCAGATGTGGAACTCGACAGCCAGGGCGATTCATTAGAAGAGGTGATTGAAAAGCGCTTATCTGTCGAATCCATGCAAGTCGCCCTCCAGGAGTTGACGCCGGAACAACAACAGGTGTTATCCTTGCGTTTCGGCTCCGGTTTGCGGATTCGTGAAGTGGCGGAACTGTTGGGCAAGAGTGAAGGAGCGGTTAAACAGTTGCAATTGCGCGCGATAGCTGCGTTGACGCAACAGTTGGCGTTGGAAACTGGTGGGTCATCATGAATGACGAATTAGAAACCCTTCTGATTCAATGTTTGGATGAGCTGGAGGCCGGTGCATCACCAGAGGCCATTTTGGCTCGTTACCCTGAGGCGGCCGAGCAGATACGCCCTATCTTGTTGGTAGCCGGCCGGCTATCCGATCTATCCGCTACTCCGCCTGTGTCCGCCCAGGCTGCCGCCCAGGATGTGTTTCTGGCCCAGGCTGCTGCCATCCGTCAGGCCGGGGCGCGCCCCCGTTTTCCGTTTTGGAGCCGTCGTCTCGGTTTCGCCCTGGCTTCCCTTCTCTTTATCCTCGTAGCCGTCTTCGGTTTGGTGCAAGGCTCGGCCGAAGCGCTGCCTGGCGATCCCCTGTATACGGTCAAGCGCGCCCGGGAAAATGTTCAACTGGCCCTGACAGATGACCCCAATGCCGTCCTGGTTTTGCAAGATGCTTTCAACGATGAGCGCATCCGTGAGGTCAAGGGGTTGTTAGCCGCCGGCCGTGAAGCCGACGTCTCCTGCCATGGTGAAGTGGAAACCATACACGATGGCAGCTGGCAGGTATATGGCGTTGACTTATATCTTGATCCCACCACGAAGATTTTGGGCCGCCCAAGCGTCGGTGACACGGTGGCTATTCGCGGCCGGGTGGAGAATGGGCGCTTTGTTGCCTCCGAGATCGTCGTCGAAACAGAAGCGGAAGACACCACGCCGGTTGATCCACCCCCCATGCCAGCCGTCCCATCTCCCACGCCGACCAGCAGCCCCACCCGCTTGCCAGAGGGCGCCCCTGATAATGACGCTGACTCCAACAGTCAGGATGACGACAGCCCAGCCGTACCGACTGATAGTAGCGGCTCCGGTAGCGGGGACGATAACGACGACGACAACAGCGGTTCTGGCAACGGGGACGATGATGACGATGATGATGACGACGACAACAGCGGCTCTGGCAACAGGGACAATGATGACGATAATGATGATGACGACAACAGCGGCTCTGGCAACGGGGACGATGATGACGATGATGATGATGACGACAACAGCGGCTCTGGCAACGGGGATGATGACGATGATGATGACGACAACAGCGGCTCAGGTAGCGGGGATGACGATGATGACGATTAGGCTATGCCCACCCCGTAGCCGCGCTCCCGTTTTCATGGGGGTTACGAACCGCGAAGGCGCAAAGAACGCCAAGCAAGGGTGAACACACAGGTTCACCCCTACGCGTCCTTTGCGCCTTGGCGGTGAGAACAAAGCGCTCCCGTTTTAACGGGGAGACGAACCAACCACGCCTCGCCGCAACCGTGCCTTAAATCAGGGCCGCCTCATCTAACCGGCCGCTACGTTGCACCAGCCACGCCAACACCCCCAGCATCAACCCGATCAACCCCACCAAAATCAAGACATCCGTGGCGATCTCCGCCCAGCCCGCGCCGCGTTGGGTGATGGCCACTATCGGGCCAATGATGTAATAGGTGGGAAAAATGCGCCCAATCCACTGCGGCAGAGTGGGGAAGAGAAAAAAGATGGCCGGGGCATATAGCAAAAGGCCCATGGCTTTGACGGTGGCAAAGAGGCTGTTCATATCGCGCATCAACACCCCCAGCACCACCCCAAAAGCGGCGCTCAAACACGCCCCCAGCGCCAGCACAAGTAACAACAAGAAGGGTTGCGCCCCCAACGCGCCGTTGAGGAGCAAAATGACGATCCCCATGCTCAGGCTGACGACAAAGCCTAGAGTGCCTTTGGCCACGAAAATATCCCCCAGGGTCGTCGGCGTGATGGTCAGAGCGCGCAGCGTGCGTTTTTGCTTCTCGGTGATGAGTGCGCTCGCCGGGATCATCATGCCACCCAACATGACTGCCATGAGGACGATAAAGGGCAACAGGCGATCCTCCCAGGACACGTTGGTTTCATCCCCCAGCGGGATGGTGGTCAGCTCCACTGGCAGTTGATCGCCTTGCACCTGGCGCGCCAGGCCGGCTAGGGCGGTCCCCAGTAGCAACCGGTCGCGTAGCAAGCTTTCCCCCCAGACGTAAACCACCAGATGAGCTACGCCACCGTCAGCCTGGAGTTGACGGTCGAAGTCGGCCGGTAGTGCCAGGCCCATATCCACCCGGCCGGACTCCACCGCCGTTTGCAACTCGGCGTCAGAAGAGTAGGTGCTCACGCTGATGCCTTCTAGCTCCTGGGCCAGGGTCGCCAGCTGTGATACACCGGCGTCGGCGACCCCCAGATGTGGCTGGCTGCTGAGAAGCGAGCCAAAGAGGAGGGTAATCAACAGCGTCAAGACCAGCGGCACGACCGTGGCGAAGATCAACAACATTTTAGGGCCACGACGCACCTCATGGGTTAACAACAGACCGATTCGTGTCGCGTTCATAAGAGCCTCCGACGGAGAACCCACACCCCCAGGGCGAGAAAAGCCAGCGCCCAGACGAACAAGATAAGCAGATTACTACCGGCCGTCGCCCATCCTCCCTCCAGAGCCGTGGCCTGATAGACCGCGTCCACCAGATAGTAAGAGGGGATGAGGCGCACCCAACCGGAGACAAGGCCGGGAACCAACACCCCAATCCCAGGCAGCGCCAGCGCCACAATGGCCAGGATGCCAACGCCAATGACGCCCATGAAGTCGCGAGCGGCGGCCGCCAACACAAAGCCAATGCCCGTGACCAACAACGCCCCCAACAGCAGCGCTGTCAACACCAGGCCGGGGCGCTGCGCCAGACCGCCGGTGAGCGCCATCAGGATGGCGGTCTGACTGAAAGCCAGCAGCACACCGGTGATGCCCTTGGCCACGAACAGACCTTCAACCCGCAAAGGGGTGATGAGCAGGGCGGCGGCTGTGCGCCCCTCGATTTCGCTGCTCATCAGGCTGGCCAGCCCCAGAGTTTCCATCATGAGCACAAAGACCCCCATGATGGGCAACAGGCGCTGGCGAAAGGGAATCTGACTGCCGGCGCGGTCTTCTCCCAACACCACTTGTTCCGCCTCCAGGCGTATCGGCCGGCCGGTGAAAAGCCCCGCCAATTCCCCGACCAGCAGCGTGTAGGCGGCCTGGAATTCGGCCGGGGCGCTGGCCGGCACATAGACGCGCACCTCGGTGGTTTGGCCGGCCGCCAGTTGCGCCATGAAGTCCGGGGCAAAGGCCGCTCCGATAGGATACTCCCCGGCCAACACAGCCTGGCGCAGCTCCTCTTCTGAGCCAAAGAGACCCAACACCAACCCCTCCGCCTGGAGCTGCTCCCCAACGACGGCCGGCAGGGAGGGGGCGTAGAGCGCCAGGGATAACGTTTCATCCACCGTAGCAGGCATGACGTAAAAGAGAATGGCATAGGCGACCAGCGCCAGGACGGAGACCAGGGCGAAGAAGCGGTCGCGCCAGAAAAGACGCAAATCCTTGGCCACTAACGTCTGGATCATCGACCAATTCATCACACCAACCCCCGGCCCGTCATCTGGATGAAAATATCTTCCAGGGTGGCCTCCTCGCTGTGAACTGTGACAACCTTTTCCTCGCGGAACAAGGCGGCCACGCTCGCCGGTGTTTCCGCCTCATCCAGGACGATCTCGCGGATAGCCAGATCGCCGTTAGCCGTGACCACTTCCGCCTTCAGGGCGCGCCGACCGTAGCGTTGCTTCAGGGCATGGGGCGTATCCAGGGCCACAATCCGCCCCTGGTGAATGAAAGCGACACGGTTAGACAGCTTGTCCGCCTCGTGCATATCGTGTGTTGTCAGAAAAACCGTTGCTCCTCGCGCCTGCTCCTCCTGGATCACCTGGCGAATGGCAGCCGCTGACGTGGGATCCAATCCCTCGGTTGGCTCATCCAGAAAAAGGATTTGGGGTTGATTGATCAACGCGCGCGCCACCATCAGGCGTTGTTTCATGCCTTTGGAGTAGGTCTCCACGCGATCCCGCGCCCGACTTGCCAGCCCCACCCGCTGCAGGACGGCCCCGGCATCAAAAGCGCGCACCCCAAACAGACGGGCGAAGAGATTCAGGTTCTCTTCTGCGCTCATCTGTTCATACAGGTTGGTGAACTCGAAGCACACGCCAATTTGGGCCTGCACCTTTTTCGGCTGACGGACAATGTCCAGTCCCAATAGCTCGGCGCGCCCTTCCATCGGACGCAACTGCCCGGTGAGCATTTTGACGGTGGTCGATTTGCCGGCCCCGTTTGGGCCCAGAAAGCCCAGCACTTCCCCGGCTCCAACTTCAAAACTGATGTGATCGACCGCCAGATGGTCACCATAGCGATAGGTCAACTTTTCGGCCACAATGGCTGCCCGAGACATGTGTTCTCCTTACAATGACAAGACAGCATTCGTTCCAGGAGGGTTTTTCACCGTCCAGCGCGGTTGGTCACCCCCGTGAAAACGGGGGGCGGCTACACTCCGGTCAGTTGCCAGGCGCGCAGCAATTCGGCCACACTCCACGCCTGGGCGAAGGCTCCCTGGGGGGCGAAGGGGGCGTCGCCGTTGAAGATTTCGCTGACACTGCCGACACAGGCATCGGCTACATGATCCAGCAAGGGTTCCAGAAAAGAGCGCGTCAGGTGTGGGTTGTTGAAGACGCGTCGGTGCGCGGCGGCGAAGGGGCCAATGAGCCAGGCCCACACCACGCCTTGATGATAGGCCCCATCCCGCTCACGGAGCGGGCCGCCATATTGGCCCAGGTACTCCTTTTCAAAAGGCGCCAGCGAGCGCAACCCCATCGGCGTGAGGAGATGGCTCAGACACGCCTCGACGACTCCTTTTTGTTGTCCTGGCGTCAAGGGCGAATAAGGCAGCGCCACCGCCAGAACCTGGTTGGGACGCAGGGCCGCCTCATGCCCCTGGGGGCCGTCCAGAACGTCATAACACGCTTGCGTCTGCGGGTTCCAATAGCGCGCAAAGCTGGTCTGCACCTGTCTGGCTAAGGCGGCGTAAGTTGCCTGGGCCTGACTGCCGCTGACGGCTGCCAGGTCGCGCATGATACACAGGGCGTTGTACCAGAGGGCGTTAATCTCCACCGGTTTGCCGATGCGCGGCGTCACCACCCAATCCCCAACTTTGGCATCCATCCAGGTGAGTTGCACACCCGCCTCGCCGGCGTAGAGCAATCCATCCACCCTATCCTGACGGATATGGTAACGTGTGCCCCGCCGATGCCAGGCCATGATTTCCTCCAACACCGGCCACAAGGCGCGTACCAACTCCTCGTCCTGCGTTGCGGCATAGTAGGCGCGCAGCGCTTCCAGATACCATAAGGTGGCGTCAACGGTGTTGTACTCTGGTGTCTCGCCGGCGTCGGGAAAGCGGTTGGGGAGCATTCCCTGATCGACGTAACGGGCGAAGGTGGTCAAAATCTGGCGCGCTACAGCCGGCCGGCCGGTGGTCAGAGTGAGGCCGGGCAGAGCGATCATGGTGTCGCGTCCCCAGTCGCTAAACCAGGGGTAGCCGGCCATCACGGTGCGCCCATCTGCTTGCTCCGGCGTGGGGCGGGCCACGATAAATTGATCGGCCGCCCACACCAATTGCTGCATGATGGCCGGGGCTGTCGCCAGCAGCGGCCCGGCCGCTGCCAGCAGGGCCGACTCGTGCGCCTTCTGTTCAGCATAGGCCGACTCGCCGCCAGCCATATCAACCGCGTCTCCCTCGCTCGTCAGAATCAAGGTCAGCGTCGCCCCAGGTTGCAGCACAGCCTTAAACTCGGCCGCCAAAAGATGATCTTCACGCTCTTCCAAACCCCGCTGCGCCTCGCAGGCCAGGTAATAGTTGCGATACCAGATATGCTGGGGCGTAGCTTCTGCGCCATCACTCAGCAGGTAAAACGGTGTTGCGTCAGAGTACGCCTCCACCCGCACCCCATGTTCCACCCGGTCAATGTGCATCTGCCAATCGTTGGCGCGGGTAACGTTGTGATAATCGCGGTAGTTGACCAGGGCCTTGATCTGCAAGGTGACCGGCCCCCGCCCCCGCGTCAGCCCATAACGCACATAGGTGGTGTTAGCTCCCGGTTGCATCCAGAGGCGTTTTTCCAGCCGGGCATCCCCCAGGGCATAAGTCCAGACAGGTGTTGTCCCATCCAGGGCGAAGCGATCCAGGTGTTCATAGCCCCGGTTATACAGCGAGTCAGGGGCCCAACTGTTGGTGTAGAGGGTGTAGCGTTGCTCCCCATACCTGGCTGTCTCGTCCAATTTGCTCACCAGAAGCGTGCGCCCCAGGGGAGGGCGCAAGGCTGCTACCAGCAGGCCGTGGTAACGCCGGGTCAGGACGCCAGAGATTGTGCCGGCGGCAAAACCGCCCAGGCCGTTGGTCACCAGCCATTCACGTTGGGTGGCGAAAGTGGGATGATTGACGATACCCCGGCCAAAGTGCAGCATGTTAATGGGATGGGGGGCGCGTGGCGGGGATGGGCTCCAAACGCGCGGTAAAATGGCGCAAAACGGGAGATTGCCAGACAATCCTATAGCCTGGCAGCTGTTCGCGCCGTTCATAGACCGCCAGAATAACTTCGGACAGATAATCGACGTGGCTTTGGGTGTAGACCCGGCGGGGAAAAGCCAGGCGCACCAGTTCCATGCGCGCCGGCCGTTCCTGACCGTCCGGTTGCAGCCCAAACATAACGCTGCCAATTTCTACGCCACGCACCCCACCCATCAGATACAGAGCATTGTTGAGTGACCAGGCCGGGTAGTGCAGCCGGGGGATATGGGGCAACATCGCGTGGGCGTCCAGATAGACAGCGTGCCCACCGGTCGGTTGCACAATCGGCACGCCGGCGGCTGTCAATTTCTCCCCCAAATAGGCGATGGAACGGATGCGATATTGCAGATAATGTTCATCCAGCACTTCTTGCAGGCCAATGGCGATAGCCTCCAGATCGTAACCGGCCATACCCCCATAGGTAGGGAAACCCTCGGTCAAAATTTCCAGGCTGCGGCAGCGCATAGCCAGATCATCATCGTTGAGCGCCAGAAAGCCACCGATATTCGCCAGCCCATCTTTCTTGGCGCTCATGGTGCAGCCATCGGCGTAGCTGAACATTTCCTGGGCAATGGCGAGCGGCGTGTGGTCAGCGTAACCTGGCTCGCGGGACTTGATGAACCAGGCATTCTCGGCAAAGCGGCAGGCGTCTAAAATGAAGGGAATGCCATGCGCCCGCGCCAGGGCGCTGACAGCGCGGATGTTGGCCATGCTCACCGGTTGCCCTCCCCCTGAGTTATTGGTGACGGTCAGCATGATGGCGGGGATGCGCTCCCGTCCCACTGTCTGGAGCGTGGCAGCCAGCGCCTCCACATCCAGGTTGCCCTTGAAGGGGTGGATCAGGCGCGGCTGTCCCCCTTCGGCAATGACAAGATCGCGCGCTTCCGCTCCAGTGTGCTCCACATGGGCGCGGGTGGTGTCAAAGTGGGTGTTGTTGGGGATCACATCCCCCGCTTGGGCGATGACGGTGAAGAGAATATGTTCGGCGGCGCGCCCCTGGTGGGTGGGGATGACATGCTTATAGCCGGTGATGTGCTTGACAGCGGCCTCGAATTTGTAAAAGGAGGTCGCACCGGCGTAGGATTCATCGCTGGCAATCATGCCCGCCCATTGACGCGAGGACATCGCCCCTGTGCCGCTGTCGGTCAGCAGATCAATTAGAACGTCATCGGCGTGGAGTTGAAAGGGGTTATAGCCGGCGCGGGCCAGGGCGGCCTGTCGTTCGGCCAGTGTGGTGAAGCGAATCGGCTCCACCGAGCGAATGCGAAATGGCTCAATGATAGTGTGCGGTTGGAAGGTTTCCATAAGCCTGGCCTAAAAACGTGCTTGTGTCAGGCGGGTCTGCAAAGCTGAGAGGCGAGAATAACGCTGGCGCAGCCCGGCCACACGCGTGTTGAACGCTTCCGTCTGTCCCTGATAAGCGGCCAATTCGCGCAGTTCCACCAGGTGAGCCAGCGCTTGATCGTAGGCTGCGGCCTTCCTGGCCTCGATCAGCTGGATCACTTCGTTCCACACCGCTTCGGCGCGTGGGGCCAGGTTGTGCAATCTTTGCAATCGCCGGGCCTCAGCCTCGGCCATCTGCCGTCTCGTCTGGGCCGCCTGCAACTGGTTGGCTTCGTCATACAAGGCTTCCCAGGTGCGCCGCCTGGTCGGGTCGTCTGGTTTGGACACGTCGGCCGGCGCGCCTCCCCGTGCTATATCCTGTAGCCGTTGTTGCAGAGCTACCGCCAGCAGCGATTCGTTGTGCAGCAAGCGGCGCAGAAACGCATCGCACTCGGCCCGGGTCAACTGCGGGATGACGGATTCCAGATCGCTGGAATCTGGGGTGTAGTAGGCTGGGCTGGCTTTCGCCGCAGCTTGCAACAGGAAAGGGTCCACCTCGATGAACTCCGCCCACACCGCCAGAGGGCCGGAGAGCTGGCGTAGCCCCGGCGGAACAGGTGGCTCGAAATCGTCCGGCTCGGCGTTTTCCTCTGCCAGCTTCAGCCACGCCAGGTAAAGGGCGCGATAATCGCCGTTCAGAATATCCTGACGCAAAGGGGCCAGTTGGGCGAGCTGCACCTGGACATCAAACTCCTCTGATTCCTCAGGTTGGAAAGCCAGATCGAGAATCAGGTGATCGTGCGTGGTTTTGAGCTCGATGTTGGCGTATAGATAGGGCCCCAGCGCGGCCGGGTCGAGCAGTGATCTGGGAAAGCTGAAAGCCAGGCGCTTGTTGCCCCAGTTGGAGTAGTAAATGAAGGCATCGAAGTAGTTCGTCAGCACCTGGATGGGATCATGCTTGAAATCGGACCAATGATACTCGACGAAAGCGTTGAAAGATGAGACGGTGATATGGCTGGAAAGTCGGTTGACGGCCGTCTGTTCCGCTGCCGTTAGAGGGCGGTCGATTTTTAGCCATTCGTAGTACTGATATTCGCTCATCGTAGTTGGATTATAATCCAGATTGGCCCTCCCTCCTAGCGTGAATCGGCCGGCCGCAAACGTTGACCCGGCGCGATCTTGCCCGTACAATGAAGGACCAACGCAGTAGAGACGGGGTATTGCCATGCCTCTACTGCCATCGGAAAACCTTCGCGCCCTTCCCCCCGTTTTCACGGGGGCTTGGCGGTGGAAACAGAACACTTGAACCGCTAAGGCGCCAAGAACGCCAAGATAAGGAAGGAACCCTTCGCGCCCTTTGCGCCTTGGCAGTGAAAACAAAAATAGGGTGATGTATGCGTGAAGTTATGACGGAGATGGATGCCTGGCTGGCCGCCGGCCGGCCGGTAGCGCTGGCGACGGTGCTGGCAACCTGGGGGTCGGCCCCGCGCAAGGTGGGGGCGGTTATGGCCTTCACAGCCGAGGGGCAGATCGCCGGGTCGGTCAGTGGCGGCTGCGTCGAGGGGGCGGTTTACGAGGCTGGTCTGGAGGTGTTGCACAGCGGCCGGCCGCAACGGCTGACCTTTGGCGTGGCGGATGAAACGGCCTGGGATGTGGGGTTGGCCTGCGGCGGCCAGCTGGAGGTGTTTGTAGAACAGCTGGCCCCGACCCTCTACACCGTATGGCGCGGCTGGATAGCCCAGGATCGCCCCGGCGCGCTGGCGACGGTGGTTGAAGGCCCGGCCGCCTGGTTGGGGCTTCAGGCGGCGGTGGCGGCCGATGGAACGTTAGCCCAGGGGACATCCTGGCCTGAGCTGGATGCCTGCTTGCTGACCGCTGCTCAACGCCAACTGGCGGCCGGGGCCTCGGGTAGCATCACGCTGGAGCAAAAGCCAGAGGTGCGCATATTTGTGAACCTCCTGCTACCTGCCCCCAGCCTCATTCTGGTAGGCGGGGTGCATATCGCCATCGCCCTGGCGCAGATAGCGCGCACCCTCGGCTACCGCATCACCATCATTGATCCTCGCCGCGCCTTTGGGACGCCAGAGCGCTTTCCCCAGGTGGATGCTTTGTGGCAGCTATGGCCCGACAAGGCCTTTTCGCAGCTGACGTTGAATGAGAATACAGCTGTCGTGTTGTTGACCCACGACCCCAAGATTGACGATCCCGCCCTCAAGCTGGCTTTGCCCAGCCCAGCTTTTTATGTGGGGGCCTTGGGCAGCTCCCGCACCCATGCCCGCCGGGTGGAGCGGCTGACGCAGGCCGGCCTGCCCCCGGCCCAAATCGCCCGCATCCACGCCCCAATTGGCCTCGATATTCAGGCCCAAACGCCGGAAGAGATCGCCGTGGCCATCATGGCGGAGATCATCGCCGTTCGTCGCCACGGCCGCAGCCTATCGAGACGCTAAACCCCTGTGGCGCATCGTTTTGACTTGCGCCGCCTTTGCTCATTTTGTGACGCTACCCATAAGGAGAAACCATGACCGATCCCGTTGTCTACACTTCCCACGTGCGCGTCGAGCGTATCAAAGGTCCCTTGCGCCGGGCCCAGCTGCCGGCCGAAAGCGTCCCCATCTTATTTGGCGTCCATTCCGAAGTGGCGGCTCACTACGGCGTGGATACCCAGATTCACGAACCCCACGCCACCACCCTCGATTATGTTGTTGCCGCGGCCGCCGGGTGACTGACCGGAACCCTGGGGGGCGCGCTGGAGGCGCGTCATATTCCGGCCGGCGAAGGTTATTTACGGGCTGAGGCTCGCGGCGAAGTGGAAAAAGATGAACGGGTGCTGGTGTTGAAGCGCATCCATGTGACCTACTACCTGAAGGCTGACCCGGCCCAACGCGAGACGATTGAGCGTGTGTTGGGCTTTCACGCCCACTACTGCCCGGTGGCGCGCTCAATTGGCGGCAGTGTTCAGATTACGACTGCCCTGGAGCTGGAACCTCCTTCCATGTAAGAGAGGGGAGGTATCGTCGTTGTAGGGGCGAACCGATGTGTTCGCCCCCTATGTGTTTGCCCTGTGCAGCTGACCAACGGCTAATGGGGTTTCAGAAAATAAACCGGCCATGAGGTGGATACGCCAGGGAATGAATTCCCGTCTCTTTCTTTGTGTTCTTAGCCCTCGTGAAAACGGGGGCTTAGCGGTTCGTCACTCCCGTGAAAACGGGAGCATTGAGCCGATCTAATTTTTGAAAGTTCATAAGCCGTTACGACGAACCAACCGCGCTCATACCTATTCATCGTCCCCCTGTTTTCCCAACCGTGCAGGAGCGCTGGTTTCCAGCCAGCATACAGTGGGAAGGGATCAGGGACAGAAGACGGCCGGCCGCCATCCCTGCACCGAGTTAAGAATCGCCAGCCCCTGCGCCGCAGCCAGCTCTTCCCGCTGCAAGAGGCGCTCTTGCAGTCGGCCGCTCTCCAATAGCTCCTGCCGCAGAACGCCAGCCAGTAACCCCGACCCAACCGGCGGTGTGATCCAGACACCGTTATATTGGGCTGCCACATTGTAACGACTGGCCTCTGTGATTTCCCCGCGCTCATTCCACAACAACACCTCGTCGCACTCCGGCCGGGCTGCCAGCGCCGCCTGGTACACCTGACGCCGGGTCGTTTTGTGATACAGCCAGATGTCGGATGAGGCCACCGGTTGGAGGGCCAACCCCAGCCGCACCGGCGCGACTGAGGGTGGGGGCAAGGGGGCGGTCTGGAGGGTGATGCGCCCATCCTGGCCCAGCAACAGACGCACGCGGGTAGGGGCAGTCAGACCGGCCGCCAGCGCCGTCAATTGTTGTCGCGCTTCGGCCGCCTGGAAGGCAAATTGAAAATAGGTTGCTGAGTGCACCAGGCGGTGTAAGTGGCGTTCCAGCAAAAAATATCCTTCGGCCGGCCGCCAGGCCAGCGTTTCCAGCAGCTCAAAAGCGGTGTGGGTGCGGTGCAACACCTCCGCCTTCAACAGACATTCGGCATACTCCGCTGCTGGCTCTGAATCCCAAACCAGGCCGCTGCCCACGCCGTACACCGCGATGCCAGCCGGCCGGGATACAACGACGGTGCGAATGGCAACATTAAACTGCGCCTGCCGGCCGGGGGCCAGATAGCCAATCGCACCGGTATAGATGCCACGTGGGGTTGGTTCCAAGGCCTGGATAATTTGCATCGTGCGCACTTTGGGCGCGCCGGTGATGGAAGCGCACGGAAAGAGAGCGGCCATAATGGCATCCAACGGGGCAGAGGTGCGGGCGGTGACGGTCGAGGTCATCTGCCACAGGGTGGGGTAGCGCTCAACCGTGAATAACTCAGGCACAGCCACGCTGCCAACCTGGGCGATGCGCCCCAGATCGTTGCGCGCCATGTCCACAATCATGACGTTTTCCGCCTGATTCTTATCTGACAGACGCAGCGCCGCTGCCTGGGCCTCATCTTCCGCCAGGGTGCGCCCACGGGGGCTGGTGCCTTTCATGGGGCGCATGGTGATGCGCTCCCCCTCCAGGCGGAAGAAGAGTTCGGGCGAGGCGGAAGCGATGACGTGCGCACCCAGGTCGAGATAAGCCATGTAGCCAGCGCGTTGAGCGGCCGCCAGTTGGTAGAACAGCGCCCAGGTATCTCCCTGGAACGAAGCCCGCAAGGGAAAGGTGTAGTTCACCTGGTAGGTCTCACCGGCCGCAATCGAGGCGTGGATGCGCGCCACGGCGGCGGCGTAGGCATCGGCCGCCACAGCCGGCTGCCACGCTCCCACCTGGTAGGCAGCGGAGGCTTCTTCCGGTAACACGGCATGGTGTGTCACCTCAGTGAAAAGGCCAAACCAGGCCAGGGGCAGGTCAACCACCCCTTCATCCTTGACCGCTAGACCGTAGGCTGCTGCGGCTTCATAGCGCAGGTAGCCAACGGCGTAAACCTGTTCTTCGTCCACCGCCTGCGTGACCCGACGCAACAGGGCCGGTATCTCCTCCGCCCGCCCGGCACTTTCCACCCGCCGCAGACCGGTAAAGTGGAGCCACTGGTCACCCTGTTGCAACCAGATGATGGGTTGAGTCGTCGATAAGGTTGGGGGCATCGGGGTGGAGGCCGGGGCCAATGGTGCTAGAGATTTTAATCCGGTACAGGTATGGAGGCCTCGGGGCGGATGCAGCCCGTCCTGCATCCGTCCCGGTCGGGATCAGTCCCTGACTGAAGCGGCTAGATGGGCCGCCAATTCTGCCACAAAATCCTCCACCGCCATGTGGTAAATGTCGGCCGCCTCCCGCAGAGTGCAAAAGGGGGCCACGACGCACCCAATGCAAGCCATGGCGTGGCGCTCCAGGACAGCCTGGGTGGCTGGCCAGCGCTCTAAAAGCGCAGCGATGGTAAGATCAGGCCCCAGCGCGATGGCGTGCATAAGCTTTCTCCGCCCCTATAATAGCATGGTTGACAGCTTAACTGATACTGCGGGCGCATAGCCTGTGAAGGCTGCACCCCTACGGTGTTTGCAACGAGCGTATATAAGCAATGATGTCGATCAATTGCTCATCTGTCAAGGCCGGATTTCCCCCTTTGGGGGGCATATCCACGCCGGTGGTGTTGAGAGGGTCGCCGACAGGCCGGCCGGTCTTGATGAAGGCCAGCAGCTGGTCATCATTTTGGTCGTGAATGAAGGTGCTGGTGACCATATTTTTGCCCAGCCCCTCAACGCCCACGCCGCCCGCGCCATGACAGGCGATGCACACCTGGTTGAAAAGCACTTCCCCTTGGGCGGGGTCGCCAGCGTGAACCTCCTCGGTGGAGGGTGCATCCGCGCCGCCGCAGGCAGCCAGGGCTAAAGCCAGACCGACCACCATGATAAGCCATTTCCCTATCTGAACCTGTTTCATACACATCTCCTCACTGGGGGCAGGTTTTCCGCCCGCCCTATGTATTTCTGTCAGGGCACTCCTGAGACATCTCCAGAGGTTTCCTGGTTTTCACCGCCAAGCCCCCGTTTTCACGGGAGTGACAGGGCGCGAAGGTTTTTCTCTTGCTTTGCGTTCTTAGCGCCTTAGCGGTTCCATCGTTTTGTTCGTCACCCCCGTGAAAACGGGAGCGGCGCTCGGTTGCGGCGAGGCGCAGTTAGTGTGCCGTGGTAACGATTGGATCGCTCAATCATGGTTGTGGCTATGTTGCTCCGTTTCCAGGTGCAACGAATTCTCTGCCAGACGCCCCATGAGCGCCTCAAAATTGAGTACCTCGGCTTCGGCCTGGCCGTAGGCCAGCGACTCGGCCTGGGCCTGGGTGGCGCAGGCCACCAGACCAAACCCCATAGGGGTGGGCAGATCAGCGCCCACGACGTAATAAGCTTGTGTGGCCGGCAGCCAGTTGCCGCTCAGGTAATCATGGACCCAGAAAGCGGCGACATCCTCCTGATGTTCCTGGTGATAGAGAAACATCCCTCCCAGGTCATCGAAACGACGCGCCTGGCCATCGGCGCGCCAGTAGGCGGCGGCAAAGTGGGCATCGCTGATGATCATGTTGCAGTTGTCGCACACATCCTGCCCGTAGAGAATCTCCGGCGGCGCGGCGAAGTTGACGGCCGGCCGGCACGCGCTGACCAGCGCCAGCAGCCAACCACCAACCAGAAACCAACCACGCAGCTGGGGATAAGAAAGGTTCATAAAACCCCCCGGCGTTGAAACAGGCGCAGCGCCAGGACGAAGGGCGCTGCCACCCAGAGTAGCAACAGGCCTACCAGCAGGGGCAAGAGGGCAGCCCCATAGGTGCGCAGGGCATAGATGCCGGCCGGCCCCAACACTTCCAGGTTTTGCTGCATGGATGCGATGGCCGCAATCTTGAAAAGCTGCATCGGATTAGCCAGCGCCAGCCAAAAGAGCGTGTGAACATCCAAACGCAACACCACCGCTGTGCCCATCAACCCCAGATCGCCCAACATCGTGAGCACCAGCCAGGCAAACAGGGCCAGACCAACAGCTGTGGCGGCGCTGGTGGAGGCGGCCGAGAGCAGAAAACCGAGGCTCAAGGCTGCCAGGGCGAGCAAAAAGGAGAGGGCAAGCAAGAAGAGATAAGCGCCAGCCTCCCCGCCGCCGCCATACACAGCCATCAAGGCCCCGGTCAGGCCAAAGCCCAGGGCCAGTGCGCCTAGCAGCGCCAGCCCCAGCCCCAGGAATTTGCCCAGCAGCATTTCCAGATAGGTGATAGGTTGGGCCAGCAGGTAGGCCAACGCCCCTTTTTCCCGTTCGGTCGCCAGCCCCAGCGCCCCCAGAGTCAGACCCATAAGGGGGATGATGAGCAGGATCAGGTTGATGAGGGTGGCGCTGGTGCGTCCAAAGCCGGCCAGACCATAAGCCCCGGCCCCGGAGAGCGTCAGCCAGGCCAGCGCCAATGACAGGGCGGCAAAGGCCAGGGCGTAGAGCATGAACCAGCGGTTGCGCTGGGCGTCGCGCACCTCTTTGTGCATCAGGGTGAAGATGGTTTTCCAATCAGGCATGATGGGCACCTTGCTATTCGATCATAAAATCCTGCACCGTGACGCCGGCCGCGTGCAACACACGCAAGGCTTCCCCTTTTTGGCCGGGGGCCACCTGGACGCGCACGCCGCGCCCATTGCGACTCACCGACCAGCCCCGGCCGGCCAGGGCCGACAGGGCCGGGTCAACTGCTGGCTCCGCCAGGTAGATGTGCAGCGTCGCCTGCCAACCGAGGCGTTGCCCCAGCTGATCAGGTGGGGCGTCGGCTACCAGCCGGCCGTTTTCTAACAGCAATACCCGATCCGCCAGCTGTGTCGCCTCTTCCAGGCGATGGGAGGAAAAGACCAACGCCTTGCCCCTCTTCTTCAAATCGCGCAGCAGGTGCAGAAAATCTTCGCGTGCTTGCAAATCTAGATTCGCCGTCGGTTCATCCAAAATGAGCGCCGGGGGGTCCGAGAGCAAAGCCAGCGCCAGCGCCAGCCGCTGCTTCAACCCACCTGACAGCTCCCCCACCCGCCGGCCGCGATAGGGGGTCAGCCCCAACCGCTCCAGCAGCTCATCCAGGTGGGCGCTGGCCTCCACCCGGCGCAAGCGCCGGTAAAAGAGCAGCGTCTCATCCACCGTCAGATCATCATGCAGCGCCAGTGTTTGGGGGACAAAACCGATCTGGCGGCGGGCGGCTTTGCTGTGCTGACGGACATTGAGTCCGCCAACCGTCACCTGACCTTCAAACGGGAACAGATTTAGCAGACAGCGCAGGGCGGTGGTCTTGCCTGCTCCGTTGGCCCCCCACAACGCTACTGCTTCACCGGGACGAACCGAGAACGAGAGGTCTTGCAGAGCAGTTAATGCGCCAAAACGTTTGCCCAGATGAGAGGCGACAATCAAGGGAGGCGTGGAGGAGGTCGGTTGCTGTCCCGCCCCCCTCGATTCAGGTATGCGGGCTGCAAGGGGCGAACACACGGGTTCGCCCCTACAACCGTGAAAACGGGAGCGGCGCTCCGTTAGATAGGATGGTGTCATGGGATGACCTGTTTCAACCAGGGAGAGAGGCGGCGTCCCAACCACCCTCTCCGGAGCGTTCAGGCGCTCGGCCGCGGTGGCGAAGGGCCAGCGCACGATCACCGCGGCCAGACCCAACAGGCCGGCCGCCAGCCAGGGCCACAGCGCCGGCGATGGATTAGGCAGAGGGGGAGCGTCGCTCCCATTTTCACGGGAGGGCAGGCGGGGCCGCATCATGGGCGCATCGTCCGTCAACTTCGGTTGCGGGCGAATCAGTGGGAAAGCGCGGGCGGCAAACTCCAGGGCGTGGGTGGCCGGGCTGTACAAGAACAGGCGCAGGTTGGGATCGCGCTCCAACATATTTTCAAACAGGCGCTCCGCCTGGTAGGCCACATCTCCCACTCCATCCCCGGCCGCATCGTAGCCAGCGTAGTCGCTCCAGTAATTGCCTTGCCCTTCCACCGTCCACAAGTTATCCAGCAGCACCCCGCCGCCCGCAATCGACACCTGTTCCCCATTTTCAATGAAGCTGTTGGCCTGATAATGGTTGCGGCGCGTCGAGGGGAGCAGCGTCAGGCCGATGTCGTTGTAGGCGAAGACATTCCCCTCCCATAGACCGGTGCTGCTCAATTCCCGCGGCGACCCATCCACATAGGCCCCGACGCGGTTGTTGATGAACAAATTTTCCACCACCATCGCATCATCTATATCCTTCAACCCCAGACCATAGCCGCTGGGGCCACGATTGTAAGCGATGGTGTTGTGGTGCAGTTGGATGCGTCGGCTGTACATTAAATAGGCCCCAACGGAGTTGTCGGTCAGGGTGTTGTGGGCAATTTCAGCGTCGTCGCAATACATAAAGTGCAGGCCGTAGCGCCCCTGGGTGATGACATTGTGGCGCAGCGTCAGGCGTTCGGAGTACCATAGCACCAGGTCCCGGCCGGCCTGGATGTGATTAGCTTCCAACACCACATCGTGGCTATACCACAGCTTGATCAGGTCGCCGCGCCGCGCACTATCCAACGCCTGACCGTGAATGGTATTGCCCCGCACCAGGGCACGGTCGGCGTGAGCCAGGTTGACACCAAAGAGGACATTTTCCAGGCGGTTGTTCTCGATGCGCACATCGGGCACGCTCACCGAAATGCCGGAATGTTCCTGGTTCAGCGAGTCGCCACTGTTGCGAATGATGAAGCCTTGTACCGCGCTACCGGCCGCCGCCAGCGTCAAAACCGTGCCCTGGCCCTGTCCATCCAGCACCGGCCAGTCCACCCCAACCAGCGTCATCGCTTTGTCCACCGTCAACGCGCCGACATAAACGCCGCCCTGTACCAGCAGAGTGTCCCCCGGCCGGGCCTGGGCAATGGCCTGCGGCAGCTCGTCAGCGCGGACGGTTCCCGTTTTCACGGGAATGACTGGCTGGTTTGGGGCTTGGGCCCTCAAGCTGGCCCCGGCCGGGTGTGCCCCCGGCCCGATAATCAACCCCAACACCAAAGCAAACATCACAATAGGCCAGCGGGCAGAAATGTTGCCCATCAGGTTACTCCTGGCGGCGAGCCGCCTCTGCCTGGTCGACCAGCGGTTTATACGCCTGGCGGTGGTAATAGAGACCCATCACAATCAGCACCGCCGCCAGCAAGGCCAGATACAGCCCAATCTGTAAGGAGGCCACCGTTTCAAATTGCCCCACCTTGCCCCGCCCCAAGATGGGAGGGATGAAGGGTTGAATGGAACTACTGAGCGGGGCGCGTGGGTCCAGATTGAGACCAAAGTTACGCATCCACAGGTACATGTCGGCCAGAAACAGGAAGGGCAACAGGACGGCCGGCAACGTCAGCAGCGCCGCCCAGCGGGTATGGATAAAAACCGCCCCCGCGATTAACAAGGCCACGATGGTGATGGCGGCGATGCTAACCGAGCGCTCCAACTGCGCCGCTTCTTCCAGAGGACGCATTCCGATGTAGTGATTCAGGCCGTCCACTTCGCGCACATCCCCCGTCAGGCGGTTGACGTAGACGAGAATGTCCAGTCCGCCCGGATATTGGGGAGCGAGCAGGGTCATTTTCCAATAGGGTAGAAAGATGGAGAGCAGCACCAGCGTCGCCGCTGTCGCCAGCAGCCAGGTTGGACGGCGGTAGGTGGCTCTGGTGGCCGGGTCCGATGATACTGGAACACGGGGCCCGATAAAAGATCGTAAGAGGCTCATGGTGATTATCCTGGGTAGAGACGCAACAACTATCGTCTCTACCCTTTAAGTCGTTGTGGCTGAGGAGGCGAACGCCTCGATTGGCTGCGCTATTGACCGGAGGTGCCGGCCGGCTCCACCAGCAGATAGCCCAACATCTCCAGATGCAGCGCCGAGCAGAACTCGGTGCAGTAATAGCTGAAGACGCCGTCCTGGGTGGCATCGAACTCAAACGTCACAGCCTCGCCGGGTTCCAGACTCAGGTTGATGTTATAGGCTGGAATGGCAAAGCCGTGGGTGGCGTCGTAGGCACGCTCAATGTTGGTGATGTGCCAGATAACATGATCCCCTTCCTGGATGGTGATATGTTCCGGCGTGTAATGGCTGCGCACGGCCGTCATCCAGATTTCCACCTGGTTGCCATTGCGCACGACCCGCTCCGATCCCTGTTGGGCGGCATTGGGGTCCACCTGGCCTGTGTGGGGGTCCCAGCCCACTTCGGGGTAAAACTCCCAGCCCTGCAGCTTGTCCGAGTGGATAATCTGGGCGTAATGGGGTTCGCCGACGCCAATCGGCATATCGTATAGCACTGGCATGGTCATGCCGGGCTGGCTGATGTCCACCAGCTGGAAGTTTTGGGGTACCAGCGGGCCGACATTGTGGAAGCGATCCACCGCCCACTTGTTGAGCGCCACCAGATAGCCCCCATCAGGGCTAACCGTGTCCCCTTCGGCTACGGCCAGATGGCCGATGTTGTATTGCACACTCGTCTTGTGTACCAGGGCCCAATCCTCCTCTGGGTTGAGCTCTGCGTATTCGCCGCCTAATGTCCAGCGGGCGACGGCTGAATCGAGGAAAAGGCTGGTGTAGGCGTAACCCTGGGCGTCGAACTGGGTGTGCAGCGGGCCAAGCCCTAGCTCCACCTGGGCTTCCAGCACGCTGTCAAAGGAGAGGATGGGCACGCCAAAATCATCCGTTTCAGTTGGCCCGGCCGCAATCGCAGCCTGAATCTTATCGAAGTTGTAGACCGTCACATGGGGGTCGAGCTTGCCCGCCACCACAATGTACTGTCCGTTGGGGCTGACATCCGCCCCATGCGGGCTTTTAGGCTCTGGCGCAAAGTAGAGCAACCCCTCGGCGATGGCTGTTTCCAGGCTAATGACTGGGAAGTCGTTGATCAAGGTGGTTTGCCCAGCCGCCGCCACTTCGGCCGCCTTGTTGATGTTGATGATGTGCAGATAATCCATGTCGCGCTGCGAGACGCCCGACTCAAACGGCGGTTGGCCCGACTCGACGCCGCCCGTTGCCATCTCAGTGTTGAAGGAGTTGCAGAAAATCCACCCCTCGCTGACCAGCTTGCCAGAGTCGCACAGGTCTTGCCAATAAGGGGGTAACTCCATAGCGAAAGATTGCGTCTCATCGATGCGGCCGGCCGCGCGGTCGAATTTCCAGAAGGTGATCATCCCACGGTAGTCCTGGGCGTAGTTTTCCAGCTCGCTGTAAGCAAAACCGAGCGGTGTGGCGTACTGCCCTCCCTCGACCACCCACTCCGTATTGGGGGTGACAAACGAGCCGCCATGATCGACCACGGCGATAGGATTCTTGATGATTTGCTTGGTTTCAAAGTCGCGCAGGTCGATGACAGCAGTGCGGGCGTTGGCTTTGTCGTTGATGAAGAGAAACTGCCCATCATATTCGCCGTTGGTCTCGCTCAGGGCGGGGTGATGGGTGTCCCCCCACAGGATTTCATGCCCGTCGAAATAGCCTTCTTCTAACACCTGGTTGCCCGAACCGTAGCCGTATCCCTGCCATGGTTCGGGTGTGAAGACGGCAATGGTTTTGAGCAGGCGCATGGAAGGAATGCCAATGACGAAAATCTGGCCGGCATGACCGCCTGAAGCAAACATGACATAGTCGTCATGTCTCCCGCTGGGCATATAGGTTTTGAGGGCAGCGGCGACATCGGCCGGGGTCAGGCCGCGCGCTTCGGCGATAGCGCTGGCGTCTATGGGCAGCACGCCCCCGTTGTTGTCGGCTCCCTCGCGTTGACAGCGCGCCAGGGCCAGGAAGGCGACCACCGTCAGCGCCAGCAAGAGCCACGTTGACGGACGTTGGGTAAGCAGTTTTTGAGACACTTTTCCGTTCTCCTTGAGACGATCTACACGCGAAGGCGCTATGGGCCATATCCGCCCGACGCCTGATGGTTGCTCTTAATAGCCTACGGGAGATAGCGAAAAAGTTCTTTGCGCCAGCGCAAAGAAGCTGGGTACGGGTATATGAGTGGTGGGGGCGCGGTTGGTTCGTAGTAACAGCTTTAGCCCCCGTTTTCACGGGGGTTGACCGGCTCGTCACTCCCGTGAAAACGGGAGCGGCATTCCGTTGCGGCAAGGCGCGGTTGGGAAACCGGGGGCGAACACATAGGGGCGAACACATAGGTTCGCCCCTACAACGAGGATGAATGGTTATGGGCGCGGTTGGTTCGTAGTAACGGCTTTAGCCGTTGACCGGCTCGTCACTCCCGTGAAAACGGGAGCGGCATTCCGTTGCGGCAAGGTGCGGTTGGGAAACCGCGGCTACGAACAGATCAATGCCTGACGTGACCGGCCGGCATCAATCAAGCCCTTTGCGCGCCGTCACCGCCAGACTGTAAACACGTGCCTCCCCCCAGCGCCCACCGCTCAGACTCCGGCCGGCCGTCACTTCCACAAAACCCGCCTGCCGCACCAACGCCAGATACTCTGCTTCCGGCAGCGCCCCCTGGACACAACCGGCCCACGCTGTCGCCTGCCCCGGCGGCACAGGACGATCTGTCACCATATCACTGATGCTCAGCCGGCCGCCCGGCTTCAAGACACGATACGCTTCCTCCAACACCAGCCCTTTATCCGCCGCCAGATTGATGACACAGTTGGAGAGCACCACATCCACACTGGCGTCAGGCACAGGCATCGCTTCCGCCCGCCCCAGCAAAAAGGTCACCTGACTCAGGCCGGCCGCCTGTGCCGTTTGTTGAGCGCGTTCGATCATGGCGGGCGTCATATCCACCCCCAGCACCCGCCCGGTTGACCCCACCTGTTGCGCGGCGTAAAAGGCATCCAGCCCGGCCCCACTGCCAATATCCAACACCACCTCCCCCGGCTGCAAATCCGCCAGGGGGATGGGGTTACCGCACCCCAACGTCAACTGACGCGCCGAGGCCGGCAGCGTTTCCAGCACCTCAGGCGCGTAACCCGTTTCATACAACACCACCTCCGTCGATGTTTCGGCAGCGAACGTCGGCGCGTCGGCCGGTGTGTTCCCCTGGCAACTGCAGCTATCCGGGGCGCAACAAGTTGCCGCTTCGGCGGCGAACGTCGGCGCTTCAGCCGACATGTTTCCCTGACAACCGCAACCATTCGAGGCGCAGCACCCGGCGCTGCTGTCCGATGCCGTCTGTTGCGCCAAAGCGCCATAGCTGGCCTGCACTGCTTCCGCCACGCCGGGAGTGGGGCGACTGGCCGAGGCGACAAAAATGGAGATGTCGGCCGCCAGCTGCGGATCGGCGCTGGAGGCGGCGCAACAGTCACAGTCAGCGCTCTGCACCAGAACATTGACCAGACCCGCCTCTCGTAGCCACTGCTTGATCTGCCCGCGGTCGAATCCCAACCACACATCCGCCATCTCCTGGCGCAGCCAGTCGTGCGTGTGGTGATCTAGATCGGTTAGCACCAACCGACCGCCGGGACGCAATACCCGCACCATCTCACGCAAGGCAGCTACGGGATCGGGGCAGTGGTGCAGCACCATATTCCCCAGCACGGCATCCAGACTGCCATCCTCCAGAGGGAGTTGAGTGGCGTCGGCCACCTGGTAGACGACATTATCCCAGGCGCTGAGATTCGTTTGGGCGACGGCCAGCATGGCTGGCGAGCCATCCAGAGCGTAGACGCGGCGCACGCGAGGGGCCAGGCCGGCCGTGAGGAAACCCGTTCCGGCTCCCACATCTGCCACGTTCATCTCCGGGCGCAGGTAAGCCTGAGCTATGGCGACTTCGCGCACGCTGTCTGGAAAGTAGCCAGCACGCAGGTGATCCCAGGCGTGGGCAGTGTGTTCAAAATAGGTGACGGCTTCAGGCGTCATGGACATAAGACATCGCTCCTTGTGGCGTTGAAAGTTGGATAGCTATATCGTAAAATGACGATATGGATAACAAAAAAAGAGAGGTTGTGGTTCAACCGCAAACGCAGGCATCCCCGGCCGGGGTTGAGCTGCGCGCCTGGTTGACGTCGGGCGCGTAACCCATTTCGTAAAAAACCACCTCGCCCGCAGCCTGGGAGGTGAATCTCTCAGCAAGAGGGGGGCAACAAGCGGGCAACCAGCTATCTATTTGCTCCTTCAACCATTGTACCCCGGCCTGATCCAAACAGTAACAGATGGCCGGCCCCTCCACCTCACCCTGAATCAGGCCTGCCTCACGCAACACCTTCAGATGCTGGCTGATGGTGGATTGCGCCAGCGGGGCGGCATCCACGATCTCTTGCGTGATGCAGCTCTGGCGCTGCGCCACAAAGCGCATGATTTGAAAGCGCACCGGGTTGGCCAACGCTTTTAACATGCGCGTCAGACGCACTTCGTCGGATGAGAGGGTCGTGGGATCAATTTGCAGCGCAGTCGTCGGCAGCATACACCATCTCCGATAGATATACCAGTGAGTATAATTACTATATCGTAATTGTACGATATAACTCATTGACGCGCAAGGGATCACCAAGATTCTCAATCATTTGCAAGCTGGCACAGCGACCGGGTTATCGAAACCCCTCCGCCAGCAGATTGACAACTCCGCTGAGGGCTGGGCCAGACGGTTCGGCCGGCCCAGGTGCCTGAAAGAAACCTGAATACCACCGGAAAACTGTTATATGCAGGGGGCCTTCCCCGACAATCTCTTATAGAGACGCCTGATAAGCGTCTGTGGTTTGGCAGCTGAAGCCTGAGTTGACGCTTCAGCAGGAGAAAAAGAAGATGAAAAAGATAGGCCTTCATAGCTTTATACTTACGCTGGCCCTGGCGCTGGTCGCCGGTGTGGCCGGGGCGCAGGATGGCCCGGTTCGCCCCATGGATTCCGATCCTACCTGGCACGCCCAATATTGGAGCAACATGACCCTGACCGGAGCCCCACTCTGGTGCGGGAAGATGTCAGCCTCGACTTCGATTGGGGCAGTGGTTCGCCGGGCGACGGCGTGCCGGCCGATAAGTTCTCCGCCTCCTGGACACGTTACATCTACACCTCGGCCGGAACCTACCGCTTTGCGGCCACCAGTGATGATGGGGTGCGGGTCTATGTGGATGATCAGCTGTTGATCAACGACTGGAGCGACTACGCTGCACGCACCGTCACCGCCGATACAACGTTGAGCGCCGGCCATCATCTGGTGCGGGTGGAGTATTATGAAAATGGCGGTCAGGCGGTGATTGAGGTCAGCTACAGTTTGCTCGATTCCCCTGCCGCCGTCTGGAGTGGTTCTTACTTCAACAACACCACCCTGACGGGTACGCCCATCCTGACACGCGACGACGCGGAGATCGCCTTCAACTGGGGCGCAAGTGCACCAGCTACTGGCGTCCATGCGGATGGCTTCTCAGTGCGGTGGAAGCGCTCGCCCAATTTATCGGCCGGTATGTATCGTTTCACCGTCACGGCTGACGACGGCGTGCGCCTGTGGGTCAACGGCCACCTGTTGGTGGATCAGTGGAAAGTGCAGGCCGCCACAACCTACCAGGAAGATATTTACCTGCCGGGCGGCGTTGTCCCCTTGCAAGTGGATTACTTCGAGAACACCGGCCTGGCGACCGTGCAGGTTTCCTGGACGCAGCTCAGCGGCGTCACACCCCCGGCCGGTGTGGTAGTGGACAATGGCGACCCTGGCTTTGTTAAGGGTGGCATCGCTTCCAGCTGGCGATTGGCCGCCGGCGTGGGGTACAGCGGAGATCTCCACTGGACCTACAACAATGACATCACCCGTGACGGCTACAACTGGGGGCGCTGGTATCCTGATCTGGCTCCCGGCCGGTATGAAGTGTTCGTTTTCATCCCCAGCCAGCACGCCAATACCCACCAGGCGCGCTACTGGATTGCGCATGAGGATGGCTACACCCTGAAGGTGGTCGACCAATTCGCCTACAGTGATGAGTGGGTCTCTCTGGGGACCTACGACTTCCGTGGCACAAGCGCCGACTATGTTTCCCTCTCCGATGTCACCTACGAGAGTTATCTGAGCAAGAAGGTGGCCTGGGATGCGATGATGTGGACGCCCAAATGAGCTAACGTTTCCCTTGCCGGCGCAGCTTGGGGGCCTGTGAGGCGATGAACCGCCTCACAGGCCTTTACGTGGCCGGGCCGCTTGTTGCCCCAGTGCTTGTTGCGTATACTCAAGTTAGCCACGGCAAGCTTTCCACGCAACGCCGACTGTCGGCCGAAAGCAGGAAACACGGAGGCTGGCTTCCAGCCGCTCCCGTTTTCACGGGAATGTGGCGCGGTTGGGAAACCGCGGCTACGGCGAACGGTATAAGCGCGGTTGGTTCGTAGTAACGGCTTCAGCTCCCGTTTTCACGGGAGTTAGCCGGCCGAAGCACCCGCTAAAGCGGGAACTACAAGCCAGAAGCGACGCAGTCGGTTCGTAGTAACGGCTTCAGCCGTTGGCCGGCCGAAGCACCCGCTAAAGCGGGAACTACGAGCCAGAAGCGACGCAGTAGGTTCGTAGTAACGGCTTTAGCCGTTGGCGGGCTTCCACCCGGCCGAAGGCAGAAACGGAGAATTCATTGCCACGCCCATCTGAGAGAACAATCCCATGATGCGACAATCTGATCCCCCGGTCGCCCCCTTTGGTCGTTTGGGGGAGACAGTCGTCATGCAGTACACCCTGACCAACGCCCAGGGGATGCGCCTGCAGGCCATCCCCTACGGTGCCACCGTCACCGCCCTCTACGCGCCTGATCACGCCGGCCGCCTGGCCAATGTTGTTCTTGGCTATCCTACCCTCCAAGATTACCTCCAGGACACCTTTTACATGGGGCGCGCCATTGGGCGCTACGCCAATCGTATCGCCGGGGCACGCTTTCCCCTCGACGGTCGCACCGTACAACTCACCCCCAACCAGGGTCCCCACTGCCTGCATGGCGGGCCACAGGGCTGGCATCGTGCTCTGTGGCAGGTCACGCCGCAGTCCACACCGGCCGGCGCGGCCCTGCAATGGCGCTACGTCAGCCCCGCCGGTGAGGGCGGCTTTCCGGGAACCGTTACCGTGGAGATGGTTTACACCCTGACGGATGACAACGTTTTCCAGATCGATTACCACGCCGTAACCGATCAACCCACTGTCATCAACCTGACACACCACAGTTACTTCAACCTGGCCGGGACGGGAGATATTCTGGATCATCAGCTGCAAATCCATGCCCACGCTTTCACGCCGGTGGATGCCGACCGCATCCCCACCGGCGAGGTGCGCCCGGTCGCCGGCGGGCCGTTCGACTGCCGCACACCCGTTCACCTGAGAACGCGCCTGGAGGATGCGCAGCTGGGCCAGGGGTATGATCATAACTGGGTATTGGACCCGACTGATGCCGGCCGGCTGGTGTGCGCCGCTCGTGTGACAGAGCCAACCCAGGGGCGCTGTCTGGAGGTGTGGACGGATCAGCCGGGGTTGCAGGTCTACACCAGCAACTTTCTATGCGGCCCCCATCATCGCCGTCACACCGGCCTGTGCCTGGAAACGCAAGATTTCCCTGACGCACCCAACCGGCCGGCCTTTCCATCGACCGTATGGCGGCCGGGCCAGAGTTATCGGCGCTGTACACGCTACGTTTTCACCACCCGCCCTTCGGCCGTCGCCTGATGCCCTGAACGTCTATGCCCAACCTCACCCGTTTTGCCTGGCTATCTGTCCTGGCGGCGCTCGTCACCATTGGCTTGAAAGCCGGGGCCTTCGTCCTGACCGGGTCAATCGGTTTGCTCTCCGACGCCCTGGAGTCGCTGGTCAATCTGGCCGCTGCCTTGTTGGCGCTGGCCATGTTGCAGTTAGCGGCCCGCCCGCCGGACGAGGAACATCTGTACGGCCACACCAAAGCGGAGTATTTCGCCAGCGGGGCCGAGGGTGCGTTGATTCTGCTGGCCGCGGTCAGCATCGCCTGGGCCGCCATCGGGCGCTTGCTGGATCCCCAGCCTTTGTCCCAGATCGGCGTGGGCTTACTCATCTCCTGTCTCGCCTCGCTTGTCAACCTGGGGGTGGCGCGGGTTTTGCTGCGCGCCGGCCGCCGCTACGGCTCCATTACCCTGGAAGCAGACGCTCGCCATTTGCTGACCGATGTGTGGACTTCGGCCGGCGTATTATTGGGGGTGGGGGCGGTGGCCCTCACCGGCTGGTTATGGCTCGATCCCACCCTGGCCTTGCTTTTGGCGCTCAACATCGTCTGGACTGGCGTTCAGCTCATGCGCCGCTCCGCCTTGGGCTTGATGGATACAGCTCTACCGGCCGCCGACCAACAGGTGATCCAACAGGTGCTGGCGACTTACCAGGCGGCCGGCATTCAATTTCACGCCCTGCGTACTCGTCAGGCCGGGGCGCGCCGCTTCGTCTCTTTGCACGTGCTGGCCCCCGGCCAGTGGACGATTCAGGAAGGGCACGCCTTGCTGGAGCGCCTGGAGGCGGATTTGCGCCGCGCTCTGCCGGCTGTGCATGTTTTCACCCACCTGGAAGCGCAGGAAGATCCGAATGCCTGGGACGATGTGGCCCTGGATCGTTGAGATGGTTGAGAGACCAGGGCAGGTAGGGCGGCTAACTGTTATCCCCATGCTGAGTGCGTTGCCTGGTTGTCATAGGGTAGCCTATGTTATATAGCGTGGAAGCGCGCTGGTTCTTTGCCGGGCGGTTGCCGCCGGCGCTGTTGGATTGGCTGGCAGCCGGCCGGCCCCTGATGGCGGAAGCGGAGCGCGTCGATCACTACCTCCTTCTGCCCGCTGCCGAGACGTTGGGGGTGAAGCTGCGCCAGGGCCGATTGGAGATCAAAAGGCGCATAGCCGCCCCACGCCCCTTTCACCGTCGCCATATCGCCGGCCGGCGTGAGCAGTGGAGCAAATGGTCATTCGCCTTAGAGTCGGCCGCCGTGCCGGCCGCCTCCGGATGGGTGGCCGTGGTGAAGCGCCGCCGCACCCAGCGCTGGGCTGTTACCCAGGGGCGTTTCACGGTCATGCCGCTGGCCTCTGCACTGCCAGTTGCCGGTTGCAACCTGGAGTGGACGGAGGTACAGTTGCCGGCCCATCCGACGGAGCCTCTATGGTTCACTCTCGGCCTTGAAGCCTACGGTGCGCCAGAGGAGACAGGGGGGCTTTTCCAGTCAGGTTTGGGGCAGCTTGTGGCGGCCGGCCCCCCGCCCGGCCTGACCCTAAGCCTCCAGGCGGCTGCCAGCTATCCCGCCTGGCTCAGCCGCAACCTTTGAGCTGTTGAACAGGCCAACACCCGGCGACAGACCCATCCGCTGCGCCCCTTTGTCTCAGCTGCGAAATCCCTTTGTTCCTCCAAAGAACCACCTACCAGTTAGGAAAGGCTAACACCCGCACGGGCTTAATCTTCAGGATAACCCGCTCCTCCGTTCCTTTCTGTTCGGCCGGGGCAAACCCGCCATAATACGCATCCACCCCCACGTATAGCCTGGCATGGGCATCTATATTCGCATAGTCAGCATCGGAAACCACTTCCTCTACGATGCCGCGCACATCTACCCAGCGATAAGGGTTAGCCGGGTCAACGGCTGTCAGGGCCACATGGGGATTGTGCTTAACATTTTCCGCTTTGCGCCGGCCGTTAGCCGTGTTCACCAGCACATGACTCCCATCCCAGGAGCACCAGACAACCGTGTTTTCCGGCTGTCCGTGGGGGGAGATGGTGGTCAGGACGCTATAAACAGGCCCGGCGATCAAATCCAGATGCGATTCTGGTATTGTTGTTGACATGTGAGTCAAACCTCCGTATAAGTTTGGCGACATCAAACAGGTGTCCAAAATAGTATAGCGCATCCAACCGCGCCGGGCTTGCACCTGGCGCAGCTGTCCGGCTAATTCGCATAGTCAAAATTGACACACGACCCAGCACAATCTGGTTCGTGAAGAAAGGACCCCCCGTTTTCACGTGTGGGGGCGAACCTGTGTGTTCGCCCCCGGTTTCCCAACCGCACCTCACCGCAACCGGGTGCCGCTCCCGTTTTCACAGGAGTGACGAGCCGGCCAACGGCTAAAGCCGTTACGACGAAACAACCGTGCCCATACCCATTCATCGTCCCCCCGTTTTCACGGGGGCTGTGTGTTCGCCCCTGTGTGTTCGCCCCCAACGCCATGACAAGACGCCAGGGAGGCGTTCACATCTGAGGATGCCAACGCTCCCTGGCGTCCGGGTGAGGCCAGCAAGGAGGCCTGGAGTGCGGGTGGGTCTACGGTATAACGGCGATACCGTCCAGCGTCAGGCCAGACAAACCGTGCATGGCCCCATCAAAGTACAGCCCGTAGGTGCAGCTGGTAGCATTGCCCAACGAGATGGGTACGCACACAAAGATGTCTTCACCACTGCCTGTCGCGCCGGGGACGTCAAATGTCCCCAGTGTGGTCAGATAAATATCTCCAGTCGTGGCGTCAATCGAGAGGCCGTTGATGTCTTCGCTGTTGGCCTGCAAATTGACATCGGAACCGTCGAAGTACATGCCCCAGGTGGAGGTGGCGCTGTCGAAGGTGATCAGGTCCTCATCGTTGGCGCTGAGAGCGCCGACGGTGGCCACGTCAAAGGTGCTGACCACCAGCCGGCCCAGGGGGGAGAAGTCAATAGCATCGATATCTTCCCCGTCCGTATCCAGCTCGAAGGCTGAGCCATCGAAGAAGAGCGTGAACGTCCCAGCCGTGACGATGCCCAGAGAGGTGGGGGTGAACTGCACAATATCCGAGTCATCCACGTCGCCAACGCCGGGCAGCGTGAAGGCTGCATCCAGGCTCAGAAGCAGGCTGCCATCCTCCATAATGTAGAAGGCGTCCACATCCACCGGTTGCAAGCCCAGATCGGAGCCATCAAACACCATATACCACAGATTCAGCAGGCCATCGTAACCCAAGATGTCATCATCTGCCACGATCATCCCGCCAACATTACCGCTGGTAGTCAGGCTAATGTACAGGTTTTCATTATTGAAGACCGGCGGCGGTTCAGGCGTGGGCGTGGGCGTGGGCGTCTCTGTGGGCGGTGGGGTGGGGGTGTCCGTCGGCAACGGGGTAGGCGTGTCAGTCGGTACGGGTGTGGGGGTGTCGGTTGGCCCCGGCGTCGGGGTGGGGGTGGCGGAACCGTCGCAGTTGCTGTTAGGTTCCGCGTTGGCCGTCCCCGGCGTGATGCAGCGCTGGCTCAGGTCGACATTGTTGATATCGGTATCCCCCCCGTCGGGGAAGCGCGCAATACCCAACAGAGCGTCTGAGGTATCTTCCAGCCCCACGCCACTGCCTTCGGTGTAGCCAACGGTGTCCCCTTCGTAGCTGACGGTGTCCACAATGACGCTATCCAGCAAGATGGCGATGGCGTCGGGCGGACCGTTTTGGATCAGGTTGGTGTCGGGGCTGACATCCAGGTCACACTCCGCTACAGTGGCGACATTGGCGCAAACGACATAGTAGTCGCCGGCCGCCAGACTGAAAGCGGGCAGATCAACGGTCTGGTAGATGACGGAGCCGCTGCCATTGACCAAAACGACGCTGTAGAGGTCAAGGTCAATGGGGTCCAGGCTGACGTTCTTTAACTCAATGAATTCAGCTGCGTCCGTTCCGCTTTGATCATAATCGATCTCATTTACCACCAGGGTGGTGGAAACAGAAGCCGGCCGGGGGGCTGCCAGACTCTTGCTATCAGAGGCAAAGGCTACTGGACGCTGGATGCCCTGTCCGCTGTACAGCGCGGCTGCGCCGGCCAGCAGGATCATCAGGGCCGCCGATAGGATGAAACGCACGCGTGATGGAACAAGCTCAGTCAGACGCATATTTTCCTCTCCTTAAAATAAGACTTGAAGATGATGGGACATGCCAATACAGCGGCCGGCTGCTTGGCCGTTACAACGCCGGCTACCGGGAAATGGATTATAGCCAGATGGTGCAGGAAACCCACTTTTTAGGTTTAGGAATGGTAAACGATTTGTAAACGTAACGGGATCAGGTGGAGCAAGGTAAGAATTGAGCCGGCCGGCTCGTCCAATCCAAAACGCATCATGTTGCCATACAAAGCCATGCGCAAACGTTCGCATCTGAGGATGCGAACAAAAGGTTAAGCCTTCATGACCCAACAACCCTGGAAATGGGAACCGACCGACCGCTGGGTGCGCGTCATTTTCAATGGCGTTGCTGTCGCTGACAGTCGCCGCGCCCGCCTGATGATCGAAAGCCCCCGTGAGTTAGATTACTACTTCCCCCTGGAAGATGTGCAGCAAGAGTTGCTTCTGCCTTCCGACCACACCGAAACCTCCGGCTATCGTGGCGTCAAACGGTTCTGGCATCTGCGCGTTGGAGATCAGACGGCCGAAAACGCCGTCTGGAGCTATGATCCCCGCGACAAGCGCCCCGACTTCACCGGTTATGTGGCCTTTAAGTGGCGCATGATGGAGCACTGGTACGAAGAGGAGGAGGAGGTTTTCCTTCACCCCCGCAACCCTTACCATCGGGTGGATATGATCCCCAGCTCGCGCCGGGTGGAGGTGCGAGTGGATGGCGTGCTTGTCGCCAGTACCACGCGCCCGCTGTTGGTCTTCGAAACCGGCCTGCCCACCCGTTACTACCTTCCGCCCGAGGATGTTCAGGCTGCCTACCTGACCCCTTCGGCGACTCATTCCTATTGCCCCTACAAAGGCCGGGCCAGTTACCATCATCTGGTGGTCAACGGCGAACGCTTTGAAGATGCCATCTGGTACTACCCGGACCCCATCCCGGAATCCCCCCGACTTAGGGGTAAGATCGCCTTCTGGCCGGAGAAAGACCGGCGTATTCAAATCACCGTTGTCTAGGCGCTTCACGTCTAGACGATCAACGTCTACCCCTATCACTCAGAGGATAAACATCTTGTCAATGTTTATCGTCTGCTTTCTATCAGGAGAAAAAGGATGCGCTACAAACTGCTCGGCCAATCTGGCCTGCGTGTTTCCGAACTCTGTTTAGGAACCATGACCTTTGGTGAAGATTGGGGCTGGGGAGCCTCTCAGGAAAGCAGCCGTCAGATTTTTGATGCCTTTGTGGCGGCCGGCGGCAACTTCATCGACACCGCCAGCAACTACACCAACGGAGCCAGCGAGCGCTTCGTGGGTGAGTTCATCGCCTCTGACCGCGATTATTTCGTCGTAGCTACCAAATACACCCTGCGCCGGCCGGGATCCAGCCCTCATGATCTCAACGCTGGTGGCAATCTGCGCAAGAATATGGTGCGCACGGTTGAAGCCTCCCTCAAGCGACTCAACACCGACACCATTGACCTCCTCTACCTCCACATGTGGGACTACAGCACGCCCATCGACGAGATTTTGCGCGCCTTCGATGATCTGGTGCGCGCCGGCAAGATTCTCTACATTGGTATCTCCGATACCCCGGCCTGGATCGTCTCCCATGCTGTAGCGCTGGCGGAGTTGCGCGGCTGGAGCCGCTTTATCGCCTACCAGGGGGAGTACAATCTGTTGGAGCGCGGCCTGGAACGGGATGTCCTGCCCATGACCCGAACGCTCAACTTGGGTGTGCTGGCCTTTAGCCTGCTGGCCGGCGGCGCGCTGACGGGCAAGTTTAACGCTCCCCAGGGGCCAGAAGAGGCTACCCGCGTCAGTCGTATTGGCGAACGCACCCGCGCTGCGGCTGAGACGGTGATGCAAGTGGCAACCGAAATAGGGCGCACCCCCTCCCAGGTGGCGATCAACTGGGCGCGGCAACAGTCGCCCAACATTATTCCGGTGCTGGGGGCGCGCCGACCGGCCCAGATCGCAGACAACCTGGGTGTGCTGGAATTCGCTCTTGAACCGGAACATTTGCAAAAGCTCTCCGCCATCCGCCCGCCGCAACCGGAATTTCCCCATACTTTTTGGAACGACTATGTGCGCCGCGACCTGATTTATGGCGAGCGCGTTGACCAACTTGACGCTCCCGGTTGGCCCCCTCTATAATCCCTCCAATGGAGCGTCGGCTTCTAGATTTTTGTTTTCACCGCCAAGACGCGAAGGGCGTGTAGGGGTGAACCTGTGTGTTCACCCTTTCTCTTTCTTTGCGTTCTTAGCGCCTTAGCGGTTCAATCATTGTTATTCTCACCGCCAAGCCCCCGTTTTCACGGGGGGAAGGGCGCTAAGCTTTCCCTCTTTTTTCTTTGCGTTCTTAGCGCCTTAGCGGTTCAATCATACAGAGAGTCGGCTTCCAGCCGACATCAACCTGACACCCGGATAACGGATCTATGCTCGACCTTCACGTGACTGACTACCTGCTCACCACCACCCGCAGCGTGCGCAAGCGACTCGATTTCGACCGCCCTGTGCCGCGCGAGGTGCTCCAGCGCTGTCTGGAAATTGCCATTCAGGCCCCCACCGGCAGCAACGCCCAGGGCTGGCGCTTTGTCATCGTGACCGACCCTGACAAGCGGGCCCAGATTGGGGAACTCTACCGCGACTCCTTTATGCGCTACGCCCGCTCAACCGCTGAACAGCCCCCCAACGCCGCCGACGCGCCCATCGATCCCCAGCAGATGAGGCGTGTTCTCTCCTCCGCTCTCTATCTGGCCCACCATCTGCACCGTGCCCCGGCCCTCATCATTCCCTGCATCATCGGCCGGGTGGAGCACGCCGGCCCCATGGCCCAGGCCGGTCTTTATGGCTCCATCCTGCCGGCGGTGTGGTCGTTGATGCTGGCCTTGCGCGCCCGCGGCCTGGGCAGCGCCTGGACAACCCTGCACCTGCGCTATGAGAAGGAGGTCGCCGCCCTGCTGGGTATTCCCGACAACGTTACGCAGGCTGCCCTCTTGCCCGTGGCCTATTTCCAGGGCGATGATTTTCAACCAGCGACGCGCCGGCCGGCCCACGAGATCACCTACTGGGACGCCTGGCCATAGGAACGCCATGACCACTTTACCCCTCATTCCCCGCCGCTTGCTGTTTGGTAACCCCCAACGCGCCCAGGTACATCTCAGCCCGGATGGCGCTTATCTCGCCTGGCTTGCCCCGCATGAGGGCGTGCTTAATGTGTGGGTCGCGCCGCGCACTGACCTGGACGCGGCCCGGCCGGTAACTCAGGATACCGACCGCGGCATTCGTTTCTATTGCTGGGCCTACACCCCCGGCCGGCTCCTTTACTTGCAGGACAAAAATGGGGACGAAAATTGGCGGCTGTATGTCGTTGATTTGACGGCCGGCGATGCGATTCAGGACCTGACCCCCTTTGAGGGTGTCCAGGCCCAGTTGTGGGCCGATAGCCCCGACTTCCCGGCCGAAATTCTGCTCGGTCTCAACCATCGCCAGCCCCAATGGCATGACCTGTACCGCCTCAACCTCCTCACTGGTGAGTTAACGCTGCTGTTACAACACGAGCGCTTCCTGGGTTTCACCTTCGACAACGCCTACCAGGTGCGGGAAGCGCTACAAATGACGCCTGATGGCGGCCTGGCCATCTTTGTCCCCGATGGGGATGATTGGCGTCAGGTTGACCTCATTCCCGGTGACGATCTGTTGACCACCGCCCGCATCGGCTTTGACCACACCAACCGCATCTTGTACGCCAAAGAGAGCCGCGGCCGGGATACCGCTGCCCTGGTTGCTATCGATACCGCTGCCGATTTTGCAGTCCAACTCCTGGCCGAAGATGCCAAAGCGGATGTGGAAGCTGTGGTGCGCCACCCCACCACTTACCATGTCCAGGCTGCCTCCTTTGTCCATGCCCGCCAGCGCTGGCGGGCGCTTGATCCCGCCTTCGAGGCCGACCTGGCGCGCTTGCGGACAGTAACCGATGGTGAACTCAGTCTCATGAGCCGCACCCTGGATGACCGTTTTTGGATCGTGGTTTCGGTGGTGGATACTGGCTCTGCTCGCTACTATCTATATGACCGGCCGGCCGGCGAGGTGCGTTTTCTTTTCTCCAACCGCCCTGACCTGGACGCCTACCCCCTGGCGCGGATGCACCCGGCCATCATCACGGCCCGTGACGGCCTGGAACTGGTGGCCTATTACACCTTACCCGCCGACGCTGACGCCAACGAGGATGGCATTCCCGACCGGCCGCTGCCTATGGTCTTTCTACCCCATGGGGGCCCCTGGGCGCGTGACGTGTGGGGGTTTCACCCCTGGCATCAATGGCTGGCCAACCGCGGTTATGCTGTTTTGGCGGTCAACTTTCGCTCCTCGACCGGGTTTGGCAAAGCCTTTGCCAACGCCGGCAACCAGGAGTGGGGGGGTGCTATCTTGCACGACCAACAGGACGCGGTGCAGTGGGCGATTGACCAGGGGATTGCCGCCCCTGAGCGCATCGCCATCATGGGGGGTAGCTTCGGCGGTTACTCTGTCCTGGCCGGGTTGACTTTCACCCCTGAATTGTTTGCTTGCGGTGTCGATCTGGTTGGCCCTTCTAACCTGATCACGCTGCTTGAATCGATGCCCCCCTATTGGCGGCCCATGTTGGAGCTTTTCACCAGCCGTGTGGGGGATCATCGCACTGAGGAGGGGCGGGCCTTGTTGACGCGCCACTCTCCTTTGACTTATGTGGATCGCATCTGCCGGCCGCTTCTCATCGGTCAGGGCGCTAATGATCCGCGTGTCAAACAGGCGGAATCTGATCAGATTGTCCAGGCATTGCAAGCCAAAAATATACCCGTCACTTACCTGCTCTACCCTGATGAGGGGCATGGTTTTGCCCGCCCGGAGAACAATCTTTCGTTTAACGCGGTGGCCGAGGCTTTCCTGGCCGATTGTCTAGGCGGGCGCCTGGAGCCGCCGGGTCAAGATCTGGAAGGGTCTAGTCTGCAAGTTTTGGCCGGCTCCGTGAACAGGTAAAATGGTAGATGTTTCCCAGGTTTTCCTCCAACAGTTTGGCGCGCCGGTCGCTCACCTGGTACACGCCCCCGGCCGCGTCAACTTGATCGGTGAGCATACCGACTACAACGCCGGCTTTGTCTTGCCCATGGCCCTGTCCCAGGCTGTCTGGATCGCCCTGCGCCCCCGCTCCGACCGACAGGTGCAGGTGACATCCCTCGATTTTGGCGCCACAACCTCCCTGGCTCTCGATGAGCTGCAACCAGCGGCCGCCGGTTGGCCGGAATACGTCAAGGGCGTGGCCTGGGCGCTGCAACAGTTTGGCTATAGCCTGACAGGTTGGGAAGGGGTGATGGCCGGTGATGTTCCCATTGGGGCAGGTCTCTCCTCTTCAGCTGCGCTGGAGATGGCCGTAGCCCGTGCTTTCCAGGCGGTCAGCGGCTTCACCTGGGATGCCCGGCAAATGGCCCTGGCCGGGCAGCTGGCAGAAAATCAGTGGCTGGGGGTGCAAACAGGGATTATGGATCAGCTGGCGTCGGCGGCCGGCCCGGCCGGACAGGCCTTGCTCATCGATTGCCGTTCATTGGAGACCCAGGTCGTTCCCATCCCCTCCCAGGCGACCGTGGTGGTGCTGGATACCGGTGCACGGCGCGGGCTGGTAGATTCTGCCTACAACGAGCGGCGCGCCCAATGTGAAGCTGCGGCCCATTATTTCGGCGTGTCCCACCTGCGCGATATCTCGCTGGCTGTCTTTGAAGGAGGAGCGGCCGGTTTAGACGACATCACCCGCCGACGCGCCCGGCATGTGATCACAGAAAACGACCGCGTCTTGCAAACGGTGGCCGCCCTCCGGCAAGGTGACCTGGCCCAGGTGGGGCATTGGATGAACGCCAGCCATGCCAGCTTGCGCGACGATTTTGAGGTGTCCAGTCCTGACTTGGACGCCATGGTCATCTGCGCCCAGGCTCATCCTGGCTGTTATGGTGCGCGCATGACCGGGGCTGGTTTTGGTGGGTGCGCGGTTGCCCTGGTGCAAACAGACCAGGCAGACTCCTTCATAGCGACGGTGGCGGCCGGCTACACCCGCGAAACCGGCCGTACCCCGGCCTTCTACAAACGGTAAACTTCTCGTTTGACTCCCAATGGAATATGGAACGCTGATGACGCTGATGGAACGCTGATTTTGAAGAACGTGTAGGGGCGAACACGCAGGTTCGCCCCTGTGGGAAAGAGTGAACACATAGGTTCACCCCTATGTGTTCTTTGCGCCTTCGCGGTTCCATCCTTTTGTTCTCACCGCCAAGACGCAAAGGACGCGAAGGCTTTCTCTTTCTTGGCGTTCTTTGCGCCTTCGCGGTTCCATCCTTTTGTTCTCACTGTCAAGACGCAAAGGACGCGAAGGTTTTCTCTTTCTTGGCGTTCTTTGCGCCTTCGCGGTTCCATCAGCGTTCCATGCCGGGACGATAAGCGTCTGGGAGACGTTTATCATCTAACCGGCCGGAAGACCGTGATCGTCGTGCCGTCGCTGTCGCCATCCGGGTCCGTGTTCGACAGCGGATCATAGCTCAGGCTGGCGTGCGCCACATCGGTGACGGTGAACACCGTCCGCGCCCGGCGGCCATTGATATTGCCGCTGATCACACTGCACCCCCCAGTGCTATCTGTCACGCAGCTACCCGACCCGGTGTACCCGACGCTCCAATCACCGCTGACCGTCGCATTCGCCACCGGCGCGCCGGCCGCGTCCACCACCATCGCCGTAACGGTGGCCCGCCAGCGATTGCTTATCGCGGTGCTGCTGCCATCCAGGTCGCCAATGTGCAACGTCGTGACGCCGGCCGGTGGGAAGTCCAGCGCTATCAACATGAAATCATGATCCGAAGCCCGGAACATGCTATCATCCTCCACGTGGCTGCCCGGCCAATCGGCGTTGACATGGCGCACTGACACGGTGCGCGGCAGGGCATTCAGCGCATCCGACACCAACAGGTGATCTAACGTTTGTGAGACCCCATTGTAGATGTAACTGTAGCGCTGAATCGAACCCTGACCCACTGACGGGGGGCCGGCCACATCGTCCCATACATTTGTCAGCACCCCATAGGTCTTATCCAACTCGTCCAGTGGCACCGAGACATAATAATCGTTCAGGTCGCCCATGACCACGATGGCGGCATTGGGATCGGCTGCCAGAAGGTCATCTACCAGGCCATCCACAAAGCGCGCCTGCTCCACCCGCAGGTCGGTGCAGTCCGGTTCGGCGCAGGCCGGGTCGTTGAGCTTGGATTTGAAATGATTGTTGTACAGGGTCAGAATGCGCGGCGCGCCACCCAGGGTGATCTCCGCCACCAGCTCCAACGGAGGACGGTCGAACAGATAGTGGGGCGTCGGGCCGTTGCATGTGATGTCGGCCGGGTGATCCCCGGCTTCATAATCCACGCCCCAATCGATAGCCGAGCAGCCCTGACGGTCATTCACCGCCAGCACGCTCACCTGGTCGGTGCGCGTCAGAAAGGCTACCTGAATGCTGCGATCATCTGGGCCGGCCAGGGTGTCATAGTCGTAGCTAACCCCACACACCGTCATGATCTCAGTCGTCAGTTTTTGCAGCACCACCTCATTTTCCACCTCTTGCAGGGCGATGATGTGGGGCTGGTTGAGACCGGTTGGCTGGCACACCGCGTTGGCTAGTTTGCGCGCCTTGCGATCATATTCAGCCGTTGAAGGGAGTTCATCTTCTTTGGCCGGGTCATTGTTGGTGTCAAAAAAGTTCCAGGCGTTGATCCCGGCCAGCAGCAAGCGGTCAGGTATAGCAGCCGGCGGTGGGTTGTCGGCCGGGTCATAAGAGGCATCGTTGCCCGGCGTCACGCTGAGGCAAAAGGCGTCATCCACCTGTTGCACCTTGTAGGCGTTGAAACCATAGTTGAGCGGCCCGAACACCTGGAAACCGGCCCCTGGATCGGGTGTGATGACATCAAAGGTTTTGACATACCCCAGGCCATCCTGCCCGCAATTCGCTGCGCTCACCCCGTCCCCATCCAGGGTGATCAGGTCGCCGTGCTCCCCTTCTTCCTGACTGGGACGATCCACCCCCACGCCCAGGCGCATGACGAGTTCATGGAAGGGGTTGACCGGGGCGATCACGGTGGCGGCCGTGCTCACCTGCACCAGCATACCTTCCCGCGCCTCATTGTAGGCCAGCGCGTCGGCGGCATTTGGGGGCGGCTGATACTCCTCAGCGGCCGGCAGCCCGACGTTACTCTGAATGGTGGTCACGTTGCAGCTGCTGAAACAGGTCAGCTCTGTCAGGGTGTACTCCCAAATGAAGGAGGCTGGCCCCTGGTATTCCGCCGCTGCGCTGCCGCTGATCTCCACCAGGTCGCCTACGTGGATACTTTTGGGGGATGACCCGGTGAACACCCACAGGCCGTCGGAAGTGGCCGGGTCGCAATCTGTCTCGTGCGCCTGAAGGAAGAAGCCATCCAACTCCTGCGGGCCGCCTGTGCCTTGTTGGAAATCGGCCGTGACGATGCCACGCACGGCCCCCACGCTTTGGCCTTCATAAGGAGAGGTGTGGCCGCTACCTTGAATCTCCCACGTCGCCAGATAAGCGCCGGTTTTACCGCAGCCCGGCGGCAAATCGGGTATGCTGCCTGGCGTCGGGTTGGGTTGATCCATCCAATCGGCGGCGCTGTCGCTGTCGTGGTCGGCCGGGTTGCGTTCCAGGCTATGACCTTCCGCCACGTCAGGCGCTGAAGGATCAAAGGCAAAGGTGGAGCTGCCCCACGACACGGCGTCCACCAGGCTATCCGCTCCATCCAGGATCAGCACATCGTCCCCACCGTTGGCCAGGCTGACGCTGCCGCCGGCCCAGGCGGTGTATTTGACCATATTGGGCACGTCGGGCGTGGTTTCCACCAGTTCATAATCCGGGTTGAAGCCATAAACAGCGGCAAAATCCACAGCCCGGTTGGCAATCAGCAACACCTGGCCCGGCGCGGCGCTGCTGCCGGCCGGAAATTGATACATCCCTTCGCCGCCGTCGGCTGTCTCTTCGTCACCGACTTTATAAGAGGTTAGATCGAGGGTGGTCGTTCCCAGGTGCAGTAGCTCTATCCATTCGTTGGCCGGCTCTGACGTCTCGGGATCGTACAGGGTTTCGCTCACCAGCAGGTTGGCAGTGGTGTGGGGGGGGAAGGAATCGGCGATCACGGGGGACGCGGCCGGCCGGACTGCGGTCAACCATCCCAGGCCAAGCAGCATCATGACCAGCTGACAGACTAGCTTGTTCTTGGACATAGATCTACCTTATCTCTTTTCTATGGAACGCTGATGACGCTGATAGAACGCTGATTACAAACCGCGAAGGCGCTAAGAACGCAAAGAAAAACCTTCGCGCCCTTTGCCCCCGTTTTCACGGGAGTGACAGGCCGACCAACCGCGCTGACCCGGCCGCCAACAGGATGGTGGCGCTCCGCCAGGCCGTTACACCGGGCCGGGGGCATTGGTGGCCCGCATCACCTCTACCGAACGCGTCACCAGCTCCCGCAGCACCGCCATGTCGACATCCCCCAGCCTTTTGACATACAGGCATGACTTGCCGGTTGTATATTTGCCCAGACGAGCCATCAGGCTATCGGCATCATCAAACCCGGCCATGATGTACAGGGTGATGTTCTGCTTGCGTGGCGAAAAGCCAGTCAGGAACCAATCTCCTTCCCGGCCGGTAGGATAACGATAATGATAACTCCCGAAGCCGATGATGCTGTCTCCCCACATCGTCGGCTCTGCGCCGGTGACTTCCTGCATCAGCGTCGCCAGCGCCAGACAGTCGGCGCGCGTTTTGTCATTGGCGATGCGGTTCAAAAACGCTTGTGGGTTTTCTGCGGTTGGGCGTGTTTTCAGTTCAGCCATGATCATCTCCTCGGCATTAGCCATCGTCGCTGTAGGGGCGAACTCCCGTTTTCACGGGAGCAGGCTCTGTGTGTTCGCCCCTGCTTATCCTTTCCGTGTATTCCGTTCCTTCCGTGGTTTTTCCTTCGCGCCCTTTGCGCCTTTGCGGTGAGAACAAAATGCTCCCGTTTTCACAGGAGTGACGAGCCGGCCAACCCCCGTGAAAACGGGGGCTAAAGCCGTTACTACGAACCAACCGCGCATCGTAGCAACTACGAACCAACCGCGCAGGGTCTACCAGTATAGCATAACTCCAGGGGATCATGTAAAAAGCCCGGCGTACACGCCTGACCGGTGTCGTTTCAAAGGCGGCGCACATGTCATCAAGATATTTGCACTCTAATACAAAATATTTGTTGACAGACAGCAGAAATTAGCTTATGATTGCAGCATGATGCAAAAAAACACACACGGCCATAAGGTACGAGGAGTGAGCTTCAAACCCATCCTCTGGCGCTGACGACGGAGAGAAAATGCGCAAAATTCTGGAAAAATGCCCCACCTGCAGCAGTCAGGAGCTGATTGTGACGGAGTTGCGCTGTGCCCGCTGCGACACGACGGTGCGCAGTACCTATCGCCCCACCGTTTTCAGCCAGTTGTCGGACGAAAATCTGCGCTTCATTGAAATTTTTGTCAAAAATAAGGGCAATGTGAAAGATATGGAGCGCGAACTGGGTGTTTCTTATTGGACGATTCGCGGCCGGCTGGATGACATCATTGCCAGCCTCAATTTCGACGTGCCACCTTCATCGCGGCGTCAGGGTGGTTCCCCGGCCGCGACGCCCCCTGACCCTTCTCCGGTTGCAGCCCAGGAAAAGAGCCGTCAACAACAACGAATTCTTGATGCGTTGGAGGCCGGCGCGCTGAGCGTGCAGGAAGCCGCCGATCAACTGGCACGTTTGGAAGATTAAACCCAATCAGCCCCACGCCGGCGCACGGGTGAGAGCGGCGCGCCGACGCGAGGCCCATTTCATTCAGGAGTATATCCCCATGCAAGAAGAACGTCTACGTATTTTGCAAATGGTGGCCGATGGCAAGATCACCGCCCAGGATGGCGCTACCTTGCTGGCAGCCCTGGTGGCCGACCGCCCCATCCGGACTAACGACATAGAGGCCCCAGAACCGCCGGCCGCTCTGAAGACGCCAGTCGACCCCACGCCCCACATCGCGCCCATACCCCCTGTCCCGGTGATTCCGCCCGTCCCGCCTGTTCCTCCTTTGCCGCCGCGTGAGCAGCTGCGCCGCGCCTTGATCCACCATCGACATGAGGCTCAGGCTCCCGATAGCTATATGACGGCGTTGGAGGAAGCGGGCTATCGATTCTCGCCTCGCAAAGCCACCTTACTCTACCATCACGGCGTCGATCCCGACTACATCCATCAGCTGGGAGCGGCCGGCCTGCACGACCTCAGCGCACAACAGATAGCCGAGCTTGCCACTCATGCTGTCCGGCCGGAGTGGATTCAGCAGATACGCGCCGAGGGTTTCACCGACCTCTCGGTGCGCGATCTGTTGCAGCTGGCGATTCACGATGTCAGCCTGGAATTTATCCGCGCCTTTCGCGCCCTGGGTTACGAGGATTTGACTATCCGCGATGCTGTCCAGCTGGCAATTCATGATATTCAACCAGACTATGTGCGCCAGTTGCGCGAGGCTGGTTTCACCGACCTCTCCTTGCATGACATCGTGCAGCTAGGCATTCACGATGTCAGTCTGGAGTTCATCCGCGCCTTTCACGCTCTGGGGTACACCGACCTGACCCTACGCGACGCCATTCAACTGGCGATTCACGACCTGAAGCCGGACTATGTTAAGCGTGCGCGTGCGGCCGGCCTGGAAACACTCTCCATCCGTCAGTTGGTGCAAATGGGCCTTCACGCTGTCGAGCCAGAGGATGTTGCCCAGTATATTGCTCTCGGTCTGAAGGTGACACCGCCCCTCCTCATCCAGTTCGCCATCCATGGGGTCACGCCTGCCCTGGCCAAAGCCGCCCTGGCTTTGAACCTGCCCGACCTGGAGGCGCACGATCTGCTTCAGCTGGCGCTACATGGCCTGGACAAGGAAGTCTTGCACGCGGTAGGTGCGCTAGAATTGCCCGATCTGACGGTTCATAAGCTCATCCATCTGGCTATCCACGGCCCCGACCTGGCTTTAGGGCGTGAGCTCGAGCGTGAGCTGGGCGACGCCATGACGGCTGAGGCGTGGTTGGAGCGTCTGGGATATACTTATCTGACCGTCAGCTAAAGGCGAACTTCTGTGAAAACGGGAGTGACGAACCGCGAAGGCGCAAAGAACGCCAAGAAAAACCTTGGCGCCCTTTGCCCCCGTGAAAACGGGGGCTGTGTGTTCGCTCCTAAGGTTTCCCAATGAGCGACGCTTATATCAGGCAAGGATAGGATGGGTTGGCAAGATTGGGTGGTGCACAGGCGTGAACAACTGTTGAGCAAACTGCTGCGCCTGGACCCCAACGGGGTGTTAAACCCGGCGACACCCCCACACAGCGCCCACAACCACTCAATGCCGGCCGACCTACTCCCACCCCAGCCCCCTGAGACTGGCCCGGCCCTAGGCGCAGCTCTTAAGCAAGCGGTCAACGCGCTCAAAGCTGAGGGAATGGATGAAGCCGGCCGGCATGTCGATTATGCCCACCTGCGTCACAGCGCCGCCTATACCACCTACCGCACACAGTTAACCCCCCGCCTGCACCAACTCGATCTTGCCACCCTGACCACCCGCGCTCACCAGCTGGCTTTTTGGATCAACCTCTACAACGCCCTGGTGCTCGACGCTGCCATTGCCTTCCAGGTTCAAAGCAGCGTTACCGAAGGGCGGGCCGGGGTGTTTTCCTTTTTTCGCCGCGCCGCCTACACCATTGGCGACCAGCGTTTCAGCGCCAACGATATTGAGCATGGCATTCTGCGCGCCAATCGTCCCCATTGGGCCATCCCCGGCCCTCAATTCGGCCCCTCTGACCCCCGCCTCATCTGGCGCGTGACCCCCCTTGAACCGCGCATCCATTTCGCCCTCAACTGCGCCAGTCGTTCCTGCCCTCCCATTGGCGTCTACGACGCTGACCGCATCGAGGATCAGCTGGAGCTGGCCGCGGCCGCCTTTGTGGCTGGCGAAGTCGCCATCGACCCCACCGCTGGCGTGATCACCCTCTCCTCGATCTTCAAATGGTACGCGGCTGATTTTGGCGGGCCGGCCGGGGTCCTGGCCCTCTTGCAGCGCCACGCTCCCAACGACGCGACACGCGCCTGGCTGGCTGCGCACGGCGCGACCGCCCGCTGGCGCTACCGCCCCTACGATTGGGGCTTGAATAGCTGACTCTCCTCCACCTCAACTGAAAAGTAAGAACCCCTAGAGAAACCGGCCGGCCCGCTAACTTATTTCTGATATTTCTGTGGACAATAGGTGATCCAGAACCAGATAGTCACGCCGGCTGTGCGCAAGATTTCAGTTTGCGCCTCCCATCAGGCGTCTCGACTTAAGGAGGAGACCATCTCTTATGATTGCCGTCACCGGTCTTAGCAAAGCGTATGGCGCGGTGCAGGCCCTACAAGATGTCCATTTCAACATCGCCGATGGTGAAATCGTCGGCCTCCTTGGCCCCAATGGCGCCGGCAAGACCACCATCATCAAAATCCTGACCGGTTATTTACAACCCGATACCGGCGTTGCGGTGGTGGATGGCTTAAATGTGTTAACCCAGCCGCGTGAGGTGCAGGCGCGCATCGGCTACCTGCCCGAAAATGCCCCTCTCTACCCTGAACTCAGCGTCCAGGCCTATCTCATGTTCATGGCCGATCTGCGCCAGTTACCGGAAAGTGAGGCGCGGGAGCGGCTGGCGGAAGCGGTTCTCGCTACTGGCTTGCAACAACACCTGACACGTCGCATTGGGGAGCTGAGCAAAGGGTTCCGCCAGCGTGTGGGGCTGGCTCAGGCTATCTTACACCGGCCGCGCCTCTTGATTTTGGACGAGCCAACTGTTGGCCTGGACCCCACCCAAATTGTGGAAATCCGCCGCCTGATCAAACGCCTGTCTCAGCATAGCACCATCCTTTTTTCCACCCACATCCTGTCTGAGGTTGAAGCGTTATGTGACCGCGTCATCATGTTGATGCGCGGCCAGATCAGGCTTGATGCCCGTCTGGATGAGCTGGCCCAACGCAATAGGAGCCGCGCCCTGCTGCTGCTGGATAATCAAGTCAAGGGGGTGGAAAAGGCCCTGCGCCAGCTCCACGGCGTGGAACAGGTGGAGCCTTTGTCTGTCGGGGCGCTTTCCTCGACCACCCAGACGCCCCCTGCCGCCTATCGCATTGCCGGGGCGGCCGGCGTCGATCTCTGCCCCGCCATCTATCGCCTGGCCGTGGAGTCTGGCTGGCCCGTGCGTGAACTGAAACAAGATGTCGAAACGTTGGAAACGATCTTCAACCAGGTGGCCATGGCCGCCTGAACCAAGACCCAATGCTTCGTCGTAGCCGCCCTCCCGTTTTCACGAGAGTGATGAACCGCGAAGGCGCAAAGAACGCCAAGAAAAACCTTCGCCCCCTTTGCGCCTTTGCGGTGAGAAAAGAATACTGGAACCGCAAAGGCGCTAAGAACGCAAAGAAAGACAAAAACCTTCGCGCCCTTTGCGCCTTAGCGGTGAGAACAAAGCATTTCCGTTTTCACGGGGGTGACGAACCGCGAAGGCGCGAAGAACGCCAAGAAAGAACCTTTGCGTCCTTTGCGCCTTGGCGGTGAGAACAAAAGGATGGAACCGCGAAGGCGCCAAGAACGCCAAGAGA
>DAOTXO010000088.1:0-4056 GCA_034435495.1 Anaerolineae bacterium
CCCCCATTCCCATTCCAGCGGCGCACCACCTGGAGGGGTTGATCAACATGCCCCAATATTTTAACAACTGCGGGCCGGCCAATCTGGCGATTGTTCTCAACTTCCATGGACTGCCCGTTACCCAGGCGGACACCCGCTCTTTTCTGAAACCCAATTCTGAGGATCGGAACGTCAGCCCGTGGCAAATTGCCGAGTACATCCAACAAAACACCGACCTGGCGATTGCCGTTAAAAGCGGCGGCGACCTGGAGATGATCAAACGGTTCGTCTCGCAAGGGCTGCCGGTGGTGGTCGAGCGCGGCTACGATCCCCAAGATGGCTCCGGCTGGTACGGTCACTACCTGACCATTTTTGGCTACGATGACGCCAGCGAGCTGTTCCGGGCCATGGATACCAATCTGGGGCCTTTTGACGGGCAGGGGCAAACCTACCCTTACAGCGATATTCTCGACTCCTGGCGCGCCTTCAATTACACCTTCTATGTTGTCCACGCGCCTGAACAAACTGAACTGGTCGAGACCATCCTGGGGCCAGAACTGTTGGACGAGACGCAACTGTGGATGCGCACCCATCGCATGGCCACAGCCGATATTGAAGCCAACTCCGAAGACCCCTTCGCCTGGTTCAATCTGGGAACCTCCTACACAGAGCTGGCGTTGCTCAACGGCAACTATGAATATTACCAGAACGCCGCCCAGGCTTTCGACCAGGCGCGGATCATTGGTCTGCCGCCGCGCATGTTGTGGTATCAGTTTCGGCCTTATATGGCTTATTTACAAGCCGGCCGGGCCGAAGATGTGCTCGAACTGACAGAGGTAATTTTGCAAACGGCCGGTGGGCGCAATGTGGAGGAGACTTATCTATGGCAGGGGCACGCCCTGGCCTGGACAACGGAATACAACGCCGCCCGCGCCGCCTATGAGGAAGCTATCCGCTTGAATCGTAACTTCTGGCCGGCCCAACAGGCGCTCGATTACCTTAACTCTCTGGGGGGCTAATCCCCGGCCGCCGGCCGAACACCTCAGCCATGCCACGCTATCTCATTTTGGTGCGCCACAGCCAGAGCGCCATCACGCCGGATCGGCCGGCGTCTACCTGGCAACTGACACCGGCCGGCCAACAACGCGCCCGTGAACTGGCCGGGCATCTGCGCCCCTTCCAGCCCGACACCATCTTCACCAGCGAGGAACCCAAAGCGCAAGAGACCGGGGCCATTCTGGCGCAGGCATTGGGGATCGAGGTGGAAGAAGCGTTGGCCGAATTCAATGAGCAGCATCGTCTCCATGTTCCTTTCTTCGATACACCAGAGGCTTTCCAGACGGCCGTGGCAGAGTTTTTTGCCCGGCCGGCCGAACTCGTTCTGGGGGAAGAAACCGCCTACGACGCGCGCGGGCGCTTTGCCAACGGCATCTACGAGCTGGTGGACGAGACGCCCAACGGCAACCTGATGGTGGTAACCCACGCCACAGTGATGGCGCTTTTCAGCGCCCCTTGTCTGCCACAAGACCCCTACCACCTCTGGCAGACGATCCAGCGTTTGGGCATGCCCTGCTACCTGGTGCTCACCTTGCCCGACCTGGCTTTCGTCACGCTGGGGGGATTGGATAGTTGATGATGAACCCACACCCCACAACACCCACCTGGTCCGACAGATTAGACAACCCGCTAACATTACTTTCCGATGCTCCGGCACACACCCAGGCGTACACCATAGACGACACCCACCGCCTGGCAACCACGCCGCTCAATCCACCGCCCCGACTGTTACTTGGCCCTGGGCCATCCAATGCGCATCCTCGCGTCCTGCAAGCCTTGAGCCTGCCCTCTGTGGGGCATCTCGATCCGGTCTTTTTAGAGCTGATGAACGAAGTTCAGACCTTGTTGCGCTACACCTGGCAAACCAACAACCGCTTGACCATTCCTATCAGTGGGACAGGCAGCGCAGCAATGGAGGCCAGCCTGGCCAATGCCCTGGAAGCCGGTGATATCGCTCTCATCGGGGTCAACGGGTACTTTGGCGAGCGACTGGCGATCATGGCCGGCCGCTACGGCGCTCAGGTGCAACGGCTGGAAAAGTCGTGGGGGGAGGTATTCACGCTGGACGAGTTGCGGGCGGGCCTGGAGCTGTATCGACCGGCCGTTCTGGCGCTGGTACACGCTGAAACCTCCACCGGTGCGTGCCAACCGCTAGAAGGAGTGGCAGAGTTATGTCAGGCTTACAATTGCCTCTTGCTGGTGGATACTGTCACCAGTTTGGGCGGCCTGCCCCTGTTTGTGGATGCCTGGGGAATCGACATGGCCTACAGCGGCAGCCAGAAATGTTTGAACTGCCCTCCCGGCCTGGCTCCCCTCACCTTTGGGCCGCGCGCTGTTGAACGACTACAACGCCGCCATACCCCGGTCGCCAACTGGTATCTTGATCTGACCCTGGTGAGTCAGTATTGGGGGCAAGAGCGTACCTACCATCACACCGCGCCCATCAATCTCAACTATGGGCTGCGCGAGGCGCTACGCCTGGTGGTGGAAGAGGGATTGGCCGCACGTTGGGCGCGTCACCAGGCCAACGCCGAACAGCTGTGGGAAGGGCTGGCACGCCTGGGGCTGAGTTGCCATGTTCCTGTGGAGCATCGGCTGCCGATGCTGACCACGGTGCGCATTCCGGCCGGGGTCGATGGCAAAGCCGTGGCCCGAACCCTCCTCAATCGCTACAACATTGAGATCGCCGGTGGTCTGGGCCAGCTGGCCGGCCGTATCTGGCGCATCGGGCTGATGGGTTTCAACAGCCGGCCGGACAATGTTGCCTTGTTGCTAGATGCACTACACGAAGTTTTGGAGGGGTGATCTCAGGGCACGCCCCCAGGTAGGCCCCTTTCATCTGGCGCATGTACCAGCAACTGGCCGACTTCTACGACGCCATCCACGCCGACCTGACCGGGGACATCCCCTTTGTCATCACTCAAGCTGAAGCGGCCGGCCGGCAGATCATCGAATTAGGCTGCGGCACCGGCCGGCTCCTGCTCCCCCTGGCGCGACAGGGTTTTCACCTCCTGGGGGTGGACAACACCCCAGCCATGCTGGCGCAAGCCCAGGCCCGCCTGCGTCACGAGCCGGCCGAAGTCCAGGCGCGGGTGGCCTGGCTCCAGGCAGACATGACCCGCTTTCACCCGCCCCACAACCACTATGACCTGGTGTTGCTGGGTTACAACACCGCCCTGCACCTGACGCCGGCCGGTTGGAGCGGTTGTCTTCACGCTTGCGCCGCCGCCTTACGCCCCGGCAGGCGTTTCTTGATGGATGTGGTCAACCCGGTGTGGCTGGCGAATTTAGTTTCTGATGATGACTACAAGAAAGAGCGAACTTTTCGCGACCCAACCAGCGGCCGGCGCATAACCCAATATGCCCGTACCCAGATTGATCAGCAGCAACAAATGCTCTTGGTAGACTGGCTATACGAAGCGGGGCGCGGCGCACAGCGCCAGGTTGTCCTGGCCTACCGCGAAACCTATCACTACCGCCTGCCCCATGAGCTGCACTTGCTGCTGGAGGAACACCGCTTCACAGTGCGCGCCATGTGGGGCGACTACGCCGGCGCGCCCTTTGGCGAGGACACGCCCCGTTTGATCTTGCTGGCGCAGCGGCCGGACTGATCATGGCGTCTCTGCACACGACTCAAAATCGTGTTCCTTAAACCGGGTGGATCAGCGCTCTACCTCGTAGTTCACCCCGGCCGGTTGCGACAGATCGACCACCACCTCTTGCCCCCCAAAGCCATCCACGCTGTCATGCGCTCGCACTGTCACCCACCCCACATCGGGCGGCAGGCGTATCCCCTGCTGTTCACGGGTCACCGGCTGCTCATCCACATGCGGATGGAGCAACACACGCGTGAAGGGGTCTTCGGGCAAGGGCTTGACCACAGACCCATCAGGCAACACCACGTCCCAGCCATCAGCGTAATCCTCCCACCCCAGGTCGGGATGCGCCACGGTCACGCGAAAAGTCCAGGAGCCATCTTCTTCTAAACGCGCCTGGACAAAGGTCACATCGGCGTGGGGG
>DAOTXO010000089.1:0-17095 GCA_034435495.1 Anaerolineae bacterium
CATTCACCTAATTTATCGATTGCTGTTTCATTTAGCCCCCATTGGGCTAATCGTGAAGTTTTTTCTTTTTCATTTTCAAATTTTACTAACAATGGCTCTCATGAGTCTAATTTAACATTGTCAAATTACTCACACCGATATTCAGGCGGAAAACACCCGGCCGATCAAGCTTCGAGATATATTCATACGCATTATTGTTGCGGGCAAGGGTGGCAAATGGCAGCTGGCGGTCTGCCCCGTAGAAGAAGAACGTATAGCCGAAGTTGTCGGTGGTTTCGACACCCGCAAACGTGTCAAGGATGTATTGGGTGATGGTGGTCTCGTCCATAATCTTCAGCCAAACACCATTGCACGCTATCTCACAGTCTATGGCGGAAGGGCGGTGCCCTGCTCACGGGACCCATGACACCCGGCCGTTAACAGCCATTCTATCGGAACGGGAGCGGCGCGTCAACGCCTGGGAATTGTTGCAGGATGGGAGGAAGGGCCGGCCGGGTGCGGATGGTTATACAGCCCCACACGCTTGAGGATGAACGCCGGCCGGCCGGCCGCATTACAGGGGAAAGTACGCAGGATCGTAAGAACCTACCAGACGCACATAGTTAGCCCGCTCGAAGGCGGTAGGCGCGCCGCAGTTTAGCTGGCTCAGAGAGCCTTGCAACTGGCGCACCGATTCATACTCATGAGCTATCAGCCATTGGCGCATCTCGTCCAGCACCTCACCGATGCGCCCGACGCCGTTTTGCAACAACTCCGAGGCCATCATGGTCACCGACGCCCCGGCCGCCAGCCCCTTCAACGCATCCTGGGCCGTGTGGACGCCGGTGGTCAGGGCCAGGTCAGCCTGGATGCGGCCATAGAGAATAGCGATCCAGCGCAAGGGCAAGCGCAACTCGGCCGAACTGCTGAGCACCAGATGGGGTTTGACCTCCAACGCTTCCAGGTCGAGGTCAGGCTGATAGAAGCGGTTGAACAGCACCAGACCATCAACGCCGGCCGTCACCAAACGTTGCGCCATGTGCCCCAGGGAGCTGAAATACGGGCTGAGCTTGAGCGCCAGGGGAATGCGCAACGTGCGCCGCACATCGCGCACCACATCCAGATACATCTGCTCCACTTCCAACGGCCCCAGATCAAAACGCGCCGGCACATAGTAAATATTGAGTTCCAGCGCATCCGCCCCCGCCTGTTCCATGTCACGGGCGTAACGAATCCAGCCGCCGGTGGAGACGCCGTTCAAGCTGGCGATAACCGGAATATCCAACGCCTCTTTAGCCTGACGAATATAATCCAGATACGCTTCCGGCCCCACCTGGCGATAGGTAGGCGCTTCGGGAAAGTAGGAGAGCGCCTCAGCAAAGCTCTCTGCCCCGTCGCTCAGGTAACGATCTAGGGTGTAGCTCTCGCAGTTGATCTCCTCCTCAAACAGAGAGTACAGCACCACAGCGGCCGCGCCCTCATCCTCCATCTGACGCAGGCTGCTCAGGTGACGTGTCAGGGGGGACGAAGAAGGAACCAGGGGGTTTTTCAGTTTCAAGCCGAGATAGGTGGTTGAAAGATCCATGGTTTTGCATCCTGTGAGGTCAGCGTCGGGCGTCTTCAGGCAGCCCCGGCCGCCAGCCGTTCGTAGGTTTGCCAGCGCTGTTGCACATCTTGCCGGGCCAGCTTCAGCAGCGCTTCAGCCGACTCAGGATCGCTTTGGGTCAACATGCGGTAACGTCCTTCGCGGTAAATATATTGCTCCAGCGGCAACGTCGGCGCTTTGGAGTCCAGTTGGAAGGGGTTCTTGCCCTCCAGCGCCAGGTCAGGGTTGTAGCGGTAGAGAGGCCAATAGCCCGTCTTGACCGCCGCCTGTTGCTGTTGCAGCCCAAACTTCATATCGTAGCCATGGGCAATGCAGTGAGCGTAGGCGATGATGAGCGACGGCCCATCGTAGGCCTCCGCTTCCAGAAAGGCGCGCACCGTCTGGCGGTCATCTTCGCCAAAGGCAACCCGCGCCACATATACATTGCCATAACTCACAGCCAGCAAACCGAGGTCTTTCTTAGGCAAGGCCTTGCCGGCCGCAGCAAATTTGGCGACCGCGGCGCGTGGCGTGGCTTTAGACATCTGCCCGCCGGTGTTGGAGTAGACCTCCGTATCCATGACCAGGACATTGACATTTCGGCCGGAAGCCAGCACATGATCCAGGCCACCATACCCGATGTCATAAGCCCAGCCATCCCCGCCTACAATCCAGACATTCTTTTTGACGAAGATGTCTGCCAGATCAAGCAGATTGGTCATCGCCTGCGCCCAGGCCGGGTCGGGTGCAGCCAGCAAGGTTTGCAAACGAGCCTTGAGCGCTGCCACCCGTTGGCGCTGCGCCGCCAGGTCGGCTTCGTTCACTTGATCGGCGTACAGAATCGCCTGCGCCAGTTCATCGCCAATCAGGGCTTGATGTTGGCGCAGCAGGTAGGTGGCCGCCTCCAGGCGTTGATCCAGCGCCACACGCATCCCCAGGCCAAACTCGGCGTTGTCTTCAAACAGAGAGTTCGACCAGGCCGGGCCGCGCCCTTCGGCGTTTTTAGCCCAGGGTGTGGTGGGCAAATTGCCGCCATAGATGGAGGAGCAGCCGGTGGCATTGGCGATCAGCGAACGATCCCCAAACAGGCGGCTCAAGAGGCTGAGGTAGGGCGTTTCGCCGCAACCGGCGCAGGCCCCGGAAAACTCGAACAAGGGTTGCAACAGCTGATTGTACTTCACCTGAGCCAGAGGCAAATCGGCACGGGTGACTTCAGGCAACGTCAGGAAGTAATCCCAATTTTCCCGTTCCTGATCGCGCAGCGGGGCCTGGGGCTGCATGTTGATGGCTTTGAACCTGGGTTGCTGCTTGTTCTTGACAGGGCAGACATCGACGCACAGGGTGCAGCCGGTGCAATCTTCCGGCGCGACTTGCAGGCTGAAAGCCATCCCTTTGAACTCTTTGTAGCGCGCCGGGGCGGTTTTGAAAGTTGCCGGGGCCGGGCCGGCCGCCGCCGTGTCGAACACCTTCATCCGAATCACAGCATGGGGGCAAACCAAAACGCATTTACCACACTGAATGCAAATATCCGGGTCCCAAACGGGAATCTCCTGGGCAATGTTGCGCTTCTCCCATTGGCTCGTGCCGGTGGGATAGGTGCCATCCACCGGCAGGGCGCTGACGGGCAGGCTATCCCCCAGGCGCTCGATCATGCGCAGGGTGACAGATTTAACAAAGTCGGGCGCGTGGTCGGGAATGAGTGGGGGGCGCTCAAAGAGGCTGGTGACCGTCTGGGGAACCGGCACCTCGTAGAGATGGGAGAGGGTGGTATCCACAGCGGCAAAATTTTGCTGCACCACCGGCTCGCCGCGCTTGCCATAGGTATCCTGGATGGCCTGCTTGATGGCGGCAATGGCTTCAGCACGCGACAGCAAGGGGTGGGGCGTCAGCTGCTCCAACAAACCGAAGAAACAGGTCTGCATGATGGTGTTGATGCGCCCACCCAGACCCAACTCGCGCGCAATGCGGTAAGCATCGATGACAAAGAAACGCAGCCCTTTGTCGATGATGGCCGCCTGGGCGCTGCGCGGCAGCTGATCCCACACCTCCTCCGGGCCATAGGAGCTGTTGAGCAGGAAAGTCGCGCCGGGGGCGGCAACGTGCAAGACATCGTAGCGCTCCAGGAAGTTGAACTGGTGGCAACCCACAAAGTTGGCGCGCTCGATCAGGTAGGTGGCGTGGATGGGCTGGCTGCCAAAGCGTAGATGAGAGACGGTGACCGCCCCCGATTTTTTAGAGTCGTAGACAAAGTAAGCCTGGGCGTAGTTGTCGGTGTTCTCGCCGATGATTTTGATGGAGTTTTTGTTGGCCCCCACGGTGCCATCGGAACCCAGGCCGAAGAAGACGGCCCGGATGACATCCTGGGATTCGATATCGAACTGTTCATCATAGGCCAGGCTGGTGTGGGTCACATCATCGTGGATGCCGACGGTGAAATGTTGCCTGGGTTGAGGGACGCGCAATTCATCCAAAACTGCCTTGACCATAGCTGGGGTGAACTCTTTGGAGGAGAGACCGTAGCGCCCGCCAATGATCTTGGGCGGCCGATCCCAGGCGGTTGCCCCGGCCGACCACTGCTCCATGATGGCGGAAACAACATCCAGGTACAGGGGTTCGCCGCCCGCGCCCGGCTCTTTGGTACGGTCGAGCACGGCAATGTGGTGAACGGTGGAGGGCAAGGCGCGTACCAGGGCGGCCGCGTCAAAGGGGCGATAGAGGCGCACGATGACCATGCCCACTTTTTCCCCCTGGGCTTGCAAATAGGCGATGGCTTCGCGGCCGGCTTCGGCCCCAGAACCCATCAACACCATGACGCGCTCCGCGTCGGGCGCGCCCACGTAGTCGAAGAGATGATAGGCCCGGCCGGTCAGGGCGGCCAGTTCGTCGAAGGTGGCCTGCACCAGGCCGGGACAGGCCAGGTAGAAGGGGTTGACACTCTCCCGCGCCTGGAAGTAGACATCTGGGTTCATGGCTGTGCCGCGCATCACCGGCCGGTCGGGGGAGAGGGCGCGGGCGCGGTGTTGGCGCACCAGATCATCGTTGATCATAGCCCGCAGCACCGCGTCGTCCAGCGGCTCGATTTTGTTGATCTCGTGCGAGGTGCGGAAGCCATCGAAGAAGTGTATAAAGGGAACACGCGCCTTCAAGGTGGCGGCGTGAGCTACCAGAGCCAAGTCATGGGCTTCCTGCACCGAAGAGGAGGCCAACAGGGCGAAACCAGTTTGCCGGGTGGCCATGACATCGCTGTGGTCGCCGAAAATGGAGAGGGATTGCGCCGCCAGGGAGCGCGCCGCCACATGAATGACCATGGGCGTCAATTCACCGGCGATTTTGTACATGTTGGGGATCATCAACAGCAAGCCCTGGGAGGCGGTGAAGGTGGTGGTGAGTGCGCCGGCCTGCAAGGCGCCATGCACGGCGCCGGCCGCCCCCCCTTCTGATTGCATCTCCACCACTTGCGGCACGCTGCCCCACAAATTGGGTTGCCGTTCGGCTGACCACTGGTCGGCCAGTTCCCCCATGGGCGATGAGGGCGTGATGGGATAGATGGCAATCACTTCGCTAACTTTGTGGGCCACCGCGGCCGCCGCTTCGTTGCCATCAATGGTGATCATGGGTGTGGTCATAAACTCCTCCAGACAGGCCAGCGCCAGGCGCGGCCCAAGGCCAATCAGTCATCATGACATCATGCCCCATTGTAAAGAGAGGGCCGGGCGTGCGTCAGTGACAGATGACCTGAAAGCATCTGACAAATGTCACGCCGTAAAACCTTAACGGAGCGCCGACTCCCAACCGGCATCCGAGAAGAAACCACAGAAGTTGAAGCGTTGATACCCCCTTTTGTTCTCACCGCCAAGACGCCAAGAGCGCGAAGGTCTTTTCTTTCTTAGGGTTCCTTAGCGTTCTTCGCGCCTTCGCGGTTTAACTACTTTTCTCTCACCGCCAAGACGCCAAGAGCGCGAAGGTCTTTTCTTTCTTGGCGTTCTTCGCGCCTTCGCGGTTCAACTATACAGGGTGATGGCTCCCGGCCGGCATCAACCCCATCGCACCACCTACCGGCCGTCCCCCCAAACGATCAGCCAACAGGCGTTAGAATCATAATCGGAATCGGCCGGCCGGCGCGTTGCGCATAGCGGGGAAAGCCCAGATAAACCTCATAGGCACGCTGCCAGAAGGCGGCATACTCCTCCCCTTCGGCCGGCCGCGCCAGATAGCGCCCCGACTTGCCATCCACCACACAGGTGGCCTGGGGGTTGGCCTTGAGGTTGTAATACCAGGCCGGGTGGCGCGTTTGTCCCCAGTTGGAGGCAATCAGAGCAAATCGGGTGGGATCGTTAGCGTCACGAATGCCCAGCAAAGGCACCATGCGCGGTTGGCCGCTTTTGGCCCCCGTGGTAGTCAGCATGACGACCGGCAATCCCGTTAGCCGGCCGCTGAGCAACATGCGCCCGCCGCTGAGGCGCAAAACGGCGCGGTCAATGTGGTGCATGGTGCGCGCCATCAGCCACGAGCCGGGGGCGGAGGAAGCCACTTTCTGGATGGCAGCTTGCCAGAGGGTGTAACGACGTGGGGTCATCTCGGTTTCTCCCAGGGCGGCCGGCGCATTTCCGGCCGGCCGACACACATCATCCCAATCAGCAGCAACAGGGGCGCGCCGACCGTGGCGACCAAAAAAGGTTCCCCTTCATACCATCGACCTGGCCGGCTAACAGTTCGACCTTCAGGGCCTTTCAGCGAGCGTCAGCCCCCTCATCACGCCCTGAGGTTTCAATCCAGTAGGCCAGACGTAGCAGATGCAACTCATTGTAGGCGATCTGGCCCTCAAAGTGGTCGAACACAGGACGGAGACGGCTATCTTCAGCTGTCGTCAGAAAGCGGTGCACGGCCATCTGGGTCTCGGCCGGCAGGTTCGACGCCTGGCGCACTTGCTGCGCGGCTAACTTCCCTCCGGCGCGCCAATAACGCTCCAGATGTTGGATGGCCGTACTACGGACAATGTTATATTGGGCGCATAAAGCCTCAAGCGTTGCGCCGGCCGCAAACGCCTCCCCCAGCAACTGGGAGCGCGGTCGGGCCGATAGGCGGGTTGGCGCTACGTCTGACGACCGCCGCCGACCAGGATGGGGACGCGCCTGCAGGCCATGCTCGGTGCAATAAGCGCGGATGATGGGCAACACGACGTCGGCGTACTGCTCCAGCTTGCGCTGCCCCACCCCGTGTATCCGCTCCAGGTCGGCCGGCGTGTGAGGGAAGTAAGTCGCCATCTCCTCCAACGTGCGGTCAGAAAAGATAACATAGGGAGGTAGGCCCCGTTCATCGGCCAGCTGTTTACGCCAGCGGCGCAACTGCTGGAACAAAGCCGCATCGTACCCGGCTTCAGTTGCGGGCGCTTCTGTCGCCGGCGCGCCGGCCGCGACCGGCGTGGAATGCAACACCCCTTCTACCCGCTGTGTCCCTTTCAACACCGCTACGCCCAGGGGAGTCAGGTGCAGGGAGCCGTGGGTCAGATTGCGCTGCAGCAAACCCTGGTTGATAAATTGCTGCGCCAGATGCTTCCACTGAGTGGTCGGGTATTCGCGCCCAATGCCATAAGTGGAGAGGGCATCGTGTTGCCATTCCAGCACTCGCTGGGCCCGTGAGCCGCGCAAAACATCGATGATGTGGCTGAGGCCAAATTGCTGACCGGTGCGATAGACACAGGAGAGGAACTTCTGGGCCGGGATGGTCAGATCATCCAGGGGGTGGTCGGTACGGTGGCAATTGTCGCACATGCCACAGGGGCCGGCCGGCGGCGGATCGCCAAAGTAGGTCAGCAAGGCGCGCCGGCGGCAGGCGGTAGATTGGGCCCACTCCACCAGCGCCTGCAACAATGACTCACGTTGCTTGCGTTCGGCCGGCGCACCCTCTTCAATGAAATAGCGGATGGTTGTGATATCTCCCTGACTGAAGAGCAGGCGGCAATGGGCGTGTGCCCCATCCCGGCCGGCGCGTCCAATTTGCTGGTAATACTCCTCCAGGTTCTTGGGCAGATCGGCGTGCAGCACCCAACGCACATTGGGTTTGTTGATGCCCATGCCAAAGGCGATGGTGGCGACGACAATAGACACATCGTCGCGCACAAACGCCGTCTGGCGGCGGGCGCGTGTCTCGCCATCCAGCTTGCTATGATAGGCCACCACCGCCTGCCCCTGCGCCGTCAGATAGGCCGCCAGATCTTCCACGCGGCGAATGCTGGTGCAATAAATGATGCCCGATTGGTCGCGCCGGGGAGCGATGAACTCCCACACCTGCTGCTCCAGATTGCTCTTGGGCAGAACATCCAGAAAGAGATTGGGGCGGTCGAAAGGGGCGATAAAGGTCTGGGCGTCGCTAAAGCCCAGGCTGGCTTTGATGTCCGCCTGGACGCGAGGGGTGGCGGTGGCGGTCAGAGCGACGCACACCGCCTGGGGGTAGCGTTGGCGCACGGTGATGAGCTGGCGATATTCCGGGCGAAAGTCATGACCCCATTCGGAGATGCAGTGCGCTTCGTCAATCACCAGGCTGTCCACCCCGGCCTGCTCCAGCAGCACCAGAGTCTCCGGGCGCAGCAATGTTTCAGGGGCGACGTAAAGCAATTTGACCGCACCCTGGCGCACCTGGGCGGCAGCGCTCACGTAGTCGTGGTGGCTGAGGGTGCTGTTCAAAAAGAGGGCGGGAATGCCCCACTCACGCAACTGATCCACCTGATCCTGCATCAAAGCGATGAGAGGGGAGATGACGACCGTCAGGCCCTCGAAGAGGAGGGCTGGCAGCTGATAGCAGAGAGATTTGCCGCTGCCGGTGGGCATGATGATCAAGGTGTCGCGCCGGCGCAAGATGTGGTCGATAATGCGCCCCTGCAGTGGGCGAAAGGCGTCGTAGCCAAAAACCGTTTGCAGCACTTCCAGCGGGTCCGTCTCGGCAGAGAAGGTGGGACCCCAACCGGCCGGTTGATCGTCCTCCCCCTCCCACAAGAAAGTGGTCTGCCCGACCGTCTCTTGCCGTGTATTTCGCGCCTTCCGTGGTTCCTCTTCCCCCAGGGACAGGCCAGCATCTTGCCCTTCAGGGTGCTTGCGTGCATGGCGGGCTTTCCATGCTTCCCCCTCTTCCTCCCCCCACAGCCCCTCATCGGCCGGCCCCGGCCCGAACCAGCCAGAGAGTTGCACAAAGCAACGCAGCTCCTGGTCCGGGTAGTCTGGCGGACGCCACCAGTGGGCCAGGGAGACGCGCACCAGGGTTCCGGCCGGAATCTCGGCCGGGGGGGCCTGGAAACCGACAAAAGTCAGGGTGCGCCCACCGTCAGGCGTGGGGTAGCGGTAGCGCAGGCGCTTGCCCTCCGCCAGGCGCGTCAGAGGCTGGTCGGGTCGCCAGAACTGCGTGCTGAAGGGAGGTACTCCCCCGGCCTGACTGATATAGAGCGCTCCGGCCGGCGTGGCCTGCGTCAGACCGGTGTACAAGCCCTCCAGGCCGCCAACGTGGGGGGGCATGTGGCGCTCAATGAAGGGGATGAGGCCGCTCAGGGGAGGCAAGCGGCGTTTGGCCGTCACCACCACATTTTCCACATGCGGCGGGATGATTTCGGCCGGGGCGGTTTCAATCTCCCACACTTCCCCCACCTGATAGGCCTGGTTGAACTGATCATGGCTGGCCTGGTCGGCCGCGATCAGGCGCAGGCTGCGCCCCGCCAGACTGATAGCCCCAATGCACGCCCCACTCCCCATGCGGGTTTTGGCAACAATGACGACCTTCACGCGCTTAATCTCCTATATCCCTAATATGAAAAGGCAGGCTGCTGTCTCACGTCCCATCAAGGTGTCAGATGTTCCACCGCCACGCCCAGGCTTTCCCCCAGATAGTGCGCCAGCAAACTGCGATGACAGGCCGTCGGGGCGCGTTCGACGCACAGCAGGGCCGGGGTGTGCGCCCCGGCCGGCAATGTGGCCACCCAGGCCGCCGCATCCAGCCCGGCCAACACCGTCTGGATGTAAGCGGTCTGAAAAGCGTCGCTCACATGGTGGCGCTGGCGCTTGGGTACCTTGCCGGCCGCGTCCAGCTGTGTCTGTTGGGCGCGCACGGCCGGCGGGGGAGCCAGGTCGCGCCGGTGCAGATAGGCAAGGCCCAACTCTACCAGCCGGGCCTGCAAACGGGCGCTGTTGGCAAAGGCATATTCTGCCCCACGCACGCCGCGCCGCCAGCGCACATCCACCACCACATCCACCCCGGCCGCCTGCAACGCCTGAAAGAAAGTGACCTCGGTGAAACCGTACACCCCCACCGTGACCAGCTTACGCATCTTCCCCCTCCTCCGACGCCTCCTCCTGAGCGTAGCGCCGGCGTGACGTGAAGCTGTGCGCCCCGAAGAGAGGCAGCTGACCGGCCGTCAAACGGTCAATGATGGCCGCCTGGCTCTGGGGGGCGTCGTTTTCATCCAGATGCACCACCGGCGCCGCCGCCGCCGCCAGCGAAGCGCCGATCAATTTGCTGCGGTGACACTGTTCCGGCCGGCCCTCGCTGCACAGCAGAGCCACGCGCCGCCCCTGAGCGCGAGCGGTGTGCAGCCGTTGCAACCCTTGCTGGTAAGCGGGCTGTTGCTGCACCAGGTCATACGCCACCTTGCCATCACGGTAGAGGGTGGGGTCGGCCGGCTGCCCCCCCAAAACATCCCCCATGTAGACATAGCGCAACCCGGCCGCCCGCAGGCTGCCTTCCAGGGCCGGCCGGGAAAATTCCGGCTTGTAGCGAGAATAAGGGGCGCTACGCACATCGATGACAAAGGTGATGGCGTGCGCCTGCAACAGGGCGATCAGTTCGTCCAGGCTGCGCCGGCCGTAGCCGACGGTGTAGATGGGGGGGAGGTCGTTTGACATAGGGTGAAGGCTCATTCCTCGTGGACTGGGGCCGGGAGCGCCGGCGGAGATCAGAGGCCGCCCGGCGGGCGGCGGATCAGAGATTCAGCGGCCAGAGATTCAGCGGCCAACGGCCACCGGGGAGACCACAACACGAAAACCGGTGTACTCGCCCCGGCCGTGCGGGGGGCTGAGCCAGTGGCGAAAAGCGCAACGCGCCCGGTCAGGTGAGCTGAGGTAAGCGCCGCCGCGTTGAACTCTTACAGGACGGTCGGTCTCATCTTCCCGGCCATCGTTGGGCTGATATGGATAACGGCGGTAGAGGCTGCGCGTCCACTCGAACACATTGCCGCTCATATCCAGCGCGCCGTAAGGGGTCTGGCCGGCCGGAAAAATCCCCACCGGTGAGGGCGCGCCGATGCCGGCCGCCTCATCATTGGCGCAGTTGAGGGCGGGATCGTTACCCCAGGGATAGCGGCGACGGGGTCGGTCGTGGTCGCGCTGGGGGTGGTCGGTCGGGAAAGCCAGCCCCTCCTCCGCCAAACGCAGCAACGGCACGGTCGGGACACGCCGACCGCCGCGCGCCGCTTTCTCCCACTCCGGCTCATTGGGCAGTCGGATGGCATACCCCTGAGGCAAACTGTCGGCGACGCGCCAGGCTTCCGTCAACCAATAGCTAAACTTTATGGCTTCCCACCATCGCACCGATGTAGCCGGCTGATTCAACGAACCCCACAAGCTTTTGGGGTCGACAAGTCGATATCTTGTCGCCGTCACAAAAGCGCGCCACTGGGCGGTTGTCACTTGGTAGCGGGCTATCCAGTAGGGGTAAGGAATGTCGTACCAGTCGGCCGGCCGCTCCATGGAATCGGCCTGGCGATCGGAGGCGTCGCTGCCCAACCAGAAGGGGCCGGGGGGCACATAGCACCATACGATGTCGGGCAGGCCGGCGCGCACCCCCACCCCGCGCCGCTCATCCCCCAGGCGGGCCAGGGCTTCCCCGGCCGTTGCCCGCGCCGGCGGGGTCAAGACGGCGTCGGCCGTCAGCGCTGTTTCCAGCCAATCGTAGGTACGCCGGAAAATCAGGGTAAAGCGCTCGGGATAGGGATTGTTCGCTTCGCGCGCCACATGGCGGTCGAAACCGGTCTCGCTGAAGGCTTCGGCCGCCAGCTGCGCCCACACCACCGGTTCGGGCGTCACGGGGCGGCCGGCGCGATCCGGCAGCAACGTTTCCACCACCGCGGCCACGCTGCTGGGAGTGGCGCGCTTCATGCCCAGCGCCAGCAAAAAGACCTCACGCCACCACACCGGGTTGCGCCGCACGCGGTCACGCAATGCCTCCTCCGGGTTGGCCCCTTCCCACAGGGCGGCCGCCGCCAGATACTCCTGGAAAGAGCGATGGGGGAAGGTGTAGGTGTCGTGATCCTGCGCCTGGAGCAGGCCGGCCCGTTCCTGAATGTAATCCGTCACCTTTTGCGCCTGGTCGTAGCTGCCCAGTTCAGCCTTCAGAATATCCCACAGTTCGTGGCGCGTCACATCGGCCGGGCGGGCCTCCCGCTGGCCCATCTTCTCCTCCTGCCGCTCATGGGCGCGTAGCGCCACGCGCCCCAGGGCGCTGCGCAAAACATCGCGTCGCACCCCCAGGCGAGCAATGAGGCCGGGCAAGGGTTGTTGCCCCTGTTCCCGCTCAACGCGGCTTTCCCAATGGGAGAGCAGCAGGTTGACCGCCCGGTCGTACAGCTCGGCGCGATCGTTGGGCAGGGTTCCATCCCGCCCGTGCACCTGGGCCATCAGGGTCAGCAGCAGGGGATATTGCCCCAACTCATACAACTGAGGCCACGCCAGGACAGCGTGCGCCAGGTCCTCCGCCTGCCGCCTGGCTTCCTGGGGCGTCCAGCCTTTGAGGAGCGGGCCGATCTCGCCGTACCAGGCGGCGGTGAAGGCGCGGATTTGCGTTTCCGTAAACAACCCCAGCTCGACGATGGGGAAATCCGTCTCCGGCAGCCGCCACCCCTGGCCAGGGCGGTAGGCGTATTCGCGACAGGTGATCACCACCCGGCCGCCGGTCAGCGGTTGGGTGAAGGCCTGAATGGCGTCGGTGATCAGACTGCGCTTGCCGGCCGCATCCGCTTCGTACACCTCGTCCAGACCATCGAAGAAAACCACCCCCTGACCCTGGCGCAAAGCGCGTTGGAGAACGGGAAAAACGTCGCCGCACCCCAGATTGCCCACCAGGGTGTGGATGTAATCCCACACCAGGCCGGCCAGGTCAGGGGGAGGCGAGACGGGCAACCAGGCGGCGAAGCGACGCAGAATGATGCGCACCGGCACAGGCGCGGCGTCGGGCCATTCCTCCAGGGGGACGTCCTCGCCCAGGCCACGGCGCGCCAGCTGGCCCGCCAGGTAGTTGACGAGGGTGCTCTTGCCGCTCCCCGGCCGGCCCAGCACCACAACGCGCGGCAACGCCCCCAACACCGCTACGGCGGAGATGGGTTGGGGGTCTGCATCACGGGTCGTTTGCTCTGGGGCAGCTCCCAGGAGGGCAGCCTGCACCGTTTGGTGGGGGGCGCAGGTGAGCGGCCGGCCGTGGCGCTCCACATACAGAGTGGTGTAAATGGCGGAGAGCGACACGGCTGCGTCGCGGCTGTGGACCACAGCCTCATCCAGGGCGGCCACATCCACCACCTCGCACTGTCGCCGCAGGCTTTGCAGATAGTGGCGCAGAGCGTCGGGGCGCTCCTGCTCTTGCTGCAACAGGGCGTGCGTCGCTTCGGCCGCCCCGGCGCTGCGTTCGGCCGCCGTCTGCACCCCCGCCAACCCGCCTACCAGCCGGCGCAACAATCCAATCTGGATGGGGTCTCGCAGGTCGGGGTGGGCAGCGGCAGCATCGTAAAAAGCGCGGGCTAGGCGTTGGGCGCGGTCGACGAAGTCCACCCCGGCCCCCAATGCGTCGGGAGTGTACCCGGCCGCCTCAAACTCCGCTTGTAACAGGGAGAGGTCGAGCTCGCTTTCCGGCCGGGCGTCAATCAGCTGCGCCAGCTGTCGCGCCACCTCATCCCGCTCGGCCCACTCTTGAAAAAGGCTGATGGTGTGGCGAAACAGCGTCGGGTCGGACGCCTGATCGGCAAAAGCCGTCGCCAGCGCGTAGGCCAGCGCCTGCTGGATAGCGGTCTGTTGGGGGTCGGGGCGCAGTCTCTTGCGCAGGGGAGCGCTAACAAAGTGTAACAGGCGCAGGGTCAGGTCGCTGGCGAGATTGGCCATATACTCACCCAGCGGGCCATTCAACACAGCTTGCACATCCGGCGGCATCTGTCTTCTCCTGGCTAATCAACTGCTCCGATAGTAACCCAAAGCGGTCAAAAGGTAAAATCAGAGATGGGCAAGACGATCAAAGCCTGGGGGCCTCTATCGTCTTATGGCCTGACTCCAGGTACAATCAAGCGTGATGCGCTGCGAGACGCAAGCTCCAAACCAGCCCAGAGCCATGTGCTTATGACACCGCAACAGTTCGTCGCCAAATGGCGTCATGCCACCCTCGGAGAAAAGCAAGGCTACCAGAACCATTTCAACGACCTCTGCCGCCTGGTCGGCCACCCCACCCCGGCCGAAGCCGACCCGCATGGCGTCTGGTTTGCCTTCGAGAAGCCCGCCACCAAACCCAACGGAGCCAAAGGCTTCGCCGATGTGTGGAAACAGGATTGCTTCATTCTGGAATACAAGGGCAAAGGGGATGACCTGAACCAGGCCTACTGGCAACTGCAAGCCTATCGCGACGACCTGGGCAACCCACCCTTGTTGATTGTCAGCGACATGGAGCGTATTCATATCCACACCAACTTCACCGGCCGCGCCAAAGCAATTCACCAACTCAACTACCAGGATTTTGAAAGTGGGCGCGCCCTTCCCCTGCTCAAAGCGATCTTCGACCCCAGGCTGATTGCGCGCCAGTTCCGGCCGGATAAAACGCCGGTTCAGGTGACAGAAGAGGCAGCGCGGGAGTTTGCGCGGTTGGCGGATATGTTGCGCGACCGGCAAAAGCTAGGGGCGCCCTTTAACGATCAACAGGCAGCGCATTTTCTCATCCGCCTGCTCTTCTGTCTCTTCGCCGAAGATATTGGCCTGTTGCCCGATCACTTCTTCACCCGCCTGTTGCATGAAGAGCGCCACGATTACCAGACGTTTCAGCGTCGACTGGCCAGTTTGTTCGATTTGATGCGTCAGGGCAACTCCTTCTTCAAGATTCCCTGGTTCAACGGCGGCTTGTTCGACAACGATTTCACCATTGAACTGGATGGCGGGGCGCTGGGGCTGTTGGTGCGGGCCTCAGAACTGGATTGGAGCGGCATCGAGCCTTCTATCTTTGGCACGCTGTTTGAACGCAGCCTGGACAGCAGCAAGCGCAAGCAGTTGGGGGCGCATTACACCAGCTATGACGACATCATGTTGATAGTGGAGCCGGTGTTGATGCAACCCTATCGCCGGCGTTGGGCGGAGGTGCAGGCAGCGGTGCGGGATAAATTGGCGCAACGCGCCGGCCGCGAAGCCTGGCGTCAAGATGTGTTGGAAAATGAAGCCCGCGCTGTGTTGCTGGCCTTTGCCGGTGAATTGGGCCAGGTGAAGGTGCTTGATCCCGCCTGCGGCAGCGGCAACTTTTTGTATGTGGCGCTGCGTCAGCTGCTCGATTTACAGCATGAGGTGATTCGGTTTGCCCGCGCCCACGGCTTGCAGCCGCCGCAGCTGTCGGTGCAGCCGCGCCAGATGCACGGCCTGGAGATCAATGAATACGCCCATGAACTGGCCCAGGTCACGGTCTGGATCGGCTACATCCAGTGGCGCTTGCAAAACGGCTACGATGATTTGCCGGCCCCGATTTTACCCGCCCTCGACACCATCGAACGGCGAGATGCCATTCTGGCCTTCGACGCCGCCGGCCGGCCGGTAGAACCCCTCTGGCCGGCCGTGGATGTCATCATCGGCAATCCGCCCTTTCTTGGCGGCAACAAAATTAGAAAGGAAGTGGGAGATCGATATGCTGATTCCTTGTTTACACTTTACAATGGACGTATCCCGGCCGCGGCAGATTTAGTATGTTATTGGTTTGAAAAAGCCAGAGAGAATCTGGCCGCTGGGAATCTGAAAAGGGCAGGTTTGCTCTCGACAAACTCTATTCGCGGAGGCGCAAATAGGCAAGTGCTTGATAGGATCAAAGAGTCTGGAGATATATTCATAGCCTGGAGTGATAGACCGTGGGTATTAGATGGAGCTAGTGTACGTGTATCTATCATTGGCTTTGACAGCGGAAAGGAGCTATCTCGACTTTTGGATAATTTACCGGTCAAGCATATTAACAGTGATCTTACAAGCCAGATCGATCTATCAGGGATCAAAAAGCTCAAAGAAAATCAGGGGATTTGCCTACGAGCAGATGAGAAGGGTGGGCCATTCGACATCGACTCACAAACCGCTTTAGCAATGTTATCTGCTACAGACAATCTAAATGGACGGCCAAATTCAGATGTTGTGAAGCGCCGAGTAAATGGGCGGGATATTGTGCAACGAGATTCCAACACTTGGATTATTGATTTCGGTTCGAACATGTCTCTTGAAGAGGCTGCTCAATATCGGTTTCCTTTCTCTTATGTGGAGAAACACGTCAAACCAGTGAGGGCTGGCAACCGTATAGAAAGACTCCGTGAAAAATGGTGGATTCATAGAGTTCCAGGAATTGACATGCGGACAGCTATACAACATCTCGAACGTTACATAGCAACCCCAGCTGTTGCTAAACATCGTCTATTTGTCTGGCTTGACAAAAATGTTCTTGCAGACCATCAACTGTATGTATTTGCGAGATGCGATGATTACTTTTTTGGGGTGCTACACTCCAGCGTGCATGAGGTGTGGGCGCTGCGCATGGGTACATCGCTAGAAGATCGTCCTCGCTATACGCCAACCACGACGTTTGAGACCTTTCCCTTTCCCTGGCCGCCGGGGCAGGAGCCGGGGGGTGTGAGGCCGGGGGAAGAAGGTGCTCCTCGTGTGCGGGCCATCGCCGAAGCGGCGCGCGATCTGGACAGGCTACGCCAGGCATGGCTCAATCCGCCGGCCGATGCGGTGGGGCCGGCCGCCCTCCAAAAGCGCACCCTGACCAATCTGTATAACGCTCTAACAGCCTACCGCCCGTGGATCGCCGCCCTGCAACAAGCGCCGGCCAACCAACGGCCGGCCAGCCTGACCCAGTTGCAGGCACAATGGGAGAAGCTGGCAGGCGCCACTGTGGATTATGCAACAGTCGAAGCCCTGGACGCCAGCCACCAACGGCTGGATCAGGCGGTGTTGGCGGCCTACGGCTGGCCGACCGATCTTGATCTGGAAGCGATTCTGGCGCGGTTGCTGGCGTTGAATCTGGAGCGGGCGGCCGGTCAGGCAGAGGGTGCAGTGGGTGCGGCCGGGGCCGAGAAGCTTGACGAAGATGACTAACCTCCCGCGCCAGGTCAACGCCGCACCAGAGGCATGAAGGTGTGCTGCGTCAGCCGGCGCGCACCGCGCAGGGTGAAGATGAGTTGGTTGTTGGCGCTGTTGTCCTCCAGCCACACCACCAGATCAACGTAACTGACCGGCCCGCCGTCAAGTTGGGGACACCAGAAGTTGCCGGGGGTACATTCAT
>DAOTXO010000090.1:0-17893 GCA_034435495.1 Anaerolineae bacterium
TCTGCCGGCGCAACACTGGGGCGTTTTTGTCGATCGCGTTGAATTGCCCGCGTATGGGGCAGGGACTTTTTTCGTTTTGGTTGTTGTTTTTTCTCAGTCATGCTCTCAGCATAGCTGATTTTGTTTATAAAAAAGGTCTTGACAATTGTCTCATGGCCTTAACTTGTCACCAATAGGTTCAGGGGAGTACGTATCCCGCTATCACCTGAGTGAGCAATCTATGTTTATCAGCCGACTCCAATTCGTGAAACGCACTATTGTCATTGTCTTGCTTAACGTTATGCCAGGTCTGCTAGTCAGTTGCAGCCCTTACTCCCCGTTTTTCTGGATGACAGCAAACCCGGTGGAGGTCCACGTGTTTGTACCAGAACAATTCGAGGGGCACATTCTCCTGGTGTGGCAAACTCCCAATGGCGCTGAACCGCAATATCACGGCGACGTACTGATTTACCGTTTGCAGAGCGATGGTGTATTGCTTCTGCGTAGTGCCCCCCTCCACATTGGTAATTGGCGGTTCTTTTACGAATCTAGTGACGGATCGCTGCAGGTAATTCCGCAAAGCCCTTGCCTCAGTAGATCGCAGGAACAGGGGGTCATCGTTTGCACTGGGGGAAGGATGGTAGTACATAACACCCTTGCTCTTCGACCAAACCAACGATTTTACATTACGACCTTGAGAGACTTTCATTCAGGCAGGTGGACAGATGGGGAGATATTCTTTCAGCAGTATGACAACTACCTCAGCAGTTTGGCTTTGCCTGACGAGCCCTAGGTTAGAATTTGTCTGTTTGCCTGTGATGAGAGATCGCCACAATCCTAGATGGTACAGCCCAATACAGACCCTTCAGCACGTTCCGCCAGGCTCCACCCGCCACGGCTACACCAACCACCAACATCACAACACCGGCGACGGCGACATCGGCCTCATCGACATGAACGCCCGCTACTACCTCCCCGGCCTGGCCCGCTTCGCCTCCCCCGACACCCTCACCCCCGACCCCGCCAACCCCCAGGCCCTCAACCGCTACACCTACACCCTCAACAACCCCCTCATCTTCACCGACCCATCTGGACATTGCGCTGCCGGTGATACAGCATGTTGGATATTAGCGGATGAGCTATATACTTCTTATGGTTGGGAACTTGGCGGCCTTGGTTCCCATGGTACCTGGACAGTGGGAGAACTTGAAACTCTTCTTGATGCCGCCACAAAGATCGAACTCTGGTTTGCCAGACTGGGGGGTGGAGACTATCGCGGACGGCGTTGGGTGGTACAACGTTCATCAAAGGTGGCCTGGTTAGCGAAGCTCTCTTGCTGAAGGATGGCCAGCCCAGGCATCATGTGCGGGGAAGTTCGGTATATCTTCTTTCCACCTTCAGCCATGAGACCGTTGTCCATGAATTGGCCCACGTCCTTGATAATCGCTCTGCTGGATATTCGCTTGGAGCTTTGTTCGGCGGCGGAAAAGCAGATGAGATGGCGCGAGCATTAAGTGGAGAGCCATATAAGTGTTTAAATCGCTCGGTGTGTGCTGGTTATGGAGAAAGTCTTTCAGAAATATGGCCGAATGATAGGGATTACGGGCGTAGTGGTCCGTCTGAAGACTTCGCTGAGGCATTTGAACTTTCCGTTTTAGCTTCAGGTAACCTGGCTTCCTTCTCCCCTACACGTGTCAAGTTTTTAAGCGACATGGGGCGTTCATTAACCACCAACATAGGTGAATTCCAGGCAACCCCCTACACAGTCTGGCAGCGGCAGGGCACAGGCTTTGTTTCACCGCCCAACTATGGGGGTAGTTGGCCTGTTCCAGGCGTTCATCTGCTCGATTAAGGTGTTATCAACTATGGCTATTCAACATAGGTCAAAACATAAGTATCTCCCAGCTATTATGCTGATTCTGGTTGCAACCAGTTGTCTGGTTGGGTTCCTTCTCACCGTCAAACTATTCATCAAGGGGACTCTAAAAAGCTTACACCCACCCCCCCCCAACGTCCTCCAGGTCTTGGCGCAAGCCCCGTGCGTGGCTGGTGTTTGTCCTGGGATGGCGGATCGCAGCGCCATCCTGGCAATGCTCTCCCAGAACAGCCTGATAGCCAGGTCAAATGATGCTGGCACAGCTACAATCCATTATAAGGTCCAAGAGGAAGGGCATGGTGCGGTGGTATTTGAGCAAGATACTTATGGGCAGTTCGATGTTGTCCAGTATATTTCCTTCGGGTGGAGCTTTTCTGAGGTCATACTCAATACGATCATGGACATTTCTGGGCAACCCGATGCCCTTTTCCTGATGTTTGGCTGTGGCCGCGGGGAACATGTCCAGGCCAGGCTATTCTATTCTCAGGCAGGCATTGAGGTGGATGTGCAATATCCCGTAGCCAGGCAGGAAATACGCAACCAGGACATGCTTGTCTCCCTCGATCAAAACACGTTAGTCCTTGGAGTTGTGTACTTTGATCCAACCCGGTATGATGAATGGTTATTAGAAATTCGGGACGATTTACAATTTTCAAGCTATTTCGATATCCCACCCTCTATTACTGTTGACACTATCGTCTCTGCGGTGCAACCCTGGCCGGGCTTAAATCAGCCGGTAAAGGCGCTTGACCTATGTCCTCGTTAAGTGGTCTTGGCAGCGCTTTGCGTCGGGTTCCCCCGGCCGCCAACCCCGGCCTCACCCACCACGGCTACACCAGCCACCAACATCACAACACCGGCGACGGCGACATCGGCCTCATCTACATGAACGCCCGCTACTACCTCCCCGGCCTGGCCCGCTTCGCCTCCCCCGACACCCTCATCCCCGACCCCACCAACCTCCAAGCCCTCAATCGCTACACCTACACCCTCAACAACCCCCTCGTCTTCACCGACCCCACCGGCCATTATGCGTGCCACACCAATGGCATCTGCGCCGATGCCATCACAGCAAGCCAGTCGTTTGTCCGCCCCTTCACCTCTCCATTCATCCAATTCACCGGTACAGGCTGGACAACCCAGGAAAAGCAACTGGCCCATCAAGCCGCCCGTGCTATCGCTAACCGCATGGCTCAGACACTTTATACCCAACGCCGCGATCTTACGCTCATGGAAGGGGAAGCATACGTCCGCCCATTGCCTACAGATGTTTTTCTTGCTATCTTGGATGGGCCAATTCAAATGCACAAGTACTCTGACCGTTCTTGTACGGTGGCAACAGATTGCCGGGCCTGGGTGGGAAGTACAACCGTCTACATCGGGATGTCTGGTTTCACCAATCACCATCTCATCCTTCACGAGATTTTTCACGTGCTGGACATAGGTATACTCAATGGAGCAGCCAATCAAGCCTTGCTAGAGGCCCAACGAGCCGACCCGGACTTTCCTGATCGCTCCAACTTGACTGAAGCCAATTATAATACATGGGGGGGGCGCTGGTGGCAACTTCAGTGACTGGCAGAAAAGCCGTTCCGGTGCCCCCAGCGAAGAGCTTGCTAATATGGGCATTGGCTAGACGTACAACCAATGGGAGGTAGATGCGGATGGTTTGACGGATGCTGCTATTTACCGGGCTAACTTCATGAATGTCAACATGGCAGTTTGGCTGGAGCAACTGCTGGCAGCAAATCGATGAATCCTATGACTGCGCTACCACAACACCAACATCTCTTCTATCAACTGGCATGGGGGCTGTGTCTGATCATGGCTTCTCTCTTGGGCTGCACCATCTTACAACCAGATATGGCCTCCGACGACACCCACCTGCCCCAAGCAACATCCACACCAACCGCTGGCCCAGCGACGGCGCGCCCGGTTGCTGTCATGACCCCGACGCCTCTTGACGCCGCCACATCCACCCCCAGCGCCACGCCAACACCCAAGCCCAGCGCCACCCCCTCCCCCTCTGTGACACCCACGGCGACGCCAACCCTTCCACCAACCTGGACACCCCTGCCAACCGTCCCCCCTGACCAGCGTGGACAGACGTACACCCGACTTATGGCTGACAATGGCGGCTGCGCTCTGCCCTGTTGGTGGGGAATAGAACTCGGCCACTCTAGCTTTGAGGAAGTGGTGCAACGGTATTCTTCTCTTGGTGCTCTCATAACCATTAGGGAGTTTGAGTCAGGGAGGTCTCGCATTACAGCTTTATTCATCGATCCCCAGATTGAGAATGGCACCCAGGTCCGACACACATTTCGTGCCCAGGACAATATCATTATCGAAGCTGAGATTCAGGTGGACATCCAACCCAATTATCAGATCGAACCCCTGTTACAGCAGTTAGGACAACCCGCCGAAATATGGATGTGGACGATTCCTACGCCACGCGAGGGTGTGTTGCCGGCCAGTCTGCGTCTATACTTTCCAGAAGACGGGGTCCTCATGGCTTATGCGGTATTTGCCAGGCGTCAGGACGAAGTGGTTCAGTTATGTTTCGATAGTCAAGGCAGCACGATTCTCTTGTTATGGCAGCCTGCCATCTGGGATCCAGATAGCAATAAAGGTTTACTTGAGCGCGCCATGGAAAGCAGTGAGTTGACTGTTGAAGGCTTCTACCCACTTGAGGCTGTGAGCAATTGGGATGTGGCGCAGTTGTACACCGTGTTGCGTAACCCCGAACACCAGGAGTGTCTTGAGACGCCGGCGAGCTTGTGGCCAGAGCCGTAAAGGGTATCATGGCTCACATTCAACGTTGCTGACGTGCTGACGCTATGGGTGACCTATGAGGCTCTTCCCCCATTTTTAGACCATCATGCGCCTGGCCACCTTCGCCGGGACGCAGCCGGCCGCCGTGCGCGTGATTAGCAGCCCCCCACGTCACTCCCGTGAAAACAAGAGTGACTGAGGGGTGCAAACACAGCCTCCGGCGGGAATATGAGCAGCTAAATCTGGCTCAGTTGCACCTACATATCGCTGACGAGTTGCGACAGATCAAACGGCTGCCTGAGTAACACCGATGATGCGGCAACCACTACCCGTTTGGTAACAGGTTGTTTGGGGGCAATACAGCCGCCAGTTGGGCGCGCGCCGCCGGCAAGGCCTCGGCGATCTCATGCGCCAGCAGGCCGGCCGAACCCACGGCCGCCTGTTGCCCCGCCAGAGCGTGCAGATAGACCCCCAGACAGGCAGCCCAATAGGGCGTCACCCCCTGCGTCAACAGGCCGAGAATAGCCCCGGCCAACACATCCCCACTACCGGCTGTAGCCAGAGCGGGATTGGGAAAGGGGAAGATCATCGAGTCGCCTGTTGGAGCGGCTACCACAGTACGGGCGCTCTTGAGGACAACGATATGCCCCCAGGCGGCTGCCTGCTGCTGCGCCCACAGGATGAGGTTGTTGGCCGGCGGAACGCCGGCCAGACGGCGCATCTCTCCCACGTGGGGCGTCAAGATGCTGCCGGCCGGCAACCGATGGGGCCAATCAGGCTGCGCGGCCAGATGGTTCAAACCGTCGGCGTCCACCACCAGGGGAGGCAACCCGGCCGGGTCGGTCAGGAAGGCCTGCATAAAAGAAGCGCTCTCCGGCCCCAGACCGGGGCCGAGCAAACAGGCAACGTAACGCGCCAGCGGCGGCCGGCCGCCCTCAGACGCATGAAATAGCGCGGCGGCTGACTCAGCCCCCAGGTTGTTCTCATCCGGTAGCGGCTCGTAGGTTGCTTCCGGTAGTTGCAGCGCCGCCGCCAGACGAATAGCGGCCGGCAAGCCGAGGGCGACCAGACCGCAGCCGATACGCAGAGCAGCGCGGGCCGCCAGGGCCGGTGCGCCCCAATAGCGGTGGGAGCCGCCTACCACAAGACCAAAGCCAAAGGTTCCCTTATGGCCGGCCGCCGGCCGGGTTGGCAGGTGCGCCGCCAGCGCTGCCGGAGTGGCACTCTCTAGTGTCACTCCGGCTGTCAGCCGGGGATCGATCCCTATCTCGGCCGCTACCAGTTCCCCACAGGCGTCGGCCCCTGGCTCCAAAAAATGCCCCCATTTGGGGCCGGCGAAGGTCACCGTCAGGTCAGCCGGCAGCGTCAGGGGATCCAGCGCGCCGGTGTCGCAGTTCAGCCCGCTGGGGCAATCCACTGCTACGATGAACACCCGCGCCGGTGTAGCGGTGGGGGGAAGCTGCAAGGGTGTCACAGGGGTCAGAGGCGGAGGGGTGGCGGCCCCGGCCAGAAAGGCGTTGCGTTCAGCCAGACCAGCCTGCACCTGGCGCAACAACTGCGCCAATCGACCCTCGATGGGGCGCGTGAAGCCTGTGCCCAGCAAGGCATCTAGCACCATGTCGGTGATCGCCAGGCGGGTGCGCAAGACGCGCCAGCGCTGGTCCTGTTCATGCTCCACCACCAACAGACCCATCCCCAAAACCCGCGCCAGATTTTCGTCTGTAGCCGGGTCGCGCCGGCGGGTGAGGTAGAACATAACGTCGGCGCCTGCTTCGGCCAGATACCGGCCGGCTACCAGCCCATCCCCGCCGTTGTTGCCGGGGCCGAGCAGCGCCAACATGCGCCGGCCGGCGACCGATTGACGCGCCATGATGGCCTGGGCGGTGCGTCGGCCGGCCAGCTCCATCATGGCAGCATAGCTGTGCCCCTGAGCATCCGCCGCCTTCTCAGCCGCGACCATTTGGGCAACTGTAAACACTTTCATAAGCTTTTGAGTATACCCCAGGAGGGACTTGAACCCCCAACCGACGGCTTAGAAGGCCGTTGCTCTGTCCGGTTGAGCTACTGGGGCCTGTGTAAGCTCTCAATTGTAATCTACCCCAGGGCTGGATGCCAGCCGGCCGGCTCCGCTCTGACGGATGACCTCACCATACAGGCTGGGGTTCCTGCATCATACAGCCTATCCAGGTGATAATTGACTTCACCTTCTCAAGGCTGCTACAATGGTTTGAGCCACTGGACAACTAACAGTATCGGACACACCCGCTTATGACCTCATGCGCCGCTGTTTTGGCCCAATTGCAAGCCAAAGCCAACCCGGATAACCTGGCCGGCATGGCCCGCTATGGCATGACGATTGACAATCGGCTGGGCGTCAGCGTACCGGAGATGCGCCGCATTGCCAAAGCGGTGGGGCGCGATCACCAATTGGCCGGCGAGCTGTGGGCCACCGGTGTAGCCGAGGCGCGGATTGTGGCTTCTATGATTGCCGTCCCAGACAGGCTGACGGCAGCCGAGATGGAAGCCTGGGTGCAAGATTTCGACTCCTGGGATGTCTGCGATCAGGTGTGCATGAACCTGTTCGACAAGACCCCTCTGGCCCACCACAAGATCGTGGCGTGGTCGACACGCGAGGAGCCATTTGTCAAACGCGCCGCCTTCGCTTTGATAGCCTGTCTGGCCTGGCACAACAAACAGGCGACTGATGACGAGTTCGAGGCGTTTCTGCCACTGATCAGGCACGGCGCGCTGGATGAGCGCAACTTTGTCAAGAAAGCAGTCAACTGGGCTTTGCGCAGCATTGGCAAGCGCAACGCCCACCTGAACGCGGCCGCTATCGCAACGGCCCACGAGCTACAGCAGCTAAATTCCAGGGCGGCGCGCTGGATTGCCGCTGATGCGCTGCGCGAGCTAGAGAGCGACAAGGTTCAACAACGGCTGCGAGCCTAAAACGCCGGGGGCGCGCCCCATCAATTGCCATCAGCTAACCTGAACGACGTTAGCTCAAACGTGTTTTGAACTCAGCCGTCAGCGCCGGCACAATCTCGAACAGATCGCCCACCACCCCATATTTCGCCAGTTTGAAAATCGGCGCATCCGGGTCTTTATTGATCGCCACAATCACCTTCGCGGTGCGCATCCCCGCCTGATGCTGAATAGCGCCACTGATGCCGCAGGCGATGTAGAGATCGGGACTGACCGTTTTGCCCGTTTGCCCTACCTGATGTTCGTAGGGGATCCAGCCAGCGTCCACCGTAGCGCGGGAAGCGCCCAACGCCGCCCCCAACACCTGGCTCAGCTCTCGCAGCGGGGCGAAGCCTTCTGGGCCACCTACGCCGCGCCCACCACTGACAATAATGCTGGCTTCGGTCAGACTGACGCCCCCGGTCTTGGCTTCTAGATTGACAATTTTTGTGGGGATGTCTGCTTCATCCACCACGGCATCCACCCACTCCACCTCCCCTTCGGCGCTTTCATCGGGAGTGATGGCCTGGAAGGCCCGGCCGCGCAGACTAATAATTTGTAAACCCGTTTCTTTCACATAGGCATCGCACAGCAATTTGCCGGCGTAGACAGGGTGGGTAGCTTGAATGGTGTTCCCTTCCAGGCGCAGCTCGGTGGCGTCGGGGATCAGGCCGGCCGCCAGATCGACCGCCAGCCAGGCCGTGAGATCGCGCCCCACACTGGAAGCGCCGGCTAAAATGACATCCGGCTCGCGGTCGCGAGCCAACCCGGCCACCAGCGGCCCCACCGCCTCCACCCGAAAGCCATCCAGCGATTCATCCTCGCAGCACAGGGCCGTCTTAGCACCGTAGGCAAAGGCGATTGGGGCCACGTCCTCCGCCCCACTGCCAAAAACGAGGGCAGTCACGTCGCTGCCCAATTTGGTGCGTGCCGCACCCAACGCCTCGCGACTGATGGGCAGAATCTCTTCGCCATTATGTTCAATAAAAACCCAGACGTGCATTTAGATCACCTTTTCCTCAAATAGGCGGTCGGCCAGTTTGCCGGCAATCGCACGGGCGGAATCACCGCTAATGAATTCTGTGTCCGTTTCTACCACAGGCATAGCGTAGACGTTAGACCAATCCACTTTGGCGGCGGCCGGGCCAAACGCACCCGACACAGCCAGATCGGCGGCGCTCCAGGTGGGAATGGTGGCCCGGTTGGCTTTGCGAATCCCCATGAAGGAGGGATAGCGGGGCTCGTTGATTTCCTTCACCACGCTGATGACCACAGGCAGACGGGCTGTGACTGTTTGTGTGCCGGCTTCCACCAGGCGCTTGACGGTAATTTCCCCGCCGCTAATGCTTTCAATCGCTGAGACATAAGTCAAAGGTGTCCAGCCCAGCAGGCGAGCCACCATGACGGGGGTCATGCCAGTGTCGCCGTCAATGGCTTGTTTGCCAAACAGGGCAATCTCAGCCCCCGTTTTAGCAATTGCCGCCGCCAAAATACGCGCCGTTCCCAGGCCGTCGGAGCCTTCAAATGAGGGGTCTGAAACCAACACCGCCTCAGTGCAACCCATCGCCAGGGCTTGTTTCAAAACATCGTTGGCTTCTTCACTGCCAACAGTCAGGGCCGTGGCGGATGTCGCGCCATGCTTTTCCATCAGACGAATCGCTTCCTCAATCGCATATTCATCCCAGGGGTTGACGACTTTGGGTTTACCCCCAGGATCATTCCAATTAACCTGGCCGTTGTTGACCGAAAACACGGCCGTGGTGCTGGGTGTTTGTTTGGTACACACAACAACTTTCATGAGCAGGAACCTCCGTAAGAGTGAGCAGCGGTCGGCTTGCGCTCAGAACCGACTGCGGCGCAAGGGTTATAGGTCTGTTTGCCAAAAGGCCGGGTCGTAGGGGGGCAACTCCCGGCGCAGGGGTTTGTCCACCCGGCGGCCTAGGGCGTAGTCAGCTTGCATCAGTTGGTGAATTTCGCTTGTACCTTCGTAAATGATCGCCCCCCGACTGTTGCGCAAATAACGCTCGACGTTGTACTCGTCGGAAAAGCCATAAGCGCCATGCACCTGAAGGGCTTCATGGGCCGCTTGAAAGGACATATCGGTGGCATACCATTTGGCCAGCGACACTTCGCGCGTGTTGCGCAGCCCTTGATTTTTCATCCAGCCCACGCGCAGATAGAGCAGCCGGGCGCAATCGTACCACTGTTGCATGTAGGCCAGCTTTTGTTGAATGAGTTGATGGTCGCCAATCGGCCGGCCGAAGGTGTGGCGTGTCTGAGCATATTGAATAGACTCCTCCAGACAGGCCCGAATGACGCCCGTCGCCCCGGCCGCTACCGTGTAGCGCCCATTATCCAGACAGCTCATGGCGATCTTAAAGCCTTCCCCTTCCTCCCCTAGACGATGGGAAGTGGGCAGGCGCACATTATCGCAATGCACCCAGCCGGTCGAGCCGGCCCGTACCCCCAACTTGCCATGAATATCGCCGGTGGTTACGCCGGGCATATCCCGCGTGACGATGAAGGCGCTCAGACCGCGATAACCGGCCGATGGATCCGTTTTAGCAAACCAGAGGAAATGGTGCGCTTTGGTCGCCAGGCTAATCCACATCTTCTCGCCGTTCAGGATGTAATCATCCCCATCCCGGCGCGCCGTAGAGTGAATATTGGCGACATCTGACCCCGCCCCCGGCTCCGTCAGGCAGTAACCGGCGTACCGTTCTCCCCGCGCCTGCGGGACAAGAAAGCGTTGTTTCTGCTCCTCGTCGCCCCACTGCAACAGCGCCATGCTGTTCAGGCCCATGTGCACCGACATCACCACCCGCAGGCTGGTGTCAATGCGTTCCAGCTCCTCCGAGACCAATCCCAGGGTGATGTAATCATACCCCTGACCGCCGTAGCGCACCGGAATGTTGAGGCCCAAAATGCCCAAAGCTGCCATACGTGGCAGAATGTCGGCCGGCATACTCTGACGGCGATCCGCCTCGCGGATGATAGGCCGAATCTCACGCTCGCCAAATTCACGCACCATCGCAGCGGCTGCCAGATGGTCAGGAGAGAGGGTCAGGTCAAACATGGCGTCCCTGTGGATGAAGATCACGCCAGAAGAGCAGCGTCATCTGGCGACCCCATTGATTATAGCCCCTTCACCAGGTAGCGGCAACATGTCGCACTGCGTTATAAACGATCCGCCATTGCCCTGCTTGCCACCCCTGGCTATACTCTTCTTCATGCTGCGTTTGGTTTTGGCCTCCGCTTCCCCCCGCCGACGGGCCCTGGTACAGTTGCTGGGCTTGCCGGTGACGTTGTATGCTGTGGAGGTGGATGAGCGTCAGGTGGATCACCCCACCCCGGCGCACAACGCTGTCGAAACGGCCTATTTGAAAGCCCAGGCGGCGGCGCAACGCTGGACCTTTACGGAAGAAACGGTGGTGGTGGGGGCGGACACCAATGTAGCCCTGGACGGGCATATTTTGGGCAAACCGGCCGACGCTGCCGACGCAACCCGTATGTTGCGCCGGTTATGCGGCCGGTTGCATCAGGTTCATACCGGCCTGGCTCTCATTCATTGGCCCAGTCAGCGGGTGGTGATGGATGTCGCCTCGGTGGATGTGCCGATGCGCGCTTATAGCGACGCGGAGATCGCCGCCTATGTGGCGACAGGCGACCCGCTGGATAAGGCCGGCGCGTATGCCATTCAACACCCGGTTTTCCGGCCGGTGGCCGACCTGAGCGGTTGTTACGCCGGTGTGGTGGGGTTGCCGCTATGCCATCTGACGCGCGCCCTGCGCCAATTGGGCGTCTTTCTCAGTGATGAGGTGGCGGCGCGTTGTCAGACGGAACACCGCTACGATTGCCCGGTGTGGCGCGCTATTTTGCGCCCGCCTATCTGATGTGATGTCCCATCCACGCCCGGCTTTTCACCAATGTGGCCGGCCGGAGTGCCGGCTCCGATTCCCGGCCGCCCCCCATGCCCTGCCGGCCGACGTGTGTCCCCGGTGTGGCGCGGCCGCGCCGGTGGCGGCGCACCTGTCGCCGATTTCCCCGACTCCTCTGTCGTCAGCCTCCGTTGCGCCCCCCCTGGAACTGTTGTTGGACAATCTGCGCAGCGTTTATAATGTCGGCTCCATCTTCCGCAGCGCCGATGGGGCCGGCGTGCGTTGCCTGCATCTGTGCGGCATCACTCCCACCCCGGAGCACCCCCGGCTCACCAAGACAGCTCTGCAAGCCGAAAGCGCCGTTGCCTGGCGCTACTACCCCAACAGTCTGGACGCCGCCGACGCCCTGCAGGCGCAGGGCTATCGCCTGTGGGCTTTAGAGCGCCATCCTCGCGCCGAATCGATTTACCACTTACAACTGGAGGCATCTTCCGCTCCCCTGGTGTTGTTGATTGGCGGCGAACTGGCCGGGGTCGATCCCGCTTTGTTAGCGCGGTGTGAACGGGTGGCGGCGCTGCCCATGGCCGGTGTCAAAGAGTCGTTGAATGTGGCGACGGCAGCCGGCATTGCCATGTACCAGCTGCGGTTTGGGATGTCACGGTGAGGGCAACATGTGGCGACGCATTGGGTTGGTAATAGGGTGCATCACCCTGGGAGGGGCGCTAGCCCTGGCTACCCTCCTTCCGCCCCGGCCGGCGCAAAGCCAGCCATCACTGCCGGCCGCCGCCAAATGGGACCCGGCGCTGGCCCAAGCGCTGGCCCAGGCAGCCCCCGATGCCCGCCTGCGCTGTCTGGTCTATTTATCTGATCAACCCGATTGGGGAACCGCTGCCTGGCCGGTCGACCGCCACGACCGTCGCGCCGCTGTTGTCTACTCCTTACAGCAACTCGCCGCTGAGACCCAGGCTGATCTACGTGTCCACCTGGCTCAGCAGCAGGCGCAGGGGGCTATCACGGCTTATCGCCCATACTGGATTTTCAACGGCATCTGGGTGGAAGGCTCTCCGGCGGCGATCCAGGCTCTGGGTGACCGCGACGAGGTGGCGCGGCTGGCGTTGGATGTGCGCCGCCAATATCTGACAACCACCCTCTCGGCCGCACCGCCTCTCACGCCGTGGGGGTTGGCGCAGATTGGCGCACCCTATGTCCACGCCGGTTTGGGCATCAGTGGCACAGGGGTGACGGTGGCGGTAATGGACACGGGAGCGGATTGGTTGCACCCGGCCCTGTTCGACAACTATCGTGGTCAACACGCTGGCGTCATCGATCACACGGGTCACTGGTATGACGCCACCCAGGTGACTAATACGACGCCGGTCGACCCCCACGGCCACGGGACACACGTGCTCGGTTCGGCGGTGGGCGGGTTGGGGATTGGCGTCGCCCCCGGGGCCCGCTGGATCGCGGTGCGGGTCTTCGACGCCTATGGCTTTGCCTACACCAGTGACATTCACGCCGGTTTTGAGTGGCTTCTGGCCCCGGCCGGCGACCCGGCCCTGGCCCCTGACATTGTTAATGGCTCCTGGGGCAGCACCCCCACTTCGGCCGAGTGGCTCAATGACCTGACCGCTTTGCGGGCGGCCGGCATCCTCCCCGTCTTTGCCGCCGGCAACGCCGGCCCAACGGCGATGAGTGTGGCGACGCCGGCCGGCTACCCCGATGTTTTGGCGGTGGCTGCCAGCGACGAGCTGGATCAGATAGCCTGGTTCTCCTCGCTGGGGCCATCGCTGTGGACGGCGCAAACCAAACCCACTCTGGCCGCGCCGGGGGCCGGCGTGGTTTCGGCTTATCCCGGCGGCGGCTACGCTATCTCCAGCGGAACCTCCATGGCTGCCCCTCATGTGAGCGGCGCGTTGGCGTTGTTACTATCGAGCAACCCGGCCCTGGATGCCACTGCGGCGACGCACATCTTAACCACCACCGCGCACCCCCTTTCCACCACCCATCCCAATCCGGTCAGTGGCTGGGGGCGTCTGGATGTCTACGCGGCCGTGGCCGGTCAGGCAATCAAGGGAACAGTGGCGGTAGAAGTTTCCGCCCAGGGTATTCCTGTGCCCCAGGCTGCGGTCACCGTCACAACGCCGGCCGGCGTCTCTCTGGTTTACGTCACTGACGCGGCCGGCCGGTTTGAGGCAGCCCTGGCCCCAGGGGTTTACACTGTCGCGACAGCCCCCTTTGGCTACGCGCCCGTCTCAGTTAGTCATCTGGTGGCGGCCGGCCAGACGACGCCGGTCCCCCTTGCTCTAACGTCGTTGCCGGCCGGTCAGGTACAGGGAGTGGTGCGCGAGGTGGTCACGGGCGCGCCGTTGCCGGCTCGCGTCGAGGTGGTGGGTGCGCCGGCCGCCACGCAGGCAGATGCTCAGGGCATCTACAGCCTGTTGTTGCCGGCCGGCGTTCACACCTTGCGAGCGGTGTTGACAGGTCAACGCATCCTGACAACCGTGGTGACAATCGAGGCTGACCAAAACCACACCCAGGATTTCGCCCTGGAGCGCGCTCCCCGCATCTTGCTGGTGGACAGCGGCCAGTGGTATTACCTGTCCAAGATCGATTACTATCGCGCCGCCTTAGAAGCCAACGCCTATGCCTTCGATGAATGGGCGGTGCGCCACCCCATCCACGACACACCCACTCTGAGCGATGTGGCGGATTATGCGGTATTAGTCTGGTCGGCTCCCAACGACGCGCCGGGTTTGATTGGCGCCGGCCGGGTCATCTCCGATTACCTGGGTTTGGGGGGCAATTTTTTGATCAGCGGCCAGGATGTTGCTTTTTACGATGGCAATGGCCTGGGGGCGCAGCGCTGGTGGTATGACCTGCTCCACGGGCAATATGCGGGCAAAACCACCCCGCTCAGTGTCACCGGGGCCGCCAACACCCCCCTGGCCGGCCTGGCCTTTGAGTTGAACGGCGGCAGCAGCGCCAACAACCAGCTGGCGCCTGACCACGCTCTGCCTCTGGCTGGCTCGCTGGCTGAGGTGGTGTTGACCTATGCCGATGGTCAGGGGGCCGCGTTGGCGGCCGGCCCGTGCGACCCCTATCGCATTCTCTACCTGGGCTTTGGCCTGGAGGGGGTGGCCGAGGCCGCCGACCGCGCCCAGGTGTTGGGGCGCGCCCTGGATTACTTTCAAGCGCCGCGCACCCGCGCCGGGGTGCAATTTGTCACCCCCTCCCTGGAGCGTTTCGCCGTAGCCGGCGCGCACCTCACCTATACCCTGGAGGTGCGTAATCTGAGTGAATGGGTCACCGATACCATCACGCTGGCGTTGGAGGGGGGCCGGTGGAGCTATGAACTGATCACGCCCACCCTTACCCTGGGGCCATGTCAGACAGGTCGGACCGCTCTGGTGGTGCAAGCGCCGCTAGAGCTGGCGCCGGGGATAACAGATGTGGTCTCTGTAACGGCCGGCGTTGCCGGCGACCCCAGCCTGAGCGCCTTCATCTCTGTGACTCACCAGGCGCCCAACGCCATCTTGTTCGTCGCCGATCACCGCTGGTACGATCAGGCGGCGCTTTATCGCCCCTTGCTGGATGAGCTGGGTCTGGTCTACGATTACTGGGAGATCGGAGCGCATGAGGAAGTTTTGGGCAGCCCCAGCGCCGAGATGCTGGCGGCTTATGATATGGTGCTGTGGTATACCGGCTATGACTGGTTCCAACCCATCACCCCGGCCGAGAGTGAGGCTTTGGTCACTTATCTGGCCGGTGGGGGGCGCTTGTTTCTCACCAGCCAGGATTACATGTATTACCATGCCCAAGACCCCTTGACACGTGACTATTTGGGTGTCCAAAACTTCTACGAATCCATCACTCCTACCCAGGTGTATGTGGGTCATAGCGCCGGCCGGGCCGCGCCGGTGAGCGCCACCCTGCCTTTAACCTATGGGGTGTACCAAAACTTCAGCGACGGCCTGATTCCCCGGCCGGGGGCGCGTCCGGTGCTGTGGCACAGCGCTGGAATGCCGGGGGCTGTGGCTAACCAGGGGGAGGGGTGGCGTACTCTGTTATGGGGCTTGCCCTTTGAGACTCTGCCGTCGGCCGCCCATGTCCCGGTTGCACGTGCCATTGTGGGCTGGTTAAGCGATCTGGGAGATTCCGCCTTGACCAGCAGTGTGCGGGTGGTGACCCCCGGTGACTGGCACACCTACACCCTGGCGCTGCACAACCAGGTCTCGGCTCCGGCCAACAGCGTCACGGCTACGCTTTATTTGCCGCCCGAATTGCGCATAGACATACCAAAATTATCGACCGAGTGGCTTTACGATGCCCTCAACCACCAGCTGCAGTGGGCCGGCCGGCTACTCCCCGGCCAGAGCCTCACCCTGACCTACCGTGGACAGGCGGAGGAAACGGCGCCAGCCGGAACGCTTTTAGCCACCCGCGCCCGACTGGTCTACACCCGCCATCAGATAGCCTTTGATCTTCAGGCGCGCGTGTGGGTAGCGACGCCCGACCTCACCCCCTCCACCCTCAGCTACTCCCCCGCTACATGGCGTCCTGGTGCGCCGGTCACCCTCTCGCTAAGCCTGGTGAACGCCGGGCCAACGCCGGCCGCCTGGATCAGCGCCACGCTGTTTTTGCCGCCTGAGCTCCAGCCTATGACCTCCACCCTGGTGGTGATATCGGGCACAACGGTAGTGACGGGACGGCAGGTACAATGGCGCGCCAGCGCCCGGCCGGGCGAAACAGTGACCCTCTCTTTGCAGGCGACAGTCGCGAGTCAGTGGCCGGCCGGCCGCCTGCCCCTCCTGGCTGTGGTGGACGATCAGACTACGGCCCCGATTGTGCGTTTTCAGCTGGCGCTGGTGGAGCCGTGGCAACGTTTCTTCCCTGTGGTATGGCGGGAGTGAGGGGTGAGCAGAATGGTGGTTGTGTGGCTGAGCGCGCTGCTGGCCCAGGCCAGTCGGCCCTGGCGCTTATATGGGGTGGCCCTGACGTTCCGTCTTCTGGCTTTGCTCCTGCTCTATCTCATGCCCGACCCGGTGATTGCCGAAGGCTTTTTCTCCAGCGCCGGGGTGGAGTTTAGCGCCATGGCGGCCGGCCTCGTTTCCGGGCGCGGCCTGACCCTCTTTTGGGTGGAGGAGCGCTTCGCTCCTTCCGCTTTTCAGCCGCCGCTCTATCCGCTTTTCCTGAGCGCTATCTTCGCTGTCGTCGGCCACGGCGCGGCCGGTCTCCTGGTGACGCAACTGCTACAGAGTCTGGTGGGGGCGGCCCAGGCGGTGTTGCTCTATCAGGCGGGGCGGGCCATCTTCAACTCCCAAACGGCCGCTGTGGCGGGTTGGTTGGGGGCAGTGTATCCCGCGTTGCTTTATATGCCGGTGGAAGTTCACCCCATCACCTTCACCCTGACGCTGACGCTGGTATATCTCTGGCGGGTGATCGCATTGCACCACACCCCGACGCCGGCCGGCGCGCTGGTGGTGGGGGTGGTTGGCGGTTGCCTGGCGCTGCTGCGGGCGGAAGGTCTGGTTCTGGTAGCGGCGACGCTGCTGGCGGCGGCCTGGCGTCTCGGCCCTGCCCCCCCGCGCATCTACCTGATAAGCGCTGCGGTGGGTCTGGCGCTGCTGACGCCCTGGGTGGTGCGCAATCAGGTGGTGTTCGGCCGGCCGCTTCTGACCACCACCGCCGGCTACAATCTATGGCGCGGCCAGGGAGAACTGGCGACCGGTTCGCCCCGCACCTGGGAAGGCAACGCCATCAACACAACCCCGGCCATCGAGGCGGCGCTGGAGGTCTTGCCCTGGTCGTCTGCCTATGAGCAGCAACGGGACGCCATTTACCGCCGGGCTGTCGGGGAGTATCTGGCAGCCCACCCGTGGCAACCGCTCCGGTTAGCCCCGGCCAAGTTTCTCTTTTTCACCTTTGCCGATTGGACGCATCCCCGCGCCCGACACATTCTCTACTGGGGGCCGGCCACGGCTGTGGCCTGTCTGGCCGGTGTGGGTCTGGGGCTGGCCATTCGCCGGCGGCTGCCTTTGTGGCCGTTGGCGCTGGTCTGGCCGGCCGTCTACCTGGCCTTGACCTTGATCTTCTTCGCCTTGCCTCGCTATCGCCTGTATGCCGAGCCGTGTTTGCTGTTGTTCGCGGCGTATACTCTGGGTTATATCTGGCCGAACATCGGTAAGGTCTGGAAACCAACCTCAGCCGAATCCTCTCCGTAGAAAAGAAAAGAGCCACTCACTTGGGGGTAGTGAGTGGCTCTGCTCTTAACGGGCCAGGAGGGGAACCCGTTAAGAAAACGACAGACCCCGATTCGAGGGAGGGGGTGGGGTCTGTCTAAGCTCAGGCCGGTGATTCCAGTCGCGTTTCTCTCGTGCCAGTTTTAGGGGGGAGGTTTCTCCTTATACCGTTCACTGATCAGGCT
>DAOTXO010000091.1:0-2350 GCA_034435495.1 Anaerolineae bacterium
ATCTACACCCTGAGCCGGCCGGCGGCCGGCGTCACTCTTTTCCCCACCACCAACGGGGAGATCAGCTTCAGCGCCGATGAAGAGCGCTGGTTGCTGGCGGATATGTATCTGATTGTGGCCCTGGAGCCGGCAACGGATGCGGCGTATCATCTGCGCAGCGACCGTGACGGGTACTTCAGCGGGGCGCGTTGGGAGGCCAATCAACTGACTGTCTGGCAGCTCCAGCGCGGGCAGCGCACCGAACAGGCGCACCGCATCGGCCCCCTGACCTGGGAAACGATCAGTCGCACCTGGCAACCAGGTCTGGGGCCGGCAGCCCAGGGGCGCTTTCCCAGCGCCTTCGGCCCGTTGCCCCGGCGCAATGTGACGGCCGAGGTGCAGGCTGTGCTAGACCACCTCACCGCTCTGGGCGATGGAGCGGAAGCAGCGTTTGAGACATTGCGGGATGAGCTCAGGGCGCTAGGAGTGGCGGCGCTGCCAGAAATCTTGCGCCGGGCCCTGACGGCGCAAGGGATAGCCCAGGAGCTATTGGTCTACGTCCTGGCCGACCACTCCTATTGGCCGGCTATGCGCCACTTTGTAGGCTGGCTGGAGAGCAGCCATCCACAGGTACGCTTCGCCGCCGCCTTGACGCTGGATCAGGTTGTAGCAGGTGGGCGGTTTGGCATTGCCGGGATGATCAAGGAAGGCTGGGTGCAACACGCCGCCATGGCGGCAACCATTCCCCAGATACAGGCGTGGTGGCAACGCGAGGGAGAGACGCAGGCGGCCAGGCTGCCGTTGTCCACTCAGCCGCTGCCCCGGCCGTCAACCACGCCCCTGACCAAACGCCTGAACTTCATTGCTCTCAACCCCACCTGGGTGATGCTAGCGGATGGTTCGGTTTTCCGGCCGCCGGCCGGCTACCAGTTGCCTCGTCAACCGGCCGGGCAGCACATCGTGGGCGGGGAGGTCTTACTCTGGGGCGAGGTCAAACCCCGGCCGGCCGCTTTCGCCCTGGATGCCAGCAGCGGCAAGACGGCCGGCGTTTTCATCCACAGCAACGGGAACTGGCAGGGAGTTGAGGATCGGCTCCTTTGGGCGCGGCCGGCTTATGGCTTTGCCTGAGGACGGCGACCGCGTCGCCGGGGTGGCTCGGCCATCTCAATGTTTCCCCCCTTCACTTCCAAACCCAGACGGGCTAACACACTAGGCAGCTCGTGCAGCGCCTCTTGCGACGCCACTGCCAGCGCCCGCCCTGGAGCCTCGAATGGTTGCAACAAGCCTTGCAGCTCCGGCCGTTGCAACAGCTCCTCTAAAATGGCAACCGAATCGAAAGCCACCAGCGTCACCGGCTCCAATGTAGCGGCGCCAAAATAATGGCCCCACCCTCTGATAGACTCCTCCAGCTTAGGAGGCAAATCACCGCGCACAAGTCGGCGCAACTCCGCCAGCAGGGCCTCCGTCTCAGCCCGGTTACGGCCGAATCGGCCCACCGATTCGGCCGTGATGCGCCAGTTGCCATCAGGCAGCGCCGCGGCGATGCGGTTCAGTCGGGCAGACAGGTAGAACTGCGGGGCGTGAAAGGTGGGGCGCAGCAGGCCAGACTCATCTACCATCACACGGTGATCAGCGGCGGCGGGATCAGGCCCCCACACCACAGGCGTAACCCCCGCCTGCATCAGCGCCGCTGTCAACTCTGGCGTTGCGTCCGTGATGGCCAGGTTGGGCGTCAACAAGCGCATGGCATGGGGGCGCAGAGCCGGGTGTTCCAGCAAAGCTGCCAGACGGGTCGGCGACGCTGTCTGCACCAGGCTGACCCCCAGGCGACGTGAACAGCGCCACAGATTTTGAGAAAGGACCTGTTCAGTATGACCCACATGACATGTAAAAGAGCCAGGTCTGTGCCAACAGGTAAAACCTATACAATTTCTTCCAGAAGTTGTATAGTTCGGGTGATGGCAATTGACATCTGTCCTCCTTGCAGTTTGTTCGATGTTACCTGCAATGATAAACGGGTTGATCGGCCTGTGGTGGTCTCGAAATCTTGGATAGATCCCTTAGTACAATGTTGCATAAATTTTCCCCGAGTTTGTGCTGCTTGTATCTCTGGCGGGAAATCGGAGCGAATTTACGCAATGCTGTATTAAGCATAAGCCGCCCGATTTTTGTCTCCAGTTTTAGGGGACTACTACAGTTGTCTTGCTGACCAGTTAAATTTTCGCAGAATGAGGGTGATTACTCAATGTTCGCTCAAATTGAGCGATAAATAGTAAAATTGGCGGCATGAATACGCCAGAGGTAACAATCAATGTAGAGCGGCTAGATGATATGCCACTGTTGTATGGATTTATCAAAAAGATGGGCATTC